>JAUHVL010000029.1 GCA_030425045.1 bacterium
CTTGGATTGCCGAGAAGATGGATAAACCAATGGTCTACCTAAGAGCGAAGGCAAAAAATCATGGGCGAAAAAATTCTATTGAGGGTGATTATAAAGAAGGGCAAAGCGCTCTTTTGATTGAAGATCTCGTTAATCAAGGGAGCTCCCTTGAAGCTGCTGTAAAAGGGGCCCGTGAGTTTGGTTTAGTTGTAGAGCATTGTATAAGTATTGTTGATTATAAAATGGACGCGGCTAAAAGAAGGTTAGAAAAGCTAAATCTAAACTTAATCAGTCTTACTGATCTTGATGCCATCGTTAAAATGGCGCAGAAAAAACAAGGTCTGACTGATGAAGAAGTGTCGCTTATTTATCGATGGCAAGATGATCCCATCAACTGGTAACGATGACTCCTTACCAACGTTTTAAAACAACTTTTGTCCGTTTCTATCCCCCGTTATGGTTTGCAGGTATTCGTGTAAAGTCTAAAAGAGTTGAGAATATCCTAAGTTTTCACATTAAGTTAAAGTCCACACTTTTAAATAGGGGAGTTCGAGGTACATATTTTGGAGGAAGTGCTTTTTCGATGGTCGATCCTTTTCACATGCTGATTCTTATGGACTACCTTGGAAATGATTATCTTGTCTGGGATAAGAAATCTTCAATTAAATTTATTAAACCAAGTAGAAAAGCATTATCTGCAGATGTCATTTTAACTAAAGATGAGATGGATGAAATTCGCCAAAAAGTAGACTCTGAGGGGGACTCGACACCATCATTCAAAATTCAAATACATGATACTGATGGCATCTTAGTCGCAGAGGTAGAAAAAGTTGTCTACCTCAGAAAGATTACCAACGAAAAGTCTTAAACAGATTCGATAAACTATGAAGTCCACTTTTTGTATTCATTGGAATTTCGATGGGGTTATGCTTTGAACTTTCCTCAAAGTCTTTTTCATAATCAGGGTGGAGAGTTCCCATCAACCTATCCCAGACATTTAAGAAGAGACCGAAATTATAATTACCATTTTTATGGTGTTGGTAATGAAAAGTGGCACAGCTTTTTATTTTAGTAAACTCGGACGTTGCGTAGTTCTTGGGAAAAAACTCATAACCTGAGTGACCAATAATATTCAACGTAAAAGTAATAATAGCAAAAACGGCAATAGTGTAAGGATGAAGAGGGATAAGCATTAAAATGATAGGCCTTACGAGTACTTCTATAAATCCTTCTACTGGGTGAACAGAAAACGCCGCCCATGGTGAAACATTATGAAACATATGGTGAATATGGTGGTGAGAGTACTTTCTAAACCAAGGTCTATGCATTAAATAATGACTCCAAAAGAAATAAGCATCATGAAGGACAAGTAAAACGGGAATGATCGCGATGGCATAAAACCAACCATATTCATTGATATCGGTATATATTTTTAGCATTCCATTTTGATACAGAAAATAAAGGGCAACTCCCAATAAAAAGAAATTAATATTATTAACGAGTCCCCAATAGATTTCCTGTTTAATCATATTGTATTCAGGGAACTCTTTATTAATTTTAAATTTATGGAGTTGTTCTTTAAAAAAGACATAAACAACTCCGTAATAGGCACCAACCATCAGTAAGTATCTTAAGCAAGAAGCGATAAAGAGTATCACTCCAACTAATAAGGCTTCCATTATCATGCTCTTATCTCCTGTTGTGCGTCTTCAAAAGGTAGCTGCTCACCTTCAAAAAAAGCAAATCCTTTAATTTTAGCGCTACATAATTCATTGTTGTTTTGGTCAAAAATCTTTCCCTCAAGAACGTAGGCGGGGTGGAGGTTTCTTATGGTCTTTACTGAAATCCTAAGGATATCGCCAGGGCCTAGTGTTGAGGCTTTTGAGTTTGTCATCTTATCGATGGAGGTTAGATAACAGCCTTGAAGACTTTGATTTTTTCTTCTTCCATTTAAGGCCATGGTATAGGCATAAGCTTGTGCTATAAATTCAATATAGGCACTGGGGTAAAAGACCTGATTATCAAAATAGAGCTGGTCTGAAACGAGCTCTGTTTGGGCCAAGCCCTCGTTCTCACTGGCATAAAGGATCTCATCGATCCAAATCATAGGGTCGCGATGAGGCAGAAGGTCTCTAAAATCGGGACAAATATCATAAGTATTTTGAGCTTCCAGTTGTACCTCTGATGCTAAGTTATTAAAATCAAACTAATATGAGTTTAGATAATTATATATTGCATCGCATTGCTGAAGTCGAAAAAGGGCCAGATCGTGTAAAGTTTTCACTGTGTATACCAAATGATCTTCCCCATTTGCAGGGGCATTTTCCCGGTCAGCCCATCACGCCATCCATTGTGCTTATTGAGATATCTGCACTATTAATTCAAAAGAGTTTTGAGCTTGAAAGCAGAGAGTATAAGTCTCTTAAGAAATCGAGAGTTTCGAGAATGATTCTTCCTGAAGTTGAAACAATAGTTGAAATTAGTCGAAGTGCTGAAAACACTTATCAGGTCTTATGGTTAAGTCAGGATGATCAGCAATGTGCAAAGTTTATTATTGATTTTTGAAATGATCATCGATGAGATTGTATAAATCTTGAATAGTTTTTATTTTCATCAGATCTAATGTTTTAAATTTTGTATTGGTTTGTTCTTCTAAGATGACGATGAGATCAACGGCATCAAGACTATCGATATCTAGGTCCTCTCTAAAATTAGCTTCCGGGGTAATCTTATCGGCTTCAATTCCAAATTCGCTTGATAAGACGGAGACAACTTTTTCTTTTACTTCTTCAAGTTTCATTTTTCCTCTGCTTTAACAACGAGAGAAACATTTTGTCCCCCCATTGCAAAATTATTACTCATAAAGAGTTGATGTTTAGGTTTCGTAATATTTTTAATTAAATCTAGAGGTGGGATTTTTTCGTCAACTGTATCAAGGTTTCTTGTACCAAAGAGTATATCGTTTTGTATTCCCACCACTGAAAGAATGACTTCCAAAGCCCCACATGCCGCCAAGGTGTGACCGAAATTTCCTTTAAAACTACTGACTGGAATCTTATTTCCAAAAACATTGAAAATCCCTTGTCCCTCTAGGATATCGCCAATAATTGTCGATGTGGCATGAGCATTAACATAGCAAATATCAGAGGCCTTAACTTTTGAATTTGCTAAGGCATTTTCAATATTATTTTGTATTGATTCGGCAGATGAGTTTGCCAGATTACTAGCATCGCAATTGTGAGCACCACCTAATATTGTTGCCAGAGCAGGTCGTTTTCTTTTTGTTAAATCTTCTTCTCTTTCCATAATCACCACGGCAGCACCTTCTGAAACAACAATTCCCGTTCTCTTTTGATCAAAGGGACGTGATGCTTCTAAGGGAGCGTGATTAAAATTTGTTACCGCTGCTTTAGCTGTATCGAAACTGATGCACGTTGAAACATGACATTCATCGGCGCCACCTGCGATTACTAAATCACAAAGACCTGCTTGCAAATATTGATGGGCCAAAAGAATTGTTTGAGCACTAGTTGAGCAAGCACTTGCGATGCAGATCACTTGCCCTTTAAAATCGAGATAACTGGCAAGATTTAATGAAAGGGTATGGCTCATTCCTTTAAACATGGTAGTTGAAAGTTGACCTTTCGTTGAGTTCGATTCTTTGAACTTCACCATTGACGTTTCTAATGTTGAAAGACTGCTGGTGGTGGATCCTATGATCATTAACGTTCGTTTGTTATTGAGATCTTCTTTTGTTAGATTCGCCTTTGCGAGGGCCTCGTCGCAAGCGACGGCCATCATCTCGGACATCTTTGACATGGTTCTTCTTTTTTTACGAGGAATGACATCTCCTTTAAACTGATCGGCAAAAGATCCAATATTACATTGAAGGCCTTCAATTAAGGCCCATTGCTCAACCAGCTTCATATTACATTTGTTTTCTAACAGAGATGAGTAATTCTCTTCTACATTATTTCCAAGTGGAGAGACCAGACCAAAGCCTGAAATTTTTGAATGCTTAGTCACGTATCAAACCTCCATCGACATTGATCGTTTGTCCTGTCATATAAGATGAATCATCTGAGCAGAGAAACTTGATGACCTGTGCGATTTCACTTGCCTTCCCAAAACGTTGCATGGGAATCATTGGTTTTATTTTTTCGAGATGCTCAATTCCTTCGATCATTTTTGTTTCGACAACTCCAACGCAAATGGCATTCACTCGGATTCCTCTTTTGGCATTTTCTAGAGCAAAAGATTTTGTTAGGCCGAGAAGACCTGCTTTACTCGCGGCATAGTTGGCTTGCCCAATATTACCAAGCTTTCCTGAGATCGAGCTGATGTTGATAATCTGTGCTTTGTTTCCTCTTCTAAAATGTCGGCAAAACCATTTCGATAAAACAAAAGGAGCGTAAAGGTTCACCTTCATTACTTTATCAAACTGATCATAATCCATGAGAGGGGCAGGAGAGTCACTATGAATTCCAGCATTATTAACCAGCACACTTGGGTGTTGAATTTTATTATCTTTAAAAAAGTTTTCTAAGGTTTCTTCGAGGTTTGAAACATCGGATAAATCGTATTGAAAGAGATAGGATTTTTGTCCACTCTCTTCAACAAGCTTTTTTGTTTCCATGGCACCTTGTTCATTTTTTCCAAAATGAATAATAATATCAAAGCCATGTCTGGCAAGAGTTAGGGCCGTTTCTTTTCCCAAACCTGAGGATGCACCAGTGATAAAAGCTAATTTCATGAGACACCTCTATTTTCATTATAAATTGAGCCATAAACCTTTTCATTGAGCTTATTGACGGGGGTGGAGCGAACAGCTTCTGCAGTAAGCGGCTCTTTAACGGTGATCGTAATTTTTTTATTTTTTGTACGAATGAATTCCCAAAATAAAAACATCCTACCAGGAGTTCTTCCCAAAAACCTGATGAAGTGAAAGAGAGCGCTATTTTTTCCAGAGATATGAAGAGGAATAATTTGCGCCTTTGTTCTTCTGGCGAGCTTAAAGGGTGTGTTGAACCAAGGAGCATCTTGAATTTTGTATTGTTGATTAACTTTTCTTAAATAAGAGACTTCGCCTGCAGGTGCGTAAACAAGAATGCCACCTCGATCTAACTGCTCGTTTGAAAGCGTTAAGGCCTTGAGGTTTGAATTTATTTTTTCTTGTGTGTTCTTTCCCTGGTTATCGGCCGGAATAATATACTTTTCTGGAAAGAGAATAACGCCCTTTAAAATTTTATTGGCAAAGGCCTTCCAATTATCATGAAGGTTTTCTTCGATAAATAATGCCGTTACCAATGCATCGAGAACTCCATGGGGGTGGTTGATCGTAACGACTGTAGAGCGGTTGAGATCAATTTTTTTGAGGAGCTCTAGGTTTTGATATTCAACTTCAATACTTCTTTGTTGTAAGAGATTTTTTAGATTCTCTTTAAAATCATAGTGAAGGTCTTGATTTATTTTTTGCGCCTTAGGAATTCCGAGGATTATGGCCAAAAAGTTTTTGATTAACCTTGTTAAAAAATTATCAGATTCATCGACTAAAGGATTCTTTAGCGTCATATTCATTTTATTTTGGGCGCCGCGACTCATATAAATTCTTATAATAAAGTTAATTTCATAACTTATCGGTCGTTTTGGTCTTATATATACATTTTTTAACGCTCCAACCTTTGTAATTAACAGGGCCCTAACTTATTATTTTGTCGAAAACTTAATTACCAATGATTTTTATGGAGGCAGCATGTCCGAAACAGCGAAGCTAGAGCTAGCAGGGAAAACCTACGAATTGCCAATCATTACTGGAACAGAGAATGAGAAGGCCATCGACATCAGATCGTTAAGAGCAGAAACAGGTTATGTGACTCTCGATAATGGTTTTATGAATACAGGATCATGCCAGTCGGGAATTACGTTTTTAAATGGAGAAGAGGGGATACTTCGTTATCGTGGCTATCCTATTGAGCAACTTGCAGAGCAGTCACGTTTTCTCGAAGTCGCTTATCTTCTTGCTTATGGTGAACTACCGACTCAGGCCCAGTTTGATGAATACCTAAAGCAAATGAGTAATTTTAATAATCTGCCAAATGGTGTTCAGAAAATAATTGAACAGTTTCCCAATAACTCTCATCCAATGGGTGTGATTTCTTCTACGGTTTGTTCACTTTGTTCTTTTTACCCTGAATATTTAAAAATGCCTCTTGAAGCTGAAGACCGCGAAAGAGGAATTGTACAAATGATGGCGCAAACAAAAATCATCGCAGCATCTTTTTATAGACAAACGATTAATAAAAAACCTGTGCCCTCGGATCCTTCTCTTGGCTATACCGGAGACTTCTTAAATATGATGTTTGATAAAGAACCAGAGCCAGAAATTCTTAAGGCACTCGATGTTCTTTTTATGCTTCATGCAGACCATGAGCAAAATTGTTCTGCCTCAACTGTAAGAGTTGTAGGCTCTTCTGAGGCCAATATTTTTGCTACTGTTAGTGGAGGGATTAATGCTCTATGGGGACAACTTCACGGTGGTGCAAACCAAAGAGTGCTTGAGATGCTTACAAAAATTAGAGATGCCGGTGGTGACTACAAAATGTTCATCAATAAAGCGAAAGATAAGTCTGATCCTTTTAGATTAATGGGATTTGGTCACAGAGTTTATAAAAACTTTGATCCACGAGCGAAAATAATCAAAAAAGCATGTGACGTTGTTCTTGAAAAATTAAATGTTCAAGACCCACTTCTCGACATTGCAAAAGGTTTAGAAGAAGAGGCGAGAAGTGATGATTATTTTGTCTCAAGAAATCTTTATCCAAATGTAGATTTCTATTCAGGGATTATTTATAAGGCATTAGGGATTCCAACGAATATGTTTACTGTTATGTTTGTTTTAGGGAGGTTGCCTGGTTGGTTGGCCCAGTGGAAAGAAATGAGAGAAGATTCAAGCATTAAAATCTCAAGACCAAGACAGATTTATGTCGGTCATAATAAAAGAGAATATGTTCCGATCAACAATAGATAAAGAAAAGTTTAAGTTAATATAGTGAATGTAAAGAAAGCCTCTTTTCAGAGGCTTTTTTTATTTCATCTGTAAGGTTTCTGCTAAAAGATCAGCTTGTAAGGTAACGATCTTCCCATCAACCCAGCTATAAAACTGAATGGTGTAATTAATCTTTGTAGGCTCTTCAACGGTAAGGTGCATACACTTATTGTAAAGAGAAGAAGTGATGGTTAGAACTTCTCTTGTTCCATCAGCAGGCATATGGTTTCTCTCAGCCGTGTAAGTCATCGTTCCACAAGCATCATTTTCAATCGACTTAAGTGGAAGGGTCACTTCTTTGATCTGTAAAGCGGCGATACAGGCCATCCCTTCTGGACAGTGAGCTGCGTATTCGTAATTAAGACTTAATGTTCCTAGAAACGCGTTGACTTCTACATGTCCTTCATAAATTGTTCCCATTTCGCTATCCACATCCCATCTCTCATGTTGAGAAAGCTCAGCAGTGAGAATAGGCATAATTGGTGTTGTTGCCGTCGTGTTTAGTGAAACAAAAGTCATCAGTATTAAAAGCATCATCTTCATAATTATCTCCTTTGGTATGTGCTGAGCAATTTTTGCCACACTTCATGGCAAGTGGCAATTAGATATGCCACAAACTGTGGCATTGGCTGCCACAACGTAGCTGAGATCAAAATATGAGAGCTGTTAAAGGTTTAGTTCTAGAACGAGAGGGCAGTGGTCTGAGCCAAGAACTTCGGGGGTGATATAGGCCTTGTCGACATTCGATCTGAGCAATTGATCGACAAAGAAATAGTCAATTCTCCAACCGATATTTCTTTCACGACAATTTCCTCTATAGGTCCACCAAGTATAGTGGCCTTTTTCATCAGGGTGGAATTCTCTAACGACATCGTGAAAGCCTGCGGTCAGTACTTCATCAATATAAACTCTCTCTTCGGGAAGAAAGCCTGTGGTTTTCTGATTTGTCTTTGGGTTGGCCAAGTCGATTTCTGTATGGGCCGTGTTGACATCACCACAAATAATAATACCTTTCCCCGTTTCTTTTTGTTTCTCTAAGGCTTGTGCTAAGAGAGTGCGGCTATAGTCGAGTTTATAAGGAACTCGGCCATGATCTCGTTGTCCGTTTGGGAAGTAGCCGTTATAGAGAATGAACTGATCGAATTCTGCACATATGGTGCGCCCTTCGTTATCAAACTCATCACGACCAAGCCCAAGAGTGATTTTAGGGGTACCAAATTTTTCATGAAAATATAGGGCAACGCCGGAGTAACCTTTCTTTTCAGCACTCGCAAAAAAGCTTTGATAGCCAGCAGGTCTTAATAAGGTTTCACTCAATTGTTCTGGTTGCGCTTTCGTTTCTTGTAGGCAAACAATCTCGTACTGATTTGAGCTTAGCCAATCGAGAAAACCTTTTTTCTCTGCTGCACGAATTCCATTAACATTCCAACTTGCGATTTTCATACGCTTTATTTTGATCAGAAAACGTATGATGTAAACTAAATAATCTCTTTCTTGTCACTATGGCATTGGACCCCTTAAAATAATGATGTGCAAAAAATAAAAACAATCTTATTTCTTTTAAGTATAACGGTATTGAGTCTAGTTTTGACGGCCATACTGCTTTATTCATTTAATCGTCCACTTATTAATGGGAAGTATATTCTATCTAAAAGAAATTTAGAAATGGGTGTAGCAGGCTCTGAAGCAGCTATTATAGATAGAGCTCTATTTTCAACAAACAAGCTTAATCTTGATAAGTGGTACGGGTATCAAGAAGTAATATTAAAAAAAAGTGTTGGTTATGATAATGCAACCTTTTCCTTTGAGATATCAGATTATTCTTATATTGATTTCTATTTTCACTTTGATGAAAAAGTCAGATATGGAATTAGGCTATCTACTATGGAAGAAAATCCATCTCTTTTTTTTATTCAAGACAAGAGCTACCGCTTTTTAAAAAAATATCAATTAGATCTAAAGATAAAAGAAAATATAGAACAGTTTTTAGAACTTAAAAAAAGTAAAAATAAATTAATATTAAATATTGAAAATAAGCAAATTATATTACCGGATTTGTTTGGAATTGACCTCGTAGGAATTGGTTTTAGAGGGGGGGCAAAACCTTCTAGTATCGATAATATTAAGTTGATGAAAAATAATGAAACTGTTTTGTTAAGCAAGTTCACTAATGATAAGAACATATTTCGTATATTTATTCAGCATTTTATAATGTTGATCTTGCTGTCATTTGTTCTAAAATTTTTTCTTTCTACAAATACTCTAATCTTTATAAATTATTGTTTAATACTTCTAATGATTATTTTTTATATATTTGATTTTTATATATTTTCAGTTAGAGAGTCATTTGTAACACAAAAATATTTATATTCTGAAGAAGATGTTAACGTTACTCTTTTTGAGTCCTACCATCATAAACTGATTATGGTTTGGGGTAATCTGTTTGGGTTTGATACTGATTTTAAAAAACAATTGGATGATACATACTTTCAAAAGAGAATTTCAAAAGGTCCAATAATTTGTAAAAACTTAGTTAAATGTGATAGGGCAAAGAAACATGAAGTTATTGAAGTATTAACTAAAAACAATGATTGTCATAAACAGTTATTCCTCGGAGGATCTCAGACTATTGGCGCAGGAGCTTCAAGCATAGAAAGAACATTTTTCTATAAAGTTCATTTTAAAAAGCTTTCTAAGATACGAGATAAATGCCTTATATCGTTAAATTTGGGAGCTTCAGGCTGGCCTTTAGAGAAAGTATTTAAAGATTTTAAAGATAATTACTCTCACCTTAAGTTTAACATTATAGTCCTTAATACTGGTATAAATAATAAAAGTGATACATTCTTGGAACCATTCAAAAATTTTATGTTGTTTGCGAGTTCAAAAAAGCTAAATTTAATCGTACTAGAAGAGGCAATATCTTATGAGTTTAAATTTTTTGAACCTGGGTTGAAAAAACTAATTATTGAAAGAGAATCTGAAAAGTATAATATTCCTCAATACTCTCTTGAGAAATATATGAAAACCCAAACTAAAAATAGAGAGGGGGATATCTGGTGGGATATGGCCCATTATACCGATTATGGTCATCAGCTTGTTGCAGACTGGCTAAGTGAAAAAATGGACAATCATTATGATTACGGGCAAGATAAAGCGCTATGAGTTATTCTGAAAAAGAGTTTGAAAAAGTTGCTGTGATAACGAAAAAAATGGATGAAATTTCTTCTTCTTTTTGTTTGGTTCGTTGGAAACACGCAACTTTAAATCTTGCCTCAGGTGCATCGAAAAGCTGTTGTCATCACCACTTTAAACCAATTCAATTAAATAAAAATGGCGAGTTTCAATTACATGATAACTCTGAAGAGCAGAAACTTAGAAAAGAAATGTTAGACGGAAAGAGGCCAAAAGATTGTTCTTATTGTTGGTGGGTGGAAGATTCAGGGCATGCCAGTGATCGGGTAAACTGGAGTGCAAAATCTTGGATGGCCCCCAGTTTTGACGAAACAACGGAAAATATTTCAAATAAAGCCGCCCCTCCTTCATGGGTAGAACTTAATTTCTCTTCAGTTTGTAATCTTAAATGTCTTTATTGTTCTCCGATCTATTCGACTAATTGGTATAAAGAGATCAAAAAGTTTGGTCCTTATCCGACGAGTAATCCACATAATAGTATCTCCCATTTAAATTATATTGAATTTGAAGATAATTATGAAAATACCGAATTGATGGAGAAGTTTTGGCCTTGGTTTTATGAAACGCTACCTCATATACGTTTGTTGAAAATTACTGGTGGAGAGCCCCTTCTTAGCGAAAATACGTTTAAGTTGATGTCGATATTAGAAAAACAGAATCACCCGAAATTATGTTTAGGGATAAATTCTAATTTAAGTATCTCTGATGACAAATGGATGAGATTTATCGAGAGTGTAAAGATACTCGAACAAAATAAAAGCATAGACCGAATTTATCTACATCCGAGTTTAGACTCCTCTGCCAAAAGAGCAGAGTATATTCGTCATGGACTTGATTATTCTGTTTTACAAAAAAATGTTGAGACTTTTTTAAGTGAAACTAATGGCTCCGTTCACTTCATATCGACTTTAAATTGTTTAGCTCTTGGTGGGCTTTTAGATTATTGGAAATATATTCTTGAGTTAAAAACAAAACATTATAAAAAGGGTAGAGAGATCGCGATTGGTACAGAAGTATTACAAGCACCAGAGTGGTTAAATTTAAATATTCTCGATGAGAGTATGTCTCACTACTTTGATGAGGTGATTTCATTTGTTAAAGATCATATTAATGAAGATGGTTCGGGTTTTACCCAAGTTGAACTAGCTGGCCTTGAGAAAGCAAAAAGTACAATGTTGTCACCATCGGATAATAGAGAAAGAAAAAGAAGTGATTTTTATCGATTTATAAAAGAAGTCGATAAAAGAAGAGACTCTTCCTTTGATGAAATTTTTCCTGAACTTACATCTTTTATGGAGATATGTAAGGCAAACTCAGAGAGACTCGAGAACTTTTTGAGCTAATACTTTATTAGCAAAAGCTGTTGGGTGGCCATCACCTTTGATTTTGATCTGATCTTCTTTATATTTATTGAATACATCTGAAGAATCAATGACAGGAATATCTCTTTCTTTTAAACATTTAGAAACTTCTTCGAAAATTTCAGAATCTCTCCAAAAAGAATGAGCGACCGTGATAAACCTTGAATTTGGAAGCTGTTTAAGAAGGTTTTCTTTTGATTTTTGAATTATGTCACACATAAATAAGTAATCGTTTTGGTTAAAGAAATAATTCGTAATTCCAAGAGCTGCTTTTTCAAGGTAAATTTTGGTTTTAACTTTTCTGTCAAACTCAAAAAATCCTTTTCTGATAATTTTTCCACTTTCATTTTTCTCATAATAAGGCCACTTTTTTGCCCAAGTGATGACTCTGGGGGTTCCAAGTAAACGATCTAAGTGACCCGTAGGCCATGTGTAAAAAATGAGTCCTTTTTTTTCATTAATTTGCTCATTTATTTTAAAACTCTCGCTATAGGCCAACATTTGCTGTGGTCCATAACCGGGATGAGCGTATATATAAGATTTATATTTTTTAGAAAGTTGTTGAAAATAATAGGGAAAGGTCTCATCATCTTGAACTCCTTCTCCCATTGTGTAGGAACAGCCGAAGAATATTGCATAATCTGAAAAAGAGGTATTATTAACATCAGGTACGATTCTTCTGCCGTAGTCATCTGTTTTGACTGTATAATCTATTATTTTTTCACCTTTTAAGTAACGCTTGATGTTTACATCTCTGTTTGGCTCAAGTGTTTTCCCCACAATAGGATGAAAATACGTTAAGCTGCCAGAGTAATGAACACTAGTTTTATTATAATGCTGATTTCTTTTATAAAAATAAAAGCCAAGCACAATAGCAATGGTAAGGAGAATACCTAAAGAGATTGCTAAAAGATGAAATATAAAGTTATTTTTGCTCAATTGCTGTTCACTGGACAAGTTTACCTATAAAATTTACTCTAAAAGAAGAATAACATAAACCGAATTTCAATGAATCAAACGAGAAATAATATTGAACAGACTTTTTGCCCCGTTCCCTGGGTTTCAAGCTCTGTTACTAATCAGGGCGTTTATAGGGCCTGTTGTCAATGTTCTCAAAGTTCATGTGGTGGCATCTTAAAAGATCAAGATGGTATACCTTTAAATGCATCGAAAGCTTCTTTTGAGCAAATTAGAAATCATTCGACATTGAAGTCTATGCGAAAGGATATGCTTAATGGAGTGAGAAGTTCACTGTGTAAGGCTTGCTGGGATGAAGAGGACGCTGGAATCGTTTCTAAAAGACAAAGTGAGATCAAAAAATTAAATAAGTTTTTTAATTTAAAGGATGCCCAGCGTTGTACCAGTGATGAAGGTGAAATTTCACCAAGTACAAAAATGGTCAGTCTCGATTTACGGTTTGGCAATAATTGTAACCTTGCTTGTATTATGTGTGGTCCACTGGACTCCAAAGCTTGGTACGCTGATTATGTCAAGGCCACTGGAAAAACGAGATTTGGAACCATTATTGGAGATGTCGAATTAGAAAAGGCGGGATCTGATTCTTGGATAACCAAAAATAAAAATAAATTCGAGTGGTATGACGAAGAGCACTTTTGGTCGGAATTAAAAAAATACGCAGATGGTTTGAAGTATATTTATATGGCGGGAGGTGAACCTCTCATTACTCCGAAACATCATGAGCTTTTAAAAAACCTAATTGAACTCAATGTTGCTAAAAATATCGAGCTTGATTACGCCACCAACTTTACAGTGCTGCCACCAGAAGTTTTAGAATACTGGACACATTTTAAAGGTGTTAATCTTGGCATAAGTATTGATGGTACAGGAAAGATCAACGACTATATTCGTTTTCCCAGTCAGTGGGAAAAAATTGAGCGCAACTTTGATCAATTAGAAAATTTAACGTCAGTGAATCTTCATGTTTATACCAATTCAACGATCTCCGCACTCAATATGCCATCTTCATTAACTACACTTAAATGGTTTATTGAGAGACGTAAAGAGAAGAAATATCCTCAACAAATGTTTGTTCACCCTGTCTATGGGGTGAACTATCTTTCACCTAAAGTGCTACCTAAAAAAATAAAAGAAAAAGTAAAAACGGAATTGCTTCACTTAAAAGAAAATTCAAAGATGGGTATTTTTTATAATAAAAGTATTTCTCAAAGCATTGAGCAATTTCAAAACATTGTAAACTTCTCACTTGAGGAAGATCTTTCTCATTTAAGGGAAAAACTTATAGCTGAAACAGAAAAGCTAGATCTTGTGAGAGGGCATCGTTGGAATGACTTTCTTGAATTTAATTTAACTGATTCGTGATAAGGCCTCTGTGATAAAAATTGTCTTCTGGAACCTATTCATCCTCACTTTTATTATTGGAAGTTATATTGTTTATATTCATAAAAAGTATGTGAGTGGACCTCTGACAGGTAATGCCATAAGGGGATATCAAAATTATAAGAAGCATCCTGAATATCACCCTAATCTAGATAAAGTTTCATGGCTTACGTACTGGCCATCTCCAACAAGCTTTGTTTCCAATAAGCCAGATATGACAAAAATTCGAGTAGGATGTTTTGGTGATTCTCATACTCAAGGAGATGAAACGGCTCCGGGAAATGATTATCCCTCTGTTTTACAAAAAATTCTTGGTGACCGTTACCAAGTTATTAACTTTGGTAATGGGGGGCATGGCTTTCATCAGATCTATACATTGATTGATCATTATCTCGATCGCTATAAACTAGATTATATTATTATTGGGCCTCGTGGATTTTATACTTATCGAAGTATGTCTTTTAATAATTATTGGAACCAAGGTTCCGTTCCTTATGCTCAATACAAGATTAAAGATGATAAATTAGTTGTTCATGAAGTAAGAGGAAAAACAACCATTGATAAAGCAAAAAGATATTATGGTTTTTTCCCCTCAATGGAATTACTTTTTGATGACCATGTCCCACCTTCTTTTCTGAAACTTTCTTATATGAGGTATAGAAAAGAGATGGAGAATCCTTTTTTTAAAGAAAATATTAAGGAGGCGAGAAGGATTCAACGTCGTCAGATCATCGAAATTGCAAATAGGGGCGCAAAGCTCATTCATTACACTGACTTTTCTAAAGATTGTAGGGCCTTTAAAGATATTAAACATAAAAATTACTCTCTTACCTGTATCGAACCTTTTATACATAAATTTCCTTACCTCGCGGAGATGACTCATCCCTCGGCGTTTGGTTATTATTATCATGCGAAAGATATTGCTCAGTTAATCTTAAAGAGTGATAAAAAGATCTCTAAAATTAAGTTTCATGATTATCAAAACCAAATCATTCAACAAAAGTTTAAGGTTGATGATCAGAGCTTAGAGATTCATAAATTATCTACTTTCTTAGAAAGTCGTGTGATTGCCTGTTTGAAGTCTAATCGTGGTTATACGGGAATTATTGGAGAAATTAAAAGTTATGATAATCAGAATCAAAACGATCATGACTCTGTTTTAATAGGGGTCTACATGAAAGGAGAGCCTCTTGCGAGTGCTCTTTTTTTAAAAATTCCTAAGAGAGACCCTATTTTAGAAAACTTGAAAAATGAAAAATTTTATAAATTGAAGAGTGTTCCTAATCTTTATTTTTATGAATTAGAAGAGAGTTCTCTCGAATTATCTCGTAATGTCATTCACTCAGATCGTGACCTGCTTAAAAGTCCTCTTATTAAAACTTTTTTTAATCACACAAAAGATTATACTAATCATTATCATCCCAAATATCCTACCTTAAAGATGGTTGTTGATGAGAAACTTAGTGCCTATGAAATATTGAGAAATGAAAAGAGAAGTGAGCTTAAAATAGAGATGAAACTCAGTGCTCTTTGCCCTTACTCTATCGAAAAAAAGTAACTATTGAATAATTAAAGGCTTCTTTTCGGTGTCACTTTGCGCTAAAAGATATATATTTCAAATTCCTCTTATCATATTCGATACAATGGTATAAGGGCCTAACAACTGGGTCACTATATGAAAGTAAAAAGTTTCTTTTTTAGTTTATTGCTAATAGTTTTAAGTCTCTCGAGTGAGGGGAAGTTCTTAGAACACTCTGTTGGTATTTATATTTCTGAAAAAGGTCAGCAGTTTTTTAAGTCAAACCTTTTAGAAATTATGGAAAATAATGGGTTTTCTCCAGATAAGTTTTCCATTCCCAAAAGCACCTTTACCCTCAAAGAGTCTTCGTTGAGCAGTATGATTGAAGACCCTGAACTCATTGATCTTGCCTCTAATATCAAAGGATCATTTAATCGCTATTTTAATGGTCTAGAGTTTAAAGAAACTCATCAGTTTCAAATTGATGTCGGTGATATTGAATTTAAAGCAAATTGGAATGAGGCAGGGGTTGAGTTTCGTAAGCCCTTAGTAAATGAAATATCTGAACCTTATGAAGTCTTGGCCTATATTTGGATTAACGCTTCAAATATAGATATTAAAATTTCTTCAATTTCTGCTAGAGACTTGAACCATCTTTTTCTTGGTGATGTGGGATTAGACGGTCTCCATATTAAACAATTAGATGAAAGTGAAAACCTTCGTATTGGATTACCTCTAAAGTTAAAGAAAAATGGCGCAAATGATTTTGAAATTATTGCCGAAGCCCCAAATTCAAATACCAGAGATATTCTTTTTGATATGGATTTCACTTCTCCCATACGTATCCCGGAGATAAAAGTCAGTATTAATGGACATGAAGCTTCTTTAAATCTTGAAGAAGTTGAGACTCTTTTTAAAGACAATGAAACATTGATTCTTTCTAAAATTCAAGAAACATTAAAAGAACAACTTGAAGAGAAGTTTCCTGCTATCGTGAAAACTGAGATGTCTAAAGTTTTAAATGGCGGATTCTCTGAAAAAACGGAAATGCTGCCTCCTGGAGCGCCAGAGGGGCGTACACCAAAACCACTTGTTTCTCAAATGAGAATTGAAGATATTGACTTCAAAGGGGACAATCTTCATATTGGTGTAGGCTTAGAGTTAGACGATCCTAGTGCTAGTAAACAAAGAGAATTACCACCTTCTCATCATGCTCAAAAACAACCAAATTTAAAGTCAGCAAAAGAAGAAAATTACGATTTAACGATCGCTGTTAATCAAGGTTTTATTAATAGAATTGTTCAGCTTACGGCCTATCGTCAATACTTCTCTAATATGCCCTTAGGTAATGGTCAAACGATTTCCTTAGCTTATCCACCAGTCTTTAATCTTAAAGGAAAGAATAAAAAGCCAAGCCTGTCAGTTGTGATTTCATATACGGTTGAGGGTCTAGCAGCAATTGCCGTAAAAAATCCTATTCAAATTGAAATGGATTTACTCTTAGATTTTCCAATTGATCAAAATACGAAAAGAATAGGAATAGAAGTTTCAGGAGTGGATATGAGTACGGTTCATGTTCCGGATCGTTTTATTCGTATGATGGCCGGTGTGGTAAGAAACTCCGCTGTGAAACAAGTTGGAAAACTACAAGGGAGTATAAAGGGAATGAAGCTCGCTGAAGAGTTACCTGTTCCCACTGACTTTTCTGGTATAATTTTAGAAAAACAAGATGTAGAAGTTAATGAATCTGGTTATTTAATGATCTACACAAATTATGGAAACTAAGATGAAGATGATGATAAATAGAATTCTTATGACTTTATTTTTCCTAGGGGCACTATCACCAAGTCTTTATGCTGCCGATATAAATGCCGCGAAGATTATTACGAAAAATGTAGAGGCCAAGTACGTTTCAGTGTTTTTGGTCACGGGAAGGCAGAGTTTCGCTGGGTCTTTTATTATCAATACCGTTTATAAAAATTTAGGAACATTTGAGTCGTCTCAAGACATAAATTTAGAGGCACAAGATACACCAAGAGATGGCTGGAGAAAGCCAAGTCATATTCTGGTGGTGATTCATAATCAAAAGGAAGTTTCTCTTAATAAATACAATGTTATGGGTGTTGAGGGATATGTAAAACCTCGTTTTTTCGATGAGAAAGATTATATCGCCCCCACAGAGTCTAATAGTATTTTTGTGGAAAGAAGAGGCCTTCTTATTCGTTCTCTCAACACAGTTGGTAGCTGGCAGCTATAAACTGTCGACTAATTTTTCGTCAAAATTCAAAATTTGTACAATTTTAAGACTGCTAACATCTTGATTTACAGTTGTCTAATTGGCATACAGTTTGCTTCCTATAATAGGTAAGAGAATGCTTCGAATATAAAGTCATCCACATTGCGGTTTCCCCCTTACCAATATGTGGATGACTTAATTTTTTTTACCACTGGATAGATATGAATTATATGATGGTCTTTTTACTGGGCCTTTCAAGCCTTTTTGCTCAAGAAATTGTCTTTGATACGACAAGGTCAATGTTTGGTGCAGGAGAAATCAACCTAGAATGCCAGTTAAAAGAAAAACATGATAAATGTAAATTTGATACAGGAGCAAATATTAGCACCATCTCAAGTGGGAGTGTGCTTTTAGAAGAAGAAAATCCTGAAGTAATAGCGTCGACCTCTTATACCACGGCAACAGGGGCCCAAAAATCTTGTGATTTTATAAAAATAAAAGATATCAAAATTGGAAATTATCTGATCGATGAACTTACACCAGTTAGTTGTAATTTAAACCCTGGTGAAAAGGCGAAAAACTTAATTGGACTCGATGCTTTTCACCAAAAAAGTTTTTACCTAGATTATAAAAGTGGCAAAATTATTGTTAACTATACTCCTCCAGAGGATAAGGTTTTACGAGATTTTGATGTCGACAGTGTCGGTCATATCCTCATTCCTGTAAGACTTACTGATGGAACAAGCAGTACTGCCATGTTTGATACGGGAGCATCCTTAACGGTTGTGAGTAACAAGTTTATTAACGATCATGAGCAACGCTTCTCTGTCCTTGAAACGAATAATCTTGGACAGGATTCTTTTGGTAACCCCATTGAGATGAGAAAAACCATCAGTACACTAAAAATTGAAGATCAAAGTTATGTAGCAGAGTATATTATGGGAATCGATTTTAAGGCCATTCATGACAATGCTGGTGCACATGTTAACTTCATCTTAGGTCATAATATTATCTCTTCAAATAATTGGTATTTCGACCTTAAAAACAAGAAATGGTACGTAGAGTAACTCACTCCAGATGATTTAAGTATTTTCAACGTCTTCTTTTGTTGCTATACAACATTATTATGTTTTTTGAAGGTGCAGAAAAAAAAGTCGAAATTATCGTTAAACCCACAGTGGGTACTCTTTTGGATATTCCTCGTGAATATTGGCAAAGTTTAGTTGAGAAATGTAACGCCACCATACTTTCTGAAATTAAAAACGATAAACTTATTGGGTTTTTGTTGAGCGAATCGAGTTTATTTGTCTGGGAGGATCGAATTCTCATGCTGACATGTGGGCAGACTGTTCTCATTAACTCTGTGATTGAATTTGTTGAGAAGTTTGGGGTGGCTGAAATCGACTCTCTGATTTATCAAAGAAAAAATGAATGTTTTTCCAGGTTACAACCGACATCGTTTCTCGATGATGTGAAAACGATTAAGCAAAATATTGAGGGAGTGGCCTATCGTTTCGGTAAGGCCCACGGTCATTATAATCAATTATTTCATAGTACAAATCAGTATCAAGCTTTACCCGGTGATAAGACGGTTGAGCTTTTAATGTATGATCTTGATGATGAGGTTATTAAAAGCTTCATTAGTGGAGATATGGATAATCATCAAACCAGAGCGTTTTTAAAATTAGATGATGTCATCAGTGATTACCAAATAGACGACTTTGTCTTTGATCCTTTTGGCTACTCTTTAAATGCGATAAAAGGTGAAGATTATCTTACCATTCATATTACTCCACAGCCAAAGTCTTCCTATGCCAGTTTAGAGTTTTCTAATAGTGGGAGATCTGAAGAGTTGATGAATCATTTCTTAAAAGTGTTTTCGCCGAAATCTTGTGACATTATGAGTTTTAACTCAAAACAAAAGTGTAAATTAAATAATTTTACAAAAATTGAACATCGTCGTTTATCGACATCGACGGGGTACGATGTTGAATTTAGTTCTCATTTCGCTCTTTGTGAAAACGCAAAAGCTCCAGAGGAAATATTATGAAATCAAATGTATGGGTTGAAGAAATGATCGAAGATAAAGTTGGTCTTCGGTTTAAGATCGAAAATACACTTTTTTCAGGAAAAAGTGAGTTTCAATATGTTGATGTGGTTGCGACAACAGCTCTTGGTAAAATGTTGTTAAACGACGGACTCATTATGGTAACGGAAAAAGATGAGTTTGTTTATCATGATATGATTGCTCATGTTCCTCTTTTTGTTCATCCAAACCCCGAAAATGTTCTTGTTATTGGGGGAGGAGATGGTGGAACGGCCAGAGAAGTTTTAAGGCATAAAAATGTAAAAAAATGTACGATGGTAGAAATCGATAAACTCGTTGTCGATGCTTGTCGTGAACATATTCCTCAAACGTCCTGCGCATTAGATGATGAAAGACTAACTCTTCTCTTTGAAGATGGAGTAAAGTTTGTCAAAAACACTAAAGAAAAATTTGATGTCATTTTAGTTGACTCAACAGATCCAATTGGACCTGCGACACCACTTTTTGGAGAAGAATTTTATCGTGATATCTACCGTTGTCTTTCTGACGATGGGATCGTGGTCTCTCAAGGTGAAAGTCCATGGTATCAGATGGATATGCAAGGAGTATTGATGAAAATTCTTCATCAGATATTTCCAAAGGTCAGGATTTATAATTTTTCTAATCTTACTTACCCTGGCGGTTTATGGTCATTTACCTTTGCCTCTAAAGGGTTACATCCCATAAAAGACTTCACTGAGCAGAGAGTGGAAAGTAGCGATATGACTTTTGATTATTACACGCCGGCCGTTCATCGTGCGGCCTTCGCACTTCCTCAGTTTCAATTAAATAAAATTGGTGATTATATTAAGGAATAAAGATGCCTAAAAAATACTGGTTAATGAAAACAGAACCCGATGTCTTTTCAATTGATGACCTGAAAAAAAATAAAACAGAACCATGGGATGGCGTAAGAAATTATCAAGCTCGAAATTTTATGCGTGATGAAATGAAAGTCGGAGACGAGGTTTTAATTTATCACTCAAATGCAACTCCTCCCGGAGTGGCAGGTACAGCGACAGTCTGTAGTAAGCCTTATCCTGATCCCACTGCGTTTGATAAAAAATCGAAGTATTTTGATGCAAAGTCTGACCCGGATAACCCAAGATGGATTCTGATTGATGTGAAGTTTAAAAGTAAACTTAAAAACTTTGTGCCGTTATCAGATTTAAAAGAGGCGAAAGGACTTGAAGAAATGAAAATTCTTCAGAGGGGTAATAGACTTTCCATCACCCCTGTCGAAAAGAAAGAATTTGATCTTATCTTAAAGATGGGTAAGTAAATATTCTTTTATTTCTAACTCTAGATTAAAATTACTTTTTAGTGGAATATGAATAAAAAGACATTGAAAGTGTTTCTTTTGAGCATATTCTAGGGTCCTATAGTAGAGATCATTGCAGACATATGTTCCTGCATCCTCTGATATCTCCCAGTTCTCTTTTTGTTGTAGTGTCATTGCCGTTGAAAGCGTTGTCTCACCATTTGGGTTAATCAATCCTTGTTGAATAATGACTCCACTATTATCGGCCAGTGAGCAGTCGTTAAGATTTCTTGCCTTTTTTTCTTGAGATATTTTCTCTCTCGATTGGGCCAAACCAAACATAAACACTTTTTGAGGCTTGTGCCGATCAATCTCTCTTTTTAAAATTTCAAATGAGTTTTTGTATTCTACAGGAAGAATAATATTACTGACTCCATCTATATTAATAGCGTTAACCAACACTTCTGAAGGGTTGGTCACAAAATCTTTAAAAGGTTTAAAGCCAGAAATTAGAATCATTTTATATATTTTTGTAAGACGGATAATTTTCCATCGATATCGGAAGTAACTTCTAATCCTAAAACTTTCATAATGGCCGGGTAGAGATGGATATTATCGATTGTATCGATTTCACCCTTTTTAAAGTTTGGTCCTGAAGCATAAAAGATACCTTGCATTTGTTGATCTTTATAAGGGTCCCAACCATGGGAGCCACCGGAAGCTTTCTTTCCCTCTTTTTGATAAAGATAATACCCAGGTTCCATCTCTAAGATAAGATCGCCAACTCTAGGGTTATCACTATAACCAAATTTCGCTGGAAGATCTTTTGGGCGAAAGACAGTGATATGTTTCGATTTCTTAAGAATTCTTCTGGCGCCATTGATTTTAGTCTTATCGTTAAAATAGAGTAGGGCATGGGGTCCTTTACCAATCATCATGATATCCCCATTATCGATCATCTCTTTTATTCGTGGATCAAGTATGAGAGTTTTTTCTGCTTCTAGCTTTCGCATACCATGATCTGAGACAACAATAATATTAACTTTGTAATCGAGCTTTTTGATCTCATCAAAGAGGATACCAAGGTGAAGGTCTACATCCATGATAGCGTCTTTTACTTGCTGGCTAGAAGGTCCAAATCGATGTCCAGCACTATCGACGTCATGAAAGTATAGCGTAAGAAAGCGTGGTCTCTTTTCTTTTGGCATTTGAAGCCATTCGATCACCTTTGTAACTCGGTCAATTTTAGGCGTTTTTTGATGGTAATTGAAATAATAAGTAGGGCGACATTGATCGATCTCAAACTCGCTTCCGACCCAAAAATAACTTGCTGAAACCATGCCTTGTTTGCAAGCCTCTATCCAAATAGGTCTTCCCCCATACCAGCGTGTATCACTAATTGAGCTGGCATCACCAAGGGTGTATTTTTGATGAAGAGCGGGATCATAGAAACGATTCGCGACAATACCATGTTTGGCCGCTTTCATTCCGGTAACAAGGGCATAATGATTGGGAAAAGTCTTTGAAGGAAAAATAGGTCTAAGCCCTTTGGTATGAAGTGCATTATCTCTTAAGGTCATTAAATTCTTAGGACGGTATTTATCAGTATAGTCATAGCGATACCCATCGAGAGAGATCATTAAAACAGTTGGAGTATCATCAAATTTTTTCAAATTTTTTTTTTGACCAAACTCAAGTTCTTTTGATGTTTGAAAAAGAGAACAGGAAGATAATAATAAGAGCAGTATTAGAGTAAATCTCATCTTAAACCTCATAGATCGTCAGTATTTTTAATTTATGAAACCAATGGTATTGCTTTAGCTTTTCTTTTAGTTTTGAGAACGCTTGATTTGATTGTTCCATTTTTTGATCTAGTAAAAACTCAATATCAATTTTGTTTTGAAAATAATGAAGTCTTATATCTTTGATCAGGTCTGAATTCAAAAGCTCCTGATCTAGCTCGGTTAAAATAGTGATAATATCACTTCTTAAAGGAAGATTTTGTTCGTAATTATGAGAAAACTCATCTTCCATATCATTTTCTGTGTCGATATGGACGGTAACATCAGCTTTATTTTCAAGAATCTGATTGAGCTTATTCGCCGCTAATGTTGAGATTTCATGACCTTCAGTAACAGAGATGGTGGGGGAGACTTCAATATTGATATCTACTAAAACTCTTTCTCCCATCTTTCTTGTTCTTAAATTATGATAACTTTTAATTTCATCAATTTCATTTAAAGCATGGTCTAGTTTATCGAGATATGTTTTATCAAGCCCTCTATCTGAAAGTTCTTGTATCGCTTGAAGAAGGTATTTTTGTCCAACTCTCGCAATCATGATGGCAATGATAAGTGCGGCGAGATCATCAAGCCAAGGATAAGAATAACGACTTATAAAAACACTGATCAGCACAATGATCGAAGAAATGGCATCTGTTCGGTGGTGCCAAGCATTGGCGGCCAAAAGCTGACTATCAATTTTCTTACTTTTATAAATGGTATAACGAAATAAAAACTCGTTAAGTAAAATTGAGACAAATGCCATATAGAGCGTTTGAATCTGAGGTATCGTTTGTTGTGCTTTTAAAAAGAGGAGTTTTTCAACCGTTTCATAGACAAGAGCACCTGCTGTAACGAGCAGAATCGAGCCAAGCGCAACGGTACCGAGAGTTTCAAATTTCTCATGACCATAGGGATGGTTTTGATCTGGCTTTTTATGGGCGATAGAAGATATCCAAAAGATTGCCACATCGGTGAGTAAATCGGAAAAAGAATGAATACCATCGATAACAAGCGCGTGAGAGTCGTAAAAATGGCCTATAGCAATCTTAGAGAGGCCTAAGATAAGGTTTATGAGTGCAGCGATATAGATAGCATCAGTAAAATGCTCTTTCTTTTGCTCTAACTTTTGATGCGTACTGTCCATAGTCGAAACCTTATCATATATGGTATAAAATGTGATTGATTAAATAATCTTTAAAGGCTTTTACTTCATGATAGGCGAACAGCAGTTTATAACCATCGATGATGATATTGAAATTCACGCTAAAATTTACGAATGTGGTGCTCCTCTTTGGTTAGTTATTACCCATGGTGTAAGCGAATATTCTGAAAGACATAATTTCTTAGTGGATCTCTTTTCTGGAAAGTTTAATTTATTTTTCTATGATTTAAGAGGCCATGGACTCAGTAGCGGTAAGAGAGTTTATGTTGAAGATTTTTCTGATTATGCTCGAGACCTCGAGGCCATATTAAAATATTTAAAAAGTCGTTACCGCATGGAACGTTTTGTCCTCTACGGACATTCCATGGGAGGGCTGATCACATCGGACTTTATAAAAAACTTTTCCCATAAAGATTTATATCCCGAGCTGGTCTATTTGAGTTCGCCTCCGGTTGGCATTGGTGGCCCTGTCGGAAAAGTCGTCAATAATTTACCTTCAATTGCTTTTTCTACAGCGGCACAACTTCCTCTTAGTCTTCGATTAAAAGGGTTAGTTGTCCAAGATAAGCTTTCACATGATCCCCAAGTTAATGAAGATGCAAAAAACGATCCCCTTTGTGCTCATAGCTTACATACGAAGCTTGCCATCGAATTAGTGAAGGCCTCACGCATGGTTTATCAAGGACCCCTAAACCCAAATTGCCCAGCTTTTGTCAGTGTGGGAACGGGAGATGAAATTGTGTGTCCGGAAAGCCTTATTGAATATTTCACCCATACGGAAACAAACTTTTCTTTAAAAGTTATTCCTGAAGCTTATCATGAAATCCATTTTGAGATTGAACGCTTTAGAAAACCTTATTTTGACTTTATGAAAGAGTCGATACTTTCCGTTTTTAAGTAATAAAGTAAGCAAACAAACATTAGTAAAATCACCTGTGATGGTGTGGTGCTAATATTTGAAAAAGCAATCGAGATGGTGAGCCCAGAAATAGAAGTCACCATCGAAATAAGGCAAATGCAAATTAAGGCCCTTTTTTGATTCTTAAAACTTTTTCCAATAAAAACCCAAGGAATTAAGACATAAGAAAGAGTGAAAAGAACTCCAAGACCAAATAGTGAGCAAATTAAAACAAGTGAAATAAAGAGTTCTTGAATAAAGTGATAACAGTTAGCACCAAGAAGAGATTGTTCAATGGTATGCTTGAGAAACTCTTTTCTCTTGATCAGAAAAATTATTATTCCTGTGATAAAAATGGTTATCATAAGGATATTTTCATAAAACCCTGAGGTGACAACGCTACCAAAAACACCAACCGTCATATGGCCATCGAGTCCGGGAAAATAAGTGATTAAAAAATACTGAAGTGAGAGAACAATAAGGTAAAAAGAAATCATCAGAGGATCGGTGACATGAATCTTGTTACTGAATTTCGAAATAATAAACTTTCCCAAAAAATAGAAAACGCCACTAGTCAGTAAACATAAACCGGAATGCTCCGTCCAGATATTGGCAAGCAGATGACCCATAAGTGCAAATTGGGCCAAGGTAAAAATTTCTAGTGAGCTACCACGAGGAAGGGTGTGTTCTCCCACCATATTGAGGGCCACAGCTGCAACAGCAACAACGACAAAAGCTAGAGAGTAAAATTGAAGGAGCTCTATCATAAGTCCACCATTTTTATAAACTTATCCATGCCCTCGATGGGGAGGTGGCTAACAATGATCAGACCTTTAATGAAATGATGTTCCAACATATAAACGAGAAGGGTTTCAACCAAGGAGATAGAGCTTTTATCCAAATGATTAAAGGGCTCATCTAAAACGAGAATTTCAGGGACATTATGAATTCTGCTGGCGATGAGTGTTTTTTGTCTTTGCCCCCCGCTTGCATCGGACCATTTTTTGTTCAACATCTCATCTGAAAAGAGTTCAAGTATTTTAGGGTTAACCACTGAGCAGCTTAATATCTCTCCTAATGTAAGCGAGAAATGCTGATAACCTCTGATAAGCTGGGGGAGGTAGGTGAAGTCTCCTCTTGTCGTGACATTTCCTTTGAGTGGCCTTAATTGACCGAGGATTGTCTTTAAAAGAGTTGTCTTCCCACAACCATTTTGACCACAGATTTGGAGAATTTTTCCCGTCTCAAGGTCAAAGTTCAAATCGGTCACTAACGGTTTATCGTAACCGATTGTTAAATTTTCTACATTAATTAATGTGCTCATTTGAGCTTAAGAATATTCTTTGCTATTTGCATTTGCAACTCATGAAAGCTTTGAGGGCCATCATTTTTGTTGGTGGTCATGCCAAGAGGGACGACAATATAAGGGATATTTGTCATTTGTTTAAATTTATTTAAGAGCTTCTCTGGTGTATTTGTCGTCGCCACGACGGCCTTAATAGATTTTCCTTTCATTTCAACGGCCAGTCTTGCTAGTCTACCGGCAGATGGCGGCACTCCTGGAGTTTCTTCAAGAGCACCGAGCTCATTGAGACCATACTCTTTAAAAAAATAACTAAACTCTTTATGGTATTGCAGAAAGTTTTTATTTTTAAGATCTTTAAATAAACTTGCGGTATATTTTTTTGATTGCTGAACTTCTTTTTCAAGTTTACTAAAGTTCTTTAGGTAGAATTCGGCGTTTTTTGGATCATTTGAAATTAAAATATCCAAAACAGTATTGGCCCCCTGAAGAAAATAAGTTGGGGCCAAATGAAAATGAGGGTTGCCTTCAGCGTGAACATCACCCATAGAGCGATCTATTTTTCCTTGAGGAATATCGATGGCCTTAACTGTTTTACCCAGTTCACAATATCCTTTACCCCCTTTTTGAATCTTTTTATTTCCTGATTTCGTCAAAAGTTTAGGAGACCAACCCGCTTCAAGGCTCATTCCAATCTGACAGAAGATATCGGCGTTTGCGGCCTTTGCAATAAAGTGAGGCATAGCATCGACATAGTGAGGATCTTCAGTGCCATCGAGTAAACTCTCAACTTTAACGTTTGTGCCGCCTATTTTGTTTACCATAAAGGCAATGTCGGGAGTTGTGGTGATGACATTGAGCTTGGCATACACACTGGAGAATAAAAGAAAATAGAGAATAAGTGATTTAGAAATCATGAGCTGGATGACTCCCCATAATAAAAGTTAATTGTAATTGAAATCTGGTATCTCTTGAATGAGTTAATCCCTCTTCTCGAGTAAACTCATGGGCCAAGGCAGCTGTAAATCTTGCAAACTCACTTGAGATATAGGTCGATTGTACAGTTCCACCATAAGAAATATTATTAAGTTTTTTTCCACTAATAGCATTTGTGGTGGTGAAGTCTTTATACATATCTAATCTGGCGCCAAAATTAATATTTTGATTCATGGCAATTTTGTTAAAGATATAAAGTCCTGCTTGTTCTGTCATAGAGCTATTAGAAGCTTCGATACTTTGATACCAGAATTCACTTTGTAAAAGATAAGAAACATAGCGCGCCTTTCTCTGTTTAATAGTGAGATCAATTCCCGTTAAATGGTATCTATTTTCATTTGAATCTTTTCTTCCTAGATAGTTCAACCCGATATCCATTCCAGACTTGGTTGAAAAGGGAGTGAAAATACTTAATCTTGAATAATGAGTTGGAATTTGCGGAACAGGTCCATCCGAGTGAGCATGCCCCCAACGTCTTCCACTGGTAAGACCAAGAGTTAAGGTGAGGGGAATTTCTGTGGGGATAATATGAGTTGCCTCAATACCTGTATCAAAGACTGCTTCTTCTGCAAAAAAAGTTTCATGAACTTTAGGAGCACGAATAAAAGGCCAGTCATGCTGATGGAAACGATTGAGACGACCTAAGCCTAAAAAGAACTGACCTGCTTTGAGCGTCGTTCGAGGAATAAGTTTTGATGTTGAGATAACAAGCTCGTGTAACTCGACATTTGTTTCACCGCTTTCGTCATGGGCCGCAATATTTAAATAACCTTCAAATTGATGATCAATGGGAGCAAAAAGTCCAACCTCAGCTCCTCTCATCACTAATTTATCTTGAGCTGCACTCGCTTGGTTTAAACCCTGATCATAAATCATATCCCCTGCGGCCATGATCTCTAAACCACCTGATGAAAATGAATAACTATGAAAAGAAAAGATTAAAAGTAGTAGAAATAATTTAAGTCTTTTAAACATTTGAAAGTGCATCTAAGAAACCAGATAGTGAAATAATTAAGTTGGGATCACCTGTGTAGCCCCAAAATGTCCCAGATGCTTTTCCTGCATTTGACCATAATGGATTAAAGTCATCATCAAGAGCAAATGTTTCTGTATTATAGAGACAATCTCCATCAAATTCACATTCTTCGGCATCTCCAAAAGGACCGCTTGTTTTCCACATAAGGTTATGAGCATTTGGATGATCATTGTGAATATCAATTGTGATATCAACTTCTTCAATATTTTCAAATTCTTTGATTTCTCTACTATGAGAAACGGTATTAAGACTCATGGTCATTGTGAGTTTCCCATCATTTCGTGAAAAGTTGACGTTCACTCCACCTGTTAGATCACTAAATGAATATAGGTGAAAAGTGAGTGATTGTTTTTCTGGAAGTCTAAAGTTTAATTTAAAGTTAGCTCCCGTATTAACATTGGGAGCTTGTCCATCGAGTAAAAACCTTTGAGCTCCTCCATTTTGATCGCCACCAACAGAGACTGCGCCCGTTCCACCAATAAGAGTATCAAAAATAATATCATTGGCCCCAGTAGAGTCGCCTTTTAGTTCTGCGCAAGAGGATAGAGATAGGGATAAAACAATCGTTAAAAAAAGTTTTAATGTTTTCATATTTTACCCCCTCCTTTTATTCTTATGGTTTATCAGTGGTTATGTCCATGATCGTGATCATGGTCAGCATCAAATTCAATCTCGTCTTCACCCGTTGTAGAATAGTGGCAAGCAAAATCGGTTTCACCAGCTTCAATATGGCATTGAACGTAGATTTCTTTTTCTTGACCATTTAATTCATAATGAAACTTAGTCCATACATCAGAACTATGATCATGGCCGTGACCATGTCCATGCCCAGACTCATCTGTTGTCCAAACCTTTACAGACTCAACAGCAGAGAAGTCGAGACCTCTTCTTTGAAGAGTTTTTGTAAACTTACTAACAGCAGTTGAAAAAGCTGTTTTCATATAATTAAAATCTACAGCTTCATCTTTAACAAATACTTCTGTGCCTTGATCATGATCTTCTTCGTGACAATCAATAGCAGGGCCATGTTCGTGACAGCCGTAAGTTAACTTCATATCGTTAGTATTCAAAACAGAAACCACAATTTCATCTTTTTCAACGACTGCGGTCCAAGCGAAGATTGAGTTAGCATCCATTTCGAAACTGGCCTCAGTTAAGGCAGCATCAATTGAGCTTTGAAGGTCGAGACCAGAAAGATCTTTTGCTTGAGAGTTTAAGCAAAAAATGGCCATTAATGTGATGAGATAGTGTTTCATTATTCCTCCAAGTATTTGATGTTATTTATCAAAAATTAATTCTTTATTGCAATCTGTTTGCATTTACCTTTACATTTTTACTGGATTTTTAGGCTTATTGCAAGACGCTTGCACTTAGAATTTTCTTACAATGACAAGTTTTGAATCTTACTGTATCTCTCATAGCTATGGATGAGCAGTGGATCATTGATAAAATTAAAGCGGCAGGGTTGAAGTTAACGAGACCAAGAATGTTGGTCATTGAAGTACTTCGACAAAATAAAAATGGTTTTATTTCTGCCGACGAGATTTTTAATCTTATAAATCACAAAGAAAAAGTTTGTGATCTTACTTCTATCTACCGAACGTTGACATCTCTTGAGGAAATTCAACTTGTAGAAAAAAGTGATTTCTTTGGAGAGGCCTCACAGTATCGATTACTTTCTCATCAAGATCATTATCACCACCATCACCATTATTTTAAA
Organism: bacterium; assembly: GCA_030425045.1. Classification (GTDB taxonomy): domain Bacteria; phylum Bdellovibrionota; class Bacteriovoracia; order Bacteriovoracales; family Bacteriovoracaceae; genus JAUHVL01. Next base: position 29,940 of record JAUHVL010000029.1, read on the forward strand.
TGTAATGAATGCGGGAAAATTGAAGTCTTATGTGGAGATTGTAATGTTGTTCAGTATGAAAACGATCTCAAAAAAAGAGGATTCTCAAACCTCTCTCATCGTTTGGAACTTAGTGGGCTGTGTCCGTCTTGCAACAAGTAGTTTCTTTCTTACGTACTTTTAAATTATGCCAATGAAAAATAACAAGAAGGATACTCCCAATTGAAGATATGATTTCACCTGCAAGAGTTGGTTCGTGGTGGGCCATAAACTCTACGGCCATGGCACCTATAATTAAGAGAATTCCTATGGGTCCAATAAAAAGGATATAACGATGGGCCTCACTCGTTTTTAAATGAGAAAGACTTGATAGAACCAAAGGAATGACGAGAACTAAGATAAAAAGATGGATAACTTCATGTTCAAAATAAAGTGCTAAAGTCGGAGAGAAAAATAATAAAAGGGGAATGGCCAAACAGTGGAGTAAGCAAAGAACCGAGATGACGACACCCCAGCCATCGGCATGGTCTTCAATATATTGGGTGATATTTTTTTTCACAGAAAATAATTACCCGAATTGCAACCACCTTGCAATTTAAATTATTACATAAATTCAGATACTTAGATATGTCTGATCAAAACTGTTTAGTAAAATTAATATTTTAGCATTTTTTCACCGATAAACGATTGAGGTGGTGTGTAGTCACCACTAGGTTTTAGAAGTTTAGGAGGTCCATGGCGATCAATAAACTCGACTTAGAGTTTGAGGATGATGACGAGATCAAAGCTCGGGAGGAAGCCGAGCGCCGAAAACACGAAGTCGAAGACGTTGATTTAGAGTTTGGAACCGAAGGCCCAACTCCGGTAAAGAAGCCTGCGCGCAGGCCACCGCCGCGAGAAGGAGCACCTCCCAGAAGAGGAGGAACGCCACCGAGAAGGCAACAAGCTGATGAAGGTGAGGCCCAAAGTTCAGCTCCAAGAAGAAGTGCTGCTCCCGCAAGTGGAGGAGGGGGACCCGTTTATATTGGTGATGAGTATCGTCTTGGAGATGAACTTAAAAAAGTTTCAGTTGATAATGAAGTGCTCGCCATTGAAATTGAAGCGAGAGTTAAAATTGAAGTTGCTCAAAAGATTACAGAAATTGTCGCCAATAATACCGCCAACGCAAAACTGTTAGAACATAAAATCAATCGTATCTTAACTCAAATGAACCAAAAGTTTCCCACTGCTAAAAAAGAGTTAATGATGATCAAAAAACAGTTAGCAGAACATGTTCAAGATACTGCTAAATCTCGAGAGAATGAAGAGGTTTTTGAAGGGAAACAAGCCCCTAAAAAGAAGGCAGCTTAAGAAATCAAAAACTAGTTTTTAGCTGCCGATAATTGCTCTAGATGATTCACCCTAATAAGTGCTGGGGGATGAGAGTGGTAATAAGCACTATAAGTTGGATCTGGAGTTAATGTACTTGCATTATCTTTGTAAAGTTTTACTAGCGCAGAAATAAGATCATTTGGGTTGGCATGTTGTGAGGCAAACTCATCAGCTTCAAATTCATACTTTCTTGAAATCCATGAGAAAAGGGGAGTCAAAAAGAAAGTATAAATACCGGCAACCATAGAAAAAAGTACCAAGGCCATATGGGTGCCAGCGCTTGCGCTACCATGACCTAAAAAGAAATCAGGCCAAATCATCAGACGAGATAAAATAAAAAGCCCAACTAATGTAGTGACCGTAGAGCGGATGAGCTGCTTGGTGATATGTTTCTTTTTAAAATGACCAAGCTCGTGGGCAAGGACGGCTTCTACTTCTTCAGGGTTGAGAGAGTTAATAAGAGTATCAAAAAAGACAATTCTTTTATTTTTACCAAAGCCTGTAAAATAAGCATTACCATGGGAGCTTCTAATTGAAGCGTTCATCACAAAAAGACCATTACTTTTAAAACCCGTTCTTTCTAAAAGGCCAAGAACTTTATTTTTTACCTCTCCCTCTTCAAGCGGTGAAAACTTATTAAATAGAGGAGCGATAAATCTAGGATAGGCCCAAAGAAGGGTGAACTGAACGGCGGTGAAAAAGAGCCAGGCATAAATCCACCAATTGGCCCCCATTTTTCCCATTATCCAAAGCATCGCTGCTAGAAGGGGCAGGGCAATCAAGGCTCCAAGAACAAGACCCTTAATAGTGTCAATGATAAAGAGTTTCGGCGTGGTTTTATTAAAGCCAAATTTTTCTTCAAGAACAAAGGTAGAGTAAATGCTCTGAGGAAGATCTAATAAAGTTGAAATCAAACCAAAAGCAGCAAAAAAAGTTACTCCGTGAGCAATTTGATCGAGGGCGTATTGGCTAACTTTATTATCAAGCCATTCAAGCCCTCCTCCGAGTGTCCACCCTAAAAGAATAAAGAGATTGAGCAGTCTTAGGGCACGGCCAAGGCGAATTTTGGCAAGTGAATAGTCGGCAGCTTTTTGGTGCTCTTCTAAAGTGATTTTTTCTTTAAACTTTTCAGGAACTTCATCACGATTCATATAAATATGATTTTTATTTTTACTTTCAAGCCATGCTTCCACCAAACTTTTAAGCATAAGAGTGACTAAGAATATTTTTGTGACCAATGCGGCATTTCCCATTTTTCTTATTTCCTTTTTCTATTCAAGCCAATAGCATAACGTTGTTTTTAGGCTTTATCAAAGATAGGAAAGGGTATGAAGGCAACCATTGAAACAATTTTTGTGGGTAATAGTTTAAGAAATTTTACCTACCTTATTTCAGCCGGAGACAATCAGTATTATTGTGTTGATCCTTTTGACGCTAAGGGTATAGAAGAGCGCTTAACTCAACTTGGAGGTGAGTTAAAGGGGATCATTAATACCCATCAGCACCATGACCATATTTGTGGAAATAGTGACCTGATTGAGAAACATCAAGCTCCCTTGTATGCTCATCACAAGGCCAGTTATGATCGAGAATTTCACGGTGTAAAAGGTGGTGACTATCTCGACTTGGATGCTGACAACCGTCTTTTATTCTTAGATACACCTGGCCATACCATGACTCATATAAGTCTTGTGATGGAGTTTCAAAAAACTCCATGGGCCATTTTATCTGGTGATACGATGTTTAACGCCGGAGTGGGGCATTGCAAGCTGGGTGGACACCCTGAAGTTCTTTATAAAACCATGAGTGACATTTATGGTGATCTCTCTGATGAGTTAGAGCTCTACCCGGGGCATGAGTACTTTGAGAATAATTTAAAATTCTCTCTTCACTGCGAACCCGAAAATGCTGAAACCACCGCACTACTAGATAAAGTCGGAAAAATTAATTGGTACCAGGAAGAATTTAGAACAACCATGGAGCAAGAAAGAAAAGTGAACCCCTTTCTTAGACTTCATTCGGTCAATTTACGAAAGAACTTAGATATGGTTAATTCGACTGATAAAGAATTATTTTTAAAATTGAGAACTATGAGAAATAGTTGGTAGGAGAAAACATGGCAAAATTAAAATTACCTGCAATTGGAAAAGCTGCACCTGCATTTAAATTGAAAAATCAAAAGGGAGAGGATGTCTCTTTGAAAGACTTCAAAGGTGAGAAAGATGTTGTTCTTTATTTTTATCCAAAAGCGATGACTCCTGGTTGCACGGTTCAAGCTCAATGTATTCGTGATTCAAAAAGAAAATTTAGTGCCAAAGGTGTTGTGGTTTTAGGTGTAAGTATTGATGCTCCAGAGAGATTAATGAAGTTTAGAGAAAAAGAAGGCTTGAACTTTGATTTACTATCTGATGAAGACCATAAAGTAGCTGAAAAATATGGTGTATGGGATATGAAAAAGTTCATGGGCCGAGAATTTATGGGATTACATCGTGTTACATTTATCATTGGTAAAGATGGAAAAATTAAGCATATTTTTGAAAAGGTTAATACCAAAACTCACCACGAAGACACACTTAATTGGATTAAAGAAAACCTTTAATTTTCTTTTCTTTTTAATATTTTCCTTTGGGGTCAGTGGAAATGAACTGACCCTTCTTTTTTTGAATACCTATAATTTATTCGATACGGTTCATGATCAGGGCAAACAAGACTACGCTTATTTACCAAAAAGTTCTCCCTTAAAAAAACATTGTAAAAAAGTGAAGAAAAATTATCGTCAAGCTTGTTATGGCAGAAATTGGACTAAGAAAAAGCTCGCTAAAAAAATAACGAAGTTATGCCAGATCATTAATTTAAGCAAGGCCGATATGGTAGGTCTGGTAGAAGTTGAAAATAAAAATGTTCTAAAACAGTTGGCGAGCAAATGTGGCTATGATCAATTTTTTATTACAGAAGGTGAGGATCAAAGAGGAATAGATCAGGCCTTAATGGTGAGAAAGAGAAAAGATTTAAAGTTTTTTGGAGTTTCGGATATTCCTGTTAGAGACTTTCGTTCTCTTCTCAAAACAAAATGGGCCTATGGGAAAAAAGAATTCACTCTCGTGGTAACTCATTGGCCATCTCAGAGAAGTCCTCGTGAAAAACGATTTGCAAAAGCTCAAGCAGCTTTAAAAAAGATTGATTTAAATACCAACGTCATCGTGATGGGGGATTTCAATATTGTTGAAAGGGAAGAGAAACATCTAAAAAAGATTTGGCCTTTAGAAAATATTATGAAAGAAAAGACCTATTTTTATCCCAAAGAAATGGTATGGAATAATTTCGATCGTTTTTATATAACTGAGAACTTTAAAAAACAGTTTAATATCTTAAAGTCGACGATTTTTGTGCCTTATGAAATGAAAAGTGTCTTTGAGTATTCAGATAAAAAGAAAGCTTTTTATGGCTCACGAGTGGTGGGTGTTCCTAATAAAAAATATTCTGATCATTTTCCCATTATTTTAAAAATTTCTAATTAATCGATTAGTTTAAAACTATTACGTGTTCAAAAACATCCCTGTTTTTAGACATTTAAAATGCTCCCGTCGTGGTCGCACCCACTACGTGGGCCAGTTTTAAATATCTTTTAACTTGAACCGTAGAGATGGCCAATACTTGCCCAGAGGGGCGGTCCGAGGATGGACCGATATTGGTTATCGTAAAACAGGAAGTTTTATTTCTTACAAATTGATGTGCTTAAATGGATATGTTTCAATTTTGAAATTTAAACTATTTTTGATAGCCCTATAAAAAACCTCCTGTTTTTGGACATTTAAAATGCTCCCATCGTGGTCGCACCCACTTGTGGGCAAGTTTTAAACATCCCTTTTTTTAAAATAGGAGATGACCAATACTTGCCCGAAGGGTCGGGGCATGGATGACCCGATATTGGTTATCGCAAAACATGGAAGTTTTAATTTATTTTTGTAAGTAATTGGAACTTTATAAATGTTACGAGTTTACGTAGAATACTTATCTCCAATTAAAGGAGTCAGTTTGTATTTCTTAAACTAGTGATAAATAGAGTGAATCTTTAACCCTGTCAGCTTTTTTAACTGATCTTCAATGGCCTTAGCGTCTTCTTGTGACAGAGTTTGTAGCTCTCGGATTTCGTAATCAAAAATCTTAAGATGATTTCCTCTATTTTCTCGGTGCCACGAAAGGGGATAAGGTCTTTTAGGTGTATTGAGTTGAACTGAGTCGGGTTTTACCTCAATTAAGAAGCGAGCATAATCTTCAATTTGGTTTTTGTTTAGGTTCATAAACATGGTTTGGATGTCTATTTTTCCAGAATATGTTTGTTGGAATTCTAAAATAGATTTTTTAATTGAATCGAGTGTAACACCTTCAGCGGGGCGATTAATTTTTTGAAAAATATCCTCGTTCAATGAATCAAGCTTGAGAATAACTCGATCCATACTCATCAAATCTTCTCGTACATTTTGATCATGAAGTTCTGTCGCGTTAGTTAAAATAATAAACTTTTTGTGGGGAGTAAGGACTCTCATTTGAGAAACCATTTCACCTAAATTTTTTGCCAATGTTGGCTCACCGGAACCGGAGAACGTGAGAACTTCAAAATCAATATTTTTACTTAGAAAGTTTTTGTAGTCGGAAATGACTTTATCCGTTTCGATATAAACTTTTCGCTCAGTCGTGATATTTTGAATTTGACCAAGCTGACAGTAGATACAATTAAATGAACAGGTTGATTCATGAAAGATTGGATCAACACCTAATGATTGACCAAAACGCCATGATTTTACAGGGCCATAAATAGTACTTTTGTTGGTGAAGTATTTTTCTTCTTTCGTTTTATCTTTCATTATCTTCTAGGTAGATGATTTGAAACTTTTCTTCAAGTTTTTTAAGAATATGTCTTAGTTCATTACGGACAGAGTGATGACAATTAAGTTCAAGGTCACAGTAGTCAACGCCTTTGGGAGCGGGAAGTGTGGAGTAAAAGGCAATTCCTTCGTTGGCCTCCAATTGAAAATAAGTAAAAGAAGATTCTTTTTTGGGAACTCGTATTTTAATGGTTATTAGTTGATCGCTTTGCTCTGTCACTTTTCAGTCCTCAATGTTTGACTTCGACAGGCCATCATTTACAATGGAATGAAGCAATAGAAAAGGTATAATAAGGTAAAATACCTGAAAACGAGGTTTTTTAATGAATACTTCCCTGCAAAATATAATTCTGATCGCTTTTCTTACACTTTCATTAACAAGTTGTAGTTGGATTAGTAGCGGTAGAAGTCTATTTGGCGAAGAGGAAGAAACCGCTAAAAAAGCCCCGGAATCAGTTCCTCGCGGTCAGTATGATGAGCTCATGGAAAAATATAAAATTCTCTTAGAAGAGAAAAAAATGGAACGAGTTGAAACCGTAGGTGACGCCAATAATTTTGCTAACGAAATGGAAGCTTCAGCTGCACTTAAACAACTTTCTCAAGTAAGTGCTGAAGGTGATAAGCCTGAATTATCCGCAACAGTTGATCTTTTTAAAGAGTCTCGTGAAGCAGACCAAAGAAAAGTTAATATGCCTAAGGCCCAGTCTTATTCGAAGGGTTTGGTTGATGAGCATGTTAATAAAATTAGATCTGTTGAAAGGCTTGTCAGTCAAAATAAAATAGATCCAGCGATCAAACTTTTAAAAGAATTAGAAATGTCTCCTGTAAGACAAGTGGCCGTGAGAGCGAGGTTTTACTTAGGAGAGATCTTATTTAAGCAGCAGGAATATGATTTAGCCTTGCAGGTTTATGAGGATATTCTAAAAAAGAATGCCTTTTCTGGTTTGGTTATTATTTCGCTTGGAAGATTGATTGTTTGTAGTGAAAAGTTAAAAATAAAAAGTAAAAAGGAAAAGTATTATTCCATGCTTCATGATTTTTTTGAGCAAGGATAATGAATTAACATGATGTTTGAGTCCTTCATTATTGCCATTTTTATGTCTGTGACTATGGAAGCTCATGGGCAAAGTGACCTCGAGCTGCTCGACTCTGCAGACGCTCAAATCTTATTAGAAGATAAGGGTAATCCCAATCAAATTGATATTTCGGAGTTAGAAGAGATTGATGATCTTGAATCATTAAAAGAAGATGTTGGAGAAATGATTTTTGATGAGGATGCTGAAAAAGCAAAAGTTAAAGAACTTCAAGAACTTCAACGTCTAAAAATTGAAGCCGATAAAAAGTCTAAAGCAGAACAGGCCTTGTTGAAAAAATTAGAAGCAGGAAAAGCTGCTAATTCAGGTAGTAACGATAGTGAAAGTATTGTTATCAAAAAAGATAAAGAAGAGATTTTTGATGTGGGAGATGTGGAAAAAGAACTACTTGGTTTAAGTAAGTTCATCGAGTCAAAAATTCCCGATAAACAATGGGATGAGATTTCAACCGCAGCTAAAGTTGACAAATATGTCGTACAAGAAGGTGAGTGGTTATGGAAAATATCACAACGTCTTTTTGGTTCAGGTTTTTATTATTCAAAGATTTGGTCTCTCAACCCTCAGATTACAAATCCACACGAAATTGAACCTGGGATGACTCTTGTTTTCACCACTGGTGACTCTACCTCTATGCCAAATGTTAGAGTTGGAAGCTTTAAAGATGATGGCTCTGAAGTGGATACGAGCTCAATGGGGGAAGATATCGACTTCACCAGGTTTGGTGATCAGGCCAAACCAGAATGGATGGATGAAAGAAAGAGGTTAATGGATGATGGGGTTTATTTTATGTATGCCTCAGAAAATACCATGGATGATATCAAGCAAATTGCCGAACAAAATTTACAAAGTGAATATAAAAAATATGAGCCAGTTCTTCCCACCATTGCTATAGAAGAGCCCGGTGCCCTTTATGATGATACTGGTTTTGATAAAACTTCTCGAATCGCATACGACATCAAGGAAGGTTTCTTTCTCAATACGTTTGTAACTTCAAATATCGTACAAGATCTTGGCGAAGTGGTTGGGATGCAAAAAGAAAATATCTTTATTCAGCAATTCGATAGAATTTATGTCAAATTTGATTCTTCAGTGAAAGTAAAACCCGGTGATATGTATTCGATTTATGTTCCTGGCGGTAAAGTTGCTCACCGAGTTTCAGATAGAAAGGGATATCGCTACACGATTGGGGCACAGATTAAAGCGATTCGTAAAATTAATCGTAAATGGGAATGCGAGGTTACTGAGTTAACGGGAATTGTGGAACGTAAATCGAGAGTTACCGTCTATACTCCAAAAATTGGTCGTATCGTAAAAACCTATAACAAGAGAAATATCGAAGCGGCTGTTATCTCCTCTTATAACGCGTCAGCTGGTGGGCTTTCTTTTGGTGATGTTGTTTATATCGATCGTGGTCGAGCGGATGGTGTCGAGATGGGAACTGTTTTTGAGTTGTACTCTTTTACTGACCGAGGAACGCAAAAAAGAATAACTCCTGATCCAACTTATAAAATTGGTGAATTGAATGTCATCAGTTTAACAGATAATTTTGCTACTGCGTTAATTTCTGAAAGTAGTGGAACCATTAATGTTGGTACAATTGCGTTAACAAAAACCGAAGAACAAATGGCGTTAGAGCAAAGTGTGAAAAAAGAAAATGCTCTTACAGATGTGAAAAAGCTTGAGACTGCTGCTCTTGATGAACTTGATGTTGAATTAAATATTGATGATATCAATAAAGACCTTTTAGACCGTGCGGATCAGATTCAATTGTCAGAAGATGAGTTAGAAGAGCTAGAAAGACAAGAAAGAGAACGATCTATTATTAAAGAGCATGAGAAAGATTTAAGAGAGCTAGAAAAACTTGAAAGAGAAATTGTCGATGCTGAGTCGAGTATAAATGAGGCGAAGCTTGATGAAGATAAATTCTTGGAGCAGCAAGACTTAAATAAAGTTGAGAAGGGAACGAAGAAGTCTCAAGCTGATAAATGGGGCTCACTCAACGATTTAGAAGAAGAAATCGGTGTTAAGTTCATGGACGAAGATCTTAACTCAAAAGAAAATCCTTACGGTTTAACTGAATTTGATCTTGAAGAAATTGACGAATTGTTAAATACTGAAGAACTGTAGGTTTCAATTTCCATAAAATTACATTATGAATAGATGAAACTCGCGTTCATTCAGGAGGCGCACTTGGCTAAGAAGAAAGTAACAAAAAAAGCTGCCAAAAAGACCACGAAGTCGACGGCAAAAAAAACGGCCAAAAAAACTGCTAAAAAAACAGCAAAGAAAACGGCCAAAAAAACCAAAAAGAAAGCTACCAAGCGGGATCTCGGCGATTACAACTTAGTCGTTGTGGAGTCACCTTCTAAGGCAAAAACAATTAAGAAGTATCTTGGTAAGGGTTATCAAGTGGTGGCCTCAAATGGCCATATTAAAGATCTTCCTAAGTCTAAATTGGGAATCGATCTAGATAATAATTTTTCGATCGACTTGGTTCCTATCACTGGAAAGAAAGATAAGATCGAACGAATCCAAGAATTAGCTAAAGACGCACAGCAAATTTATCTGGCGCCAGATATGGACCGCGAAGGTGAGGCGATCGCTCACCATTTGGCCCAAGAAATTGGGAAAAAAGCGAAGATTCATCGCGTTGTCTTTAACGCTGTTACAAAAAAGGCGGTTAATGAGGCGATTGAAAATCCAACTGTTCTTAATAAAGAGATGTACGAGTCTCAACAAACAAGAAGAATTCTTGATCGTCTTGTAGGCTATAAAATTTCTCCTATTTTATGGGATAAGGTTCAGCGTGGGATTTCTGCTGGTCGTGTTCAGTCTGTTGCACTGAGAGTCATCGTTGAAAGGGAAGAAGAGATTAAGGCTTTTGTTCCAGAGAGATGGTTTTCAATCAATGGTCAGATGGAAAAAGATAAAAACCCATTTGAGTTTAAATATTACGGGGAACAAGCGACTAAAAAAACAGAGTTAAATGAAGAAGACTTTGTTAATACCATTCTTTCTGATGTGAAAGGAAAAGACTTCAACGTCACCGATGTAAAAAAACGTGAAAGAAAGCAAAACCCAACTCCTCCTTTTACAACGTCAAAGTTACAGCAAGAGGCGGCTCATAAATTAGGTTTTACCGCTAAGAAAACGATGATGGTGGCGCAGAAACTCTATGAAGGGATTCAATTACGTGACCATGGAATGCAGGGTTTAATCACTTATATGAGAACAGACTCGGTGAGAACGGCTCCAGAAGCGCTAGGAGAGTTGCGAGAGTTTATTAGTGGTAAATACGGTAAAGATTTTTTACCTGAACAAGAAATTGTTTATAAGAAAAAAGGCTCGAGTAAAGTTCAAGATGCTCACGAGGCCATCAGACCGACAAGTTTGGTGTTTACACCAGATGAAGTGAGAGGGGATTTAGAGCCTGATCAGCAAAAACTTTATGAGTTGATTTGGAATAAATATATTTCTTCTCAAATGACTCAAGCAATTATTGATCAAACGACCATTACCTTTGAATGCGAGGGGCATTTCTTTAGAGCTAATGGATCGATTATTAAATTCCCTGGTTTTAGAACAGTCTTTTTAGAAGCTGCTGCTGAAAAGCGCTCGAAGAAAGGTGGAGATGATGAAGAAGAAATGGATGTAAAGAAAGGTCTTCTTCCTGAAATTGCTGTTGGAGAA
>JAUHVL010000030.1 GCA_030425045.1 bacterium
AAATGTTCAGTCGACGATGAGAATGAAACTTCCTTTTGGGATTGCTCAAATCGGAAGGGCCTTTCGAAATGAAATTACCCCCGGGCATTTTATTTTTAGAATGCGTGAATTTGAGCAAATGGAAATGCAATATTTTTGTAAGCCTGGAGCGCAAAAAGAATTTTTTGAGCAGTGGAAAGAAACTCGTTATCAATGGCATTTAAGTAATGGTCTTAGGGCAGAGAAACTTCGTTTTGAACCACATGGACCTGATGAGCTTGCTCATTATGCAGATGCTGCACTCGATATAGAATTTGAATTTCCTAATGGCTGGGGAGAGATGGAAGGAATTCACTCTCGTACTGATTTTGATCTTTCAAAACACGAAGAGTTTTCAGGTAAATCTCAGAAGTATGTCGATCAAGCTGATGGTAATAAAAAATATATTCCCTATGTGGTTGAAACATCGGTTGGTTCTGACCGTTGTATTCTGGCCCTAATGTGTGATGCTTATCGAAAAGAGTTTGAAGGGGACAAAGAGAAAGAAAGAGTTGTTCTCAAGTTTGCTCCAGCAATAGCTCCGGTAAAAGTTGCGGTATTACCACTGATGAAAAAAGGTGGGCTTGATGAGCGAGCGCGAGAAATTTTAAAAGATATTCAAAATGATTATCAATGCGAGTTTGATGTCGCAGGTTCAATTGGAAAGAGATATCGAAGACAAGATGAAATCGGAACACCTTATTGTGTTACGGTCGACTACGAAACATTAGAAGATGGAACCGTGACGATACGAAATCGTGATTCAATGGAACAAGAGAGAATCAACGCTGATAATTTAAAATCATATTTAGCAGATCGTTTGAAAATTTAAGGAATCGTCATGACAAAATGGGTTTACAGTTTTAACCAGTCCGAAACGGAAGGTGGTAGAGAATTACGTGATTTATTAGGCGGAAAAGGTGCCAACCTCGCTGAAATGTGTTCACTAGGATTGCCCGTGCCTCCTGGTTTTACCATTACCACAGAAGCTTGTATCGACTATCAAAAACAAGCAGATATTAATAACGATATTAAACTCCAAGTTAAAACGGCCCTTGAAAATATTGAGAAACTTCTAGAGAAAAAGTTTGGAGATGAGAAAAATCCATTGCTCTTTTCTGTTCGTTCGGGTGCAAGAGTTTCAATGCCGGGAATGATGGATACGGTTTTAAACCTAGGACTCAATGATAAAACGGTTCTTGGTTTGGCCAAGCTTACTGAAAATGAGAGATTTGCTTGGGATTCTTATCGTCGTTTCATTCAGATGTATTCCAATGTTGTGCTCGGGGTGAATGGTTCACTATTTGAAGCGACCTTAGAGGACTTAAAAGAAGCGAGGAATGTTAAAGAAGATACTGAGTTAAGTGCAGATGACTTTAAAGAGCTTGTGGAAGTTTATAAAATAATGCTTGTTCAAGAATCGGGAAAAACCTTTCCTCAAGATCCCTTTGATCAATTATGGCATGCGGTGACAGCTGTTTTTAAATCTTGGAATAACCCTAGGGCCATTAAGTACAGAGAGTTAAATAATATTGCCGACAGCTGGGGAACGGCTGTTAATGTTCAGTCCATGGTTTTTGGAAATATGGGAGAAGACTCTGGGACAGGGGTATGCTTTTCTCGGGATCCAAGTACGGGAGCAAAACGATTTTTTGGTGAGTATCTTATGAATGCTCAAGGAGAAGATGTTGTTGCGGGGATTCGAACTCCAGCGCCTATTAATGAAGATTCTAAAAATATTGGTAACGAAAAATTTAAAACATTAGAAGAAGTGGCGCCCAAAGTTTTTGCTGAGCTGACAACAGTTTATCAAAACTTAGAAAAGCATTATAAGGATATGCAAGATATTGAGTTTACCATTGAAAAAGGTAAACTTTTTATTCTTCAAACAAGAAATGGAAAAAGAACGACGGCCGCCGCTATTAAAATTGCTGTCGATCTCGTTAGTGAAGGGCTTCTTACTGAAAAAGAAGCGCTTTTAAAAATTGATCCAAAAGAAATAAATCAACTGTTGCACCCAAGACTTGATCCGAATGCTTCAAAAACACTTTTAACTAAAGGTTTGTCTGCTTCTCCGGGAGCAGCGACAGGAAAAATATATTTTAGTTCAGAAGAAGCTGTAAAAAATGAAGGTGAATCTCTTCTCGTTAGACAGGAAACCAGCCCTGAAGATATAGCGGGAATGGCCGCTGCTAACGGAATTCTTACGGCAAGGGGAGGAATGACTTCTCACGCTGCTGTTGTGGCCAGAGGGATGGGAAAACCTTGTGTGGCAGGTTGTAGTCATCTCGACATTAATTATAACGAAAAAAAATTAACCGTTGATGGAAAAACATATTTTGAAGGCGATTACCTGACAATTGATGGGGCCAGTGGCGAAGTTTATGAAGGAAGAATTGAAACATTAGATCCTGTGATGAGTAAAGAGTTCGAACTCTTTATGACTTGGGCCGACTCTCATCGAAAGCTTGGGATTCGCGCGAATGCCGATAACCCAAGAGATGCCGAAACAGCGCTCTCTTTTGGAGCAGAGGGAATCGGGCTTTGTCGAACGGAGCATATGTTTTTTGAAGGGGAAAGGATTCTTGCCATTAGAGAGATGATTTTTTCTACCGATGCGACGGAGAGAAAAAGAGCTCTCGATAAACTACTTCCTTTTCAAAAAGAAGACTTTGTTGGCTTACTAACGGCCATGAGTGGTAAGCCTGTTAATATTAGATTATTGGACCCACCTCTTCATGAGTTTCTCCCTCATACTGAATATGAGAGAAAAGAATTAGCTGAAGCTCTGGGAGTGGAGATACATATTATCAATTCTAGAATTGATTCTCTTCACGAGTTTAACCCTATGCTTGGCCATAGAGGTTGTAGACTGGGACTAAGTTATCCCGAAATCTATCGCATGCAAACGAAGGCCATTATGGAAGCGGCTTTGGAATGTAAAAAGAAGGGAATCGAAGTTAACTTAGAAATCATGATTCCTCTAATTGCTGTTGCCTCTGAATTGAAAGAATTAAGACTTGAATTAGAAGATGAAATTAAAAACATCTTAGGGGAAGAGAAGGTTAATCATAAGATTGGAACAATGATAGAGCTACCTCGTGCGGCCATCACTGCCAGTGAAGTTTCAGAATATGCAGACTTCTTTTCTTATGGAACAAATGACTTAACTCAAACGACACTCGGTTTATCCCGAGATGACTCTGGAAAGTTTCTCAGCTCTTACGTCGCTAAAGGAATATTAAAGCAAGACCCTTTTGTCAGTATTGACCAAAGTGGTGTTGGCTTTCTTGTTAAGCATTCTGTTTCTCAGGTACAAAGAGATGGTTTTAGCCATGGCATTTGTGGAGAGCATGGAGGAGATCCGGAGAGTATTCAGTTTTGCCATGATACGGGGTTGAACTATGTGAGCTGCTCTCCCTTCAGGGTTCCTATTGCCCGGCTAGCAGCTGCACAGGCGGCCATTCGATAATCAATCAAGTGTTTAAATTTTAGACGGCCACTATGGCCCAAATAGGGTGCTAGAGCCTGATTGCTTGGCATGGTATTTGCTCCTTTTTAAGAAAAATATATTTTTAAAAAGGAAGATCATGAAATCTATCGCATTTTTGTTCTCTCTTATTGTCGTCTCATCTGCAGTGGCACAGGAAAAACCCAAAGTTTATTATGTAAAGAAAAATGGTAAGTACTATAAAGTTACTAAGGTTAAAAAGAAAAAAGCCAAGCCTGTTGCAACGACGTCAAACGTAACCACGAGTACAAAAAAACTCGATACTCCCTCAGTGAGTGATCGCAATATCTTCATCAATCTGGGAGTTGTCTCGGGAACGTATGAAGATGAATATAGTGATAAAGTTCCCTCTTCAAAAGAAAATCTAAAAGAAGAAAACTACCTCGGTTTAGAAGCTGAGGCAGGGATGAAATTTCAATTAAGCGAGAGAGTAAACATTTCGCCTAGTTTATTTTTGAGGCGAGTTGATCGTACAGAGGACCTCGATGATGTTCAAAGTTCGAGTATTGAATACTCTGGAAGATCATTTGATTACGGTTTAAATGCAAACCTTGGATATGATTTTTACTCAGGTGATACCATTTTAAGACCGATTGTTGGTGCTGGATATTCTTATGGAAACTTAAAGTATGAAATCTCTTCTCGTTTTGGAGAGGCTTCTATGTCTGTCGATTATAACCGTCTTCAATATGGGGTAGGTTTTCAAGCACTGTTTAGTAACGGTCTTGCTCCTTTTGGGAAAGTCACTCTTTCTAAGATTAACTTTAAAAGTATGAAGCAAGAGGATAGTGACGGCACGTCTGAGCAAAATATTGAAAGTGATGAAATTAAACAAGATGCTCGAAGTTTTATTCTTGGACTAGGTATTTGGTTTTAAAGATAAGGAAGTAAAATGAAGAAAATATTTTGTATCGTTCTTGCTCTCTTTTGTTCAATGACTCTCTTTGCAAAAGATAAAACGATTTATGTTAAAAAGAACGGAAAGTACTATAAAGTTAAAAAGAAAAAAAGAGTTAAAAGCAAAATTAGAAGATCTATTAACTCAAAAGTTGTTAAAAAAATTAAAAAGAGCGAAGAAGATAAGCATAAAATCCTTGTTGCTGTCGGTTTGGCAATGGGGGGATCAGAAAACGAGTCGAATTCTGTCGACAATAACGATGATTCTTCAGACTTAAATTATGGTTATGATTTTGAAGTTGGGTATCGTTTTGATATCGATGAAAGAATTAAAATTACACCAGGATTATTCCTGAGAAAAATTAGTTACACTAAAGGGTTAGATGAAACCATAAATAATAGGTCGGTAAATGCTGATGCCAGCTCTTTTGATATTGGGATGACCGGAACATTCGGATACGATTTCTTTCTAGATAATAGTAACGCAATTAGACCAATCGCTATTTTAGGTCTTTCTCGTGGGAGAAATAAAGCAGAGTCTACTTTTAGCGGATTGAAGGCGACAACACAATTTGACTACACAAGAATTCAATACGGTTTTGGAGTTCAAGGAATTATGGCCAATGGTCTAACTCCCTTTGCAAAACTAACTTTTTCTAGTCTGCAGGGTGATTCTGAAACAACGTTAGAAGATGGAAATGGTGCTGCCCAAGCGGCCAGTGTAATTGATCTTGAAAAAGACAATAATACTGTTGTTGTTATAGGTCTTGGCTATTGGTTCTAGCTCGCTTCAATATAATGTAGTGATTCTTGCTTTCCATTTTTTGCCTCGTTAGAATGATTAAATGGGAATGCATGATTTAGATGCCTATATTAACAATATCAAACTTGGTCCTTATTTTGATCGTTTAGCGGTTGGGATCATAGACTTCGAAAATAAAGACTATTTTACTTTTAGACATAGAAAATACATTTTTGACTTAGCAAGTCTCACTAAGCCTCTTGTTTTGGGAGTGGCCTTTTTAAAAAATCCGGATCTTTTTGATAAGGAAGATCTCCTCTTACTTGAGCATAGAGGAGGGTTACCCTCTTGGGGAATACTTCACCGTGATAACTGGCAAGTCGATTTAGATAGTTATTCTGTTAAAGAAAGTGAAACTCTCTATTCTGATTACTCCGCTCTCAAACTCTTGTTAAATTTAAATAAAAAACTAGATGGCCATTTAAAGGATTATATTAGTACTTACTGGGATGAAGGTCTGTTTTATTGGCGAGATCGAGCGGGTTTTACGGTACATGATCCCAATGCTCAAAATATTCTTGAGTTTACCTCACATGCCGGTTTATTTAGCTCTGTTACTTCACTTTGTTTAAGTTTGATGAAACTTGATGAGCAAACAGATTTTGTCAGGCGAGTAGGGGAGGAAAAGTCCAAGCGGCCTGATGATCGCTTTATCTGGGGTTGGGACTCTGTCACTGATCCTGAGCAAACTCTAGCGGGAGTTGGATGTTCTCCAAATACTTTTGGTCATCTTGGTTTTACAGGAACGAGTATTTGGATTGACCCTGAAAGAAGATGGGGACAAGTGATTTTAAGTAACGTAACAAAATTATATTGGTACGAAAGAACAAATTTAAATGAAATTAGAAGATCAATAGGTAGTAAGATTTGGAGTCTCGATGTATTGGAACAAGAACGAAGTAAATAAAAACAAAGATAAGGTAAAAAAAATCTTTTTCTTTCGTATCTGTGGTACAGGTATGGGAGCTGCCGCCTGTCTGTTAAGAGAAAAAGGATATGAAGTTGAAGGTGCTGATTTAAACTTTTATCCTCCTATGAGTGATTATCTCGAGCGAATGAAAATTCCTTGTCATGATTTAGAAAAAGTAACAAAAGAAACATTAGAGAAGTTTGACTTAGTTGTCGTTGGTAATGTTGTTCCAAAAGGAAGTGAGCACGCAAAGTTGATTGAGTCATTAGACTGTGCTTATACATCATTTCCTGCCGCTCTTGGGGCCTTAGTATTAAATGAATGTAATGTCGTGGGAATTTCTGGTACTCATGGTAAGACCACAACTACTTATTTATGTACTCAAGTTTTTGAAAAACTTGGAGAGAACCCCGGTTATTTTATTGGGGGCGTGATGGATGACCGTCCTAGTTCTCGCTTAGGAGATGGTAAATATTTTTTCATTGAAAGTGATGAATATGATTGTGCTTATTTTGAGAAGTTTTCAAAATTTGTACAATATGAAATTAATAACCTCGTCATTACTTCGCTTGAGTTTGATCATGCTGATATCTTTGATACCCTTGAAGATATTAAAGATCAGTTTCGTAAAGTTATTCCTGAACTCAAAAATCCAATTATTGCAAATGAAAGTTATCAAGCGATTGTTGATCTTAAAAATGAATATCCTGAAAATAATTGGATTAATTATCGACCCATTATAAAAAAGTCGAACAAAGAGAAAACACAGTTTGCCCTTCAGATAAAGGGGCAGGAGGTTGACTTTGAAACCAATCTTTTAGGTGAGCATAATATTCTCAATCTTTCTGTGGTTATTACATTTGCACTGAAAGAAGGGTTTGATTTAGAGAAGATAAAGACAGCTGTAAAAAATCTAAACATGGTAAAGAGAAGACAAGAGTTAAGAGGTTTTTATAAAGGAACTGCCGTTATCGATGATTTTGCTCATCATCCCCGGTCTGTGGAGCTGACGATTAAGGCCATAAAGGATCGTTACCCTCATAAAGAAGTTATTGTTGTTTTTGAACCCAACTCAGCCACAGCAAGAAGTAGTCTCTTCTTTGAAGAGTTTTGTCAGTCTTTGGCCTTCGCTGATCACGTTATATTAGGAAAACCTCAAAGGAAAAGTTCGATAAAAAATCACGGTGACTTCGATGTCGATCTTGCCGCAAAAAAAATAAATACTGAAGAAGTCGAAGCTGTACATAGTTTACCTGAGCTTTTGCATAGGTTGGATGAGCTTGCCCATCCAGCAAGAGTCTTTTTGATTCTAAGTAATGGGACCTGTCTTGGTCTTTGGAATTCTAGCTTTGTTCAAGATATTGACCGTGTTGAAAGTGGTGAGCAAACTTTGTGAAGTTGATATACCCCTAAGATAGAATGTATACTTAAAGTTGACTTTAATGATGAGAATACATGAGGTATTTGCTCGGTTTTTTATTTTTCACGATAATACACAATTCTGTTTATTCTCAGGTCCCTGAAGTATTACCATCGCGAGATAGTTTAAGATCTGAATACGTCGAACTTCATAAAAAATATTTCAAAAAGTTTTGTTCACGCGGAGAAGAACATCGCTTTTGGGAATTATATAAAAAGTATCGCGGTGATGGTCATTACATTCCTTCACTTGAAGATGACAGTATAGATATTGAGACAATTAAAAAATATCTGCCCGTCATAGAAGAAAAAATTAAATGGCTGGATGAGCAAATTACTTACCTTGATAGCTTAAAGTATGTTCGAAGAAAAAGACATGTTATCAACGATTACAGAAGAAGAGTTTACCGTTTATTAGAATATAAATATCAATTTGAAAAATTTAGAAAATTTAGAACAATTGGAAAATCAAAAAAAGAACTAAGAGCACTTTCTAAGGAATTCTCAGAGTTTTTAAAATCGGTTAGATTCCTCCTTCCTTTTCGATACCCGACTAACTTTTTAGAGTTGCGTGATCGTTACGATCAATTAAAAGAAGTTTCAAAAAAAGAATCTAATGATGTTTATTTCTATAGAAAAATCGTAGAAGAAGGTGCCCTCAACCCTGAAGAAACAGGATCAGATTTTCATTTAAGAGGACTGCTTGGAAGTTTATTTTTTTCCCTCAACGAAAACCGCAGTTTTATAAATGAAAATCTTCGTTTTGATTTGATGTCTGTATTTGATTTTTTAGAAAATAGTTTGCAAAGAGGAAAGGTATATCATCTTGCTGCTCTTAAAAGGTGGAAGAGAAAAACGAGTGAAAGTTTGAACTTTTATCGAAAACTAATAGCGAAAGATTCACTATCTTCCAAAAAGTATTTAGATAAAAAGTATGCTGCTGAAGAATTAAAAAATTTTGTTAATCAAAATCATTATAAAGTTTATAAATTTTGGTCTGAGCAAAGTGAGGCCATGCAAGCCATCTTCACGCTAGAAACAATTCTTTTTAATGAAGTTGGAAACTTTGATGGCCCGGGTAATCCTGAAAGTCATGATGTTGCAAAGGTTGTGAAAAATAGACTTTATCGAACTGAGTACAATACTTTCCTTGATGATGATCCTCTCAAAAAATATATATTAACAAAAGAAAGTGACTTTAAATTTAATAGCAAATGGTTAAATCTCATGTTTAAAAAAGGTGAATTCTCTTTCACTTTTTTCTATATACCGGGGAACGTTAAAACCTATTGCCCAGATATGTCTCGAGCAGGGAAAAACCTAAGGAAAAGAAATATTGAAATTTCACTGGATACGCTCTTTGATAAAGAGAATTCTTTCGAGGGAATTCGTTATTTTTCAAGATCCTCTATGACGGGAAGGATTGATATGGCGAGTCTTTGGCGTAATTTTTATCCGCTACCAGAAAAGCCTGGTTTAGAAATAAGAAATTACAATAATTTACTGAGAGCTTTTAAGAAAAAACAATTTCGTTACTACTATACTTTTACTGACAATAAGAAAAATAAATATGACGTACTTGAATTGAACTCAAAAGTTTATGTTATGCAGCTAGGTACGGGGAAGTTTTATCACTATCGAAACCCCCATTTTTTCCGCTTTTTTGCTGATAAAATCTGAAAAAACATTGTCCTGTTAGTTCTAAAGCATTACTATTGCCCATTACTAAATTAATA
Organism: bacterium; assembly: GCA_030425045.1. GTDB lineage: Bacteria > Bdellovibrionota > Bacteriovoracia > Bacteriovoracales > Bacteriovoracaceae > JAUHVL01. The sequence continues at coordinate 9,294 of JAUHVL010000030.1, forward strand.
GAAAAAGGGGCAGCGCAATGCTTAAAGATTTTGTTTTTACTTCTGAGTCAGTAACTGAAGGTCATCCAGATAAAATGGCAGATGGAATTTCAGATACCATTCTAGATGCGATGCTTGCTCAAGATCCCAAGTCTCGAGTTGCTTGTGAAACGATGATTAGTACTGGTTTTGTTACACTTGCTGGTGAAATTACGAGTAATGCTCAAGTTGATTTTCAAGAGTTAGTGAGAAATAAAATTAAAGATATTGGTTACGATCATTCTGATAAAGGTTTTGATAGTAATACTTGTGCTGTTTTCGTTGCACTCGATAAACAGTCTCCAGATATTGCTCAAGGAGTGAATGAGAATGATGGTCTTCATGCAGAACAAGGTGCAGGCGACCAAGGTCTTATGTTTGGATATGCGACGAACGAAACTCCAGACTATATGCCAATGACTATTGATCTTTCTCATAAGCTTGCTCAAAGGCTAACTGATATTAGAAAAAACGGTCCCGGTACTGAGTTAAGAGCAGATGGGAAAACGCAAGTTTCTGCAGAGTATGTTGATGGAAAAGTTTCTAGGCTTAGAAATATTGTTATCTCTACTCAGCATTCTGAGAATATGAACTTAAAGCAAGTTGAAGAACTTCTTAGAGAAGAAGTTATTAATAAAACAGTTCCTTCTGATCTTATGGACAATAATACTGAAATCTGGATCAACCCAACTGGTAAGTTTGTTATCGGTGGACCAATGGGTGACTGTGGTTTAACGGGACGAAAAATTATCGTTGACACCTACGGTGGACATGGAGCTCACGGTGGAGGAGCTTTCTCTGGGAAAGACCCTTCTAAAGTAGACCGTTCAGCTGCTTACGCTGCTAGACATATTGCTAAACATATTGTTGCAGCTGGTTTTGCTGAAAAAGCACTCGTTCAGGTTGCCTACGCTATTGGTGTTGCTAAACCAATGTCACTTCTTGTGGATACATTTGGAACAGAGACTGTTGATCACTCAAAATTAACGGCAGCAATTAATAAAGTCTTTGATATGAGACCAGCAGCTCTTATCGAAAGATTAGATCTTTTAAGACCAATCTATACTCCTACAAGTGCTTATGGGCATTTTGGAAGAAAAGCTGAAAACGGACTTTTCCCGTGGGAAAATTTAGATTGTTTAGATAAGTTAAAAGCCGAATTTTAATTTAATTAAGATCACTTAAGTTTTTTTCTCTTTTTTAAGTATAATGAGTGTATGTGGTTTATGGATATCATATATTTTATGGCCAGATACACTCCTTTTTGGGCCATTCCTTCTTTTATAATTGCATCCCAATTTTCTTATATCTATTGGCTAAAAGATCTCAAGAAAGTGACTTATTTTCTTTGGATAATTTGTGCGTTCTGCGTTGTAAGTATTCTTTTCTATGTTTGGGCAGGTGGGTCTGACCTTACACCTCAAATGATAGAAAAAATGATTAGATATTACTAATTAGTAAAAACTTCCGTCGTGTTGAAAAATTGACACTGCCTAGGCCTTCCGTTACGATTTTATATACCCTTTTGTTAGGGTATTTTGGAGGCGACTTGAAAGATTTCGATTTTTTATTCTCTAGCTTATCTGATGAAAACCAAGGTGATAAACCACCACAAAACCTTCCTGTACTTTATCTTGTAGAAGATGATCAAGTACTTGGAAAAATAATTCAAAAGTATCTAAAAAAGAGTTTAGGTTTAGAAGTGGTTTACTATGCTAATCCTACAGAATGTTTAGAGTTCTTAGATAGAAAGTATCTGGGAATCGAGCTAGAAAAAAGAACGCCTTTTTGTTTAATTTCAGACATCAGTTTTTCTGAAGGTTCAACAGATGGCCTACTCTTAATCGATTTATTAAGAGAAAAGGGTCATCACTTTGTTTCTCTTGTTATGACAGGCTTTGCTTCAATTGAAACAGCTATCATGGCAACCAGAAAAGGTGTTTTTCATTACTTAACAAAACCATTTGAATTAGAGGTTCTAAGTGATCTTGTTGTTAAGGCTTTGACTTTGAAGTTAGGCTATACAGAAGATCAAATTAGAGTTGCCGTCAGTGAGAAAGTTGCAGACTCGAGTTCTCAGGGAAGTAAATACAGTCGTTGGGCACTTGAAATCCCTACTGAAAAAGATATTTTTTGTGGAATGATTGGTCGTTCTCAGAAAATGAAAAATGTTTTTGACCGTATTAAGAAAGTATCAAATTCAGATTCAACAATTATGATTACCGGTGAGTCTGGTACAGGAAAAGAGTTGGTGGCCAAGGCCATTCATAATCTTTCTGCTCGAAAATCTAATGAGCTTGTTTCAGTGAACTGTGGAGCTATTCCTAGTGAGCTTCTTGAAAGTGAGTTGTTTGGTCACGTAAGAGGTGCTTTTACTGGTGCTATTTCTGATCGTAAAGGTCGTTTTGAAATGGCAGATAAGGGTAGTATTTTTCTTGATGAAATTGGAGATATGCCACTTTTATTACAAGTGAAACTCTTAAGAGTTTTACAAAGTAGAGAGATCGAGAGAGTTGGTGGTCGTGGGGTGATCCCCATTGATACGAGAATTATCACAGCGACACATAGAAATTTAGAGGCTTCAGTTTCTGAAGGTAACTTTAGAGAAGATCTTTTTTATCGATTAAATGTTATTCCTGTAAAACTTCCTTCTTTAAGAGAGCGTAAGGAAGATATACCTCTATTGATTTCATATTTTCTCTCAAGGTTTATTAGTGCCGATGGAAGAAATAATATTGAATTAGATGATGATGTTTTAGAAACTCTCATTAACTATAGTTGGCCTGGTAACGTAAGAGAACTTGAAAACGTGATCGAAAGGTTGGTTATTTTAAAAGGTGGTAATATCGTTAAGATGAACGATTTACCGTCAAAATTTCTTGATGAAAAAAGTTCAAATATCGACCCTTATTCTGAACTCATTACACTTCCTGAAAATGGAATTGATTTAAAAGCAACCTTGTCAGATATTGAGAACTCTTTGATCTTACAGGCACTAACAGTGACTGAGGGTAATAAAAACAGGGCCTCAAAGCTTTTAAGCATGAATAGGACGACTCTTATTGAAAAAATGAAAAAGAAGGGTTTAATGAGTCCAGAAGTCACTCTTTAGGTTCTTTCTAAAAAGTGTCAAATTTTCACCGGAAAAAAAATCCACGAAGAAAAATTTTCCTTCAAAAAAATCAAATCTAGGATACAATGAGTTAAGCCAAATTTCTCAGGATGAGTTATTTGGATATAGAAAGAGCAGGTTAGCTTTTTTTATCAACGTCTTATGAGACAGGAAGTTTCATCGATGGAAAAAATTTTTCATATCAAATTTTTGACATTCCTACTGTTGATATCTTTTTCATTCGAAATTTTTTCTGCTGGAATTATTAATCAAGAAAAGAACGATACCTATCTCCGTTGGACGATTTTTACTGATAAAGAAAATATTGTCATGGAGAAGGAGAGTGGAAAAATTTATCTTAAAACTCTCAATTCTGAATTCTTTGAAAATGCAAGAGAGTCGTTTACGAATTTAAGACCAGCGAAAAGTTATATAAAGAACGTTCGTTTTATCCCACCAAGTGATCGTAATAATGTATCGCAAATTGAAATTAGTCTTGCTGATGACGAAGTAGAACTATTTAGTTTTTATAAACAAAGAGAAAAGAAATATATTTTTGATTTTTGGAGAGATGAGCAAAAACCTGATAATAAAATAAGTCAGATTGAAAAGGCAAAGAAGAGGCTCTCAAATAAAAAGAAAGATATTAAGACCACACCAGCAAAAAGCAAGACAGCTAAAGTTAGAACACCAGCGGAAATAGATCCAAAGAAAGTACCGATGTTTTTGGATAACAAGTCGAAAGTTTCAAAAAGAAAAAAACCAGCATTAAAAGATAGAAAAAGGCCAGAGAAGCATATTAGTAGCGATGGTTATCAAGACTTTCGCTATGGAGCATCTTTTATTTGGGATTATGAAGGTTTTGGTCCCAAGCTTGATAGAACAATCGATATTATTACAAAGACTCCGGAGTATTTTTATCCAATAGAAAATAGAGATATCTCAAAAGGAGCGGAAGAGTCGCACCTTCAGTTAAGTATTAATCTCTATAGAAAGAAAAAGTATGGACTTATGTATAAGTCAATCACACTTTTTGATGAGAAATATCCAGATAGTAAATTAACTCATGTAAATGAATATTTAAAAGTAAATGCAATTATTAGAAACCACATCGCAGAGGGAAATAGAGAACCTCTTAAAATGTCTATTAATATGCTAAGAAGTTTAGCTGAAAGTAGCCCTGACTATGACTTAGCAAAGGCCATTATTAAATATTTAATTTCTTATTATGTCGGCAATAAAGAATACGTTGAGGTCCTTAAACAAGCCAAAAGATTCTACGTGTTAAGTAAAGAAAACTATGATTATGAAGAAAGCTCCTATGCTGCTGAAGCGATCTTTTATAGTTTATCAATGATGAATCAGGTTGAAAGAGTCGAAGAAGTTTTAAGAGAAAAGACAATTGCTAAGCTCTTACCTCGCCAATTGCAGCTAGCTTATAAAATATTTGTATCTCATCGTTTTGGGGATATGGAAAAAACAATTAGAAACTATGAAACGAACAAGAAGAGCTTAGTTGGAAAGGTCTACCCTTCGATTCTTTTTAATGTTGGTGAAGCTTATTTTAGAACGGGAAAATTCGAGCAGTCAGTGACAATGTTTGATCGTTTCTTATCTCATTATTCGTATCATAAGAAGTCTGACTTTGCTCGATTAAGATTGGCTCTTGCTTATGAAATTATGGATAAAAATAAAAAGCAAACGATTCTTCTGTATAAAAATGCAATTAATAGATCAACCGATAAAAATATTCTTTACGAAGCAAAGTTTAGATTAGCCGCTCTGAGAAGTGTCAGAAAGGTAAACCCTGATAAGTCTGATATGGAAACGAGAATATTATTAACCGTTGGCCCAAAAGAAGTTTTACCTGAAAACCTAAAGAAACTACTTTGGATTGTAAGGTTGAGATCTTTTATTAGAGATAAACAATATAGAGATGCTCTTCGGTATTTAAGAGCTGTTCCTCTAACAGCATTGAAACCCTCTGAAAGAAGAGTCTTTGAGGCTGATGGGTCAGAAATAATTTATGGAATTATTCACGAGCATTATTTAAAAGGTGAGTACTCTAATATCGTTAGAGTATGGAATCTGTATAAAGATAGTTATATCGCAAAAGTGGCCAATGATCCCTATATTAACTTTGTTGTAGGACAGTCGTATTTAAAGCTTGGTCTCTATAAAGGTTTTGAAAAGCAGTACGCGAGATTCAAAAAATTAAATGATCAGCCAATTAAAACATTCCCTTATTGGGTGGATCGTGTTGAGCTTGGCAATAAAACGGCCATCCTTAAAGAGTTAAGTGTTATTAAGAATATTAGACTTGAAAATTGGGATCTGGCTTATCGTGAGCTGGAGCATCTTAAAAAAGCGAAGATCGCAAAAGATAGATATGCATACTATATTGGTATTATTCACTTCCAAAAGAAGTCTTATAAGGATGCGATGAATAGCTTTGAGGACTTTTTAAGTTCTCAAAAAAGAGATATGGAGTTGGATCCTAACGATTTAGCAAATCTTATTCGTTACTACACGGATTCAATCTATGAGCTTGGATTACTTGATAAATATCAGGAAGTAAGTAAAGCGATCTTGGCCGATACGGAAAGGTTCTCACAAGATAATAAGTACTTAAAAGATGTGCTTGAAAGACTTGAGTATATGAATATCGAAATACTGGCAGGGAAGTCGGATAAGAGTTCTTACATGGTTGTCGAAAATAAAATTAACCAATTCTTACAAAAATATAAAGAACCAAAAAATTATGGAAGAATTAGATACTTGCTTGGACATTCATATGTAAAAAATATGAAGTTAGATGAAGGGCAAGAAGTCTTACAACAACTTTTGGAGGATGAAAAGATTTCAGACTACATAAAGGAGTTAGCTAAAAGTGAGTTATCACTCATAGCAATTAAAAAACGTACACTTTAAACCTAATAACCCATGAGGGGTGTTATTGACAGGAGGTCAAATGGAAGGGGTAAAAGTAGATTATTTCGGGAAAGATCCCAGAGTTCAAAAAGCGATTAATCTATCGCGAAATTTGTCGGTGATGAAAGCGCCAGTACTCATTACTGGTGAAGTTGGAGTTGGAAAAAGATCATTAGGGATCTATATCCATGAGAATTCTCCTAGAAATGGACAGCCGCTTGAAATTGTTGATTGTTCACAGCCAAGTGAAGATGTGATTAATCATATTTTAGGTTATCGTGATGATGAAACAGGTAAGTTCTTTAAAGGTGCTCTTGAAAAAGCTAATGGTGGATCTGTTATCTTTGCAAATATTGAAGGACTTGATGAAGAGTTTCAAAAAAGATTACATACAATCCTCGGTGAATTAGAAGATTATGATATTGATATTCGAGTCATTGCGACAACAACGAAAAACTTATCTAAGTTAGTAGGTAGTGGGCGATTTTACCGTGGCCTCTATACAGTATTTTCAAATAATAATATCTCATTACCTCCTCTAAGAGAAAGAACATCTGACCTTAAGTATTTAGCTCAGAACTTTGTTGACAGTCGTTTTACGATCAATGATGAAGCGATGGATAAAATTCTTTCACATTACTGGACTCATAATATTCATGAACTAAAAACGGTTCTTGAAAGTAGTATTGAAAACTGTGAGGGCGAGACTCTAAAAGAAGAGGATGTTGAAATTGGTGAAAAGAGATCTGTGAACTTCTCAACTGATGAAGATGGTGAAGGGATACGTTTGATGTCTTTGAAAGAAGCGGAAAGACTGCTTATTAAAAAAGCACTCATTCATACCAGTGAAAACAGAACTCAAGCAGCTAAGATTCTTGGAGTATCGATAAGAACTTTAAGAAATAAAATTAACGAGTATAGAAGCTCTGGAAAGTCGTACTTTGTTAATTTGAGGTAAGTATGGATGTAAATGACAAGACATTAAAAGCTCTTGCAACAGCAATTAAGTTTAGAGAGATGAGACAAAAAATCATCAGCTCTAATATCGCTAACGCGAATACTCCTGGCTTTAAGGCCAAGAGACTTGATTTTGAAAAAGCATTAGCTCGCGCCATCAATGTTGATGGAAACTTGTCAATGAAAGCGCAGGATCCAGATCATTTTGATGTCGGAAATGGCGGCTTTGATAATTTGGAACCAGATATTTATGAGGAGCCAAGTGATATTGTTTCTTCAGATGGGAATACTGTTGATATAGAGGCAGAGATTTCCAGAGAAGCTGAAAATGCAATTATGCATGAAGCAATGGTGAAGATGCTCAACAAGAAACTTGCTTTAAAGAAATATCTTATCCAAAGTGAACGATAGGAGGATAAATGGATTTATTAACCAGTTTAAAAATTAGCTCATCAGCATTAAACGCTAATAAGAAAAAGATTGGTGCTATAAACTCAAATATTGCTAATGCTCAAACGACAAGAACGGCAGAAGGTGGACCCTATCGAAGAAAAGAAGTTGTCTTTGGATCTGAACCAGCGAGAGAAACCTTTGGTGATATTTTAGAAGGAGAACTAGCAGAGCATGCTCAAACGGTGCACGCGACAGAAGTGATCTCCGATAATAAGCCACCGGTTCTTAAATACGACCCCACTCATCCAGATGCTAATGAACAGGGATATGTTGCGTACCCTGATATTAATGTCATGGTTGAAATGGCCGATCTCATCTCTACCCAAAGAAGTAGTGAAGCAAATATTAATGCAATGAACGTAACTAAAAGAATGGCATTAAAAGCATTAGAGATTGGTAACTAAGGAATAGGAAATGGCCATACAAACAACATCTAATTTACAAAGTATCTTAAAGAACTACGATGCAAAGTCTTGGACTAAAAGCTCTAATCTTAATGAAGTTGAACCCCTCAAGTTTGATATTAAGACACCCCTCGATAAAATTGGAGCTCCAAAAGAGAATTTGACCTTCGGTGAAGTTTTGGCAAAGAGTATTGGTGATGTAAATAATTTGCAAAAAGAAGCAAATATGGCGATTGAAAAATTGGCGACAGGGAAAAGTAAAAACTTATCAGAGACGATGCTCGCGATAGAGAGAGCAGACTTAGCTTTCAAACAAATGAACCAAATTAGGTTAAAGGTTGTGGAAGCATACAGAGAGATAATGCGCATGCAGGTTTAATGACCTGATCGTTAGTCCAGGCAACTAGGAGGGTTACCTTGGAAGATTTTATTGAAAAGGTGTATCGGAACTTTAAAGACTTCTTTATGAGTCTCGATCACAACAAGAAAATGGGTATGATTGCAGTAACGGTTTTTATTGCAATGATGTTTGTCGTTGTTGTGATATGGGCCTCGAAAACAAGATACGAAACTCTTTATACCGATTTGAATAGAGAAGACTCTAAAAAGATTGCCGTCTTACTTGAAGAAAATAAAATTCCCTATCAAATGTCTAATGACGGTAAAGTTGTTCAGATTCCTCAAGATATGATTAATCAATGGAGACTCAAAATTGCCATGTTAGGTGTAGATTTTAGTGGGTCTGTTGGTTACGAAGTTTTTGATAAACAATCATTTGGGACCACGTCATTTGTACAAAAAGTAAATAAGCAAAGAGCTCTTGAAGGAGAGCTTGTAAAAACGATCAGGCATATAAAAGGTGTTAAAAGAGCTAGAGTTCACTTGGCCATTCCTGAATCAAGTCCTTTTGTCTCGGAGAAAAAACCACCGACAGCGTCTGTGGTTATTGAGCTTGATCGAGGTGTTGAGCTGACAACAGGAGAAATAAAAGGGATTGCAAAATTGGTGAGCTCGACCGTGGCGGGCATGAGAACTGAAGATGTTGTGATTCTCGATAATAGAGGTAAGAAACTTTCTGAAAATCATGGTGATGAGATGACGGCCCATACTGCGAACCGTGTTGCCCTTGAACAGAAAATGAACCGCCGTTACGAGCAACAAATTGAAGAGATATTATCCAAAGTTGTCGGGGCGGGAAAAGTTGTGGCGAAGGTTGCCATTAACTTGGACTTTACTCAGTCAATAACAACAAAAACAAATTTTGATCAAGAAAATAAGGCCGTCGTGTCTGAAGTGATCAACTCACAAAAGTTAAATGGTAAAAGACCATCTCCACAAGGAATTACGGGAGCAAGAAGTAACCTGCCTGGAGAAAGTCCACAGCCGGGAATTCCTGAAACAACGAATAATGTAGATAAGGCATTAACGACAAAAAATTACAACGTTCCTTCTACTGTGACGAGATCAAAAAAGCCAACGGCAACGGTTAAAAATATTACAGCAGCAGTGATGGTTGATGGTAAGCAAGTGCCTATGCTGGATGCCACAGGAAAACCAGTGTTAGATGAAAATGGACAGCAGAAAATGCAGTATGAGCCATGGAGTGAAGCAGATCTTGCGAATTTCCAAGCGATCATTTCTTCAACAATCGGAGTGAATGATAGAAGAGGTGATAAGATCACGATCAAAAATATGGAATTTGTTCAGGAAGATTTAAGAGCAATAGAAGCTCTTGAGAGAGAAAAGCAAAATAGAGAACTTATTAAGAACCTCTTTAAGTATTTTGTGGTTGGTTTCTCTATAACACTATTCTTCTTCCTCGTGGTAAGACCTTTTGTTCAATGGGTTACAGATAATACAGTTGAAACAGTTGAGGATTTCTTGCCTAAAACATTAGAGGAACTTGAAAAAGTTCAGGCAAACCAGAAACTTCCTGGTTTAGAAGATGCTCTTCCTCAAATTGAAGAAAAACTCAATCCTGAGAAAATCGAAGGAAATATGTTGAGAGAGAAAATTATATCTCTTGTTGAGAGTAACCCTGCTAAGGCAGCGCAGGTTATTCACGAAATGATTCACACGAGTGAGTCTAATAAAGAAATTGCTTAAGGCATAAGGAGTCCATTGTGGCAGCTAGTGATTTAGATCCAGATTTAGAATACAGTTTATTATCGGGACAAGATAAATCCGGTATTCTTTTAAGTTCACTCGGTGTTGAAACAACCCAGCTCATTTTCAGTTACATGAGAGATAACGATGTAAAGAGAATGATCAATGTGATGTCGAATTTAAAGAAAGCTCCTATCTGGATGATTAAAAGAGTTCTCGAAGAATTTTACTCACAACTCAACGAAGAAGCTGACTTACTCTTTTCTGACAACAAAGGAAGAGATTTTATTGTTAATGCTCTTGGTGAAGAAAGAGCGAAACAACTTCTCGGTCAGATTGTCGAGGTTGGTGCCTCCAATACGCTTGAATCTCTTGAACTGGTGGATACAAGAACATTGGCAAACTTTCTTATTAATGAACATCCGCAGACGATTGCTCTCATTATTGCTCACCTAACGGCAGAGAGAAAAGTGGATTGTTTGAGAAGGATGCCAGAGGGACTTCAGGCCGAAGTTGTACTTAGGGTAGCGAACTTAGATTATGTTTCACCTGAACTTATCGCACAACTTGATGATGTTCTTAAAACAGAACTATCGACACTTGGATCGATCGATATTAATCAGCTTGGTGGAGTGGAGCCAATTGCAGATATGCTTAACCTTATGGATAAAAACTCTGAGAAAAACGTTATGTCTCGAGTTGAGGAAAAAGATCCTGAACTTGCAGAAGAAATTAGAAAACTTATGTTTGTTTTTGAGGATATGGTTCATATCGATGATAGTGGTATTCAAAACCTTCTTAAAGAAGTTGATCAGCAGAAACTTGTTGTCGCTCTTAAGACAGCGAATGAAGAAATCAAGGCGAAATTATTTAAAAATATGTCTAATCGAGCCGCTCAGATGCTAATGGAAGATCTTGAGGCACTTGGACCAACGAAACTATCTGATGTTGAAAAAGCACAGAGTGAAATTGTCCAAAAAGCTAAGGATCTTGAATCACAAGGTAAGCTATTCATCTCTAGAGGTGGCGCTGATAGTGACGCTCTAGTTTAAGAGATACTATTAAGGAGTAATTTTGAAAGATTTACAAAATATTTTAAAAGATAAGGTCACAAGTTACTCCTTTGATACCTTTGATGACAGTGTCATCAAGCCAGTTGGCGAAGAGGAAATCATTGACCTTGATTTAGAGCAATCATTAGATCTTGTGGATGTAGATGAAGAGCTTGAAGCTGAAATTTTAAGTTTAGAAAAAAGTATTGCGAAAAACAGTGAATTTATTATTTCTCCTATTGTTAAAGAGCATAGAGGCTTTAATAAACAAGAATTAGATGAAAAAGAAAGGCGAATTAATAATGAAGTTGAACGACGAATAGAGGTTATTGGAAATAAGGCTTACCGAAAAGGTTATCAGGAAGGACAAGAGCAAGCGAGAGAAGAAGTTTTTAAACAAACGAGAGCCGCTACAGAAGAAAAGTTAACAACTCTCTCTTCAATTATTTCAGAAGCACTAGAAAATGAAGCGGAAGTTTTTAATCAGCAAAAGCAAACTCTTTATAAACTTGTTAATAACTTAGTTAAATGGATCACATTACGAGAGTTAAAAAATGATGGTGACTATATTGAAAGACTCTGTGAGAAATTAATCAGAGAGTTACAAGTTAAGAGTAATATTTTGGTAAAGGTCGACTCCTCGAATTTTGATAAAATGCCTGAAGTTCTTGATCATCTGAACCAAAAACTTGGTGAAATTGAAAATGTAAGAGTGGAAGTGGATTATGAAATTGAAGGACCAGGTATCATCATCGAAAGTCAAAATGGAATCATTAATGGCACTTTAAAGGAGCAATTCAATAGCTTGGATAAACTGTTTAGAAGTGTTGGTCTAGAAAACGACGAGCATTTCGATGTCAATGCGTTTTTCGCGGGAGACTATGAGAAGGTTGAAAAGCCTAAAATTGTTGAAGAAAGTAATCCCTTGTTGGGAGAAGAAGAAATATTAGATGACTTAATTGCGAAAGCTGAAACAGAAGAAACTGATAGTGAAAGTGATGACGAGGAGTAAGCTTGGATATTGCTGATAAAGAATTAGATTTATTTAGAATTCATCGGGCGTATGAACATAAGTCTCCTTATCAAAGAATTGGAAAGATCATTTCAAGTCAGGGATCAACTTATGAAATCAATTTAGCTCAGGCAATTATTGGAAGTACTGTCGAGTTTGTAACAGAGATTGGGACACGTAGTTTTGGTGAGGTTGTTGCGATTAGAGATAATCGGTGTTTGGCCATGCCCTACGATGAAATTCCCGGTATGAATAGTGAAACGAGAGTATATCTTCACGATCTTTCTAATATGTTAACGGTATCAGAAGAGATGCTCGGAAGAGTTGTCGATTTTATGGGGAACCCTATCGATAATAAAGGACCGATTGAAAATATTGGTGAGCCTATGAGTATTTTTGGTGAATCAATTAATCCTTTAGATCGACCTCCGATAAGAGAGTCGTTGGATACAGGTATTCATGCTGTGAATACATTTATGACAGTTGGAAAAGGGCAACGACTTGCCATCATGGCGGGATCCGGTGTTGGTAAGTCTGTGACTCTTGGGATGATGGCACAAAATACAAAAGCAGATATCAACGTTATTGCCTTGATTGGGGAAAGGGGCCGAGAGGTCCGTGAATTTATTGAACGAGATCTTGGTGAAGAAGGATTAAAACGTTCGATCGTAGTCGTGGCAACATCAGATCAATCTCCTCTTATAAGAACGAAGGCCGTTTATACCGCTAATACCATTGCAGAATTTTTTAGAAATCAAGGACGAGATGTTCTTTTGATGATGGATTCCGTTACCAGATATGCCATGGCCATGAGAGAAATTGGCCTAGGGGCCGGAGAGCCTCCTGGACAAAAAGGTTATACTCCTAGCGTCTTTTCGAAGTTACCACAAATCTTAGAGAGAGCGGGACGAACACAAAATGGTGGAAGTATCACTGGGCTCTATACTGTTCTCGTTGAAGGTGATGATATGGATGAGCCAATTGCCGATGCTATTCGAGCTATTGCAGATGGACATATTGTATTAAGTCGAGAGCTTGCTTCTCGAAATCAATTTCCAGCTATTGATATTCTTCAATCGATTTCAAGGGTCATGAATAGTGTTGTTAGCCGTGAGCATAGAATTGTCGCTTCACACTTAAGAGATTTACTTGCAGCTTATAGAACCAACGAAGACTTGATTAATGTCGGGGCTTATGCTCGAGGATCAAACGTAAAGATTGATAAAGCAATTGCTATATATGATGACCTTATGAGTTTGATGAAGCAGGAACAAGACCTTAGTGAGTTCTATAGCATTGAAGAGTTATATGATCGAATTGTCGAGCTAGCGAGAAAAGCAGAAAGTGTTACTGTAGGAGAGGCTAGCTAATGGGACAGAAATTTAAATTTAAGCTTGAAGGTTTGCTGAAGTTAAGAAAATTTCGTGAAGAAGAAATAAAAGTAGAGTTGGGAAAACTTATTTCTGAAGAACAAATGATCCTTGATCGCTTAGATGAAATCGATCGTGAAGTACAGGTTGGTTATGATATGCAATCAGAAGCGTTTCATGATCAGAGTAAAGGAAAGGATGCATATTTTTACCCTTATTTTTTTCAAGGAAAGAGAAAGGATAAAGAGCGATGTGAGACAATGCTCTACTCAACGAGAAAAAAGATTGAAGAAAAGAGAAAGGAGCTTGCTGAGGCAATGGGTAATGTAAAGATTATGGAAAACTTGAAAGATAAAAAAGTTGAAGAATTTAAAAAAGAGAAAAATAAAAAAGAATTTGCTGACCAAGAAGAAAATATGATTATGAATTTCTCCAAGAAAGAGAGACGAGCATGAAAAAATTTATATTTGTCATTTTAGGATTTTCACTTTTGACTGTCTTTGCTGAAGAAGAAAAGGTTACAAAAGACGAAAAAGTCTACACTCAAAAAGAGTTTGATGAAAAGCTTGAAAAGTTGTTGTTTGAAAAACTTAAACGGTTTGGCTCTGAAAATATTGTTAACTTATCTCAAGAGTTACACCAAAAAGAAAAAGCTCTCGCTGATAGAGAAAATGAAATTAAACAAAGAGAAGAGCAAGTTGCTGTTGTTGAAAATGAGTTGACTAAAAAGATCAAGGAACTTCAAGTTCAAAAAGATAAAATATTAGCTTGTCTCGATCAAAACGATGGTAAAGAAAAAAAGAGAATTGATCATATGGTTGAAGCCGTTTCTGGAATGAGGCCTCAAAGTGCAGCAGATGTACTCTCTGTACAAGATCCAGATATTAGTGTGAAAATTTTAGATCGGCTTCCCGCTTCTAAGGTATCGAAAATATTTAACTCAATGAAAAAGGAAATATCTGCCCGACTTCAAAAACAGTACATGAATATGAAAAAATAGCTTATGGCGAAAAGCGTCATTGATTTATAGGAATTGAATGCAAGTTAAACCAGAATCTTCACATTTATTAGCAGGGCTTGGGGAAAGTACTCAAGGTGAAGGTCTCGCTAATTTAAAGATTGGCGGAGGAGAGCAAACTAGTGAGTTTGGAAGCCTCTTAGAGCAAGCTTCTGGTAAACTCATAAATGAAGATGCTAATGAGTCTCTCCTTAACTTGATTACGTCAAAAGAAGTAGATGTTTCTAAAATGTCTGGTGATCTTTCAGAAGAAAAAATTATAAAAGCGGATGAAATGGGAAAGATCATTAAAAATGATTCACCTCTTTCAGATGAAGAAATTAGTGAAAAGCTTAAAGTTTTTTCTACTGGTAATCCGCTAAAGACAGAGATGCCAGGTTTCCAGTCACACGAAAAGTTAACAAGCCCAGAGTTGCAGTCACAACTGGCAATGGAAAAAGGGAATGTTAAGAATGTTAAAAATATTAAATCTAACGAATCTTTAGAGTTAAAAGATATTTTAAATAAAGAAACGGCTAAGTTAAATCCAGAGTTGAAAGAGCAGGCCATTCATCCACTGAAGAAAGTGAACTCTCAATCTTCAAGTGACTTTATTAGCCAGCTAAAAACAGCGCAATCTAAGAAAGTATCTGAGGCGAGTACTGAAGATTTAAAACTTGAAAATAAAAAGTCACAAGTAAATCTTTATGGAAAGAAGCAGAATGATCTTAGTAAGAACTTAATTTCTTTAAAAGGAGAAATTGAGACTTCTGACTCTGCTTCTGTAAAGCCAAGTGAAAATAATTCTAATCAGAGTTTTGGAAATATGATTGAGCAAGCGGAGTTGAAGCTGGCGCCAAAAACATCTGCACCAAGACCTGTTTTAGATTTATCTAATATTGGAACTGAAAACAAAGTAGAACTGATTAATAAAATTAGTAATTATATTGAGCAATCGAATATCGCTAAAACCGAAAATGTCGATGTCTTAGTTCGTCATGAAGAACTAGGTACATTCCAAATTTCAGCAAAGAAAGGTCAAGTGAACCCTGACATGGTTGATTTGAAAATTAATACACTTTCTGAAAATGGAAGAAGTTTCTTTGTTGAAAATGAAGGTGAGTTATTAAAAGCATTAAATCAAAATGGTATAAAAGTTGCTGATTTAAAAGTTTCAAGTAGCAAAGACTTTATGGGGATGGCCGATATGAAAGGTCAAACTTCGGATCGATCTTTTGGAGAGAATTCTTCAAACCAAGGTAATTCTAGTAACCAAAGAAACTTTGGACAAAGCTCTTCTGGGAATGAAGATTCACAAAGAAGAAGAAACTTGTGGCAACAATTTAGTGAACATCAACAAGCTTACGCATAAGGAATAAGAAAGTATGCCTGAAATAGGTAACCCAAATGCAGCAAGAAATAGATTTCAAAATGTCAAAATGTCGACTAATGCGGCTTCAAAATTAGCGGCACAAAATACAAATAATTCAAATGCTCCTAAAGATATTGGCAAACAACTCAACAGAATTGCTGGTATCAGAGAAGAGTCACAGTTTGTTAAAGAAAAAGATCATAACAAAATGGATAAGAATGCTTTTCTTAAGCTCTTATCTAATCAGCTGGCCAACCAAGATCCTTTCAAGCCAGTCGATCAAAAGAAGTTTGCTTCTGACCTCGCTCAATTTTCTCAATTAGAGCAATTGACGAATATGAACTCTAAATTTGATAAAGCTTTTAATAAAGCTCCCGATCAGCATAAATTTTTAGGAGCTTCGCTGCTTGGAAAAACTGTTCTAACAGAAGGGACAAGTATAAAAGTTGATGAAGAGTCTTCGGTTGAAAATCTTCCCTTTTATTTAGATAAACCGGCCAAGAAGTTAATGGTGAGAATATTTGATTCATCAAATAATATGATTCAGCAAATAGATATTGACGGTATGGGAAAAGGAAATCAGTCTGTCATGTGGGATTTAAACTCTCTTGATGGAACGAAGGCGATGGAAGGAGAGTACCGTTTTCAAGTAACAGGTTGGGATGAAACTTTTAATCAGTTTAAAGGTCAGACCAGAGCAGAGGGACGTGTTACGGGAGTAGAGTTTGAGGGAGACGAAGTTTTACTCACAGTTGATGGCGGAAAAAAGATGTACTTACGAGATGTTCATAGTTTTAGTGATAAACCTCGCGCTGCGGCAAAAAACTCGCCATTGAAACAAATGGCCTCTCAGAAATATAATGAAATAAGCGAACAAGCTAGATAGGAATAAAATGGCTAACAACGGCAAAATTAATAATATGCTCATACCAAGTGTTTCGAAACTTCCGAAGCACGAAAAGGTGGATGTTAGCAATAAACTTCAGTCTGGTGAAACTTCTGATTTTAAGAAATTACTTCAAGACAAAATTGGCTCTGTAAAAAATGATCACGGTATTAATTTAAGTGTTCATGCCGCTAAAAGACTGAGTGAAAGAAATCTCAGTTTAAATAATGAAGACTTTTTTAAGATTAAAGATGCAATCGGTAAGTTAAAAGAGAAGGGAGGACAAGACTCTCTTATTATAACAGATAAAGCCGCCTATATCGTTGACGTTAACAATAATAAAATTGTGACGGCAATTGATAAAGGGAGCTTGTCTGAAAACGTGTTTACGAAAATTGATTCAACAGTAGTAGTCTAGGGATAAAACAAGGCCGGTCCTAACGGAAGCCAACTTTCAATCTGTTCGATTAAAGTTCCCTATTCAAATCTACATCTGATAATTGGTAATCAGGATGATTATCAAAGGTTAGTTCTAAGGAGGGAACGATGGGCATTTTAAGTTCTTTTAACATTGGTGTTTCCGGTTTATCCGCCACTGGTCAAGGTATGGGTGTTGTATCAGATAACATTGCCAATGCTGGTACGTACGGATTCAAAGCTTCACGAGCAGAGTTTCAAGACATGTTATCTCAATCACTAAAGGGGATTGATGGTGGGGATCAAATTGGTTCCGGTGTTAAGCTTGCTCACATTAAGCCCATGATGACTCAAGGGGATGTTACACGTACAGACAGTATTACTGACCTTGCAATTAACGGGAATGGATTTTTTAAAGTGGAAGCTCCTTTTGGTCCTGGTTATACCAGAGATGGTTCACTTCATTTTAATAAAGAAGGTTTTTTAGTAAACTCTGATGGTTATAAAGTTGTTGGCTATAAATCTAATGAAAAAGGTGAAGTTACAAATGCCATTGAACCGATAAAAATTGGAAATACAACAATTGCTGCTCAAGCGACTACTGAAATAAAAATGAATATGAATTTGGATTCAAGAGCTGAAATTAAGCAGTTTGATATTAACAATCCAGAAGATACATCTAACTTTAGTCACTCGGTAACTGTTTACGATAATGTCGGTACAGCAAGACTTGTGACTCTTTATTATAATAAGACAGCCGATAACACTTGGACTTATCGTGCAGCGATTGACGGGAAGGATGCAGCTGGTGGTCAGCCTGGAACAATGGTTGTCATGGGTGAAGGCTCACTTGTTTTTAATGATAAAGGTGTTCTCCAACAAGAAAATGCCGGAAGTAGTGCTTTTAACTTTAATAAAGGTGCAGCTCCTGGCCAAAATATTAAATTTGATTGGGGTAAGTCAATCACTGAAGGGGGAGAGGGTCTAGATGCCGCTACTCAATACGGTTCAAGCTCGACAATCTCGAGGCATACTCAAGATGGTTCTAGTGCCGCTAGTTTAGCCTCGATGTCATTCAATGATGAGGGGATTTTAACCTCTGTTTATGACAATGGTGAAACAAGAACGCTAGGTCAAATTGCTGTTGCAAAGTTTGAAAACAACGAAGGACTTTTTAAAGTTGGTAAGAACCTTTTCAAAGAATCGAGAAAATCTGGTGAACCAGCGATGGGTAAGCCTGGCCAAGATGGTCGTGGGGAAGTTCTTTCAAAATCAATTGAGCTTTCAAACGTTGATATTGCCAGTGAATTTGTAAACCTGATGAATTCTCAGAGAAACTTCTCAGCAAACGCTAAAGCGATTCAAACATCTGATCAGATGTTACAAGAAGTTCTCAATATTAAGAGATAATCTCTGATGAACTAACTAACTTAATAAAAGGAGCTCTTTCGGGCTCCTTTTTTATTTGTCACCATCATCTCCAATCGCTTCTACTGGGCAAAGGGAGAGAGCCGTTTTACAAAGCTCAAGTTCTTTTTCATTTGTAGGCTGAAGCTTAACGAAGGCATGACCTTCAATATCGTTCATGACAAAAAAACCTGGGGCTTCATGAACACAGGCATCACAGGCAATGCAGGAGCGATCCACATAAAATCGTCCTGCAATATTTTCATCCCATTTATCTTTGGGGTCTGCCATTATTGGATTAGATTAGAAAAGACTTTAACGTTGATATTTTCTTCAAGGTTTTTAATCATCTCTTGTTGATATTTTCTTCCAAAAGCGTTCGCCAATCCTCTTTGTTCTGTTTCAACTTTTAGCTCTGCTAAGTTTTTTGCAGGATTGTTTGTAACAAGTGCGATTACCGATTGATCGTCTTTGTCAAAAGTTTTAAGGGCACCAGCTGTGCTTGCAAAAATTTCTTTAATACCATCACGGCTGATTGAGATTTGAGAAGTCGAGCCATCATATTTACTGATATTAGCGCTCTCTTCGAACTTTAAATTATACTTTTTGGCAAGGCTTGAAACTTTTTTAATATTATTTTGTTTAAAAGCATTTTCAATATCAAACTTTACACTGGCCATTAACTTTTTAAGTTGGTCTTTTTTCTCTTTTTGAATAAGTTCTTTCGCTAGCTCATCTCTGTAATCTTTAAAGTTTGCTACCACAGCTGGCTTCTTCGCAGTGGTATAAATGATATGGTAACCAAATTGAGTTTTTACAGGTTTTGAAATGGTTCCTACTTTTTGTGAGAAAGCTACTTTTTCAAACTCTGGAACCATTCTTCCGCGAGCAAATTCACCAAGAGAGCCGCCATTATTTTTACCTGAAGGATCTTCAGTGTGCTCTTTCGCAAGTTTGGCAAAATTGGACTTATTAACTTTTTTGTAGAGATCGTTTGCCTTTTTTTCAGCATCTTTAGTTTTGCTTGAAATAAGAATGTGGCTGGCCGTTACTTTTTCGGGCTTATCAAAAGAAATACGTCTTTCTTTAAAAAGGTTTTCAACTCTCGCTTTATTAACTTCTTTTTTAAGATAATCTTCAATCTCATTTTTTAGTACGGGAACAAACTCTCTCAGGTCTTGTTTTTTTACTTGAACGAGATGAACAACTTTGACGTTATTTTTAAAAGTGATGATGTCTTCAACCATAGGATTAGAAAAAGGAATATACTTAAAATAATCCTGAGCTTTATTTCCTAAAATTTCATCTCCAATTTGTTTTTCAAAGTCAGCAGGAGAAAGACCATTTGCTGCAAGTAGCGCTTTGTAACGATTAATGTCAAATTGCTTATTTGTTTTGAAATAGGGAAGGTCTTTGATTCGACTTGTAATTTCATCTTTCGAAGCTGATAAGTCCATACGATCGCCAAGATGTAACATAAGCTTTCTATTGATAAGATTTGAAATAATATTTTTTTTGATTCCAAATTGCTCAATTTGTTGTGACGTAAGGTTTTTACCACCAGTGATTTGGCGATAAAAATTAATCTGTCTGTCATATTCTGATTTAAACTCAGAAGCTTTAACCAGCTTTCCACCAACATTGATGACTGTATCAGGAGTTCCTCTCATCGATTCGTAACCAGTAAACATAAAAGAGACAACGATAAATCCAATGAGAATCGTTACGAGCATGTTGGAAGTCTTTTTTCTGAAATTAGTGGCCATATATTAGTCCTTTATTGTTCACAAAATTGATACGAATGGCTTAAAATTTATACTATTACGTTTTAGATCTTCAAGTGTCTTGAAGACTGTAGCCTAGTATACAAGTGTTTATGAGGATTTCCTAATGAGAAAGTGTATTAAGCGGCGTATTATAGACGAATCCCTTGAGTAGAGTAGGTTAAGATTGACTCCAATAGAACAGCAGAATAGACGAGTAAAAATAATTATTAACTTTGTCATTTTCCTCTTTGCTCTCATTAGTTTCTCAAGAAGAGATGATGCAATTGATAAAACAAGCTTTTTCGAGAATATAATGATTGATTCTTTTGCTCCGGTTCAACGCACCGTATTTTTTGTGCATGACAGAGTAAACTTTTATTTCTCACACTATCTCGCCAATATCGAAGCAAGTAAGAAAAACGTTGAGTTGAAAAGAAATATTGAAGATCTCAATGGCCAGCTTTTTAAATATGAAGAAGTGGTTAAAGAAAATAAAAGATTGAAGCAACTTCTAGCCTTTGCTGAAGATTTAAAAGTTGAAAGGGTAATGGCACAAGTTGTATCAAGAGATTCTTCAAGTGACTTTAGAGTCATAAGAATTAATAAAGGCTTTTCTGACGGTATTCGCTTGCAATCGCCTGTGGTCACAAATAAAGGTCTTGTTGGCTATATATTTAGATTAACGGATCACTTTGCGGATGTAATTACGATTCTCGATCAGAATAATCGTGTTGATGGCCTCGTCGAAAGAACCAGATCTCATGGCATTATCGAGGGGGATCTTGGAGATGTTTGTTTGATGAAGTATGTCTCGAGAACAGAGCCTGTCATCTTGAATGATAAAATCATAACGTCAGGATTAGGGAATGTTTATCCAAAAGGAATTCTCATTGGACATATATCTAAGATTGAACGTGAAGGGTATGGAATTACTCAAAAAATAGAGATCACTCCTGGGGTTGATTTTGGAAGACTTGAGGAAGTGATCGTCCTTACATCTAGTTATAGTGATGAAAAGAAAAAAGAATGGCGTGCATTAGATGACCAAGATGAAAGCGGCCAAAAGGATCTGTTGTGAGAGAAAATATATTTGATATCGTCAGATCACTTATGCTGACTCTTCTTATTCTTTTGTTTCTAGAAGTGATTAATACAACCATTATGCCTATGATAGGGCTCAGTCGCTATAATCTCGCATTTAATGTTCTTATTGTTCTCTTTATTGGTTTTAAAGTTAATAGTAGCTACCAAGCACTTTATATTTTTATTGTTCAGTACTTCCATAGTTTTTTTACCGTTGAGGGCTGGGAGATCGGAACAATTGCTGGCATTCTTATTTGTATCATTATTAGTTATATGAAAGAGATTCTTCATTTTATTAACTTCTTAACGACAATTTTTGTAACATATATTTTTCAACTGGTTTGGTTTTCTGTTGCAGCTGGTTTGATTTATTTAAAAACTGAAAACTTAAGTTATGTTTCTGATAAATTTTGGCGATTTGTTATCGAGGCCCTCATCATGTCCGTTTTAGCACCATGGTTTTTCATGTTGTTAGAAAGAATATGGAAAGTTGAGGATGATAGCTCATTAAATAAATCCTTCTAGGGTAGTATGTTTAACGAAGAAGAAGCGGTCAAAAAATTCAAATTTAGAACGGATTTTATTGGAAACGTTATCCTTTTTTCTTTCTTTATTATTTTGGCGAGACTTTGGTATTTACAAATTTACCAAGGTGAGAGGTTTTATAAATTTTCTCTAGAGAATAGGCTACGTAAAGAAGTGATTAAAGCTCCTCGGGGTATGATTTTTGGTCGAGATAATGAGTTACTGATCAATAATGCTCCACGATTTGATGTCGCCATTATTCCTCAATATTTAAAAGAAAGAAAACAAACTTTAGAAAAACTTTCGGCAATTTTAGAAGTTCCCGTAAAAAATATTACAAGGACGTTGAAAAAAAATAGAGGTCAAGCGAGTTATCGTCCTATTGTGATAAAGAAGAATATTTCTCTACGAGAAGTGGCAATTATCGAAACAGAAAATTATAAATTACCGGGAGTAAGAGTTCAGACTTTTATATCTCGTGAATATCAAGACGGTGAAGTTGGTGCTCACTTATTAGGATATATTTCAGAAATTAATCAAAAGCAGCTCCCCAAATACAAAAAAAGAGATAACTACAATTATAAACTTGGGGATTTTATCGGCCAAGCAGGTATTGAAGAAAAATTTGACCTACTCTTAAGAGGGGACGATGGCTATGAATTCGTTGAAGTCGATGCGCGAGGAAGAAAAAGAAATGTGAAGTCGAATCTCTTATTTGCTGGGATCAAAAACAAAAAAAGTAAACCAGGTAATAATATAAGGCTTACCATTGATCGAGATATGCAGATTCAAGCCTATAAATCTCTCGAAGGAAAAGTTGGTAGTGTCGTCTCAGTCGATATTCAAACGGGTGAAGTTTTGGCCATGGTTTCGAGACCATCTTTTGATCCTGAAAGTTTTTCAAGAGGGATTAAAGCTGATTATTGGAAATCACTTATTAATGATAGTCGAAACCCTCTGATCGATCGAACAATTCAAGAGCATTATAACCCGGGCTCTACTTTTAAAACGATAACAGCCATCGCTGCGCTTGAAGAAAAATTAGTAAAGGCAGAACAAGAATTTCTCTGTGGAGGGACTTTTAGGCTTGGTAGAAGAGTTTATCACGACTGGAAAAGAAATGGTCATGGTTGGACGAATGTTTATAAAGCTTTAAAAAGATCTGTTGATGTTTATTTTTATAAAATAGGAACCCAATTAGATATAGATGTCCTCGCAAAGTATGCAAGAATGTTTGGCCTTGGCTCCAAAACGGGGATCTCTTTATCAAGAGAAATTCCAGGCTTAATTCCCACCAGAGAGTGGAAAAAGAAAAGATTTGGAGAGGCATGGCAAGCTGGTGAAACACTATCATGTGTTATTGGCCAGTCTTATGTTTTAGCGACTCCTTTACAGTTGGCCATGTCTTATGCTGCCATTGCTAATGAAGGGAAGTTAATGAAGCCACTTCTTATTAAAGAAATATTTTCAAATGATGGAGATATTATTGAAACCTTTAAACCTGAAATGGTTTCACAGGCGACAATAAAACCACGTACTTTAAAAGCAATAACGAAAGGTCTGTACCAAGTTGTTAATGAACCTCGAGGAACAGCTTATTGGGCACGAGGGAAAGGGCTTCTTATGGCGGGAAAGACGGGAACGTCTCAAGTTAAAAGTATGACTAAAAAAGAGCTCTTCTCTAAATGTAGTGAAATGCCTTATGAAAGTCGTCACCATGCACTTTTTGTGGCGTTTGCTCCTTACGACAACCCCAAGGTTGCCACTGTTGCTGCAATTGAGCATGGCTGTAGTGGTTCCGGAGCAGCAGCTCCAGTGGTGAGAGATGTGATGACGACTTATATGAATAAGCATCACCCAGAGTTAGTTAAAAAGAATATGGAAATCGAAAAGCGAAATTTTCTTAGAGAGAAAAGAAAAAGAGAAGAAAGACAACGATTAGAAGAAAAGAAAAAAGAACAAGAGCAACAGCAAGTTGAACAACTAGGATAAAGTAATTGAACTTAAGATTTTATCTTGAATTATTAAAAAAATACGATTTTTCATTTTTTGGAATTTCTGCGGCTATCTTTATCATAGGTGTCTTTAATCTCTATTCGGCTACTCACGCTTCGACAACCTCTTTGAGTACAGCAGGACTTTATAAAGTTCAAATCGTTAAATTTTTAATTGGTGTCGGACTTGGTTTTATCGTTAGTTTAATAAGACCAAAAAACTTTTTTCGCTTTTCATACCTCTCTTACTTTGTTGTTTGTTTTTTACTTGCGCTGGTTTTAGTTCTTGGACAAAAGGGAATGGGCGCCCAACGGTGGTTGATCTTTGGGCCTTTCAGGATTCAACCTTCAGAGATTGCAAAGCTTGGGGCTATTTTTGTTTTTGCGAGATGGTATGCCAGAAGTAAACTCGATAATGAGATAGGACTAAAAAAATTAATTATGCCCTCAATTCTCGCCCTAATTCCGACAGCTCTCATTGTTGCTGAACCAGATCTTGGTACAGGAATCATGATTTTATTAGTATTTTTCTCAATGACATTTTACTGTGGTTTAAAGTGGAAAACCATAGGGATCATTGCCGTGATAGGTTTACTCTGTGGTGGAGCAATGTATGAGTTTGGATTGAAGGAGTATCAGAAAAAAAGAATCACTGCTTTTTTAAATCCAGGAAAAGACGCAAGAGGCTCTGGTTATAATGCAATTCAATCTAAAATCGCTATCGGTTCAGGTAAGTTTATTGGAAAAGGATTTATGAAATCCTCCCAAGCTTCACTAAACTATTTACCGGAAAACCATACAGACTTTGTATTTTCAATTTTTAATGAAGAGCATGGCTTTGTTGGCTCTTTAATTCTTCTCAGTCTCTATTTGATTTTACTCTACCGATACTTGTGGCTAGCGAGTGCTGTCCCGCGGGTATTTGATTCCATTGTTGTCATCGGGATTATGTCGTTATTTTTCTGGCATACTCTTATTAATATGGGAATGGTGATGGGGCTTATGCCTATCGTTGGATTGCCATTACCCTTTATGTCCTACGGTGGCTCCAGTCTACTTACGTTTTGTCTTTGTAATGGAGTTGCAACTTCTATAAGTAACTCAAGAAACCTCTTCTAATCTGGCATTGATCTTGCTCTTTAAAGTATTAGTAACCTTGATTTGGGGAGATTTTATGAAAATTTTGTTTATTCTTTTTACACTTGTCTACGCTGGCCTTACTTTTGGCAATGAAAACCAAGCCGTTGAGCAAGTTCGCCTATCTCTTTGGTATCAAGGTGTTGAAAAAGAAGTAAAAAAAGAAGCTTCCAGTGAAGAGGTTACACAGCTTAATTCTGAAAAAATTGTGATTCCCGAAGAGTTGATCAAGGCCTTAGATCGCGTATAAGTAGCTGAATTTATATCAAAAGATATAGATTCAACAATCAGCTTACTAAAACAAATCCTATTTTCTTTAAAAGCTTGTTTACTCCGTCCTAAATTAGTATAGTCTTATTACCATACTAATTAGGAAGTTTCGTGAAACGAGTTGGTCAAATCGGAAAATTGCTTAAAAAGATCTATCGTATGTATAGCAACGATCTTTTATTGTTATTGCAAGACAAAGGCTTCGTTGACTTAAGACCTTCCTTTTTAGAAATTTTGTTATTCCTATGCGATCACTCTGGTCCAAGTATTAAAGAAGTTGGAACGTCTTGTGGACTTAAAAAGCAAACAATGACCAGTCACCTTAATGAGCTTGAAAAAAGAGGATATATTAAGAGAAGACAAAATCCAGATGACAAAAGAGAGCAAAATGTCTTTCTTACCGAGTATGGTGAGAAGTTTAAACTTAGTTTAATGGAATCTATCAATAAAATTGAACAAGACTATATTAAATATGTTGGAGATCTCGAACTTGATAGAGTCGAAATGCACTTAAAGAATTTCCACGAGAGAATTAATACTAAGAGGTAGCTTCGGCACCACCGCTAATTTTTCCCCAGAATTGATATCCACCGGCAATATTATTAACGTTGAAATAACCTTTCTTTACCAATAACTCACAAGCGGAAATTGATCGTACTCCTTTTTCACTTATAACAAGAATAGGAATAGTTTTGCTGCTAATCTCAGAATAGCGACTTTTTAGCTGTTCTAAGGGAATTCGTATAAGGCCATTTAGTTTAAGAGCTGGATTGTACTCATTTCTTGAGACATCTAAGATCATATAACTAGCATTGATATTATTATAAATTTTTAATGCTTGTTGGGGAGTGAGTTCATTGTAAGGAGCTCCGTATAGAATATTATTGTCACTGATTTCCTCATTATTCTTTATTTTAATCAGTTGGTTTCTAAGAAGAGCAATTGAAAAATCCATTTTTTCGTCAAGTCTTGCAATATTGCTTTCCATATTAATAAGCCTACTTTCGATGGCCTCTAGCTTTTGAAAAATTCTAAGTAGTTCCATATTTTTTCTCCTTAAAAAATTGGATAAAAACTTCCAAAGTTAACATTTCCCGTTACCACCGTTGTTAAAAAACACGAGGTGAAAAATAGAATACCTTGGTAAATTCCAAACCCTAAGTCTATTTCGTTTACATCATTATTATCATCATCTTCTTTAAATCGTTTTGGCTCCTCAATTTGAAAAAAGAATTTTAAACCTTTGAGAAAGAGAGGAAGAAACATGAGCGATAAAAGAATTTTTAAGATCACTTGAATGGTATACCATTTAATATCGTTAAGAGGATTGTTAATACTAGAAGAGATAATAATAGACCAACCAAAGAAAAAACCTAAATAACTAATTCCCAGCGGTATACTTTTTTGAATGAGGAGAGGATTGAAATTTACTTTAGAGATATAGTTATATGATTTACTCGCAAAGCCAATAAGAGTCATGGAAAATAACCATAAAAATAAAAGCATCACAAAACTCTCACCGGAGACTTTTAGAACTGTTTTTAAGATAAGAGCAGTTCCTACTGCATGAGAAAGACAAATGAGAGAGTAAGATAAGTTTCTTCTTTTTAATATCTCACCACTATACTCAAAATTATAAAGAGCAATACTCTCAATGATAAACAAAGAGAGAAGATAAATGATAAAAGCGAAAACGGCACGAAGAGAAAAATCTAAAAGTGCATAAGAAAAACCTTGATCCATTAAAAAAAAGAACTCTGAAAAGATTATTCCCATCCCAAGAATTCGTGAAAATAAATGTAGCGTATCCGCTTCATTTTTACTGGGAAAAAACTTTTGAAAGATTTGTCTATTGAGTGAAGGATAAATAATACGATGAAGATGCTTATAAGCATAGATTGCTAAAAATATAGTAATGATAAATACAAATCGAAGAACTAGTTTATCAAATATCTCGTTCATCAAGTACCTTTGTTATTCCAGCTAGGAACAGCGATATATTTTTTTAAATGTTCTTTAAGTGTAATATGTTTTTGTCTCGTTTGGTCTATTAAAAGTGATAAAGACTTTTTACTAAGTTCGCCATTAATTCCAAATTCATCATTTAGCCCATGAAAGGGCTCATTGTTTTTAATATAAACATTCATTACTTTAAGAAACTTTTGAGTTGGTCTAAAGTCTCCCCAAAGAAGTAAGCGAGGATAGTTCCGATAAGCTTTATGAAATTTCCAGACTCTCTCCCCACTGTCTGCGAAAACCCATTTCCCAAAACCTGAGTGACCGATAAATAATGATCCTGGGGGAAGGGGAAGCATCGACTCTACGAGGTTATTATCCCTTCTAAAAATAGACATGCCTGTGAAATTTCTAACTTCTTTCCAGTATTGCTTCGTTGTCCGCACAACAATTATTTTTGGTGACTGAAACACTTTAATAAGTTTAATTTTTAAATAATATGTTTTGATAACCAGTCCCGCTTGAAATGTATCAAGGAGGATGACTGATATTGGCGAGCCTTGAAAGCTGGCCGCAAGGACATCACTATTGACGATATATTCATTTTTCTGCTCTGAGGGAGAAAGACCTTTGGATAAGCCTAAATAAAGGAGAACAAGAAAAACATATAATGATATTTTATTCATGTACTATAAGAATACACCTTAGTGGCAGTTGATTTCTAGTCTAGGAATGGATTAGCTTCGTTAAATCCCGAGCGGCAGCCTCTGGTAATTCATCCATACGGCAATGAAGGCGATTAATTTCGTGGGCGGTACTAAACTTTTCAAATAAGTCGGTAGATTCATTGATATCACAGTAGGTTTTAGACTCGTCATTGAAAAGCTTTCGAACAACTTTTAGCGTGTAGGTATCTCTTTTTTCTTGATCATAATACTTTGATAATCTTCCTTTTGAAGAACAACGTATAAACTCGAAATCATTCTTTTCTAGGTAAGACTGGATAGAGTCGAGCTTTTTAAGTTGTTCTGGTGAAAAGGACTCATAGATCTTATCTGGAATATTATTATCGATAATGGCCTTCGCATTTTTATTGCTACTTGCTCTTAAAGATTTAATAAGCATATTATCATCGTGCTCAAGATACTGTTCGATATCAGAAGGGATGAAATACGTATTGTCTTCTGAACGAAAAAATTTATACATAAGTTGTTCAAGGCATACTGAGCGGTAATGGAAGTAAACCATGACAAACATATGATAGCGACTAAGTAAAAAGTCATCAAAGGTTACAACCGCTCTTTCATTTATTCCAAGAAATGCTTTGTCATCAATGATGGCCATCTCAAGGTTGTCGATGAGCCAGTCGAGGTCATAATTTCCGTAACTAACTCCACAAAAATAACTATCTCTCAAAAGGTAATCCATGCGATCACAATCGAGCTCACTGCTGACAAGTTGATGTAGAATGGGAAAGTAGTTTATTCCTTCAACGGTGTAAAATTCGGGGTCTTTTGTATCCCCTCGAATGAGGTCAACGATGCGAACTCTTTCAAGTCCATATTTCTGTTCTATATTTTCAAATGAAAGTGAGAAAGAACTATCTGCTATTGCTTTAATTGTATAATCTTCGTGAGTAGCCTGACGTTTATTGTTGATATCTTCATCAGACAAATATTGATTTGGTATTTTTAAACTTGAAAGTTTCGGCATGACCGATTCTGTTGCGTGACTTAGGGGAGCATGGCCAATATCGTGAAGCAAGCAAGAAAGGGTAAAGCACTTACGAAGTTTTTGAATATCACCTTGCCAAAGTTTGTCTCTAAAAAGTGAGTCAAAAACTCTTTTGCCATTATTGTAGACTCCAATAGAGTGAATAAATCGTGAATGAGTGCCACCAGGAAAAACGTACTCGGACAGACCAAGCTGTTTAATGCCTCTCAATCTTTGAAAAAAATTGTGAGTAATAATAGGTTCGATTTCTTTTTCAATATGGATTGATCCGTGAACCGGATCTCTAATTTCCAACGTTAAGCCTTCTCAAGATTAGATTGATTTTCATTCAACCAATTGACGATATCGCGCGATTCAAACATGGGTTTATTATCAATATATAAACATGGGACAGTTTGCCTGCCTGTATCGTTAAGAAGTCTTTCTCTATCCCCAGCATTGGCAATAATATCTCTCATCTCAACTTTGATATTAAGGTTTTCTATTTCATGCATAACCAGCTGGCAGTAAGGACAGCTATCAAATTTGAAAAGCTCCAAATAGGGGTAGGTCATTATGATTCCTCTTTTTTATCCATACCTTTGGCATAAAGCTCGTCTTCATCTGTTGGATCAAACTGATCTTCTTGATCGTCAGGGTTGTCAAAAGCATTGCTATAACCCCAACCATAACTATAGTCTCCCTCTGTTTGTTCGAGAGCTTCGGTATCGTTTGGATCATATTCTTCATTTAACTTAGGAGATGAAGGAGGTTCTTGCTCTGCTGGTGGAGTGAAGCTTTTTTCGATAACAGCTTCATCTTCTTCACTTTCTTCAATCGCGACAACTTCAGGTGTGGTCTCTTCGGCTTCAGTGTCAGTGATGTCGATAGCGCTATTTAACTCTTCTGCATGCGCTTCTTTATATTTCTTGATGGCCTCTTCTCTTGAGAGTTTCCCATCATTTTCATCTTTTGTTTCTTTTTTTGTAGCGTTCTTCTTAGTCGTTTTTTTTGCCGCTTTTTTCTTTGTCGTTTTCTTTTTAGTGACCTTTTTCTTGGCCGCTTTCTTTTTCGTAGCCTTTTTCTTCGTCGCTTTCTTTTTCGTAGCTTTTTTCTTGGTGGCTTTCTTTTTCGTTGTCTTTTTCTTCGTCGCTTTCTTTTTTGTTGCCTTTTTCTTGGTGGCTTTCTTTTTCGTTACCTTTTTCTTCGTCGCTTTCTTTTTTGTTACCTTTTTCTTCGTCGCTTTCTTTTTTGTTACCTTTTTCTTCGTCGCTTTCTTTTTGGTGACTTTTTTCTTAGCCGTTTTCTTTTTCGTAGCTTTTTTTGCAACCTTCTTTTTTGTCACTTTTTTAGTCGTTTTCTTGGTTGCTTTTTTAGTTGTTTTTTTCTTAGTTTTTTTTGCCACGATGAGATCCTTGTTAAGGGAATAATTCATAAATTTTTCTTGAGTATAGCTAAAGAAAACAGGTCAAATCAAGAGTTTTAATCTGGCATATTATTGCTAGAAGTCAAGCTGGGTACCAAACTCTGAGAGCTGACCGGGGCTGAGATAATTCACAACCTCTCGATCACCTTCGATAACTTGATCGGCTTCAAAAGTAGAGCCAGAGTTCCCCTCAATATACAAAGCCGGAACATCAAAATTATTGGCACTGCTAGTTAATACCTTATCCATGGCAAATAGCTTCGTAGAATAGAAATTTCTTTTTGAAGATAAGGTTCCCCCACCAGGTCTTGTCACATCACCGTTGGGAAACGCGCCTTGTCTTGGACCCGGTGTAAATCCCGTCATCAATTGATCTGCAGGTGGGCGATTGGCATTTACTGAGT
>JAUHVL010000031.1 GCA_030425045.1 bacterium
TGTTGGAAGTGGAATACTGCACATTGGGGAGTCTGGGGAGAAAGAAACATCAGTACCGCCAGTGGCAGAAGTGACAGCACCTTTTATAAGACAGGCTTTGGGAGCAAGCGACCAAGCAAGAAAGTTCGGTTGGTACTTATCACTTATTCCAGTAGACCAGTGTTCGGGAATATGTTCGCTCATCCCATCAAAGCAAAGCTTTGGCATTCTAGTTCCACCACAAGGCAACATGTTGAATGGAATTTGTGCGAATGGGACTGAGATTGTCCTAGCGTGATAAGATTGAGTGTCCTCGTCATTTTCCATTCCAAAAGGAGGTAATGCCGAGGCTCCTGCTAGTTGTACTGCGGCCCCAGGTAGTGCCGTAAAATGAGAGCTTCCGGCCTTAGGAGTAACTTCTATAAATGTTTGAGGAACATAATAGCGAAAATGAACGCAAGGTCTAGGAATAGGCCAGCCACACATACTTAATGAGTACCGAAAATTAAGGCAGGAGTTGAACTCAGGAGCTTTTACAACTGAGCATACATTTGGAAAGGCAAAAGCTAACGTGGGGGAAAGCGTTAGTAGTACGCCTGCTGCCGTTGTTCCAAGCCTTGAAAATCTGTTAAATAGTCCCGAAAGTGAGAATAGTGAATTATTTGGCTTTAACTTCTTTAAAACCTCCTTGTGTTTTGTACTTCTTTTCTTTAAGAAGTGTGGTTTTAAGTACATTTTGTAGAACTTTGTTTCTACGCCATCGTAAACCTGAGCAAAAGATTCAAAAGATTTTAACTTTGAAAACTCTTTTCCTGTGACTAGGTATTCTTTTTGTTGGCTCGTGCTTATAGATTCATTAATATTTGCTCCTTTTGTGTCGAATCCACCAAGCAAAAAGTTTCTAGTGGTCTTTTGGGAGTTTTCAGAAACGCTACGGCTTGTTTTTTCTTTTTCTTCTTGCCCCATAAGCTCTTTGAAATTTCTGATAGTCTCAATGTCTGAAGAGTGGCAAGCGATCCTTGTTCTAAAGTTTTGAATCAATTCCTTTGCAGCTTTTTCATTTCCAATAGCATTATGAATTGAATTTATACTTTGCGATGCAGCTAAGAAGAAAAAATTTGCTTCTCTACCTTTTGCACATATCTTGTCATCACCGATAGAACCACCATAACCAACAGAAACAAGGTCTTGATACTCGTCTGCGATTAGGGCAGCTAAAGTATCTCTTTTTCTTTCTGGGTCTTTTAAGCGATTCAAAACAGATCGTTCATAGTGAAGCTTAATAAAAGTTCCCATTGAACGTGCTAAAGCTTCATTTTTTAGGTTGAACAAAATAATCTTTCCACTATCAACAAGCTCATCCATTGACTTAATCGTTAATTTTTCAAAAGTTGGGCAGAATAGCCTTGCTGCATTGTAGTCTTGAAACTGGTTCAAGAATGTTGTGGCAGTGACAAGAACACCAGATTTAAACTTATCTTCAAACTGTTGATATTCTTGAAAATACCTAATGGCGCAATTTATATTATAAACCTCCTCTTCATCAAAGTTGTGAGGATTGTCTTCATCATGTGCAATGGCATCCTCTAAATTATCAATTATTTCTGTGCTGTCGGCTTTTAACATTGTTTCGTAGCAATCAATTAGAGTGAAGTAATCAAGAATAGCGGCACAGTAAACGACTATGTTCTTTGTAAGGTTAAAGGCTGAGTCTTCCCAAATGGGTGATTCCTTTGCTTTTCCTGAAAAGTTCTTAGCTGCGGCTCGTATCATACTTGTTACTTCAATGTAGTTTGAGTTTTTTAGTGGATTCTCCACATATACTGGATTAAACGTGTGCATTTACATCTCCTAAAAATATGCACCTATCTGACAAACCTCTTTTATCTAGGATTTTCACTACATTTTTTATAAAGCTACCTTTTGGGTCTAAAATGAGAGCTGTTGGTACTTGTTTGAAATTTTTAAATAGTTGGTCAACATAGGTTAAAATTGTTCCCTGGGTTTTTCCTGTTCCAATGGAGCCAGTTACCAAAATGTTTCCATTAAGTGCTTTTTGTGGGATCACAACCCATTTTGGATTTTGAGCATCTTCAAAATTGCTCTTTTCTTCGCCAACTGAACCTAGCGTAAGGTGGCCCTTAACAGTTGTCTTAAGCGGCAAACCTGCGCTTAAATTCAATAATCTTTTGATTTTTAAAATCAAAGTCAATACACCATAAAGTGCAATACTTCCTAAAATTGAAGTTGAGTAAATAAATGTGTCGATAAGCAGACCATAATATTCTGCTGAAATCAGTTTGCTTATGCTTATACTATTTTGTATCGCAAACTCTCTGAGTCCTTCTGAAGAAAAATAGACGACAACACCTGATGTCACTAGCTTGCCAATAATTTCCTTGAGAGGGACATGACCTTTCTTAAGGCTTCTTAAGCGGCTACCTTGCTTTTTATACCCAATAGTTCTTTCGAGGATCATTGTAATTATAAGAACATCAAAAGTAATTGATACTGCTAAGATCACGATAAAGAGCTTATTGGTTTCCAATGCAGACAAGATATATCTCCAATTCAGGGAGATAAACTGGTAATTTTGTAAGCCAAGAAAAAGAACGGCTACTAATCCCAAAATCCCTAAAGCTAATGTTGGTGAAATGTCATCATTTTTCATTTTTCTTACCTGATTCCTTTTTTGTCAGTTTTTTAAGGTCTAGTACATTGCTCACAATTTTCTTTGTGATGTTTAGTAGTTTTCTGTTTTTCTTTTTCTCTTTGTCGCTAACAAGCTGAAAAGCCAAAGCGAGATCGTTAGTAAGTGCAGCATCCATTAAAATCCTCCCTGTTGTAGAATTGGTTTCTTGTCAAAGCAGCGTCCTCTAAGGTTGAACTCAACCTTTTTGCAAGTTCCTTGGTAAAGGGTGATGATTAAGTCTCCGTAATCAAGATCAATACCTGTTTTTTCCTTTACATTTTCTTTTAAGCGAGCAACGGCTTCTTCGATTATTACTTCGTCCTTAATCTTTTCGAGTTTCATTGCGTCCACCTTTTAAGAAGTCGCGCTTACTAAGCGCGACTCAATCCTTTCAATGATTGCAACTAATTCGTGATTGGATACAAGTTCTTCCACTGACAAAGACCCGTACCATTCACGAAAGAGTCTTTTAATTTTTTCTAAATATTCCTTTGTCATGCTCATTCCTCCTTAATTATTTACAAAATCCGTCTTCTTTTAGTTTTGCCAGTAGTTGTGCTGAGTAGGCTGCATTATGAGTCTGAGTAAGAGTGACCTCATTTACTTTTTGACCTGGGTACTGAATACCGTAGCCTTTACCCATCAAAATGCAGCGAGGTTCTACCTGTTCGCATTGAACATGGTCTGCGCCCATCTCTACGAGCTGGTCTACTGACATAGTGCCTTCTTCGTGTAAGTTAACCCCAAATGCGAAAGCTTGAGTGGTAGTAAGTAAAAGTGTTCCCAATAATAGTTTTTTCATTCGTTTTCTCCTTTAAGTTAATAATGAATTGGAAATAGCATTTGTCCTTTTAAGAGCATTTCATGTCGATGTTGCTCTATGAGTTTATAGTTGATTTGTTTTTGTTCTCCTCCCTTAGATTTAAAAATGTTTTCAAGTTTTTCTTTGATTCTTTTAAAAATTGCTTTTAGTTTCATTTGTGTCTCCTTCATAAACTTCTCACAGTTCTATAAAGCCAAACCTGTGCCAAAACGGGTGTCTTTTATAAGTCGTTGTTTCTATTGGTTTTTGATTCTTTTGAGCGGTGTTGATTTCAAAATCTTGAAATAGAAATCTACAAGATATTGAAAGAGAATATTTAGAACGTAATTGTTTTAAGGAGTTATCGTCTTACAAGATTTTGTAGCAGTTTTTAATATCTTGTAGAATTGTCTTTAATAAATTGTAGATTAAAGATGAATTGAATTAGATAAATAAAAAAATAGTTAGATGGAAAATGTACGAATGTTCAAAGGGACAATTGCCTTAGACTGTTGAATATTTTTTGTGGTGTTTAATTCAAAATTTGAACAGGGATTCTTTCAAGGATTGATTTTGGAACTATTGGTAGCTTGCTTTTGCAACATTCATTATGCAGCCAATTGCTATTACCACTTGAAGTTACCAGGATAGACTTAGACTCTATAGATCGCTGTGTGATGAACTGAAGTCCAGTGTACTCTTTATGTCTCAGGTCATTATCAATGAGCAATATATAGTCTGTGTCGCTATTTTCCAGTTTATTAATATAGAGAGTAGCATCATCCAAGTTGTTAAAGTGAGTAGTTTTAATGGAGCTTTCAACCAGCTTTTCTTGAACTAGCTTTCTTTCCCAGACTTTATGAACAATCGGATCATCGTCAACAATGACAATCTCCATTCCTGGGGCAAAGTATAGTGTTGTAGGATAAAGGTAATCAACATCAGATATGGGAAGTTTAATTAATACCTTTGAACCAACATTTTCTTTGGAGCTTATAGTGAGTTCCCCATTCCAATTTTCAATATCCTCTATAGCCGCAGCCAGTCCAATGCCAGTGCCATTTATCTTATTGAAAGTTGCGCCACGTTTTCCTATCTTTGGAAGTATGTCTTCTGGAATGCCACAGCCGTTGTCTTTGATAGATATTTCCAAAAACTCATTGTTTAAAGAGATTGTGGTTTCAATGTATCCGTCTTCCATAACTGCTTCTATAGCATTTTTATACAAGTTTAAGAGATTACGCTTGAATTTAACGGGGGCAATCTCAGCGAAAGCATCAAACGAGTCCTTATCAGTTATGGTCTTGAACTTAACCCTTTTTGACTGGGATATTTTTGATAATTTTATTTCTCCTACAATTTGATAGATAAGTGAAGCTATATGGCATTTCCTTGATTTGTCTGTCTTTTCGAGTCCGTCCAATTCACTTGTCTCGTTTCCAGCCGCTATGTTAATTTCAAGTTCAGTTAATGAACCAATCTTAGGAATGTCCTCGACAGTATCACTAATACGCTCAAATACAGTTTTTAAAATATCAATCTGTTTAGTATTATCTGATATTGAGTCTAAGGCAGATTCTCCTATATCAAGAGAAGCAATCACATCATGCTTTACTCTTGAAGCGACTTTCGCTATCTGTGCCTTAGAAATTGCTTTACGAGCGATATTCTCATTTTCTTTGCTTTTTAATATATAGTTAATAAGTATTTCATTGAATGAGTTTATTTCATCTAACTTCATCCAATTGTTGTTATGTTTAAAGAAGTGCTCACTTCCTACATTTTCTTTTAAAAAAACAGAGTAGTCAGTAAAAGGAGCTGTGAGACTATTGGCCAGTCTTTGTATTCTTGAATACAGATAAAGAGAGATTAAAGTGAACAGCAGTGAGATTAATACTGTAAACCAAAAAATTGTATAAATTGGAATTTGGTAGCCAACAAATAGTTTCCCGACGACTTGTTTCCCATAAATGACGGGCTTTTTAACCACAATATGTGGCAGACCATTGTTCCAATAAAATCTACTATCTTTAATATTCTTAAGCTCAGGGTATATATCATAAGAATGAGCCTCTACATGCACATTATTGCGAGAGGTTGTAACCCATACATCCTTAAAATTGCCTGATTCAACTAATGTTTTAATGATTTGAGATGGCAGAAATTCACCACCTAGTCCCATCGGCTGGCTTAAGCTTCTTGTAACAACATTTGTTGTCTGCATAAGTTGGCCGCGATAATAATATGTGCCTACCAATGCTCCAAGTAAGAAAACACTTATAACCCCAACAATAAAAATCTTAAATGAAAGCGACCTGGCTCTCATTTTCGCGTAAGATTTAATTGATTGAGGCTTTTTAGATTTCATTGGCATAGCACCTCAGATCATCTAAAAGTATTTTTCCAAATTCTGTGAACGTGACATTTCCATAACTATCGAGTGACTTTTTAAAATCACTAGAAAGCACATTAAGATTATCTGCTAAATATTCGCTTTCATCACTTTCAGGCAACTGACTGATAAATCGCACCATAAATGCAAGTGCAATTGTGGCATGAAAGGATTGTATTGCTGGCCTATCTGTTTTTCTAACAAATGAATGAACGGGCGTACTGAGTCCGTTTTCAATAATTGGGTCTGCCGTTTGATAAACATATAGTGCTTGATGGCCTGTTTCGTGTGCTATATTGATTGCTAGTTGATTTACTGAGTTTAATTCTAAAAAGGGAACACTTAAGAAGATTGCGCCTTTGGCGAGATGGCTGCTGAATCCTATGCCTATATCTT
The DNA here is from genome assembly GCA_030425045.1 of bacterium. Lineage (GTDB taxonomy): Bacteria > Bdellovibrionota > Bacteriovoracia > Bacteriovoracales > Bacteriovoracaceae > JAUHVL01. Next base: position 6,262 of record JAUHVL010000031.1, read on the forward strand.
GAAAGTTTCCTTTTGTTGTTTTCATTGGGACAATATTCATAACTAACTCATCGAATAACAAGGAAATATCATTGTTTGATGACATAACCTTATCCGAAGCAGCTTTAATTAGATCAAGTTCAGTTTCTTCCATTGTTGAAAATGAGACAAAATTATTCTTGTCTTCAGGAGGATAATACTGAGACTCAATAGTATTCAGAGCTTCATTAGAAGTTACAATCTTTTCATTTAGCTCATAAATATTCTTAAGCCGAAGATGGTTACTGTAATTACTCATCCAGGGTGAGTAATTTTTGAATGAACACTTGTTTGTTGAATTGATTTGGTACAAAGCTTTATGTCTAAAAGAGTCATTAATCTCTTTTAACCTTTTAAGCCCTGAATTTCCAAAAAACCAAGAGTCTTTCATTTTCTACCTATTTAAGCTTTGTTCTCTCAACAAAGAAGGTTAAACCACCATCTTGTAAGCCAGTGTCTTTCACACTGTTTGGGTTGATTGAAACTAATAATTTTTTCTCAAACAAAGGAACTACCCATGTTTCATCGTGTAGATAGCTAGATAAGTTTTTAATTGCCATTACTCGTTGATCTAGTGTTGTAGTGTGCTGTGCTTTAATAAACAAATCTTCATATATTTTGTCATTTAATGGGAAATGTGGTTTTAAAGGTGAGTTCTTGCCCCTCAATAAACCGAACAATATAATTGGGTCTGCAACATCAGCACCTAATGAAGCCAGTCGAAATAATGTTGTCTTGTCACTTTCTGGAAACTTTTTGTCGTTAGATTCAAAGAGCTTTACTTTCAGTCCTGCTTTCTGAAGCTGAGACTCAAGCCTTTGTGCGTATTTACCATACTTTGGGTCACTGATTTTACCGTTAAAAACAGGTATCTTGTAGGTTTTTGACAGGTCAAGGCCTTTAACTTTCTTCAATAGTGAATTAGCGACGGCAATATCTTTTTCTTTCTTATGTTTAATTCTGCCCCAAAAGTGTTTTGCTAGAAACTCATCAGCAGGACTATATATTTCAACGTCTTTTGCTAACTCATTCCTATCGACGGCAAGATCAATTGCTTTTCTGAAGTTTATATTACTAGCGATTGAGCTGTTAAAATTAAAATAGATACCCGTAAGACTTGCTGATCTTTTTGATGATACTACTTTTTTATTTTCTCCATGCGAAGACAGTTCAATGTCTATCGGCTCAGTGGTCTTTTTAAAATAAAAAGCGATTTCATTCGGTGATTCACCTGATTTCTTTACTCTCGTTATAACAAGTTTTCCAGCTTTAGAGTTAAATTCTGAGACTTTGTAAGCTCCAGCTCCAACTGGATACTCATTCCATGTCTCATAGTTGCTGCCAAAAGCTTCTATTGGAACTACAGAAAAGTATGCTCTGGCCAATGAGTGCAAAAAAGAAGGGTTTGGTTCATTCAATTTGACACTGATAGATTGCTCATCAATCACCTTAATTCCGCTGACTTGACCACTTACAAATTTTTTCTTTCCCTTGATAGCATCAATCCCTTTTATGTTATTAAGAAAGGCCAGGAAAAAGGACGGACGAGAGGAGTAAAACCCTCTTAACAAAGAAAACTCTAAGTCTTTTGACGTTACCTTTCTGCCATTATGGAAACTTAAGTTTGGTTTCAGCTTTAAAATATATGCACTACTTTCAAAATCCCAACTAAATGATTCCAGAAGACCAGGCTCCAGGTCATAGGAGTTTGATGTATAGATTAGCTGTCCTAAGATTGGGGTTATTGTTGCATACATAGTGTCAACAGGAGCATCTTTGCTAAATGGCAACTCTTTTCCTAAAGGCAAAAGAACATTCATTCTATCTTTAGCACTGGTTCTCGCTATTGCCTTTTTATCTAATGTAGTTTGCGCTACTAACATGATTGCTCCTAATGCAATATATAGAAAAAATCTCATAAACAGTTACCTTATGAAGCTGTGTCTTGAGTACATAAGCTGATCTTCTCTCAATACAGGTGTTGAGTTTTCTTTTAACCTTTTTAAGATTTCATCATTACTCTTAATCGAGGTAATAGTTCCTAATCTCGAAAAAGCATGGTTCTTTGCCAGAGTATTTACAAAAACATCTTTAAGAACAAATCTGTCTGAGTCTTCATCGAATTCTACCTCATCAGAATCATGTAGTTTCTCTATAAGAGCATTAGGCAAATGGTCTGGTGAAATATAAACTTGTTGTATTTCATTATCGAAATTTAATGCTCCCATTTGAGAAAACATTTCTAATACACGAATAGTATCAACATTTACTTGAAGACTTTCTGCAATTGCCCTTGGGTCATCAGTATTAATGTTTACTACTGGCTCATGATCTCCACCGAGTGCGTCTACTGCTGGGATTAATCCCAAAGCAGCTAGTAGTACGATTTTATTTCTTTTTAATTTCATATCTCCATCCTCCCTTACTGGTTTTGATTTACTGTAAGTCCTAGACTTTTACGTTTAAAGATATACGTCGTATAAGGTAATCCTGTTAAACGTGCAGCTTCAGCTCTTTTTCCGTTGGCAAGTACCATCGCTTTTTCTAAGTAAAGCCGTTCAAGTCTATTCCTATGATTCTCTACAAAATCCTCATAGCTCATAAAATCTTCCATTTTACTGATCTCATTTATTACACCCTCTAGGTCGTCACTATTTACCAAGCTAGTAAAATGTGAACGGTCAATGATTGAATCAGCAAGAGTATAAGCTTTTCTGATTTTGTTATTTAATTCCCTAATATTTCCAGGCCATGCAAAAGACTCCAAGAGCTTGATTGCATCGTCAGTAATATGTTTTTCTAACCCTGTTTCATTGTTCTTTTCATCAACAATGAACTTTGCAATTGGCTCTATGTCTTCAGGTCTTTCTGACAATGTTGGAATTTGTATTGGAAGTATATTTAGCCTGAAATACAAGTCTTCACGAAAATTTCCTTTTTTTATCTCTTCTGCTAAATTTCTGTTTGTAGCAGCAACTACACGAACATCAATTTTAGTTGGTTTTGTACTTCCCACAGGGTAGACCTCTTTTTCCTGTAAGACTCTTAATAGCTTTACTTGAGAATCAAGAGGCATTTCACCAATTTCATCAAGGAATATTGTTCCACCATGAGCAGCAACAAATTTTCCTGTCTGATTGTTTGAAGCCCCTGTAAAAGAGCCTTTTAAGTGTCCAAACAGTTCACTTTCAACTAAATCTTTTGATATTGCTCCACAGTTTACTGCGATAAAGGCTCCGTTTCTGTCTGAGTTATTGTGGATTGATCTAGCAACTTGTTCTTTTCCAACACCTGATTGACCAGTAATTAAAACGCTTTCACCAGCCTGGGCGTACTTGCTTACTTCACTTGCTACTTTTGCTAACCCAGTTGAATGACCTCTAAGGTTTAGAGTTTTTTTGATCCATTCATTATTAGCTTCCTTTTCGTCTTTAGTAAGCTTTCCTCTTTTTACCTTTAATGAAGCGATCTCAGCTAAAAGAAGTATTCTTTCCTTGCTCTTACTTTTTAAGTAAATATGGTCAGCACCAGCTCTATTACATAGTGAAGATTCTTCGGCAGATAAAGAAGACGAAAGGATGACCGTATGAATAGATGGGTCAATTTTTTTAATTGATCTAACTACTTCATTGCCTTTGATTGGCATATCGTAATCGACAATAGCCATTTTAAATGGAGAGCCGCTATTCTTTGCTTCATCAATCGCACGAATCGCTTTTTCAGGATTTGCAAAAGTTGATAGTGGAATTTGTTTTTCATTGAATAGAGCTTTAGTTCCAGTTAAGAACATTTCATCATCATCAATGGCTATAACTCTTGGCTTCATTCAAGCTTCCCCTTTGTTAGAGTAGCGGTACTCTCAGGCCTCTATCGCAAGGTGTGTGCCAATTGAACAACACCCTGAAATTTAAGGCTTTTTAATTTGGGGGCTTAGTCACAGCTACAAAAGGAGCCTAAGCTTAGTTCAGTTTTCTACAAGATATTGTAGCCCTCCAAAGTCACTTTCCTTGTGCAAGCCAGTAAGTACCTGATAGAACTGGCTAATTCCTTATATCTGACCCTCTGCGATATTTCTACAATTTTTTGTAGACGGAAAATCAGGATTATGTCTACACATTAATTAAGCATACGAAATTGCTCAGAAAATATGTTATTTTTGTTTATTACAAAATCTTGTAGATCGCTTATAGAACTTCATTATTTTGAACAAATTACACGTTCAAATGGTGCATTTTGACCTCTTATTCTAACTTTTGAGTGAAAACATTGGCCTGGTTCTTGCCTAATGAAGTGACTAATTGATCTTAAGGAGATTAACTTATGAAACGAAGAGTAATCATAGCAGCTTTTATTTGTACGACATTTCTAGTTGGAATCAATAATACTGTAGCTATGACTTGCGTTGATTTACTAAAGGAAATTATGCCTATGCCAAAAGACATTGTAAAAAAACAACTAGAGGCTTTTAACAATCAAGATATTGAGGGTTGTTTAAAGTATTTTGCTGAAGATTTAAAAATAATCGTTCTTCCTGAAGAAACTGTAATGGCATCGTCAAAGGAAGAGATTAGACAGCACATGAAGGATCAAATTGATTCTGGAGATTTTCTACCTGCGAAGCTAATTGATATTAGTTCAAACGGAAAATTTGTAACCACAACTGAGGTAAAGGACGACGGAAAAATAAAATCAACCATCACATTTATCTATTACGTTGAAGATGGTTTAATTAAAAAAATGTGGGGCGCACCCTTTAGGGAAGATTCTACTAACTAGCATTATGGGCCAGTTCTTACCGCGAGAAAACCTAATTTAATTGCAATCAAAATTAAAGCGACTATCCAGCCTTTTTTCGTAACATACCGTAGTCGGTAATCTTTCATTTGAAGTTTTAAATTAAGCTCAAATACGAGTTTGTTATCATTTTCTTTTGTCTCCATAAGACCCCCTTTCACCCAAGCCGAAGGCCAATGAAGGGGGTTGTTGGACAAAAGAGCTACTATAAGCCCATTTGAAGTTTTATGTGAAATTCAAAACAAGAATATTTTATCTGCTGTTCTTATTATTACGGCAAGACCTGTTTTAGATGCAATTAATACAGCTATAGGAGGTCGTGAGGTCGGACATGTTTATGATGGAGTTCGTAAGTTTCCAATTGTAACTCGACTTTCAGAAGATGATGGAGTTGATATTTACAATGTTAGATATAATATTACAAAATTTGTTGCAAAGGAATAGGTTTGGCACACGATCATTCTCATAATCATGGCAGCAAAAATATTTTGGTAGCATTTTTCTTAAATGCTACCTTTACTGTCATCGAATTGATCGGTGGTTATTTTACAAATAGTGTTGCAATATATTCTGATGCTCTATACGACTTAGGAGACAGTATTGCGTTGTTATTTTCTTATTTTGCTGAAAAATACAGTCATAAATCTCCAGATGCAAAATTCACTTTTGGGTATAGACGCTTTTCAGTCTTATCAGCATTGATAAATGGCTTAATACTGCTAACAGGTAGTATCTTTGTGATTTACGAGGCCATTCTTCGTATTGCAAACCCAGAAGAAGTAAAGCCTGATGGGATGCTACTTCTCGCTATCCTCGGTATTGTTGTAAATTCTATCGCTGCCTTTAGGTTATCAAAAGACAAAGGCATTAATCAAAAAATGGTCATGTACCATTTGTTTGAGGATATTTTAGGTTGGGTGGCAGTATTAATTGTAAGTATTATTTTAATGTTTAAGCCTTGGTTTATGCTTGACTCAATACTCTCGATTCTTATTTCTTTAGTTATTCTCCGCGGCGTTTATAAAAATATTTTAAAAATATCTGCAATTTTTCTTCAGCAATTTCCAGACGACTTGAAACTCAGAAATATAAAAGAAGAGCTATTCAAATTCGATCTCATAGATGATGTTCACGCTTTTAAAGGTTGGTCGTTGGACTCTGAAACCTATTACCTTCGATTTCATGTGAGCATCCCTGAAACTACGACAATTCGAGAAATTGATTCTTTAAGACTTGAAGTGAAAAAGATTCTTGAAAAGTATAATATAGCCTTTTCAAGCATTGAGTTCGAGTCCTCAATCAATAACTGCATTGAAAACAACTAAGGCGATTACCGAACGCATTCCTTAACATATGTATTGATTTTAGTGCCTGCAAAATCTTTAAAAGCCTAAATAGTCTTAATTTTTATATATTTGTTAGGCATGCTTGACAGAATAATTCGCATAAAATATGTTAGGCATACCTAACAAAAAGAGAGGGTGCTTTGGAATTTCAATTTGAGCAATACTGGAAAGAATATGGTGAAAATGAGCTTTCCCATTCCGAAACTCATTACTTATTAACAATTTATTCTCTGCTGCGTAAGGATGGTCATTTAAGGGCCTCAACTATTGCAAAGGAACTTGGAGTTAGTAGAAATGCTGTTCATTTGCAGCTGAAAAAACTCAATGAGAAAAAGCTTGTAAAGATAAAAGACAATTTTATCACTCTTCCCAAGCATTCAATTGTTCAAGTTGAGAAAATTGCCAATAAGCGTCAAACAATGGTTGTATTGCTTACTGAGGTTTTGGGTTTACCTCAACATATAGCTGTAACAGATAGTTGCAAAGTTGAGCATTTATTGTCTGATGAAACAGGCGAGGCTCTTCTTAAGTTTGTTCAATTTCTGCGTTCTGATCGAAAGGTCGTTCTACAATTTTTAAAAGAATTTCAAAAATACTACTTACAATGTGATCCTGAAATTGGATGTGGACTTTGTGAGAATATACATTCGATGGAGGAAACTAATGAAACTGAAGATTAGAAATATATTTCTTTGCTTGTTTTTACTTATAGGTAATGTTGCTCTGGCAGCTAAAAATGAAAATGAACTTGCTGTGCACCTCCTGAGCTATCTTGCTCAAGATTATGGCGCTGCGGTTGAAGATGGTAAAATTAAAAGTAAAGAAGAGTATCAAGAGCAACTTGATTTTTCTAATGAAGTCGTCCGAATTTCATCTGAGAATGCTTACGATGATGATCTGAAAAATAGTATCATAACTTTAAATCACGGAATTTTAAATAAGAAAAGTGCCGATGAAATTGCTTTAATTGCCAATAACATTAAAGTCGATATTCTTAAAAAATTTAATCTCTTAACTTATCCACAAAAACCAATCAATTTAGTTCGAGCGGGACAACTTTACAAAGAGAACTGCATGAGCTGTCACGGGCAAAATGGATATGGAGACGGAGAGGCCGGAAAAGGTTTAGAACCAAGCCCTGCAAACTTTCATGATTTGGAAAGAATGCAAAATGTTTCACCTTATGGAGCATTTAACACCATTACTCTCGGTGTTAATGGTACAGGCATGGCACCACATGACTATCTCTCTGAACAAGACCGATGGTCATTAGCCTATTACATTTCTTCTTTCCGATTTCAAAACGTTAAAAAAGTTGAAGGAATGAGTCTGAATATAAAGGATAGTTCATCACTTTCAGACAATGAAATTAAGGAAAAATTCGGGCTTGATGACAAAAAAGCATTAGGTGTAATTGCCAGCATTCGTGATAACAATTCAAACACTCCAAACAATGGTGGAGGTAAGAAAAACCAACTTGAAATTCATCTTGCAAAGGCAATTAAGGATTTAAAGCAAAGTCTAAATCTCTATGTAAGTGGACAGGCCACAGAAGCTAAAAATCTTTCTTTGAATGCATATTTAAAAAATATAGAGCCCGTAGAGGGAATTCTTAGGGCCAATAACAAGGGGCTGGTCCCCGAAATAGAAACAGGCCTTTCTAAATATAGATCACTATTAAATAAGAAAGCATCTAAGGATGAACTGGCAAACGTTTTATACCCTATAATTTCAAAACTAGAAGGTGCTCTACAAACAAAAAATTATAAAACAAGTGGTGAATCATCATTTTTAATGGCGTTTGGCATTGTCCTGAGGGAAGCATTTGAAGCTGGACTAATTATATTCTTACTTTTAAGTCTAACAAGAAAATCGAATGTAACAGTATTTAACAAGCATATTCATAGTGGTTGGATTTCTTCTTTATTTGTTGGGGGAATTTTATACTTTGTTTTAAATCAAGCGTTCAATATTACAGGGAAATTAGCTGAGTCTTTGGAAGGATACACGGCCCTGATTGCTTCAGGATTACTCTTTTATGTAGGATATTGGATGCATAAAAATACTGATGTGAAAAAGCTTACAGATAGTTTAGTTTCAGCAGTAGATAAATCTATGGGAAACGGAAAAGGGATAACTTTGTTTCTAATAACTTTTGCAGCAGCATTCAGAGAAATATTTGAAACAATTTTATTTTTAAAAATACTCATTCTTGATGGCCATCAAAAAATATTTGTTGGAGCTGGTGCGGTGGCGGCAACTATCTTAACTTTTATAATTATTGCCATAGCTGTTAAATACTCTATAAAGCTTAATCTGAAGTTTTTGTTTAAGGCATCTACGGTTCTAATACTTTCTTTATCCACAATTTTTCTTGGAAAAGGGATAGGTGCTCTTCAAAAGACTGGAGCTTTCGCCCAAACGAGCTTGGATGGCTTTTCTATGCCAGCCTTAGGGTTTAACTCGACTCTTGAGGTATTGATCGCTCAGACTGGAATGGTCGCGATTATTTTGACATATAGTTTTGTTAATTTGGTAAGAAAAAGAAAGCTAGCAGAAAGTGCTTTGTAAATGAAGAAAACATTAGTAAAAATTCAAAAAATGGATTGCCCGTCTGAGATAAAAATGATCGAGGGGCTTGCTAAAAAGATTAATCCAAATATAAAGACGGAATTTGATCTAGAGAGCAGAATTGTAACATTTTATCATAAAGTTGATGAAGAACTGATTATTGACGAATTAAGAAATATTTTCTTGCCAGGAATGATTGTTTCATCAGAAGAAATTTTAGAGGAAGATATACCCGAAATTGCCCCTAGTGTAGAAGCAAAAACACTTAAATATTTATTAATTATAAACTTCACAATGTTTATTGTTGAAATCATTATAGGTTTTTATGCTGAGTCAACAGGTCTAATTGCAGACGGTTTAGATATGCTTGCCGATTCCTTTGTTTATGGAGTCAGCCTGTACGCTGTTGGAAAAAGCCTTGCAGTCAAAAATAAAATGGCATATTTGAGCGGAATTATGCAAATCTCACTAGGGCTTCTGTGTCTTCTTGAAGTTGGAAGAAAGCTTTATTTTGGAAGTGAACCCTTATCGGATTATATGATAACGATTTCAATCATTGCCTTGCTTGCCAATGTTTGGTGCCTAGCGCTTATTCATAAACACAAAGATGGAGAAGTTCACATGAAGGCCAGTTGGATATTTTCTGCTAATGACGTCATTGTAAACACAGGTGTTATTGTTTCAGGTGTCCTTGTTTATATTCTCAATAGCAACATCCCTGATCTTGTTATTGGAGGAGTTGTTTCCCTTGTTGTGATAAGAGGAGGGATCATAATTATTAAACTTTCTAGTAACAGAAATGAAATAAGTAGCGGTATTAAAAAATGCTGTTCAAAAAACTGATATTAAATATAGGAGGAGTTTTATGAAAAAAAATTATTATTACTTTATTTTTAGGTTTGCTTGTTACTTCATGTGCACATAATCACGGATGGTGGGGCAGTCATAGTGATTGTAGCCACATGAACTGTTCAAATCACCAGTGTAGTGAAACATGTCAACATGGTGACGGCATGTATGATATGCATTGTGCTTATTCTATGTCTCAAGGGAATTATGATTTAAAAGGTAAAAATAGCTACCGCTGGAGTCACAAAGGGAAAACGTATTACTTTTCTTCCGAGGAAAATAAAAATAATTTTATTAAAGATGCAGATAAAAATATTAATAAAGCTGACAAATACTGGGGAGATCGATGAAAGCATTAATCTTTACTACCCTGATCCTGTTTTCTCTTAATTCATACTCCTGTCCCGGTATTGGCAATTGGAATATGGATAAGAGAATGAATAATAGTATGATGAAAAATTGGATGAATAACCCCAATATGCCTAAATCTCAAAAACGTGGTTGGATGGGTTGCCAAATGTCGATGGTTAGGCACCATTTTTACATGCAAAATGGATTGCCTGATAAATATGGTAATTTAACTAATCCCTTAAAGTCCTCATCTAAAGTTATTTCTGTAGGAAAAAAAGTTTTTGAAAATAACTGTATGTCCTGTCATGGCAAAAATGGATTGGGCAATGGAGTTGCCGCAGAGGGGTTAACCCCAAAACCAACAAATATTGCACGCTTTGCTAAAATGCCTATAGCCAGTGATTCCTATCTTTTTTGGACAATTTCTGAAGGTGGGGAAAAAATTGATACCGCAATGCCTTCCTTTAAGGAAAGTTTAAAGAAAAATGAAATTTGGTCAGTCATTCATTATTTAAGAAACTTATAGGAGTATTCTATGTCGTATTATTTTAACAAAACAGTAAACACAGATTTTGAAACTACTATTTCAAGTGTAACAGCGAAGCTTAAGGAAAAAGGATTTGGAGTTTTAACGGAAATTGATGTTCAAGCAACATTGAAGAAAAAAATTGATGTTGATTTTTATAAATATAGAATTCTTGGTGCATGTAACCCTCAATTCGCTCATAAAGCACTAATGGAAGAAGATAAGGTGGGTGTTATGCTCCCTTGTAATGTGATCGTTCAGCAAAAAAGTGATGATTCTCCGGTTGAAGTCTCGGCAGTTGACCCAATAGCTTCGATGCAGGGAATATCAAACCCTAATTTGGGAAATATCGCAAAAGAAGTCCAGAGCTTGTTGAAAGAAGTAATTGATGAGTTGAAAAATGAATAGTATAATGAGTCGGTGAATTCATTGACTAACATAATTTCAGATTGGTATAAGGTTGTTGATGTTAATTAGATTACTAAGCATTTTAGTTATTTTCTCTTTTGTTAGTACTTCTGTTCTAGAGGTAAAGGCAGGTAATAACTCTCTTGAGGTAAGCAAGTTATCGGCTTATGAGAAAGATCAATCTAAGGGGAAGTCTGTTAATGTCTTTGGAATAATTAATAATGATGACTGCAAAGACGAAAATTGCCCAGTTTCACAAGCTTGTACTGGTTGTGTTTGCCCTTGTGGTTCTCTCTGTTTTGTTAATTCAAAAAGCAATCTTTTATGTGGCATTTCGTCACTGCATTCTAAGATGGATTGGTACACCAGTAATTTTTATCAGTCACCATTTCTAGATCCAGCCTTGAAGCCCCCCCCTTTCTCCTAGTTAAATACATACAAATTTAAACTTTAAAATTAGTTGATGCTTCAACTACTAGGAGAATAATATGAAATTAATTCAAAATCTACTCATTGTATCTATGCTTTTTAGCATTGTAGCTTGTTCTACTACAAACACTACTACTAAGAAAAAGGATGCTCAAAACAATAAAAAAGACCATGTTCAGCGAGAACGATTTTTTGGAAGATTTGAGCGCTAAAAAAATGATATTAACTTCGGGTATTGCAAGTTCTTATTGTGGTACCCAGAAGTTAATAAAGTTTTTATTTTTTATAGTGAGGGTTTGTTTCGTGTGTAAAAAGTATTTTATATTTATCTTTGTAGTTATTTTAACTTTTGTTTTAGATCAAGGGACCAAATACATAGTTCATACGCAATTTGAACTTGGAGAAAGTGTAGTCATCATTAATGATATCTTAAATATTACTTATGCTAAAAACTATGGAGCCGCATTTGGAATTCTAAGTAATTCTCCAGAAACCTTTAGGAAAATATTTTTTCTATTATTTCCTTTAGGAGCACTAGCTTTTATTTTAATAATGCTTAGAAAAATTTCAGCTCAAGATAAATTGCAAGTTCTTGCACTTTCAGCCATTGCCGGCGGTGCCCTAGGTAATTGGGCGGGCCGCCTTAAGCATGGCTTTGTTGTAGATTTTATAGATTTTCACTTTAAGCGATACTTCACCTATCCAGCTTTCAATATTTCCGATTGTGCTATTGTAATTGGCGCTTTGTTGATGGTTTTAGCAATCATTCGCGATAAGAACCATAAAAATATTAAAGGAGTAAAGTCTTGAGCGTTCATTATTATTTAGACTCTTCATTCTTTTTTTCAAAAATTTCATTTACTTCCCAGCATTTAGTTTTTTTAAATGATTTATTTAAACGGGCTTTCTTTTCAACACATTTATGGATTTTTTCAGGAGTCTTGGCTTTCTTACAGTGCTTCTGGCAATACTTTACTAGATTGTTGGTTGCCTCGTCTGCAAGCACGTTTGTTGATAAAAATCCTGTTAATAATCCAAATGCGATAACTAGTTTTTTCATGTTTTCTCCTCGTGTTATTAAAAACTACAATGAAATATTCATTGACATACTAACATACTTACGCAAGTATGCAAGTATGAAGCAAGTAAAAATTGAACCTACTGAAATTTTTAAAGCCCTCTCCGATAGAACTCGTTTAAGAATTCTAAAGATTTTGGTTTCTTTACCTTGTGAGGAAGCCTGCCTGTGTGAATTAACTGAGGCTCTCCAAGAGTCTGAATCCAATGTTTCAAGACATCTCAAAGCCCTTCGCCAATCTGGCCTTCTCGAAGCAGAAAAGGAAGGGCGTTGGATTTATCACCGTCTTGTTTCATCGAAAATGATTGAAGTTTTTTATCAAACAATCTCTAAACTTTCTGATGAAGATGGGGCTTTTAAAGAGGATCTCTCTCGGTTTAAATCCGAAATTAAAAAGAGAATATCAGAGCGTTGTCGAAAGAATTTGATGAACACTAAAAGATCAAATATTAGAACCCAAAGAAGAGCTTAATGATGGAGGTTTTATGCGATTTTTAATGATAATTCTTCTTTGTTTAACTACTTCAAATGTATTTGCAAAAAATTGTGATATTCAATTTAAAAAAGCAGTTGATCTTTATCGCTGTGCACTTTCAGCAGATAAAAAGGTCACTACTCTAAAAATGCGAGAAGATGAAAGAAAGGGCAGAAAAAAATTGGCGGCTCAATTCCCAAACCCTGAAGTCGAGTCTGAGTTTAGTTTTAATTCAGAAAACAGCCAAAATATTTCTATACTTCAACCTATTGAAACTGGTGGAAAAAGATCATCAAGGATTAAAATTGCTAATGCAGAAAATAGGATATCTGTTATAGAAGACGATTCTACACTAGCAGAAGTCGCTTCAAATGTGGCAATGGCCTTAGTTCAGTTTCGACAGGTTGAAACAAGATTACAATTGCTTTTGGAAATGAAAAAATCTCTTCGTCATCTAACGAAAAGTTTAAAAGCTAAGGCAGTAAGAACACCTGAAGAAAAAACAGCACTTTCAATTTTTTTAATGCAGAAAACTGTTTTAGATACTCAGATTTTAGCACTTAACCAAAAGTTAGGACTAATAAAGACAAACCTTGAGTCCTCAATAGGAAGGGAAATTAGGACATTTGAAAAACTGGAGTCTAAAGAAAAAAAACATTGGCCTACTTTAAATATAATTTCAAAAAAGGGATCATTTAAATCTAGAAAAGCATTAGCTTCTGTAGAACAACTTCAAGGAGAACTTGATCTTCAAAAAAGTCTTTCTTGGCCCGAGCTAGCGATTGGGCCGACAATGGAAAGACAAGATAGTAATGCAACTTCATGGGGAGCAAAAATTGAGTTTACGCTGCCACTTTTTAATTTTAACAGCGGTGGTAGACAACAAGCCCAAGCGAAGCTTTTAAGAGCAAAGGCTATCGCTTCTCAAATCAAGTTTTATGAATCTTCTAAAGTTGAAATATATATTAAGCAATACAATGATGTTACGCAATTCCTCAAAAAAAGTCCTTCACAGGAAAGCTTAAGAAGCTCAGTTGCTGAATCTTTAAGTTATTTGTCTAGAGGTATGGTTCAACCTTCAGCGATAATTGAAAGCTATCGTTCTACTCTTGAAACACTTGAGGCTATACAAAAAAAAGAACTAATCGCATATAAGTTGTACTGGATGCTTAAATCTTTCTCTGGAGAAGTCCCTAAGGAGTTTTTATGAAAAAATATTTTCTAATATTTTCTATTTTTCTATTACTTAATCCTGCCTTTGCAGAGGAAGAAGCGAAAACAGAGAAGGGCCGAATTGGACCGGGGAAAGCAGTTATTTCAGCAGATGAAAAAGAAGGCTTTAAAATCTCAGAAAAAGCAAAAAGAAACTTAGATATTTCAGTCAAGGAAGTAGATGGACCATTAGTTACCGTTCCTAAAGAGTCCTTAGTACGTTATTTAGATTTTCAGGCTGTCTACCGACTTCGTAATGGGTGGTTCAGATCTATTGAAATCGAACCAAGTTTTCAGGGTGAATACGCAACATTTACTTCAAAAGAGTTTAAGGCCGGTGACCAAATTGTTATCAAAAATGGTGGTTTACTAAGGGTTGTTGAGCTTGATGTCTTTGGGCCTGAAGCTGATGCCTGTGTAGATTGAATTTGAGGATAAAAATACTATGAATAAAATAATTTACTTTTCTGTTTATCATCGAGGAACTGTGTTGTTTGCAACAGCACTTCTAGCAGCATTTGGATGGTTTAGCTTTACAAATCTCCCTATTGACGCTGTACCAGACATCACTAATACGCAGGTGCAAGTTTTTGCACAAGCTGGAGGCCTTTCAGCTGAGGAAGCTGAACGTTCTATAACTTTTCCGATTGAAAAATCTATGGGAGGTATTTCTGGAGTCAGACAAGTGAGATCAATTAGCCGCTTTGGTCTTTCTGTTGTCACTGTGGTTTTTAAAGATGGCTACGATATCTATCGAGCGAGACAGCTTGTGTCTGAGCGCCTACAAAGTATTTCATCTGAGTTACCTCAGGGAACTGAACCAAACTTAGGACCGATTTCAACAGGCCTTGGAGAGATATTTTTCTATGCGCTCAGGTATAAAGAAAGCGGTGCTGAGGATATATCAGATTTTGAGAAGCTAATGAAGCTTCGTTCTGTTCAAGAATGGGATGTTAAACCGAGATTGCTTACAGTTCCGGGGATTGCTGAGGTAAACACAATTGGTGGATATGAGAAGCAGTTTCATGTTATTCCTGATCCTAAAAAATTAACACAGTATGGAATAAGTTTTTCCAGTATCGTAGATGCATTGGAAAGCACTAATCATAATGTTGGTGGAGGATATGTACAGCAATCTGGAGAACAATTTGTCGTAAAAGGACAAGGCCTACTTTCAGACCTTGAAGATATTAAAAATACACCTCTAAAACCGCTTAATTCCATAACTGTTGTGTTGATTAAAGATGTAGCTGACGTCAAACTTTCATCTGAACTTAGAACAGGGGCTTCTTTAGTTAATGGCAAAGAGGCAGTCATTGGCACTGCAATGATGCTCCTTGGAGAAAATAGTAGAGATGTAAGTCAGAGAGTCGCTGAGAGAGTTGAAGAAATTAAAAAAAACCTGCCTAAAAATGTTAAATTAGAGGTTTTATATGATCGCTCCGAACTCGTTAATAAAACTCTTGGGACAATCGAACATAATTTACTTACGGGGGCAGCACTTGTAATTTTAATTTTATTGTTTTTACTTGGTAATGTTCGTGCAGCGATTATTACTGCTATGGTTATTCCTCTTTCGTTATTGTTAACTTTCATTTTTATGAGGAAGTTTAATATCTCTGGAAACCTTTTAAGTCTTGGAGCACTAGATTTTGGTATAATTGTAGACGGTGCGGTTATAGTACTTGACCACTGTGTAAGAAAACTTCATGACGTTGGAAAAGAACTTGGAAGACGGTTAACGAGAGAAGAGGTTCAGCGAGTTATTTACAAGGCAACAGTTGAGATTAGAACAGCAGCCGGCTTTGGAGAACTTATTGTTGTTGTGGTTTTTCTTCCGGTTTTAGCTCTGACAGGTATTGAGGGAAAAATGTTTCAACCAATGGCCGCTACCTTTGCTCTTGCTGTCTTTTGTGCGCTAGTACTCTCTTTTTCAACTGTCCCTGCTTTAGCTAGCATTTTCATGAGTGGAAAAGTCGTAGAAAAAGACCCTTGGTTAATGAGAATTGCCGAAAAGGTATATAAACCAACACTTGCATTAGCGACAAAATTCAGGGCGATTACAATTACTATTGGTTTACTTTCTATCGTTGCAGGAGGTATTTTGTTTAGTCGTCTCGGAGGTGAATTTCTCCCACAAATGGATGAAGCCTCTAGAACTTTGCAATTTGTAAGACCTGTAAACATATCTCTAGATCAAGCTATAAGGTTACAGGGAAAGTCTGAGACAATAATTAAGACATTTCCACAGGTCAAAACCGTTTTTAGCCGAATTGGTACTGCTGAAGTTGCGACTGATCCTATGGGTGTAAATCTTGCTGATACCTTCATAACTTTTAAAAATCGGGATGACTGGCCTAAAGATACTGACTCGCCTAAGACGTGGGCCGGTGTTACTAGCGAAATAGTCGAACAATTGGAGGAGGAAATACCGGGCCAACGTGTTTTGGTTAGCCAGCCAATTCAAATGCGCTTTAATGAACTCCTTGAAGGAACAAGGGCAGACGTTTCTGTAAAAATATTTGGGGATGATTTTGAATCTTTGGTTGAAGTTTCTGAAAAGGTTGCAGAAGTTGTACGAACAGTTCCCGGTGCTGGCGATGCAGAAACTGAACTTCAAGGAGCTTCCCCAATTCTTACTGTAACTCCAAAACAAGAAGTTCTAGCCCCTCTAGGAGTTCCTAGTGGAGAGATTTTAGAAGCTGTAAAAATTGCTATGGGCGGTGAAGAAGTTGGCTTTATCTATGAAGGTGTTCGCAAATTTCCTGTAATAGTTAGGCTTAGTGAAGAGCTTCGTTCCGATTTAGGTGCGATAAGATCACTACCTGTTGAACTTGGTGAACGATATATAGTTCCTATAAGCCATGCTGCCACTGTAGAATTTGATGAAGGTTATGGAGTGATTAATCGTGAGCAAACAAAACGTAGAGTAGCAGTTCTTATAAATCCAAGAGGAGTCGATACAGAAACTTTTGTCCGTACAGCACAAGAAAAAGTGGAGAAGGAAGTTAAGCTTCCCCCTGGTAGTTATTTAGAATGGGGCGGAAACTTTAAAAACCTGATTCAGGCAAGAAATCGTCTTGCTGTTTTTGCACCTGTAGCACTACTTTTAGTTCTGGCCATGGTTTATATAGCCTTCGGAAGTGTTGCTCAAACGATTCTAGTATTTATGGGTGTTCCATTTGCACTAGTCGGAGGGGTTATCGGTCTTATGCTCAATGGACTCCCCTTTAGTATTTCTGCCGGAGTTGGATTTATAGCATTATCTGGGATTTCCGTGTTGAATGGTGTTGTCTTGATCAATTGTTTTAATGACTTGAGAGCTGCTGGTTTAAGAGGTTTAGAGTTAGTAAAAAAAGGTACAGTATTAAGGATACGTCCGGTGTTGATGACAGCTCTCGTTGCAATGTTTGGCTTTGTTCCAATGATGCTGTCTACAGGTGTTGGAGCAGAGGTCCAGAGACCACTCGCTTCAGTCGTTATTGGAGGTTTATTTTCTTCAACTATTTTAACTTTGGTCGTTCTTCCTATTCTTTATTTAGTATTCGAACGATTTATGGAACTTCCTGTCAAGAAAGATAAACAGCACAATTTGGCAGCAAAAGAAGTTGAGGCTTTAGGAAGCCACTAACTTAGTAGAAATTTTCTACTTAAGTTTCTACTTGTTGAAAAGAAAAATTAATGAGCCAAAAAGAGCATTGGAATGATATTTACGATAGGAAAGAATACTCTGAAGTTACTTGGTTTCAGCCTGAGCCAAAACAAAGTTTAAGCTTGATAAGAGGTCTTCAGCTTGAAAAAACATCAAAAATATTAGATGTAGGAGCAGGATCTTCTACACTTGTTGATTTTCTTCTTAAAGATGGTTTTCAATTTATCTATCTTCTCGATATTTCTCAAAATGCTTTTAGCCAATCGAAGAAAAGATTAGGAGAAATGAGCAAGAAGGTAAATTGGTTAGAAGGAGATGTGCGAAATTTTCAGCATAGCCAAAAATTTGATCTTTGGCACGATAGGGCCGTCTTCCATTTCTTAACAAACACTGAGGATCAAAATAAGTATTTAAAACGCCTAAATGACTCTCTAGAGATTGGAGCTTTTTTCATTATTTCGACATTTGCGGAAGACGGTCCATTAAAATGTAGTGGTCTTGAAATTGTCCGATATGCAAAAGATGAACTCATTCACAACATGGGAGTGAACTTTGAATTGATGGATTTCAAAAAAGAAACTCACACTTCTCCAGGAAGAATGAAGCAAAAATTTAATTACTGGGTCTTTAAAAAACTAAAACAAGCAAATAAATTATAAAACTAGGCGATCCACATTAAATACACGCCAACACTGATTAACAATAATCCTGAAATATTATCTGCCCAACGTCGATATTTTTCTGAAGATAATCGTGAAATTACTGAGGCAAATGTAGTTCCAACAAGAATAATAGGAATCCCTATTCCGATTCCATAAATAAAAAGCAGTAACCCTCCCCAAGTTGGATCACCTGTAGTTGCCACATAAGACAAAAGACCTGCTAAAATGGGAGTCGCACAAGGTGTAATGACTATTCCTAAGATTCCTCCCATCAAAAAAGCCCCAAATGCTCCATTTACTTTTACATTTACTCCAGAAAATGTTGGAAGTTGAAACTTTAAAACCCTAAGTAGGTACAGGCCAAAGACTATCGGAACTATTGCAATAACATAGAAGGGCCAAGTACCAATTTGGCCAAAAACCTTTCCTGCAAGCCCAGAAATAATTCCAAGAATTGTGGTAACAACACTTCCACCTAAAATAAAAAGCGTTGCAATTCCTAAATTTCCACGAATAGTTTCTTTTTTTAGAGCTGCACAACAACCGGCTGCTGCTGGATAAATTGGAAGACAGCAGGGATTGAGGCCAGCAATAATCCCACCAATAAAAGCAAGAGGAAGTGCTATAGATTTGCTGTATTGAAATTCACCAGAAGTGATAATGTTAAGCGATGAAATTAAAGAGTCAAAGAGTTCCATTAATAATACCTCAAAGATTTATTTTTTTACGATCTGCTTTATCGCATGCCTTAATTTTTTTATGACCCTTGATCCTTCTCCTTGGAAACGATTAATTACACTATCATTCTGTCCAAGAAAAATTACTGTTGGTGAAACCATAATCTTATATTTTTTATACTTATCTGAGATTTTTCTAATATCAACTTCTTCAAACGCTACATTTTCCCCATTTTTAGATTCTCTTGCTAAACGTATTATTTCTGCGCACCCACAGCTCGTCTCTGCTTCTCTTGGATCAGCAAACAGCATCACTTTGGTTACTTTTTCATTTGCGTAAACAAGGCTTGAAGTTCCCATAAAAGTTGTCAAAATTAACAATAGTGCAATCCATACTTTTTTCATAATATCTCCTTAACAACACTTTTTAGATTTACAGTTACTGGTCATATCTTCTGTAGGTGTTTGAATAACCTCTGGGTCTTGCGCCTTATCTTGTATAAATGGTGTCCCAATTCTTAAAAATTCATCTGCTTTTGCTAATTCTTTTCCCAAATAGCTAGCATGATCTAACTTACTTATGAGGTTGTTTTCTATAATGGTTGAATAAATAGAGCCGATGTCTCGTCCCTCTACAATTTTATTTAAGACTCCATTGTTAGTGTAATGCTCGACAGTAATCAAATTCTTGTCTTTATCAGGATAAATTACAAAATATCCACTTGGATCAAGCTTTAATGGCGGTGGACAATTGGCCTGAATTTTCTCTATCCCTACAGACATATTAAAAGCTCCTTCAAACACTGGTATATTTTGACTTGCACATTCATTAATCGTTTCTTCAATTTTATTTAAATCTGAACAACCAACTAAATTTAT
This sequence comes from bacterium, assembly GCA_030425045.1. GTDB lineage: Bacteria > Bdellovibrionota > Bacteriovoracia > Bacteriovoracales > Bacteriovoracaceae > JAUHVL01. The sequence continues at coordinate 26,189 of JAUHVL010000031.1, forward strand.
AAGCTTAACTTGTTCCTTTATTTGATTAATACTAGAAATATCTACATTTTTTAACAGAGGACGTTTTCCTTTCGCTCCAATTATCCGCATCTTTTCTGGATTTACACCATTTTCAAATAAACTTACTAATGATTGCCCTGGCAAATGCCCAATTTTTTGTTCCGAATCATCACCGCATAAAATGAGGAAACGAACATTTGGATTCGTTGATAAGTTTTTTACAACTCTCTCAATTCCAAGATTTTCAGTATTCATAGTACCAACAATACTCACCCTAGAATGTCCAATATCAACAATCTTATCCATTAGGTCTTTTGAGTTTAGTGTGCATATTGCAACGGGAGCTTCAAAACGAAGGATCTCATAACTGCCGGGAAGAGGTGGCCACCCTGATCTCTCTTCTACAAAAATATCATCTGTTGCACAACCGTCAGGCTCAAGCTCAACATCAGGATATGCTTCTGATAAAAAATTAGTTACTTCTGATGGGTAGCATATTTTGCATCCCAAACAATCGTATTGGACGGTTTCAAAAGTTTTTTTAGACTCTTCAAGAAGAGGAGAAATTAACTCTTTATCAGAAGAATCAATTTCTTCCATCTTGCCTTCAAGGGCATTTACAGTTCCTTGCTGGCAACCGCACTTCCAGCATTTTTTATACTTAATCCCATTTTTAAGGTGGGTAATGATTTCATCAATTGGTTTTGTCGCCATCTTAAGTATCTCGCTTCTTTAAGTAGCCATGATCTTGGAGACTTCAAATTTCTCCATCCGTGGTCGCTTTTTCTTGGATTCTTCAAGCAAGCAAAGTCCAAGCTCAAGTAGGTTAATTACACAAGGGTCATTGATTTTGTAATAGATTTGGTTTCCCTCTCTTCGAGAGGCTACAATATCTTTATCCACTAGGCGTTGAAGCTGATTGGAGACTGCCTGAGGCTTCATTTCGACAATATTTGATAAATCGCTTACACATAGTTCTTCTTTTAAGATTAGGGCATGAATTAATCGTAAACGAGTTTCGCTAGTTAAAACCTTAAAGAGATTCATTAGTTCGCCTGCCGTATCAGGTGATATAAATTTTTGATCCTTTATAGAGTTTGAGCTTGTCCTGCACCTTTTCATAATTTCTCCGCTATAGTAAGATTGACTATTACACGATATCATGTAATGGTATAAAACTCAATGCATATTAATTCTAAAATGAGAAAGAATGAGGTAAGGCATCGAAAATCAACAAAGTTGTACAAAAAAAAATGAGACACCAAACTCCGCTTGGCTCCAGCTTTCGATAGCCGTAACTTTTGAAATAGTAGGTGCCATTAGCCTGCGTCTAAGCAAAGGCTTCACTTTGATTTTTCCAACACTAATAGCTTTGGCATCGTTTGGAGTAGCCCTTTATTTAGTTAGTCGAGTAATGAAAAGCTTGCCTGTCAGTATCGCTTATCCAATTTGGGCAGGTGGCGGAACAGTCGGGGTTGCATTATTGGGGGTATTAGTATTTGAAGAAGGTATTAGTATTCTAAAAATATTTGGAGTAGCTTTAGTTACTTTAGGTGTCGTTATAATTAATAGAGTAACTGATAAGAAATCGGGATGCTAGTATAGGGGTAAAAATATGTCATACGAATGGATGTTTGTCGGACTTGCAATTTTTGCGGAGATAACAGCAGCCTTAGCCTTGCGTTTTAGCGATGGGTTCAAAAAACCCTTTCCCACAGTATTAGCTCTTTGTGCATTTGCCTCAGCTTTCTATGCAGTTAGTTTGGCTCTTGTTTCTTTGCCTGTAAGTACAGTATATCCAATTTGGGCCGGTGGAGGAACTGCGGGAGTTGCTTTACTAGGAATACTTGCATTAAAAGAGAAAGCCAATTTTTGGAAAGGTATCGGCATCACCTTGGTTGTTGCAGGAATTGTGGTTTTGAATGTAGGTGGATAAGATGTTATCTGGTCTATTTTAAAATAGAAATACTTTTCCTTATTTTTTCTTTCCAAGAGTTGGTGGTTCCCAAGGAAAGTTATCGACTCCATCGTAAGAATAGTTCTTCTCTTCTATATCATAAGGATTGTTACTTCCCAAATAGTCAGAATCGTCATCAATTAGAACGGTCTCATCGTCCCATAAAAGGGTTAAAACTTGTCCAAACGAGTTTATAGGTAAACTCCACTCATATAGTTCTGAATCTTTAGTTACATTTCTTCCTGAAATCCAAATATCAGCAGGTACTATATTAAAATCTTGGGGAGTATCTAGTTTTTTTGCCGATTTGTATGCGAATGAATCACTAGATAAGATTCTCGAATCTTTCATTTGCAGACCGTAACGAAAATCTTTTGAAGGCCTATAAAATTGAATCATGTTGTCTTTTGAAACAATCAAACAGCAAGGTATTTTTGACAAACTCATATATTTAAAAGCCGATGACATTAAAGACACTTCAAAACTATTAGAAACTTCAATAATTGAATCCCAAGAGGGTTCTTCGTAATTATATAATGATTTTACAAGTGCCTTAGGAATTAGAAGTTCACTTGCAAATTGATCTGCCCTTAACTCAATGTTGTCATTCTTGTTGAAACCCTCAATCATTTTACTGCTACATTTAAAAGATTTCGGCTTACCATAATCAACATCAAGGTTAAAATGGCCTAGTTCATGAGATACAGAAAATTTCTTTCGTGGAAAATAACTTTGCTTAGAATTGAGGCCAATTGAAGCATTTTTTCCATCAAAAAGAAGAATACCATCCAGACCATCAAAGGAGTTTTCAAAAATAGGTATTTCAAGTGATTGGCAAATTTCAAATGGATCAATTGGATAAGAATTGATTCCTAGCTCTTCTAAAAAGTTTGCTGCGCTTGCTTCTGCTTCAATCATCTGATTTTGATCTTTCCTTTAAGATGTCCATTTGAGCTTTCAGGATTTCTCTATCTTTATCTGTTAGTTCACTAAAGCCTCTATAGAACTCTTGCCACTCGCCTTGAACTTTTACTTCGTTTTCCTCATTACTTTCACCTACAAGGTAGTCTATTGAGACATCGAGAACCTTGGCCAGCTTACGAAGAATAGGCATGTTTGGCTTTCTACTACCTTTCTCAAACTGATTGACTGCCGCCGGGGTTATCTCAGCATTTCTGGCCAACTCAGCTTGTGACCAGCCTTTTTTATCCCGAGATTGCTTAATTCTTAGACTGAAAACGTCAGAATCACTCACTTTTTCTCCTTTATTACAGACCTATTTTCAATAAGATAGACCTGAAAATACCATCTGGCTATAACAAAATGATAATTTTATCTTATCATAGGGTTGACTTTAGTTAAAGTGTTATCATATTGTTAATAAAGACAGTCCATTGTGTTAATTATGGAATTTGGGTTAAGGAGCAGAAGTTGAGTACAGAAAAAGAAAACCAGACGTTTAACATTCTCGCTATTGATGGCGGAGGGATTCGAGGAATCGTTCCGGCCCATATCCTTAATTCTATTGATGGAAAGCTTGGTATAAGCCTCAATGAAAACTTTCAAATGTTAGCAGGAACAAGCACTGGTTCAATAATTGTAGCTGGTTTGGCTTGTGGAATTTCTATAGAGGAAATAACTAACCTCTACAGAAGCATAGGCGAGAAAATTTTTATTAAGAATGAATCTTATTGGCCAAAGAACATTAAGCCTGCGTTTCACAGCCTTTATGACAATACGAACTTAAAGGAAACACTAAAGGAAACATTTGGCGATATAAAGCTTGGCGACATAAAAAAACCACTACTAATTCCATCAACTGATATAGGTAACGGTGGAGTTCACGTTTTTAAATCAAATTATTGTGAGCATTTCACTCGTGATATGGACGTACCTGTTTGTGATGCAGTTTTGGCCTCATGTAGTGCTCCTACTTTTTTTGACCCTACAATTGTTGGTGAATACGCATTGGCAGATGGTGGACTTTGGGCCAATAATCCGTCTTTAGCTGCATTCATTGATGCTCAACGAAGATTAAGTATTCCTGCTGATAGTATAAAAATCCTTTCGGTTGGAACAGGCCATGCGAAATCATTTTATGGGACAGACTTAGAGAAGAAATGGGGAATGCTTAATGGATGGCAAAGACAGGAGTTTATAAGCTTCATTTTATCTCTTCAATCGCAATCAACTCATAATTATTTGCAGCTAATTATGAAAGAAGATCATCTTTTAAGATTAAATTTTGAGTCTGACTTACCCTTGCCATTAGATGATTGTACGACAACTAAAGACCTCTTTTCGAGGGCAGACAAACTTTTTACTTATGAAACTGAAAATATAAAAGCATTTTTCAATTACTAGTTCGATGGAGAACCTTATGGACACAGATGACAAAAAGAAATTTATTATAGAAAAGCTAATTGGGGAACTTGATTTACCCGAAGGAGCTTATGAAAAGGCAATCAAACGCTATGAAGACTTAGGAGATTGGTTAAGTCGGGATGATTCATCTTTAAAAGACTATGAACCTCATATCTTTGCCCAAGGATCATTTAGATTAGGAACGGCCACAAAACCATTAACTGGAGAAGATGAATACGATCTTGATCTTGCCTGTAAACTAAAAGACGGAGTTTCAAAAATTACACACTCTCAGGCCGACCTTAAAGATATGATTGGGAAAGAACTTGAGTTATATAGAAACTCTAGAGGTATAAAAGAAAATGTTAAAGAAAAGCACCGATGCTGGAGGTTAGAATATCAAGATGACCTAAGTTTTCACATGGATATTGTTCCTTGTATTCCAGAAAGCGGAACAAGAAGACAAGATATTTTTGAATCCTTAACAAAATCTGGAGCAGAAGAAAGTATTGCAAGAAGTGCTTCTGAATTAACGGTATCCATTACAGATGATCGAAACCATAACTACAGGTCTATTTCAGATGATTGGAATATTAGTAACCCTGAAGGCTATGCGAACTGGTTTGAAAAAACTATGAAGAAAGCCTTAAGGTTTGATTTAATGGAAAAGTCAGCTCAAGTTGACGATGTCCCTTTGTTTCGCAGAAAAACACCATTACAGAGAGTGATACAATTACTTAAAAAACATAGAGACATTATGTTTGTTGAAGATGAAGATTCAAAGCCAATATCAATCATTTTAACGACACTTGCAGCTAAAGCCTACTCAGGTGAACAGGATATGTATTTAGCTCTAACAAACATTCTTGATAATATGGGTAAGTTAGTTAACTCTATAACTCCTAGAGTCCCAAACCCTGTCGATCCGGGCGAAGATTTCGCGGATAGATGGTCTATGCCCAAGTATAGTCACCTTAACCTCGAAGAAAACTTTTGGTCATGGCTAGAACAGGCCAAGAATGACCTTTCATTAATAGAAAATTCAACCCAGCCAGATTTTATATCAAAGCAGGCATCGGCAAAATTTGGTATCAGGCTAGATGAAGCGGTATTGGCAAAGGGACTTGGTATAGTTAATTCTCCTTCTGTTACTTCAACTCCAAAAAGGCATGAGATCAAGGATGAAAATAGGCCTTGGAGATCGGAAAAGTAATGATTATTAATAAGGGCGATTTAAGGAAATTTTTAAGCGATTATCCTTTTATGGCCCTTAGGCCAACTAAGGATAAGAATTTAGTTTTGAAGGGAGATTTTCAGTTTATTGCAAAATCTAAAGATGGCCCTGAAATAAAAGACAGCTTTGAACTTAAAATTGAAATTCCGAATGGCTTTCCCCAGAAAATTCCTAGAGTATGGGAGACTAATAATAAAATTCCAAGGACTGAGGAAGGTGAATTTCATATAAACCCTGATGATTCTCTTTGCTTAGGTTCACCACTAAGACTTCTTGATAAAATCAACCGTAAAGGAACACTTGTTGGTTTTATTGAATCATGCCTTGTTCCATTTTTGTACGCAGTTTCAATTAAGCTTCAAAAAGGTGGTGACTTTTACATGGGAGAACTTGCACATGGATTGCCCGGAATTTTAGATGACTATAAAGACCTACTAGGTATTGATAGTAATGAAAACATAATAAAGGCATTGGAGTTAATAGGCACAAAAAAAAGAATCGCAAATAAAGCCCTATGCCCTTGTTCTTGTGGAAAGAGACTTGGAAAATGTAAACTTCGTTTTGTTACTAATCGTCTGCGAAAAACAACTTCAAGAAGTTGGTTCAAAAGTCACGCTAAGAATCCTGCCATTATGAGCTAAATATTTTTTACTCTTAAGAAATTTGCTGCAAATGATCTATTTTGTTAATTGAGTGTTACTAAATTTAAATCTTTTTTTTTATTCGTATTTTTTATTCTTACCATCTTAGGCTGCATTTATCGTCCGCTACGCTCGCTTAAAAATCAAGAAAAATCCCGGTTCCTCCTACGACCTGCCACCCATATTTTTCTTGATTTTCGCTCGACTGCGCTCCTCGTTTATTACGCCCTAAGAGGCAAATAAAAACTAACTAAAACAAGGAGAATTTATGAAAACTCAATCTGAAAACAAAAAAGTATTAAAATTTGCTGAAGCAAAAAACATCGTACTTAAAAATGACTACATACTTATCTTTTTAAATGATGGCTCAGTAATTAGGAAACACGTTAATTTTTTTAAACACATTCTTGGCGTTGAATACACACCAGTAACAAAAGAAGTGGCCCAATAGGGTCACTTTCCTTTTAACAAATACACAAGGAGCTAATTATGTGCTTAAAAAATATTGAATCTAATCTAAAAAGTATTGCGTATAAAAAATCTATTCCATTTTGTTACTCTTGCTACAAAGAAGCTCCATCGGGAGTTTGTAAAACCTGCTATAGCGACGATCTTATGAGACTAATTCCAGGTGTTGGCAGTGAATACGGTACTGAATGGGTTGTCGAAGAACTTCTCAAAGAAGACTTGGAAGCTGTTGATACAGAAGAAATCTTTGAGCAGATGATCGAAGAATGTTACGAAGAAACGACAAAAGTTGGATTCATGGAGTTTTCTACAGTAGAGCTTATGAAAAATAATGATCCTATATACTGGTCAATGGCCCAAAGTGAATATGTTGACGGGCTTGCACAGGATGATCAGTTAATCACTTTTGACAATGGTTCAAATTACTACTGGGTTCACGATCTTGAATCTTACATTGATGAAAACCTTGAGGAAGCTGCTTAGGCTTCTTCTTTTCAATGTTCTATGTAACCCTTTGAAATAACATGTTTTTATTTTACTTTACTCCGTAGTGCACTACAGGGTTTATAATAGGTCTATGAAGAAAGAATATACAATTGGAAAGTTAGCGAAAGAATCAGGTGTCACAGTTGAGACAGTGCGGTTTTATGAACAAAAAGGCTTCATAAAGCAGCCTTCTTCTAAATCGGGATATAGAAAATATCCCGATGACGATATTATTAAGATCAAATTTATTAAGCGTACACAAGAACTAGGCTTCACATTAAATGAGGCAAAAGAACTCTTAGAATTAAGAGTAAAATCAAATGCTAAGTGTGGACAGGTTAAGATTAAAGCGGAATCAAAACTTAAGGAAGTTGAGGAAAAAATAAAAGATTTGAATAAAATGAAGCGTTCATTGAAGAAAATGATTGGTGCCTGTTCAAATAATGAAAAATCAACAACTGAATGTCCAATCTTAGAAAGCTTTGAGAAGGATTAAAAATGCTAAATGTAGAATTTATTTTTGATAAAGATTGTCCAAATGTGAAGGAGACAAGAGCAAATTTAATGAAGGCCTTCTCTAGTGCTAAACTTTTTGCAAAATGGAAGGAATGGGATCGTAATTCAGATAAGTCACCTGAATATGCAAGAAAGCATGGATCACCAACAATACTGATTAACAGAAGCAAAGTTTAGCAACAATAATAATAAGTTCTTTGGATTTTTAGGAACAGCTTCAATCGGGCCAGGTATCGGTGCTGCGTTGTTAGCAAAAGCAAGTTGCCCACTTTGTTATCCTGCCATAGCAGGCTTTCTTTCAAGCCTTGGATTAGGTTTTTTATTCAAGGGAACTTACTTTTATATTTTGATGTCTATTTTTATTGGAATTGCATTGTTTGGGCTTGGATTTAAAGCTAATTCCAGAAGAGGATACGTCCCACTTTATCTTGGAATAGTTGGTTCTGTAATTGCTTTGACATTTCATTATATGCAAAACGATTACCTTTTTTATTTTGGAATAGGAATTTTAATTTTTGCTTCTGTCTGGAACCTCATTCCAGTGAAGCAAAATTGTACTGCTTGTAATTAAAGCTAGGAGGTTTATATGTCTAATAAAGTAGAAATTTTCAGTGCTGGATGCCCAGCTTGCGAAAGCACAATTAATCTCGTGAATGAAGTTGCGTGTGACAATTGTGAAATTAGCGTTCTTGATATGAATGACAAAGAAGTATCTAAGCGAGCTAAAGAACTTGGAATAGCCAGAGTACCTGCTGTAGTTGTAAATGGTAAGCTCGCTGATTGTTGCCAAGTCAAAGGGCCAACCGCAGAAGGATTAAAAGCTGCTGGAATTGGAAGATAGTTATTTACAACTAATAGTACTGGAAGAATTTTTCTTCCAGCACAGATTTTTTTATCGTTATCTTTCAGTCATGGCCAAGGGGAGGATACACCTATGCAACTTCACTTGAATCTGGTGCTTCAAGGGTTAGTTTCACTTTTAAATGAAAAACTTTATCAATGAGCTTAGAGAGCTTATCAGTACTCCATTTATGCCTTTTCGCCACAAAATCTGAGACTCCCTGAATAGAGACTTCAGCCTTATTTGCAAAATTCTGTAGTCCCATTGCTTTAATTGTTTCGCGTAGGGCTTCATCAACAGAAAGTCCTTCGCTTGCGACAATATCAAGCAAATAGCCTTGAGCATATTCAAGGTTTTCAAATTTACCTGCTAATACTTCGTCATAGCTTTTATTTCTGTTTGCCATAATTACTCCAATACTCTTTAGCTTTTTTAATGTCTCTGCTTTGAGTTCCTTTATCTCCACCGACTAAAAGAAGAATAAGCTTGTCTCCATCTTCACCAAAGTACACCCTTAACCCAGGGCCGTGAGGAATCTTTATTTCAAAGACACCATCCTTTAAACTTTTAATCGACTTTTTAGCACCGCCTTGGGCGACTCTTTGGATTAAACGGTCAACTTTAAGTTGGCTGGTCATATCCAAATTGTTAACCCACTCAAGGAAAGGTGCTTTATCATTTTCCGTCACATAGTAGTCTATCTTCTTCGTTGCCATCCATGCTCCTTTCTTTAAACTACTAAAAAATTAGTAGTTTGTCAATATCGAGTCTTAAGTTACTAAAAACAGAGGGGAAAATGACATTTCCCTCTGTAGGTTTGCGACAAGTAGGCTTAAACATTTGCAGCTACCTTAAGCCTGGAGTTTGATGAAATGAACTCTCCTAGTTGTCCAAGGTAAAGCATCTCTTTCCACTTATTGTCAGAAACTTTGCCTTTTTTCTTTTCCCAAAGTTTGCGAAGACGCTTTTCTTCATGTGACCAAGTGACAGTTTTCAACTGAAGCGATTCAATGTCCTCTTTTTCGACCTTTTCTAAAAAGTAGCCAATCAAAGTGTCGAAAGTTACCTTTCCGCAGTCTTCAGTTTTGTTTACTTTCTCCAAAAACTTTGTCACATCGTCCTTGGTTTTGTCTTTAACACGAATGGAAGTGTAGTTGTAATTTTTCTTAGTTGTTGAATCTGTATTTTTCATTTTTGAAACTCCTTATATTAAAAACTAGGCTTTAAATGTTGTTAGTAGTGGGTAAACAGCTTTGAGCTTTTCTTCTGAAAGTTCTCTTATAATTTCCATACATTCATCTTGAATATCTGTGACAAATCGCTCGGACTTCATGTGATATTCAAAGTCTTTCATCGTGAAGCCATAGGACTTCACAATGTGCTGGATTCTTGAGCTTGGGATTTCAACTCGTCCATTCTCAATGTGTCCAATTGCAGTCTTATGGTATTTACAAAGGAAGCTCGCTTGATACTGAGTTACGCCTTTTAGTTTACGCAAAACCTGAAGAGTCCTTACTTCTTTAGTAATATTCTTTTTGTAACTTCTTCTGAGTTTATTGTTTTCAATTACCTTTTTCGCTTTGGGACTAAGGTTTCTTTTAACTTGTTCAACTCTTCCTTCAACAAGTAACTCAAAGTTAGCAATAGAGAATCCATAGTTTTTGATAAATTGACTAACAAGTGCAGGGGTTAGTTCAACAAAACCATTTTCAATTTTCTCTAATTGCTTGGCATTTTTTTCGACAAGGATAGCTGCTTGTTTGCGATCTAAGTTTAAAATTTCGCGCATTTTTCTTATTGCCAATGTTTCAGGCAGCATAATTTTTTGTCTACTTCTTGGTGTTTTAGTTTGTTCCATTCTTTCTCCTTTTTTGTTAAAAGCTTTTGCTTTTTGAGATTTAGAATGGCCCTCTGCCAGCAGTTCACTGGTTTAGAAAAGCGACGTTTCTGCCAGTGTTATGCGACAAAGTAAACTCTCGAAAACAAACGCATTTGAAACTCAAATTGCGAATTTGAAATTTCCAAAAATCGCTTGCGAATTGCTCTAGGCACTACTCTAGGCAACTCTAGGCGAAATCGAGTAATTTCGTGTAATCTCAAGTAACATCAAAAGAAGCAGATAAACGTAACCATTGGAAACCATTGTGGTTTTAATTCAATTAGTTACGCCAAAATCTGATTACCTCAGAAAAAATGAGGTGGGAAAAATGGTGGACCGAACAGGGATCGAACCTGCGACCTCAACGCTGCCAGCGTCGCGCTCTCCCAACTGAGCTACCGGCCCACTTAAGTGGTAGAGTTAATGTATTGAATTTAAGAGAAAGGAGCAAGTAAAAATTTAGATTTAAAAGTATCTCGTGAGGGTGAGGTAGCCGTGATGATCTTCGTCATAGGCCTCTAGACCTTGAGGAACGGGACCTTTTTGAGGTGCGTCGTATATTCTGATACCGCCTTTAATCTTCCACTCATTTGTTAATCTTTGAGTATAGCTGAAGGTATAAAGGTGCTCATGGGAGCGCTCTAGATCATTAAAAAAGCCAAACATCAACTCCTTTCCCATAACATCATTAATAGCATGTCTAACGGCGAAAAACGCGTCTCTCTGAAAAACTGATAGTTCGGCCCTTGTCTCTTCATTTGTTCCAAAGACGCTATTTCCTTCGAGGATTAAAAATGTTTCACCACCATAATCATGAGTAAAGGAATATTCTAATCCGACGGCCCATTCTTGGTGGTCAGTAATTTGCCTGAGACCTAACAACGTATAGATGGGATCTGACTCTTTAAAATCTCTGATAGCACCTTCGATTTTCAGAAGAAAAGGTCCAAAGATTCCTTGTGAGGTAAAACCATATTCTCTAGAGCGAAAGTAATAGGGGACGGGAGCATTTAAGAGTTTATTGAGGTCATTGGGAAAAGTTTGTCCAAGCAGCGTTGTGTACTGATGAGTTCCAAGAATAGGAAAGTTTCGATCGATATGGTCAATAGCATGAAAGGCCAAATCAAAATCAAATATAGTAAACCCAAAACGTGTACCGTATTGGGGAACCCACTGTTCTCTTTCTAATTCGCTTCCTTCTAAAATAATGGGCTTATCCAGATCAGCACCAAGGCCAAGTCTCGACTGATCACCAGGATAAAAAGGTCTTTCAAAGCGAGGAAAGTAAAATAAAGTCCAATGGAAGTTTTCTAACTCCATTTGAAATTCGATGGCCGGCTCGCCTAGTTTTTCAAGGTTTTCTAAATTGGTATCATAATTTCGACTATTGATACTGTCGGCAGGGTGAAATGCTTCTGTGGTAGACCAGTTGAAAATTTTGTATCCGGCACTGAAGGCAAAAGTTTGATTTTCGTTGAGATACATTTTTAAATAAGCATCTTCAATAGACATTAAAGAGCGGTCCGTATCTTCCTTGTCGACTCTGGCAAACCCCCTAAAAACATATTTCCAGCTTTCTCCTTCATACTTATTTTCTAATCGTGAAAAGACTGAGATGGCGGAGTCTTCTGTTGTCACATTTCCATCGTCTTTAAATTGTCTAAACTCAAGGGCCAGCTCTCCTTGACCTGTACCTTGTGAAAATACGTTATGAATAAAAAGAAAGCTTAAAAGAAAGAGGTATTTTTTTTTGATCATTTAAGTTTGTTTTTGGTGAAAATCCTATCTGGGTGCTTCACTCCAATCTTTCTTTTTTTCCAAGTAAAGATAGATTGTTTTTTTGTTTGCACATTTTTCATATGGATTTTACCAGGTCTCCAAAGTTTTTTTCCATTTACATTATAACTCTGAAAATTAGAAACGGTGGAAACTTTTAATAATTCATTTTTCCGATCATAGTACTCAATCTTTGTCGGGTTCATTAATTTTTTTGAAACCCACATAATATTTTTACTATAACCTGAGTTTTTAATATCTTTAGGTTTTCTCTCTAAAACCCAATAACTTGAACCACTTTTTGTTTTTTCATCTCTTAACCATTTATAAGAGTATTTTTCGATTTCTTGAGATCCTAGATCTTCATAAGAAAATTCACTTCCCATAAAAGCAGAAGACTTACTACTAGATTTAATTCTTTTTACTCTTCTAAGAGAAGGTAAGTAGAGCCACTGGTCATCATCATCTTTTTTATGGGTAATCGTTAACATTTTGGTACCCTTAACATCTGCTGGGCTAAGAAAAATACTTAATGATTTATCTCCATCATTGGCCACTTCTTTTGATTTCCCATCGAGCTTTCTCGTAATCTTTTCTCCGTAAGCATCAATTAAAATCATCTCCATTGATGACGTTTCGCCAACAAAGCCTTTATTGGCCTTTTCCATTTTTTTAGCGATGGCCAAGCCTTTTTGTGAAGGAGTTATTTTTTGTTTCGTTTTGGCCGTACTATCAAAACAGAGGAGAAGAGTGAAAATTGTGATAAATGCTGATATATTAGTGTTCATACTGTTATCCTTTCGAAACTTTTGCAGCTCCATTCTAGAAGGAAAGCTGATTGTTGAAAAGGAATCTCTTTTTTTTACACGGCTTTTAGCGTCATGGAGGAATCTTGAAAGTATTTATTAACAGGCCTTTAGATTTCAAAAAGATAAAGGCGATAGGTTTTGACCAAGACCATACCTTGGTGCGTTACCATGAAACAAACTTTGAACTCTTGTCTCATACCGAAACGGTAAAAAGGCTTGTCTCTCACTTTGGTTACCCCAGCGATATTTTAAAACTTACTTTTGATCCAAACCGAGTCATTCAAGGTCTTATTATCGATAGAAAGCTTGGACATCTTTTAAAAATTAGTCGTTTTGGAAGAGTCAAAAAAGCATATCACGGTAAGAGGCTTCTTGATCGAGAGGAGGTTCAAAAAGTTTATGATAATTATAGTATTGATTTAAAAGAGACTCGCTTTACTAGTCTCGATACTAATTTTTCCATATCTCAGGGGGGGATTTTTAGTCAGTTGATAGAACTTAAAAGTGATGGACTTGATTTACCAGAAATGTCGCAAATTAGTGATGATGTAAAAGAGGCCATCGATATGGTTCATCGTGATGGTACTTTAAAAAATTGTGTGCGAGCAGAAGTTGAAAAATATATTATTCAAGATCCTCCTTTGGTTGATCTTCTTAAAAAATTTAAAACAGCGGGTA
>JAUHVL010000032.1 GCA_030425045.1 bacterium
GCCAAGTGGTTCTTCTGCCACTTCAGCAGGGGCCATCATCGCCAGTGGAGCGCATCTTCTTTATATGAGTGAGGGAACAAATATCGGTGCTGCGACTCCAGTTCAAATGAGTGGCAATATTGGTGGTGAAGATAAAAAAGGTGAAAAGAAAGATAAAAAAGGTGAGCTGATCAAAATTGAACAAAATAATAGTCACTTGAGAGCAAAGGCTATCAACGATCTAGTCGCTTTGGTGAAGAGTCTTTCCGAGGCCCATAACCGAAACCCCGAACCTTTTGCTGAGATGATTTCAAAAGCTAAATCCTATACGGCGAGAGAAGCGAGTGAGAAAAAATTAATTAATGGCCTCGCTGCGACTTTAGATGACCTTCAAAAACAAATTAATGGTAAACAGATTTATATTCGTGGGGAAAATAAAATTCTCGATGTGAAAGCAAGTGTTAGCTGGATCGACTTCCCTATGGATTTAGGTCAAAGAATATTAGATATTTTTTCAAACCCCTCCATGGCCTATATTTTATTTCTTCTCGGTGCGGCCTTGATTTACTTAGAGTTTCAAGCGCCAGGTGGAATTATTGCGGGCGCTCTTGGTGCTGTCTGTTTGTTAATGGCCGGTATTGGTTTTCAAGTCCTCCCTCTCAATCTTGGAGCCTTGGCGCTCATCGTGCTTTCTCTGGTTCTTTTTGTCATAGAGATTTATGTTACGAGTTATGGCATCTTAAGTATTGCGGGGCTCGCAACGTTGGTTGCAGGCTCACTCTTTTTATTTAGAACAGATGATGCTTATCTTCACTTTTCAAATACTGTTGTCTTTAGCGCCGTTGCCGCTGTGGCGAGTTTCATCGGTATTATAGCGTGGCTCTTTTTAAAAGATCTCAAAAAATCAAACCACGCCAAATTCAATGACGTTGAAGGTGAAAAAGCGACCGTATTAAAAGTTAATCAAAAATATGAAAACGAACTTTGGCAATACAAAGTAAAAGTTGCTGGAGAAGTATGGAAAGCTGAGAGCGAGAACGAATACAAAGAAAACGATCACGTTACGGTCTTACAGCAAAACCATGATAATTTAATTTTAAAAATTTAGGAGTTTATATGTTTCAATTACTAGGTCCCTTTATCGCTATTTTTGCCATTTTACTTTTTAATACGATAAAAATTTTAAAAGAGTATGAAAGAGCTGTGATCTTTCGACTCGGACGTTTTACCGGGTTAAGAGGACCAGGATTAATCATCCTCATTCCTGGAATCGAGAAAATGGTCCGAGTGGATATGAGAACTGTCACCATGGATATCCCCTCTCAAGATATTATCTCTCGAGACAACGTAACCTTAAAAGTAAATGGTGTTGTGTATTTCAGAGTCCATAATGCTGAAAAAGCGATTATCGCGGTAGAAGACTTCTACTCAGCTACAGCTCAAATCGCACAAACAACTTTGAGAACGGTTATTGGACAATACGAGCTCGATGAAATTTTACAACATCGAGACAAAATCAATGAATCTCTTCAATCCATTTTAGACGAGCAAACAGAGCCTTGGGGAGTAAAAGTATCCGCCGTTGAAGTTAAGGCCATTGACCTTCCCATTGAAATGCAAAGAGCAATGGCAAAACAAGCCGAAGCAGAAAGAGATAAGAGAGCTAAAATCATTTCAGCTGAAGGTGAATTCGAAGCTTCTAAAAAACTCGCTGAAGCCGCTGAAGTTCTTCAATCTCAACCCTCAGCGATCACGCTTCGTTACCTCGATACGATGAAAGAGATTTCTCACGGAGAAGGAAAATCGACAACATTCTTCCCTCTTCCAGTGAATATCTTTGATAAGATCATGAAGAACTAATCGTTTAATTATGATAACTTTATTCTATCACCAGAAACAAATGCATAACATCGATCGATAAATTCGAGATTGCCCTGATTGTAAACTATTCCACTATGATCAGGGCATCCATACAAGGGATATTTTAACTTCTTTGATTCTTTTTCTAAAACTTCGTTATATCTTCTCGAATTTTTGTAGTGAGGAAAAAACTCGAAATTAACTAAGTTTAATGCTCTAAGGTCAGTCACATCTTCGTCGTTATCGTCACAATCAAATGAAGGATAACTTGCGGAGTTTATATTGGGAGTCATCAAGATGCCCCCGGCAGAAAGACCGGTTAAGACTCCTCCTGATTTTGCAAACTTTTTAAGCTTACCCAATAACTTTGCTTTTCTTAGGTAGTACAAAAAGTAAAAAGTATTACCTCCACCTAAGTGAATGAGTTCGCTATGAAGAATCTCTTCTTTTAAGACGTCACTCATCTTAAAGTCGATAGGAGAAAAAAGAAACTTCTTCACCCCAAGCTTTTTAAAACTTTTCACAAACTCTCTAAAATCCTCTTCTGCTCCGTAGGATTGAGCTGGGATATAGGTGATTGTCGGAGATGAAGTATCAGTTAGCTCAACTGATAATTTATGAAGATGTAGGTTTTCACTTTCATGGCCCCCACCGTAAAAAACAAGTTTCACAACCCCTCGCGATGCTCTCTTACAATTTTCAACATGGACTTTAATAATTTAGGCCTACGAGGTTTTGCCGTCAAACTAAAAGGACCGCTACTGGGATCAAAGTTTTGATACTCTGAAAACTCTTTCATGGTTTGATATACTTCATCGGGAGTCAGGGCAGGCTTAGCACTCATTACTTTATTAACAATTTTAGTAATCGAGTCTCCTGTTACACGGTCATAACGATTTATCACAGATGAGCGAACAAGGACTTCTAAAAGAATTTGCTGACTAGTAGTATCAAAGTATGATGAAGTTTTTTCAATTAATGACCAATAAGACTTTTGAAACTTTCTTACCATTTTCTTTCTATAAGCATTAAGCTCTAAGTCTTCTTCTGTGGCGTAAGTAGACTGAATAATGCCAATGAATTCACTGACACTAATATTATTTCCTCTACTTAGATACAGTTGTGGTAACTCTCTAAGAATATCACGCATACAAAAGATGGCCGACCAGTTAATTCCATCTCCAACTTCATGCCTGCCATGTTTTGATTTAGCATGTTCGAAATAACAAAATGTTTTATAGAAACTATTCACTGTTTTCTTTTGGTACTTATATAAATACTCAATATGGTCTTCGTGATAACCAATTCTCGCGAGAAATAATTTTAACTTCTCTTCCTTATAAATCTTATCGAATTTTTTTAGAACAGGATGATTATCGTATTCTTTAATATTCTTTT
This sequence comes from bacterium, assembly GCA_030425045.1. Lineage (GTDB taxonomy): Bacteria > Bdellovibrionota > Bacteriovoracia > Bacteriovoracales > Bacteriovoracaceae > JAUHVL01. The sequence continues at coordinate 3,238 of JAUHVL010000032.1, forward strand.
TTTCTTTATTCTTTAAAAAGTCTACAAGCTGAATAAACGTCTGTACCGTATAACGACCTTTAGATTTTTGCTCTTTAATAGTTGTAGAGTAACGATCATCATCATCAAAGCGGTACTCATGATGGAAAAGACCAAACTGTCTTACGGAACCATAATCAATGATTCCCCCATCCATCAAGATATTATCTCCATCCCAGTCCATCCAACAGAAAATATAATCTGTCTCAAAACGTGCCACCAGCTTGGCAAATACCTCACACTCTTTTTTTAGAAAATAATTGTATTTACTTTTGGTTTTAGGAGCTTTTTCCCAAAGTTTATTCTTTCTTTGCCTTTCAATATAGTAATCCACCATACTCTTGAGAGCGTCGTAATTCCCTTGCTTGAGATGAGAGAACATATGACTAGGTCTGATAAGATTAGGATAGGCCCTAACTGTTATGGAAATATTTTTTGGATACTTGATGATTGCTAAAATGCGTTCTGTGGCCAGCTTATTTTGCCAAAAAATTTCTGAGAAAAAGAAAGAAGCGAGTCCTTCATCAAGTTCAGCATAACCACAACCATAACTAATACTTGGATCACCTGTTTCAAAATACTTATTATAAATATGGGTCGCGGGTGATAATTTCGTAGCACCTGTTCCACAGCTCATCACATCGTATGTGATCCCCTTACGCCCTTTAATATACCCATTCCAAATAGATCTACCATCACCACTAGTTTTACCTTGTTTATTGGGATGCTGCATTTGCAGATATCTTGTGGCCATATAGGTCTTTGGTTTGATTTCAGATTCAGGAAATTCTTTACCTTCCTCTTTGTCATATTCATTAATGATCACAATTGAAAATGTTTCATTTATTTTTGCTTGTAACTCTGGCGTAAGAATTTCGGGATGATTCTTATCGATGAGTCCCATATCTTTTGCTAACTCAAAGTTAAATACTGCGACCTCTCCTCCAGGCCTTGAGCGAACTTGATATTCGACAACAGAATCAGAAACTTCTTTTTTAAGGGGGTGACTACCATCAATTTTATCAAATTTTTGATAGTCCCATTTAGCAGGTGACTTTTTTAAAGCAGATATTTTTTTACTAGTCATCATCTCTATTATAACAAACAGAGTAAAACTCACTTAAAATGGTTTTTTTTTCCTATTAGATTCATTGACATAAAAAAAACCCCACTAATGTGAGGCTTCTTAGCTATAACAATTTAATACTTGATTAAGCTGCTTTCTTAGCTTCTTCTTCTGGAGCACCTTCAACAGATTCGTCAGCATGAGTGTTAACCACCATTTCATCGACGTTTTCTGTCGTTTCTTCAGCTTCGACTTTAACGTGCTTACAAACCACACATACTTTGTCGTCAGTCCAGTTAGCTTCTAATCCCGTTGGTAAAGTAATATCACTCCAATGAATATTTCCATTTACATCGAGCTCAGTTACATCAACTTCGATACTTTCAGGAATATCAGTAGGCATTCCTTTTACTGGAATTGTCCCTTCAATTGTTTGAAGTAGACCACCACTTTTCACACCAACAGCATTTCCAACGCAAGTTAGAGGTACTTCAATACTAATTTTTTCTTTTGCAGATAGTTTATGAAAAGAAACATGCATGATGTTTTTTCCAAGGTGATCGGTATCAACACAATCAACAGAGATTAAATGTTTTTTTCCGTCTAACTCTAATTCAAAAATCTTTCCACCACTTCTATAAGCTTTGGTGAAATTCATTGAGTTAACAAAAACAGGGATACTCTCCATCCCTTTCCCGTAAATACATCCGGGGACTGTTCCTTGAGCACGATATTTATTCAATTCGCCTCGAGTATAACCGGTCTCTCTAGCTTCGGCCTTTAATACAAGATTAGACATACACACTCCTTGTGTCTTTTGGCAGTTTCGCCTATCTATTGTAGCACGTCCGTAAAAAATCAAACCGGAGGAAAAATCATCCCCATCAATTATAAGAATAGTCAGTTATTAAAAGAGATCCTCAACTCCCCAACGTACATAGAATGAATCACGAGGATCTGAACTGAAATTAAACTCTGCCTCTCGTCTCTCTTTAACCGTCATATAATAAGGAAGTGTGAAAGCATCAATAATATGTTTGAACTCTACCATATGGTAATTTGCTTCCTTGGTTCCACTTAATTTTACTTTACCGTTAAGGAAGCTATTAATTCTTCTTTTATAGATACGATCATCTTTATACATATTAAACGTTCGATTTGCTGCTGTCATAAGAGCTTGAAAACGATCATCTCTATTATTGGTACTATACTTATCGTAATTTCTTGTTCCCGGAGAACAGTCTTCAATTTTATCATCGTCATGAGAGATATTTGGATCATCAACACAAAGGTTGTATCCACTAATAACGGTATTAATCCTCTCACCTAGTTCTAAATTAATAAACTTAATGAGTAACTCGAGATCAGCATAATTAAAAGAATACTTACTCCAAAGCCTTGCTGTAACAGCTTGGTAAAAGCCACCATAACCGTAAGTAAAAAGCTCATCATACTGCTCTTCAGACCAATAAGGATGTAATTGTCTCTCCATGAGTTCATACTTTCCACCACCAATTGAAACAGGCCATCTCATTCTAAGGAAACCTTCGTAACCTCTTCGAGAAGGACGCTCACCTCTTGCGTAATGTCTTTTAAATAACTTTCTAACTGCTTTTGGTAATGTTGAGTTAAGCATATTAATAGCAACGGTCTCGTATTCTTTTTGAAAACGCTTGGCCCTAAAGTACTCTAAGTTAAACAGAATATTTGCGTGAGCACCTTTTGGATAAAAAGTTAAATGATGGGTTCCAATCAGCATCGAACGCTGAGAAATTTCAACGGGGTAACTATCCCATGCGAGAGAGTAAGTATTTGTGTTATCTAAAACATAATTTAAGGCCGTCACAAAAAGTTTATCTTCGTGCCATGGCTTAGTGAGGTCCGCCTTTAGCCCTTGATTGATCCAAAACCTTTTCATTGTGTCTTGGCTATACATCTCACGAACACGATTTCCTTTCTCGTCAGTAATATGCATGGTCGCACTATGCTGAAGAACCGGCAGCCCATGCTTTCTTGCAAAAATCCATCTGGCAGCGATAGCGGCATCGGCACAATCTGTGGCCATATCGTGTTTTTCAAAAAAATCGAAATTCTCTTCAGAGAAGGCGACCTCAAACCAATCACTGTAACGGTTTTCCCATTCCCAGCTCCATTGATTTCTCACTTCCCAAAGTTTAGCTTGGGTAGACATTGATATTATTAAAAGTAAAAAGACTATAAAGCGCACAGGCCCATCCTTATTAGTAGTGTTTTAACCATCTCCTTATATCGCAACGCATTACAAATAGGTTATTTTTAGTAATATTTACATGTACTTAACAAGTACGGGTCGTTTTGCTCCGGTCAAAACTTAGATAAATTACTGATTTTTAGTTCTTTTATTTAGACAGATGAAGACCACAGCTTTAATATCTCAGATATTTCATTTTTGTAATAAATAGAATAATTGTGATGAATCGTGAGTTTATAGAACCAGAACTACTCAATGAAATTCCTGCCTTCGAGGAATTTTTAAAGAGAATGGGCCTCAAAAGAATTGAGGGTGCTGTTTATGGTCTCCTCACTCTTTCGAGTCGTCCTCTAAGCTCTGAAGAAATTGAACAAACATTAAACTTGTCTCAAAGTGCTGTCAGCATGGCCTTGAAAACTCTTACCTATTATGGGGCCGTTGAAACCATGCGAGAGCGAGAGAAAAAAGGCCAAGTTCACCAAGCCAAGGAAGACTCTATTTCAATTGTTGCTACCGTTTTTAAAAAACGAGAGCAAGAGGCCATTGAAGAGTTTAAAAATATGGCCCAACGATCACAAAACCTAATCAAAAACAAAGATGACCAACGTTATCGTCGTCTGAGCTCAATCGTCACCACTTGTGAAATGGCCGAAGTCGTAATGAATTTTGTTATAAAAGTTGCTAGTAAGAATATCACTGATCAACACCGAGATATTGTTGCGAAGCTGCCAAAGATGCTCGATGCCATTTTATTCTCAGAGAAGCTAGAAGCTGGAGGACAAATGGCCTTGGATATAACCACTCAACTTGCCTCAAAATTTTTAAAAGATCGATTTAAATTGAAGGGAGAAAACTCTGATGCCTAATAAACAAAGAATTGTCATCACTGGAATTGGCTTAACTGCTCCTAATGGTAATAACCTTAGTGAATTTAGAGGAGCTCTCCTAGAAGGAAAAAGTGGATTACAGGCGAAAGAAATTCGTCACATGGGAACTAAAGCTGCTGGGCTTTGTGACTTTGATGAATTTCGTTACCAAAAAAGAAAGACAAGAAAACGTGGTACTCGAGCGGGATCAATTGGAATTTACTGTGCTCATCAAGCAATTCTCGATGCCGAAATCGATTGGAATACCGTTGATAAAGATCAAATAGGAATCTATGTCGGGATAACTGAACATGGTAACGTGGAAACAGAAAATGAAATCCACGAGCTCTACCAAAATGAACTCAACACGGATTTTTGGTCTCACCATCACAACCCTAGAACGGTTGCCAATGCCCCAGCTGGAGAAATATCTCTTAACCTAGGTGTAACAGGACCCGCATATACTATAGGAGCGGCCTGTGCCGCTGGAAATATGGGACTAATTCACGGAGTACAAATGCTCAGGGCCGGTGAAGTTGATTTGGCCATCGCAGGAGGTATCAGTGAATCTCCCGCGACATTTGGCATTTTTGCTGCCTTCAATTCCCAAGGAGCTTTGGGCTCTCATGAGAATCCTGAACTTTCTTCAAGACCTCTAGATAAAAATAGAAATGGTATCACTATTTCAGAGGGTGGCTGTCTTTACATTCTTGAAAGGTTAGAAGACGCCCAAAAGAGAAATGCAAAAATCTATGGTGAGGTTGCCGGTTACGCCGTCAATAGTGACGCCAGTGATTTTGTTCTTCCCAACTCCGAACGCCAAACAGAATGTATTCATAAGGCCTTAAAAAATGCCGAGCTCAGTGCAAATGATATCGATATCGTAAATATGCATGCTACGGGAACCAACCAGGGTGATATTCAAGAGTGTAAGGCGATTAATAATGTTTTTAAGGGAACAAGTGCTCATATCAACGCAACCAAAGCACTTATTGGTCACTGTATGGGCGCTGCAGGTTCACTAGAGTTAGCCGGAAATATTCCAAGCTTTGAAGATTCGATGGTTCATGGAACCTACAATATTGATGAGCTCGATGAGGAATGTGCCATGGACAATCTTGTTATTGGCGCTCCTGTAAAAAAAGAAGTTAAAACTATTTTAAATAATAGCTTTGGCATGCTCGGTATTAATAGCAGTTTAATCATTAAAAAATATATCTAGGAGAAAAAAATGGATACAGCAGAAGTAAGACAAAAAGTTTTAGACATCATTGCCGATGTGGCCCTCGATGATGACTTATCTGATTTGGATGATAGCGTTGCTTTAAGAGAGCAGCTAGATCTTGATAGCATGGACTTTTTAGATATTGTGATGGAGCTAAAGAAGCGTCACAAGATTGAAGTTCCTCAAGAGGACTATCCTCAGCTTGCTAGTATGCAATCATGTGTTGACTACCTTACGCCAAAATTTAATCAATAAAACTCGAGAAGATTTTGGAAAAATACGATGCAATTATCATAGGTGCGGGAATGAGCGGCATGGCCGCGGCTATTCGTTTGGCCATGTTTGATAAAAAAGTAATCGTATTAGAACGTCACTACGAACTTGGTGGACTTAACTCTTTTTATAAAAGAGGTAAGAGAAACTTAGATGTTGGCTTACATGCTCTAACAAATTTTGCACCGAAAAAAACTCCGGGAAAACCTTTAACAAAATTGTTAAAACAATTAAGACTCCCCTATGAGACGTTTAAGATCAACGAGCAAAAAGGCTCTCAGATTGTCTTTCCTGATCATACGTTAAACTTTAATAACGAGATTGAGTTTTTTATCTCAGAAATTGAAAAAGAGTTTCCGGATCAGGTTGAAGGCTTTCGTCAATTATTACACAAAATAGAAAACTATAACGAAACCGCCTTAGACAACGAATACCTCCCAGCAAAAGAGGTGGTCAGACATTTCATTACCAATGAAAGTTTATTAGAAATGATTTTTTGTCCTCTGCTCATTTATGGATCGGCATGGGAAAACGACATGGACTTCAGTCAGTTCGTCATTATGTTCAAATCAATATTCCTCGAAGGATTTTGCCGAAGTGAAGGAGGGGTGAGAACAATCATCTCCTCTTTAAAAGAAAGAATGGATGCTGTCGGTGCTGAGTTACAAATGAAAACGGGAGTGAAAGAAATCATCTCTAAAGATAATCACGTCGTCGGAGTCCTAACGGAAAAAGATGAAGAAATCCATGCCCCCCTTATTCTTTCCTGTACTGGCTTTCCTGAAACATTAAAACTGACAGGGCTTGAAGAGAAACTCCCCCGAACAGGGGCCATGAGTTTCACGGAAACAATTCTTTTTCTCAAAGAAAAGCCCGTCGACCTCGGACAAGACTCCAGTATTATTTTTTATAATAATCGCCCTCACTATCAATATCAAAAAAGTGAAAGTTATTACGATCACGAAAGTGCCGTCTTATGCTTTTCAAATAATTTTAATACCGATGATTACGATGAAGGGATTGCTCGCGTTACCTTTATCGCAAACTATGACCAGTGGAAGAAACTTGAAAGAAAAGAATATGTGGCGAAAAAGAAAGATGTCCTTCAAGACTCTATTGCTATCTTAAAGAATCACCTACCGAAATGGGATGGCCAGTTTGAATTTAAAGATGTCTTTTCCCCCACAACCATAACTCGCTATACCAGTAGATTTGGCGGTGCCGTATACGGTAGCCCTGATAAAACCAGAGATGGCAGAACTCCTATCGATGGACTTGTCATTATGGGAACTGATCAAGGTTTTCTTGGCATCATTGGTTCCATCCTCAGCGGAATATCCATGGCCAACTATCACGGACTACAATCATGAAAAAGAAATTTAACAATGTCTCAATCTCAGCAATAGACTACTACCTTCCCGAAACGATTGTCTCTAGTGAAGATTTAGAAAAAGAGCTCTCCCCACTATACGAAAGGCTAAAACTCCCTGAAGGTAGACTCGAACTCATGACCGGTATTAAAGAGAGAAGGTATTGGCCACAAGGAACAAGACCTAGTGATCTTTCGACAAAAGCCGCACGAAACCTTTTTGAAAAAAATAATATTAATCCTCAACAGATAGACCTTCTCATTCATGCATCTGTCTGTCGCGACTTTTTGGAGCCTGCCACAGCTTCTGTTATTCATGCCAACTTAAATTTAAAAAAAGAGGCCATGACTTTTGATTTATCAAATGCTTGCTTAGGAATATTAAATGGTATGATCATGGCCGCTGAAATGATTGACTCTGGAGCAGTTGAGACGGCCATTGTTGTCGGTGGAGAAAATAGTGCTCCTTTGATCTTTGAAACAATTAAATTTCTAAATACTTCTGATATTAATAGAAAAGAGCTCAAAAAATACTTTGCTAACTTAACGATTGGCTCTGGGGCTTGCGCCGTCTTACTTAAAAAAGGTGATCACCTTTTAAAATTAAAGTCGTTCTCTGCTCTTACTGACGGATCTTCAAACAAGCTATGCCAAGGTGATGGCAACCCCAATAGCTTAATGATGCAAACCGATTCAGAAGAACTTTTAAAAGCGGGGATTCAGCTCGCTAAAGAAAATTGGGAGCTTTTAGCAGTAAGGCCATCGTGGAGTATTGGACATCAGGTTGGTACCGCTCATGAAAAACTAATGCGAGAAACATTAGGTATTACAGAAACGAAAACATTTACCACGTATCAAACTCTTGGAAATACTGGAACGGTGGCACTTCCTATCACGCTAGCAAAATTTTTAGAATCAGAGCCAGAACTTAGTGGAATTGGAACTCTTCTTGGAATCGGAAGTGGTCTTACGACTATCTTTATCGAGGTTGAAAAATGAATATAGAAATCCCTCAAGAACTAAAAAAAGAATACCCTTTTACAGGAAAGTTTTTTACCACACCGTCAGGTCACAAACTTCACTATCTCGATGAAGGTTCTGGACATCCCCTTATCATGGTTCATGGGAACCCTACATGGAGTTTTTTCTATCGTAATTTAGTAAAGAATCTTAAAGATCATTTTCGTGTGATCGTGCCCGATCATCTCGGAATGGGAATGTCCGAAAGGCCTCAAAACTATGAGTTTACCCTGGCCAATCATATCGACAATCTTTCCGCCCTTTTAAAATCCCTTAATATAACTAAGGCGAGTTTAATCGTTCATGATTGGGGTGGGCCAATTGGGCTTGGCACAGCTTTAAAAAACAAACTCGACACGACTCATACTATTATTATGAATACAGCTGCCTTTGTTGACGAAAATATCCCTTCTAGTATTAATTTTTGTCGGACACCTGTGATTGGTGAATATATGATGAGAGGACTTAATGCCTTTGCATGGCCGGCAACTTTTATGGCCGTAGAGAAGCCCTTAAGCTCATCTATAAAAAAAGGTTATCTACTCCCCTACAATAATTATAAAAATAGAATTGGCGTTGCTCGTTTTGTGCAAGATATTCCCATGAGCGAACAGCACCCAAGTTTTAAAACTTTAAAGTCGATCGAAGAGAATCTATCTCAACTTCCTGGAGAAAAACTTCTCCTTTGGGGCGCTAAGGATTTTTGCTTTACTACTCATTTTTATGAACGCTTTAAAACACTTCTTCCAGAAGCCAAAACAGTACTGCTTGAAGAAGCAGGTCATTATTTGTTAGAAGATGCAGAAGATAAAACTCTCAAGTGTATTAAGAGCTTTTTAACAAACTAGATTTCTTCGCCATTTTTCCAAACGCTGATATCATCAACGTGGTCCATAAAGAAATCACCACGGTATTCTCTTAGGTCTGAACCTGAAACACAGATAAAATACTTATCGGCATTATTTTTCCAATACCAATCTAGTCCATCACGATAACGATCAAAATCTGAGTTTTCTGTGATAATTGTGGCCATCAATAATAATGTATCGATATGCTTAACAGTGATTGCTTTAGGTGTGTTTCTCTTGTTGTACAAAGACATTCTTTCAACAGAGTAAATATCGTTGTCGATAGTTAAGGCGCTTAAGCTTCCACAGTATTTGAGAGCAAAGCTGTTAAAAGAAAGTGTTACTAAGAGTGTAAGTAAGATAGTTTTCATGGTTTTCCTCATATGTGTTACGCAGTGTATACAACAAATTTTGAGAATTTCAAAGAAATGCCATAAATTTAACCAAATTAGGTCAAACTTAATTGCCGTTCAAAAAGTGAGCATGTAAAAATAGCACATGTCACATTGGAATATTGCTTCACGCTTGCATAGACAGGCCATGTACTTCCCTGAAAAAACAGCTATTTGCTTTCCCATTAGAAAGTCGGCAAAAGAATTTGATTATCAAAGTTTAAATTTCTCTCAGGTTGAAGGCTTCGCCGAAAGAGCGGCTTGGGGTCTAACCGAACGAGGTATGGAAGAAGGCATGAAAGCACTCGTTTTTATGAAGCCTTCGCTCTACTTCACTCCTTTTATCTTTTCACTTTTTAAAGTTGGTATCATTCCCGTTTTTATTGATCCTGGAATGGGAAGAAAAAATCTCTTAGCGGCCATTGAGCATATCAAACCAGATATCTTAATTGGTGAACCCATTGTTCATTTTATTCGACTCTTTTTTAAGTCCAGCTTTAAATCAATAAAATATTTTATTACGACTGGAGACTTTAAATGGGGAGAGATGATTTCTCTTCGTGAAATCTTAACCAGCGAAATAAAAGGCGATCGTATTCTTTTTAATGCTCTCGCCTCTGATCCTGCAGCTATTTTGTATACTTCAGGTGGAACGGGAATTCCAAAAGGTGTGCTTTACACTCACAAGATTTTTAACGCCCAAACGGACACTCTCCAAACCATGTTTGATCTCAATCCAAACGATGTTGATCTACCAGGGTTTCCTCTATTTAGTTTATTCACCGTAGCGATGGGGATGAAAAGTGCTATTCCGGCGATGAATCCGGCCAAACCTGCGAAGGCCGATCCTCTGGCCTTGGTTACCAATATCAATGATCACAAAGCAACTTTTGTAGCAGGCTCACCTGCAATTTGGGAGCGAGTAGCAGATTATTGCCTAGACCATAATATCCAACTTCCTACCATTAAATATCTTGTCATGTTTGGTGCTCCTGTCTCTTTAGAAATACACCGCAAGTTTGAAAAAATATTACCGAACGGTACAACTTATACTCCCTATGGTGCCACAGAATGTCTTCCTGTTGCCTGCACAAGTGGAGCAAAAATTCTGGAAGAAAAGATCACCAAGGAAATGGAAAGTGGTAAGGGAACATACCTAGGGCCAGCCGCGCCCCTCACTGAAATAAAAATCATACCAATCAATGATGATGTGATGACGTCACCTGAGTTTTTAGAAAAAGGAGAGCTCGGTGAAATTGCTGTTTGCTCAGATACAGTCACACCAGAATATGTTGGTATGCCTGACAAGACATCTCTTGCGAAAATGATGGACGATAAAGGAAGACTCTGGCATCGCATGGGCGATCTTGGTTACCTCGATGATAATGATGATTTATGGTTTTGTGGCCGTAAGTCTCATCGAATCTCTCACAAAGAAAAGCTTTATAGCACTATACCAACGGAAGCTATTTTTAATAATCATCCCCAAATTAAACGAACAGCATTAATAGATGCTGGAGACAAGCTTGGACTTGTAATCGAAACAAATGGAGCTGCCTCGAAAGACGTTCTAAAAAAAGAAGTCTTAGAGTTAAAAGATAAATTCGACCATACAAAAGAAATCTCCGATATTTATTTTATTAAATCGATGCCTGTCGATATTAGACATAATATAAAAATCGATCGCACAAAACTTGGAAAACTCGCCAGAGAAGGAAGATTATGAAAATTTTTATGACGGGAGCTGGTGGCTTTCTAGGAAGTTATATTGTGAGAGACCTTCTAGAACTTGGTCATGAAGTTACCAATTATGCTCGTGGCGACTATCCCGAGCTTAAAGAAAAAGGTGTCCATTGTATTAAAGGTGATATTTGTGACGGGCCATCACTTACTGAAGCGATGAAAGGTCACGAAGTCTGTTTTCATGTAGCGGGCAAAGTTGGCGTCTGGGGCAAAGAGAAAGACTTTTATAATATCAATGTTGTTGGTACTCAAAACATCATTAATGCTTGTAAAAAAAATGGCATAAAACACCTCATCTATACCAGTAGCCCCTCTGTTGTCTTTGGCAAATCAGCTCTTAGCGGTGTCGATGAATCTTGGCCTTACCCCACAGAGTATTGTGCTCACTACCCTAAAACAAAAGCTCAAGCAGAAAAACGTGCACTAGATTCTAATGGCGACGAACTTAAAGTCGTGGCCTTACGCCCCCATCTTATTTTTGGACCAGGTGATACAAACCTCATCCCTCGCGTAGTTGAAGGTGCCAAATCTGGCAGAGTTAAAATTGTTGGAGATGGGCAAAACTTGGTGGATATCACCTATGTAGAAAATGCCTCTCAAGCACATATCCTCGCTTTCCAAAAACTTCTAAGTGAGCCCGAGGTAGTCGCCGGTAAAGCTTATTTTATTGGTCAGGGGCCTATTAAAATTTGGGATTTTATTAATGATGTTCTCGATCTCTATCAAGTTCCACGCTTAAAAAAGCAAATCTCTTTTAAGACTGCTTACCGAATAGGAAGCCTACTTGAAACAACATACTCTCTTTTTGGGATGACCAAAAAAGAACCACCTATGACTCGATTTGTTGCCATGCAATTAGCTAAAGACCATTATTTTGACCATACTAATGCTGAACGTGACTTGGGTTGGAAGCCGAAATATTCAATTGAAGATGGTTTGAAAAAACTGAGGCCCTAGAAACAGATAGGCCCCGCAAAAGCGAGGCCCATCAACACACAACAACAACTCAAGACAACAGACAAAGGATAGGAGGATCACTAATCCTTAGACTGTCCAAAGGCCAATTCTGGCATCTGAAGTGATGCGGAATCTAACGCTAGTAATACAGCTTGGCAAGGGCCTTTTGAAAAAAATTCACTCCATTATGATGAAAAAAATTGCCATTTTAAGTTTCCTGATTTTTGTCACTGTTTTGAGTTACCAGCTGTATCTTAGACATCAAAATGTGCCGATCGAAAAGAACCTTGTGCCCCTGGAAAATAGCTATTCTAAGCCCAATAAAACAAAGGAAAAATCGAAAAATAGTGATGTTAAGAGACAACATAATACAAACTCAAAAAAGAGCACCTACCACTCAATAAAAGCTCCTAAAAAAGAGCTCTCTCAAGGGAGTCTTCAAGAGTCGAAGCACCAGCACCTGCAACTTCCAAGTGGAGAAATTATTATTACTCAGGTTATCGTCCAAGACGGTCTCTTAATTTCACATGGAGACCTTATTGTTGGACGAGAAGAAGACTTACCTTCTCTGCAGAATAATTCAAAACCCCTTATTCTTGCGAAACCCAGACTTTGGGAAAAAGGCATTGTTCCCTATCGTATTCAGCCGGGCCTTCCCAATTATGATTTTGTAAAAAAGGCGATTCAGTATATGGAGATGAAAACTCCCCTTAAGTTTGTACAAAGAAAAGACCAAAGAGACTTTATTACTTTTAAAGAAGGCAGTGAGAATTGTTATTCTAATCTAGGTCGAATTGGAGGAGAGCAATTCATCACACTTGCCCGTGGTTGTAAAACTTACGAAATCGTTCATGAAATCATGCATGCCATTGGCTTTTTCCATGAGCAAAACCGTAGCGATCGCGATGAATATATCAAAGTACTCTGGGAAAATATTGATGAAACAAATTGGCTTCAATTTCAAATTATTGAAAACACCTTTGTCGACTTAACAAAGTTTCCTTTCGACTTCAAATCTATCATGCTCTACCCTTCAAACTCATTTTCATTGTTTCCAGATGATTACTCAATGGTCGATATTGGAGGGGAGCCTTTTTTAAGAGATCCCTATAACGAGAGAGTCTTGAGTGAAGGTGATATTAAAAAAGTTAAGTACTATTATAAATCAGATGATTGATTTTTATCTTTTTCAAGTTCACTCATAAGTTTAACGAGCTCTTCTCCGATAAACTTTCCGTACTTGCCGTAGAATTTTTTCATATCCTCAAGGTATTTATCATTCGTTTTACGATCCATTCCTTGATTAACATATTGGCGATAGCTTTCAAGTTTATCTTTGTCGACCTGGTCAAAACTCCAGTGAATAACATTCGTCATGGCTTGAGTTTGTTTAGGCTTAGTAGTTGCCATAAGTTTATTAGCAAAGGCTTCCATCTCATGAATATTGGCATTTGGGTTTTGCTTTTTATGAATGGCCATAAATATAGGCTTGGTTGTGGCATCTCCTATCACTGCACCATGCTCTAATGCATTAGATGCTTCAATAATCTCAGCAATAATTTCTTGCTTCTCTGGTGTTGGAAGATAGTCTTGTTCGCTTTTTGTTATTTCGGTCAGCTCATCAATTCTTTCTTTTTGTACGGCCATGGCTTGTTGATTAGCGGGATGTTTAAAACTATTGTGTAGGTAATCTAATTCTTTTTCAGAATAATTCGCTAGTATATTTTTAAACTCCTCTGCCATCGGGTAGTCCATAAGAGAGTTGGCAAACTTCTTTAGAAATTCTTTTTTCTCAGCATCATCAGTTTCAGACTTTAAACTGCTTTCAATACCTCGAGTGATATTCTCTTGATAGTTGGCAACTTCACTAACCACAAGAATATTTTCAATGAGCTCTTTTTTCTTTTCACTCATCTCTTGATCAATCTCGGTCGTTAACTCTTCATTATTTCTCTTAATTGCAGCGGCACTAAAATCAACTTCATCAATTTCTTCTCTTACTTCTTCGTTTTGACCGAGAGTTGCTACACTTTTCTCACCAGGTGAAAATTGAGAATAATCAAGTAGACCTGTTTGTCCTAAATAAAAAATAAAAGCAAATGTAAGAACGACGACAGATAATAGCGACTTTTTCATCAAGACCCCCCAATCTCAAAAACGATGAATGATCTCGATATACCATTTCAATCCTATGAAAGATAAGAGAGAGAAAAGTTTACAGAGTATGAGTTAAGTTACTGATTATCTTGTTTTTTTCTTAAGAACGTTGAGCTAAAATGCTCATAATCATGATGGGCCTGAAAAAAGAGTTTCAATTGAGGAAACTCCTTATTAATTTTATCTATCTGATCATTAATTTCTAATGGATCAGCCGCCCTTGGACAAACATAAATACCATCGAGACACTCTAACAATAAATGAAAATCTTTCCATAAATGCAGCTTTAGAAAGTTATCCTCACCCATAAGAAAGTACTTTTCACTGAGCTTTACTTTAGGAAGCCAATCTACTGTTGGGGTAACCTCTTCTTTAATTAAAAAACCAGGGTAAATAGAATACTCCGTGTCTTTTAATCTCTCATGAAGATCAACAATCAAGTCCCACGGACCTTCTTTGCGAGCTTTTAGATCTTTCCAAGGATTATAATCGGGAACGACAATTAAGGGTCCTGCCGGACAAAGATCCAAACAAGCCTGATGTCCTTCATGCCAAGGGTTGAAACTACCACCATAAAAAACGGCCTTATCAAGTTGCTGTGACTTTAATAGTGGTGACGACATTCCCTTTTTCTCAGGATGAAAACATGAAAATGCCAATGCATGTTCACGACAAAGCTCTACCTGCTGATCCCAAGAAAGTCCTTTTTTAAACATTACGACCAACCTTTTTTGTTGTTAGTAATGTTTGCACCTCTTTACTCATAAAAATAATTATAGCAGACCAAATCAAAACAAAGGAAATCAAATGTGTCTTTGTAAAAGATTCACCGTAAATGACTGTTCCCACTAATAATTGCAAAAAAGGAGCGATATACTGCAAGATTCCAACTTGCGAAAACTGTAACCTTTTTGCTGCGTAAACGAAGTAAAAAAGTGGAATGATCGTAATGAGCCCACAGCAGATAAATAATAATTTCAAGGAAAGAGGGGCAAGATAGAACTCATATTGTTCACTCCCTCCTGAGATAAAAAAGAGTAAAGCGGGAATGGAGGCGAAAAGCAGTTCAAATAAAAGCCCAAATTCTGAGTTGATCTCAAGCTGTTTTCGTATTAATCCATAAAGAGCAAAAGTTGAGGCAAGAAGAATTGAGATTTCAATACCATCGACTTTCCCATAGAACATCGTCATAACACCGAAAAAGGCAAAGGCCAATGCGACCCACTTTCTTATAGATAAGCTCTCTCCTAAAAAGAGTCGTCCAAGAAAAACATTCATAAGTGGATTCATAAAATAACCCAAAGAGGCTTCAACAATATGATTCGTTGTCATGGCGTAAGTAAATAAAAACCAATTTGTGCTAATACAGACAGAGGAAAGAATGAGAAGAAGAAATGTCTTTTTACTTTTTATACTTTGAAAAAAGTGTTTGATTTGCCCTTTGTAAAACAAAATACAAAATAGCGTAAAAAAGCCCCAGATAATTCGATGTAATAATAATTCACTAGCCGAAGTGGTATCAAATAATTTCCAAAAAAGTGGAGCTAATCCCCAAAAGGCAAAACAAAAAACACCGGCAAAAATACCTTTTAGAAATTCACTAGATTGTGACATGGACTCGTCTCCCAAGGGAAACTAACATTGTCTCGTCTCAAAGAAAACAGATTAATCCGCTTGAAACTTTAAAATTAATGTTCTGCTATGAGGTCTATCTCGAAACTCACAAAGAAAAATTCCTTGCCATGTTCCGATCATAAGCTCCCCTTCATCGACGATAATCTGGAGAGAATTATTGATCAGCATAGTTTTGAGATGACTTGGACTATCGTCCGGGCCTTCTGTTGTATGAGTGATCAGTTCTAGATCTCGAGGAGCGAGATATTTTAAAAAAGATTCCATATCACGGGCAGCACTTGGGTCATAGGACTCATTTAACGTTAGACCGCAACTGGTATGCATACAAGATATAGTTAAGACTCCAGAAGATGAGCCGGCCTTCGTGAGTATTTCACTGAAGGCCTTTTTGATTTGAGAGGTTATCGGATAAAACCTCTCACCTTGAGTTTCGATTGTTAACTTTATTGGCTTCATTAATCTCTAAGGGAGAAAAACAGCCACAAACCAAAGTAAGCGACGATCGTTAGGCCAAGAGAAAAGAAAATACTCCCTACTGCGATCAATCTAATAGGGGCCAATTCCCAACCAAACTCTTGAGAGAGTTTATGACAGACCCCCATAAAACGAGGCTGCTCGTATTCATGAATCTCAGTCTCTAGGGGGAGAACCATCCATAATAAGAGATAAACCGCAATAGTTGTCCCAAAAGACAACAGCATAGAGAAAAACCACATCAACCTGATGTACTCAGGCTTGATCTCAAAAGATTGAGAGATTCCCTGACAAACTCCACCAAACCATTTAGATGGAACACGATAAAAACGAGGTCTTTCACCTCTAGCATTTAACACAATTGTTTGATTCACAAATCCTCCTTGCATATCTATATATATCACTACATATAAGTGCACACAAGTAATATTTTACATCTTTTTCTACGCATGCTAACATACCTAAATATGGACCAAAGTTTAAAACGTATCAGCCTTTTAATCAGACAAGATCAGTATGACAAGCTGACAGAACAGCATAATATCAACCTGAGCGCGCTTGTTCGCGATTTAATCGATGACCATCTCGGTGAACATAATATCGTTATTGCTGCCACGGAAGAGTTGAAGAAAATTTACGATACCATCATTACAGACACTGGTAGTAATGATGCTGAAATTGAGAAGTATTTAAAGATGGCCCTCAAAGAGCTGCTCGCAGAAAAAATTAAGAAAATGAAAAAACTTCAAGCCGATATGGAGAAGTCTTGAAGATTGTTTTTCAACATGATCATCCACTTCCCGTAAAAAAATATGGTGGAATTGAAAGAATTCTTTTTTGGCATATGAAAGAACTAGCGAGAGCTGGTCATGATGTTATTTTAATTGGACACCCCGAAAGTACTGTAGAAAAAGATCAAATCAAACTCATCCCGATGGACGGAAAAGACTGGTATCATCTCATCCCAAAAGATGCAGATATTATTCACCTTAGTTATAACCATATCGTTCCCTGTGATATTCCCACACTCATTACACTTCATGGCAACGGTCAGCCAGGTGAAATTTTTCCAGAGAATACGGTTTTTCTAACTAACAAACATGCCCAAAACCATGGTGGCGATGTTTTTGTTTTTAATGCCCTTGATCTAGAAGAGTACCCTTTTAAAGAAAAAAAACTGAGTTGGGATCGGTTTCTTTTTTTAGCGAAAGGAAGCTGGAAAGTTAAAAATCTAAAAGACTGTGTCAAAGCAGTAAAGGCCTCACATAAAAAGTTAGAAGTAATAGGCGGAAGCTCTTTTTTCCCTAAGAAAAATATTAACTATCATGGTTTTCTCGACGGACAAATTAAACTCGATATTATGAATTCAGCTGATGCTCTACTCTATCCCGTACGTTGGCATGAACCTTTTGGCCTTGCCATTATTGAGGCCATGAGCCAAGGCCTCCCCGCCGTGACAAGCTCTTTTGGTAGCTTTAAAGAACTTATTCATGAAGACACGGGAATCATTTGTTCAAATTATCAAGAATTTGAACATACTATCAGAGATAATAAAAAAGAATTTTCTTCTAAAACCATCAGAAACTATGTTGAAGATAAGTTTGCCATGAGAAAATATTCCGCTGATTATGTCACGCTTTATGAAAGAGTTATTTCAGGAGAAAAACTGCATCAAAAAAAGCTTGGCTGGGTCCATCAAGATCCTCCCCAAAAGCTCTTAGATTTCTAAAGTTTCTTTAGTTTAATAGTCTTATAAGAAGATTCAAATACTACCGAAGTCTAAACTAAAACATCCGTGTTTTGCGATAACCAATATCGGGCCATCCTTGTCCCGACCCTTCGGGCAAGTATTGGCCATCTTTTAATTTATAATAGGTTTTTTTGATTTATCGATGCTCTGAACTTGCCCACGAAGTGGGTGTGACCACGATGGGAGTATTCTGAGCATCAAAAAACATGGATGTTTTTTAATAAACCATGCTGAAGAGGAATATAAGACCATTAACTCTAAAGTTTCTTATTCAAAGTAATTTTTAACGTTGTACCACCGTTCTTAGGTGAGAGAACCTCAACTTCACCACAATGATCTTTAATAATTCTCATTGCACTTGATAAACCGAGGCCAACACCATCGTCTTTGGTGGTAAAAAAGCGAGTGAAAATTTCCTCTTTATCTTTCTCCGGAATTCCATGGCCTGTATCTGTGACGTTTACCACAAACTGACTCTCTTCGGCAGCTTGCTCAGTACTGATCGTTAGCACTTTTTCCGTTGAATTTTTCATGGCATCACAAGAATTAGAAATGATATTAGAAAATAATTGTTCAAGAGAATTACGATCGCCATAACATTCAAGTTTCTCTGTGATCGTATTTTTGATTTCAATATTTTGTGGAATAATTTGATAGGAGAGATCGAAGATACTTCTTTCAATAACTTCTTTAAGATTGGTATCATTTCTATAATCTGTTTCTTTATTTCTTATTTTACCAAGCTTTGCTGTCATCATTTGAATTCGCTCTGCTGCCGTTTTAATTTTTTCAAAAGACTTGTTTGCTTTTTCATTCTCGGCTAAAAATTCTTTGCTATGTTTTTCAAACCGATCTGCATGCATAATAATTATCGAGAGAGGATTATTAATATCGTGAGCGATACCGGAAGAAAACTCCCCTACTAATGATATCCTTGTTTTTTGAATGATTTCTTTTTTCATTTGATCTAAATTATTTTGACTATCGTCCTTTTGATTATTTTTCGTAGAACCTGCTAAAACCTTCGATAGAAAAAGAAAACCTAACACAGAGAGGTTCACCAAAAGCAAAATCACAATTGTACTTTTAAAATCGTTTGGATTTAACAAAAGAAGAAATATGGTCTGAACGAATAAAATAAGAAGGGCCAAGATACTAACGATCTGAATCATTGATAATGACTTAAAAACCTTAAGCATTGAACTCTCCTACACCCAATAAAAAATATTATACTCATCGTTATGAATTACTGAAAGTACGTGACGATTTATGCCTCACAGACCATAATTGAAAACACCTCACTATTACTGGAGAAAAAAACTATGAAGTTTCGTTCGTCACCCCATACGACCTTATCGTCTAAAATATCAAACACCTCGACAATAAAAGGCAAAGCTTCAGATCATCTTGTCCTTTTTTCTACCGTTGAACATAAGAAAAAAGTGAAGTCTCTTCTCAAGGGAACTCTGCTTCCTTGGCAGCTAAAACAAATTGATGAAAATAAAGAGCTCTTTTATTTTGATAGTAAGAAAGGGCCACTTGCTCTTTGCCTCTTAGAGCCGTCCAACCCCAAAAAGAACTTAGGACATTACCAATACTTAACACCATCACTCTATGGCTTAGCAAGAAATGCCATCGGCACCATCATTAATAAATTTCAAGTTTCAAAAATTACAAATCTTAAAATACATGGTTTAGATATTTCTGAAGAGATTTGGGGTGGTCTTTCTGTTGGACTTGAGATGAGCTCTTATCACTATTTAAAAAAATATAATTTTAAGACTGAACTTTTTAATCTTTCAAAAAGTGAAACTCCAAGTATTAAAAAATATATTCAATTAGGTCACAGTACAAACTTAGCTAGATTTTTAGTCGATACTCCTCCGGGAGAAAAAAGACCTGGTGATTACGCAAACTTTTTAAAAGATCTCTTTTATTCAAAGCCAAATTGCAAACTGATCATTTGGGATGAGAAAAAATTAAAAAAAGAAAGAATGGGGATGATGTTGGCCGTAGGAGGCGCCAGTGCTCAACTTCCAAGACTTGTGCATTTAAGTTATCGACCGAACAAAAATAATAAAGACAAACCTATCGCTTTTGTTGGCAAAGGGATCACCTTTGACTCCGGGGGTCTCGATATTAAACCCCCAAGTGGAATGCGAAATATGAAAAAAGATATGGGCGGATCCGCATCGCTAGTTGGAGTTGCTCATTATATCGTCACTCAAAAGTTAAACCTTAATTGTGACTTCTATTTTGCTCTCGCCGAAAATGCTGTCGATGCTCATGCTTTTAGACCAGGGGATGTGCTTGAATCACGAAAAGGCTTAAAAGTTGAAATAGACAATACAGATGCAGAAGGAAGACTTGTTCTTGGTGATGCTCTCACTGTTGCTAACGAACAAAAACCAAAATTCATCATTGATGTCGCCACTTTAACAGGCGCTATCAAAGTTGCCCTTGGAGCAGAAACAGGTGGCCTTTTTTCTAATGACGATGAACTTTCAGATCGTTTGCTTTCAAGTAGCTCTCAAGCAGGTGAGCAAATTTGGAGAATGCCTCTTTTAAAAGAACAAAGATCAAAACTTTCAAGCCCTGTGGCCGATCTAACTAATTCCGCAAGTGGTTTTGGTGGTGCCGTCAGAGCGGCCATGTTTTTAAAAGAGTTTATCGGCAACACTCCCTGGGCCCATTTCGATATTTATTCGTGGGTTGATTCGGCCAATGGACCGTATTTTCAAAAAGGTGGTAATGGTCAACTAGTTCAAAGCTTAAGTTTCATGGCCCAAGAGCTTGCCGACTCGTAAGCTTTAATAGTTTTAACCACTTAGAAAATCTTTTGCCAAAAATAAAGGGCATTATTTAAAAAGACTGGAAATTTCTTTACCAGTCTTTTTTACTCCAAGTACTTGATTTTTTAAATCTCTCTGTCTTACCCCTAAAGCCGTTTCATAAATGGTCGATAATAAGAAGTATGAAAAAGCTAATTTTGAACAGAGTTCTACAGACAGCTATCTTATCTTCTTTATTCCTTATGGGGTGTATGCCCGATTCGGTGACAAAATTTAAAGAGGATACTCCAACAAAAGAGACAACTACTTCCTCTTCTAGTGGAAGTAGTAGTTCTAGTGATTCAAGTAGTGAAACAACATCAACGACAATTACATCATTTAATTATTACCAACAAAATGGTGATCAACTTATTTTAAAATTAAAAGATCCGGATAAACTGGCGGGCTTCACCGTTGGTGACACACTTTATGTTTCGACAACCTTTCCAGTTGATTCAGGAAAAGGTGAGCTTTCTATTGTCAGTATCGATACTGATCGAAAAGAAATGTTAGTCAGTATTGCCAGTGCTGGTTCAGGTCTTTTTGTTGAACCAGAAGACTTTATCGATAACTGTGGAACTGGTTTTGCAAGTTGTGCTCTGGGTGCTTCAAGTGCAGCTGTTATTGAAACAGCATCTTTTTATCTCGATAGAACCGATACCAGTGCCTCTCTAACGAGAACTCCAACAACATCACCAGCTTCAGCATCTGATTGGGTTTACTCAGTTGATCCCCCAATTGATCTTGGAATGAGTTTTAATACCACAACCGGTGTTATCTCTATGCCCGTTGTTCCTTTTCTCGCTCCAGAGCTAGAAAATGAAATTTATACTATTACACTTACTAATGGTAATAATGAAACACGTGAAGTATCAATCTCTTTAACTACTTTAAAGTCTAATCAGTTCACCCTCGCTTATGACTACTCTGCAAATCAAAGACTTGTCTTAGAGGTTGAGGATGCTTCTGGTTTTAATTTTGACGATGATGTTACTGATGGTAATAATGTCATTTACTCTTGTACTAGCGAACTCTTTTCAGCTTGTGATGCTGATGACGAGTATGTCGGTATCGGAGAAATTTATTATGTCGATACTTCAACTGACCCTCATCAAGTCTTTATCTCAATTGATAGTACAGCTGCTCCACCAGCTGACACTGACGCTACAAATGAGAGAGATTTTTATAGTCAATACTATATTCATGCAGATGATGGCTCTTTTTCTACTCAGATTTCAGCAGAGCCTATCAGGCTTTTTAACTCAGGCGATACTGTATCTCTGAATGCTACTTTAACTCCTGCCACTGCTGGTGAAACTTACTCTACCACTCCAGGACTTAGTGATGGACTCGCGATTAACTCATCAACAGGTGAAATAACCAATTCAGGTACCATTGGTTCAAGAGTTACTGAAGAAGAAGGACTTATTAGTGTTGTGGCCAAAGATAGTAATGGTCAAACACTAGCATCAAAAAGTTTACGTTTTAGAGTTGTGGATGCACCTACAGCTTTAAGTTATGAACAACTCTCTCCTATTGAATATATAATTGGTGATGATATTACGAAAAATAAACCAGTCGTTACAGGTCTTCCCGAAGACTCTAAAACCGTCTATTACGCAATCGATGCGACTCTACCTTCTGGTTTATCATTTGATGTAACAAAAGGAGAAATAGAAGGTACTCCAGTGGCTTATGATGCAGGGACAACCTATACCATTTCTGCTTATCATCCTTTTTCATCTGCGACGACTTTTGATACCTATGCGATGAATATCACCACGGCTTCATCTATAGCCTCGATTTTTGTCAGACAAGGTCTTGGGGACAAGTTGAGAATTGAAGTAAGTGATATTACGCCATTCTCACTTGGTGAAAATATTTCAACACCAACAGGCGCTCAAGCCTTGATCGATTATATCGATGTGACAAATAAAGTTCTTTTTGTCACGGTAACAAATGCAGCACTTACGGGAAGTGATGTTTTCAAAAAAGATGACAATATCGACAACACGGGAAGTTTTGTTGCTGCGGCAACGGCCATTACCAAAGTTGTTCACGAATTTAAAACAACAGATGATCTCACTGGTGGAATAGCTAGTGATATTTACGATAGTGGTGGAAGTGTTGTTTCACTCGTTGGTGCTGAAACTGTATCTTATTCCATTTCTCCGGCCCTACCAACGGATTTAACTTTTAGTGCAGCTGCAGGAACAATTACAGGCAATAGTGCCTCTGGTCAGTCAATTATGAATGAAACAGAGTACACTATCTCTGTTACCAACGCGATTGGTGAAACTGATTCTGTTACTTATAATATGGTGATCTCTGAAACTCCAACCGATGTCAGTGTTGCCTCACTACAATATATTCCTGTTAATGCTGTTTCTAACACAAGGTTCTTTAAGGGAATGTTTATATCAAGTGAAAATGGTAGTTTTGGTAAAGTTATTGACCTCTACGAAAATGGTTCAGGACAGATTGAAGGGATCTATGCTTTTTTCTCTGGAACAATTGCCGCCGACGAAGGTATTGATAACGAAACTCCCTACTTCTCTGCTGAAACAACGAAAAAGAACTGGGGATTTGTTTACGTAAGTGCCATCGATAATTTTACCGTAAGTGGATCCATTTCTAATACCGATGATATTGCTGGAACGATTTTAGCAATCGCTCCCGAAACAGCTGGTGCCGTGACTGGTCCCGGTAGACTTTTAGTTGAGTTTGCCGTTGTGGGACAAAGTTTTACCTCTGGTGACTCCGTTGATAACGCTGCTACATTCTCTGCACAGGAGGCTCTCGTTTCGAGTGTCTCAGATAAACTTGAGGCCAATGTTGTGCTCACCATAGCGGACTCATCGAACTTTCCTATTGGTACCTACGTATCAACGGACTCTGGAGCAGCTAGCCCAGCGATTGGTCTTGTTGTTTTTAACGATGAGATTAATGAAAAACTCTTTGTCAGAACAATTTCAGGACAGTTTGCCGATGGCGATCTTTTAGATAATGAAAGAACTCATGATTCAACTGTCGATACTATTGCAACAGTTGAAGCTCTAAATTTAGAACTGACTATTCCAAATGATACAGACCTCGTTGCAGGTGAAAATGCTACTTTCGATTCAGGGGCAACTCATCAAGCAGCGGCTTCTTTTAATTATGATCCAGATACTTCTGATACGGCTTATTTTGTAGAGGTTCATAGTGGTATTGTAGAAAATAGTGATACCATTGATGATGCCAATCCTTATGTTGCCTCTGAGCAAACAGTATCACTAGTAGAGCATGACCATCACTTTAAAGGTTATGTTGGATCTTTTATGACCCTTAATACTTATGTGAGAGGAACGGTCACCGAATACAGTGTTTCTCCTAGTCTTCCTAATGGTCTGACTCTTGATACGGCAACAGGATTAATTTCAGGTAGCCCGACAGAGAACAAAACAAGAACAACTTATACGATAACAGCAAGAAATGGTGCCGAGACAGCAACTCATACATTTTCAATGGCCATTCATTCACAATTTAGAGTGACAAATGGAACCGCCAATACCTCTTCTTATATTTTAAGAAAGCAAGGTCAAGGAAATGAAACCACAAGTTGTCGTGTTAATAGTATGCAAATTGATGGATCGACAGCACAAGATGGTATTAACGATATCGTTTGTATCATGGACGCTGGTGAAGCCGATTTATTTTACAAAGGTGTTCAGTTTAATGTCACATCTAGTGCAGGTCTTTGTGAGTATGTTAATTATGAGCCATATTCATTTAACAGATTCCCAGTCCTCACTTCTGCTACGACTTATTATGAATTTAGTGGGGATATTTCTGGATGTACTACTTTAACTGGTGACGGAGTATTAACCGCTGCTGCTGGAACTGCAAGTACACTAAACACACCATTAGTTTCTGGTGATGTAGAAGATAATGGTATTATAACGGCCAATGCTCTTGGAGCTGGTTCGACATTTGAAACAGGAAAAATATATTGTCGCTCTGGAAATGGTTGTGACTCTAATAATTATAATGAGACAAGTATTCAATGTATTGGTGATCACAGCACAGCAAATTCAGACTTTCCAAATTGTGATGAAGGTTCTACGACGAAATATATTTACACTATCACAGATGATGGCTCTGGTAATTGTAACTCAGTTTTAACAACCGAAACGACAGACTGTACCGGAACAAGATCGTCGTGTATGGGTGGTCCTATTCTAGACTCTGGTATTTCTGATGTTACAAGCACAAGTGGAACGACATTATCTGCTTTTACAGGTCTTTCGAATCAAGCTTATACGGTTGGAGATAGTACTGCTGTGGATACAACTTATGGTTATCTTCCTTCATCAAACGTGTATTGGGCAAACTTCTCTTTTATGGAGGGAATCGCGCTTGATAATAGTAACTTTATTTTAAATGCCAATAACTGGTCTGCTGCAGAAACAAAGACAAGTGGTGCTGCCACTTTAGGTATCAGTCCGATTGAAGGTCTTAACACGAATAAGTTTTATACCTACGAATGTCTTGACTCTTCTTTTAACACCAAGGCAAGGATTAGAATTGCCGTAAGAGATTGGGATAGAGACTTCGCACCGAACACAAGTAATTATAATACTGATGTTTTAGATAATAGCTCAGGCCTAGTCGATGATACATCTAATGAATGTTTTGGTTCGACCTGTGATACGGTTCAAGACTGGGATTCATTACCGACAGTGGCCGTAAGTTCAACGCCAGCTGATACGGTTGATATCACTGCTGGCTCTGCTAACGTTTCATCAAATGGTGGCGGAGGAGATTTCCTAACGTCACTCTTCCCTGGATACGTCTTGAGAATTGATGGAGTAACTTATACCGTTGAGTCTGTAACTGATAATGATAACTTTGTTCTGACAACAAATGCTCAAACAACGGCCACAGGTGCAACTGTAAATGTCCTACTTGGACGTACACTTGAGTCTGTGCCAGATCTCGATCCTGTTTATGTCGCTTCTTTCACAGCAAGTGTAACCAATGGAAGTGCAACCATTACAGCAAGTGCAAATGTTACTTCTGAGATTGAAGCAGGAAGTTTAATTAATATCGCAGGATATAGTTATATCGTCTCTTCAATTGCCGGTGACAACGTCACTGTTACGCTAGAAAGTGATGTTCTTTCAGCGACAGGAGCTGGCCAAGAAGTAAAAATCTATATGGGAACAGGAGCGGCCATCACTGTCGCAGCAGCTGATACTGTTGACCTCTCAAAAGACTCATCAATCATTACTTCTAATGGTGGTACTGGTAGTTTTACCACTGAAATAACTGTCGGGTCTCTTGTTAGTATTGGTGGTGTGATTTACACTGTCAGACAAGTTGATAGCGATGACCAATTTAGAGTGACTGTACCTGCTCCAGCGGCAGCGACAGGGGCGACGATGACAATTCTTAGAGGGATTCCATTTCCAATGGCGCGCTAATTTTTTAAAACTGCTGGAGCTAATTGGATACAGAACAGTTGAAAATGGAAGGTCTTTTCACTCCATCAATCCTTTGATTGTGATAAAAAGAATAGATATGAAGTAGGTCTAGAAGTCTTTCTATTTTTTTAGTCGTACACCACGTTCTTCTTGTTAGTCTTTTGATATTGTCGCGAATCATTGCAGCTGTTTGATTGAGGCAAAATAGCGGATCAAAACCGCCTTTTTTCATTTCACCTTGACCAATAATAGCAGATTTTCTTCCTTTAAAAGTCATATGTTTTACTTGCTTAAAATATCGCCTAATTTGATTTGGATAATGATGTGATTCATCACTGAAAAAGGTGGCATGAGGACAAGAGATCCTTTTTAAATGCCTAAACAATCTATTTAATGCTTTCTTTCTTTCACATTTTCTAAAACCATATTTCTTTTTACTGATTTGCGCTAAATGCCCCTTAGCTGCTATTTTACCGACATCTACGAATAGAATACGCCTAGTTCTTTTTTCGACTGCTAATGGAATCGTTAATGGTTTAAGTTTGGTATGCTCAAAGGTTTCCATCTCATCAAAAACAACTTCAGATACCGTTGATGTAAAACTTCTTAAGTGTTTTTTTGCACAAATTCCAAAACGCGTAATTCTTCTTGCAATCGTTTGTGGGTCAACTGCCAAAACATGGGCACAGCCTTTTTGAGACATACCTTTAGCTAGCATTCTAAAAACTGACTGATTGATTCTTCTTTTTCTCAACCGATAATCAAAAGAACTTGTTTGTGTAGAAAAATCTCTACCACAGTTGCGACAATTGAAGCGTTGAATTTTTAGACCATCTGAAGCTCTAATATAGAAACCACGCTTAACGATATCCGTATTAAAATGACAATGAGGACACATACTTACTCCTTTAGATAAAAGAAATAAGATTTAACTTTTAAGTTTTTAAAATGATTTAACTATCTATTAATAGTTCTTTTTTGATATCCAATTAAAGCCAGCAGTTTTTAATTTTTTTCAGACCAGGGAACGATTTTAAACAATAAAATCATCCCTGGGATGGCAATCAACGTACAAAAGATAAAAAAGAACCACCAACCCCATAACTCAGCGAGATAGCCTGTTGGTGCCGAAAGAATCGTTCTTGGGATTCCAATTAAACTGGTTAAAAGAGCATATTGAGTGGCCGTAAACTTCTTATTGGTTTGTGTCGCCATATAAGCGAGAAAAGCCGCTGTCCCCGTCCCCCCAGTGAAGTTTTCAAAACCGATGATAAAAGAAAGCCAACCAAGGTGAGGTCCCGTACTGACAAGAATTGAAAAGCATGCCGTTGATATGGCCTGAAGAAAACCAAAAATATAAAGACATTTCGAGATCCCTAATCTCAAAGTTAGCGCTCCCCCTACCGCCATACCAATAAGATTAGAGGCAAGCCCAGAGCCTTTGGCCACCACTCCAATTTGTGTTTTGGTAAATCCAATATCTTGATAAAAAGGCATCGTCATCGCCGAGGCCATGGTATCCCCTAGCTTATAAAAAAGAATAAAAAGCAAAATAAGTAGTGATCCATGACGAGAAAAGAACTCACTAAATGGATCTATCACCGCCTCTTTAAAACTAGAAGGCGCTTGCTCTGTAACACTTGGCTCTTCTACCCAAAGTGTGGTGAGCATGGCAGGAATCATCGCTAAGGCCATAATAAAATAAACACTTCGCCAGCTTATTTGATCGGCCAAAATAAGAGCACCTGAAGAAGATAAAATCATGGCAATTCGATAGCCGTATACATAAAGTGTCGAGCCTAACCCTAATTCTTCATCTTCTAAATACTCTCTTCTAAAAGCATCAATGACGATATCCTGACTAGCTGAAAAGAAGGCCACTAAAACGGCAACAATAATGAGACCTGTTAAATGACTTTGAGGATTGAATAGGCCCATAGAAAAAATACTGAGACTAAGAAGAATTTGCGTTGCCATCAACCAACCTCTTCTTCTTCCTAAGATGACAAAACCGAATCGATCAAATAAAGGCGCCCAAACAAACTTCCAAGAGTAAGGCATACCCACAAGGGTAATCAGGCCAATATTAACTAAGCTCACACTAGAATCTTTTAACCACGCTTGTAATGTCGACATGGTGAGAAGTAGAGGAAGCCCACTGGCATATCCCATAAGAAAACAAACGAGCATTTTTTTGGAAAAGATTTTTGTCAACATGCTTAAATCATGAACGATTTAACACATATTTAAAAGTGTTTAACCAAAAAGCAATGAGCGGTATAATAATATACGTTCTAGGAGAAATGCTTGATGAAAAGAAACAACTTTACGTCAAAAGGACAAGTTCAAAAGTTCGCTCGAAATATTCTTAATACCTACCAAGTCGATTTAAGCCTTATGCAACTCTCCTGTAGTACCAGAACAATCCACTTAATAGGCACTTTAGTTGGCACTGATGGTGGAGATCTCTCTGCAGAGGAAATTAATTCGATGATTACGGAGTTAAGTTTTGGAGGCCAGGTTCAAAGCACGTTGGATAATTGGGATCTTAACGGGGGAACGGCCAGAAAAATAGGCAAAAAATTTAACAATCAAGACGACTAATTTTCCTGACTCATATCATTTTTCTCATTTCAACTTCCCTTTAAAATAAGCTAAACCTAATAAGGAGAACAGTATGGCATTAATGGATTGGTCAGATAAGCTTGATGTTGGGGTCGATAATATGAACCATCAACATAAAAAAATTCTTAGCCTTATGAATAACCTCTATGAAGCTTTCGAACAAAATAAAGAATTCGATCAGTTTATTTCGATTCTAGATGAGCTTAAAGATTTCACCATCAAACATTTTGCAGAAGAAGAAGCCTATATGGAGTCGATTAATTTTGAAGGCATACAAGTACACAAGGGAATCCATCAACAGCTTTTAGAGAAATTCACCTCCAACTACCAAACAATTACAAGCGAGAGAAAACTCACACAAGAATTCTTCGATTTTTTAAAGTTCTGGTTATCGTCTCATATTCAAGGGATCGATATCAAATACGGCAAGGGATTGGTAAATAAAAACGTCGCTGTCTAAACTTTAGACAGCGCTCTTTCTCCCTGTCATGGTAAGTCCTTATTATGACACTCACCTTTTGGCATCCAATATGCAAAGTAATAGACAACTAATCTTAGGAGTTTTTTGTGAAAGCATATTGGATGATTTTAGCAGTCTTTTTTCTTTGTACCGGTTTTGGAACCAGCTTTGATAACAACAGTGGACATAACTTTAGAGGACTTGCTTCAGATGAGAATGCTTCGCGAATCCAAGAATTAGAAAGGACTATCTGTGATCAAAATCAGCAAATCTCTGATTTAGAATCAAGAATTGAAGAGCTTATTGCTACCAGTGAAGAAACTATCGCTGCTGTGAATGAAGCCAATGACGATGAAGAGGAAGAAGCAGAAAGTGCTGAAGAAGTTGCAGAGACGGATACAGAAGAAGAAACCGAAACTGAAGTTTCCACTCCTCAAATTGTGCTTACAGCAGGTGCTGCACAAGACCCTTCTATGATGATGTTTTTTATGATGATGCAACAACAAGCTTCTCAAATGACGATGTTTCAAGCGACCATGGCGGAAATTCAATCAACTCAATCCGTTTTGATGGCCAATCAAGGACATATGATGAGTAATCTTAATAACGCTTATTCTATGCCTCTCATGCAGTATTCTCAATATCCATCGGTTTATAATTTTGGAAATACTTATGGCTTTAACAACGGACTAGGTCTCGGTTCAGCAAACTCAACGAACAGTTCTACTCCTGATATAAATAGATACCCAGGGACATCTCTTTTTCATAGCATCCCTTTGAGACAATCACATATTCAAAATCAAATGAATCCAAATCATATGTTTAATTTTCTACCAGAGCCTTTGAACACTGAAACAGCGACAGATCAACCTCAAACCGTAATGATCTAGTCAGGTACTCACCAAAAAAAGAGGCAAAATTTTCCTAAACATTTTTGCCTAAATCTCGATAGGGAAAGTGATGCCTATAATGGCAAAACGACGGGTTGGATATCCCGTAACCGACGAATGTACGGAGGAACTTATCCATGAATAAAGAAAAACTGGAAAGAAAAACCCATTACAACGACAGCAAGTTGATTATTAAAAAATGTCACTGCTGTGGAACCCTGATGGAAAGTACCAGCGAAATTAGACGCTGTAGCAGCTGTAAAAAGTCTTTTTTACCGGCCAACTACTTCTCCAAAGTTCATGCTAAAAATTCGCAAGAGTTTGATAATTTATTTGCCACGAGCGATGAGCTACAGGATAACGACGTTATAATAGGTTTAACGGTACTCTGGTAACGACAACACGCCCCATTCAATCATCTATCCACTAGATTTTTGCTATGTTATCCTGACCTTATGAGTCTAGAAACACAACACATCAATCAAGAACATTATCATCCCGTTATTTTAAAACTTTTAGAGCAAAGAGGTTTTGATACTAAAGAAAAAAGAGATGCTTTTTTTTCAGAGGACTTAAGAAAACTTCCCAACCTAACGGATATCCCCGATATTCAAAAAGCTGCTGCTAGAATTGTTGAGGCCATCGAGCAAAACCAAAATATTGGAATCTACGGTGACTATGATGTGGATGGCACAACCTCATGTGCTGTCTTCTACCATTTCTTTCAATCGATCAACCGCGATGTCTTTCTTTTTCAACCCAGCCGTTTTGATGAGGGTTATGGGTTACACTGCTCATCAATTGAAAAAGCACTCGATCAAAATATCGACTTACTTATTACTGTTGATTGCGGCATTACCAACGATCAAGCGGCAAAGTATTCTAAAGAAAGAGGACTTGATCTCATTATTACCGATCACCATAAAGATATCTTAGAAGAGATGCCACCAGCTTACGCTGTTATAAACCCCAATAGAAGAGACTGCCCTGAGGACTCACCTCTTAGAAAACTTGCAGGTGTGGGTGTGGCCTTTGCTGTTTGTTTAGAAATTAGAAATCAGATGATCGCAAAAGAAATTGAAGTACCGAGTCTCTACCCTCTTCTTCAATTTGTTGCCATCGGAACAATTTGTGATCTTGTTCCCCTCAATTTAATGAATATGAAATTGGTAAGACATGGTCTTAAGCAATTACCAAAATCTCAATTTGCTGGAGTAAAGGCCTTTTTAAATCCAGAAGAAAGAACATACCCCGCAACCCCCAGTGAAAAACTTTCTTTTAATATTGGACCAATGATTAATTCAAAAGGGCGAGTCGATCATCCAGAGATGGCCTTAAGTTTATTAACGGCAGAAGATAGCGATGAGGCTTTTCATTTTTATTCTCACCTTGAGGTATCGAATAAAGAAAGAAAGGCCATTCAAAGTGAAGTTTATAAAGAAGCAAAAGAACAAACCCTTTCTCAGATGAAAGGTGATCACACGATTTCTATAGTCTATCAACCTCATTGGCATGAGGGCGTTATCGGAATTGTCGCTTCGAGACTGGTCGAGCAATTTAAAGTTCCGGCCATTGTTTTTACAGATGCCAAAGATGAAGGTGTCATCAAGGCTTCGGCCAGAACAGCAGGAGAGCTCTCCATCTTTCATTGCCTCGAACAATGCCAAGATCTCTTTTTAAAATTTGGCGGCCACAAAGCAGCTGCTGGTCTCTCTATGCCAAAAGATAATTTTGAGCAATTTAAAGAAAAGATGATCGGTCTAGTGAGCGCCATTCCTGAAATTAGCCGTACCGAACAAGAGTCATTTGATTTAGAGATCGATGCCAACGACGTCGATGCAGTCTTGGCCAAACAATTAGAAAAATTAGAACCATTTGGAATGGGTAACCCCATGCCAACTTTTAGAATTAGAAATATTAAACTGCAAAGTTTTGATATTTTAAAAGAACTTCATGTTCGTTGGAATTTTGTGAATCAAAAAGGTAAGCAGCTAAGAGGAATCAGTTTTAATTATATCGATAGTTTCGATAAACCTCATCCAAAAACGATTCACGAGCAACAAACTGAATTGAAAGTCTATGCAAAAGTTGGAGTCAACCGCTTTCGCGGAAATGAGTTTTTACAACTCCAAGTTACAAAAATAGATTTTTAGATAATTCAACTACTTACAGAGTAATGCCCTAGTAAAAAGTCAATTACGAAGAACGAAACTCTTTCTAAGTAATTAAAAACCTGTAAATGATCTTCAAATGTAACTTAATGATATTATTAAGTTGAGATGAAAATAACGTTACTATTTCCACTACTTATTTTCTTATCTTCTTGTATACAGCAACAGCTACCTTTAAGTGACGACACAACTGTTGCCTCTAGTACCCAAGAAGTTAGTCATCCATTTTATATTGTAAATGGCAGTGTAGAGGTGACTAATTCAGGAAAAATAAATATTGAATTTTTATCAAATGGTAATAGCGACAACGTTATTACTGCGACTCTTTACACCTGTGCTCTTGATTCAAACTTTGGCTGTGATCCAACTGCGGGAACGGTAACGACTCTTAATGACGTTTCAGGAAAGCTTACTCGTCGCTCCTATCTAACCTCACTAACACTCTCTTCTCTAAGTCTTACTAATACAAGTTATATAAACTACAAACTCATTCTTCGAGATTCCTCTAGCCTTATCAAGTTTAGTAGGTCTGGATGGTTACAATTACCAGAGAACAAATCAGAGTTTAAAAGCATAAATCAACTAAACCCTTTAAACATAGCTGTAAATTACACACATACTGATGGCAAAGAAGATGTGAGAGAAGTTGTCGAGTTAAGTAACGGTGATAAAATCGTCGTAGCAACCTCCACAAGTCAACTGAGATCACCCACTTTAGATCAAACGACACTTGTTCTCATCAAGCTTGATAAAAACGGAAATTTAGTTTCTAGTTTTGGAGACTCTGGTATCAAACAGTTTGGAATAGATGAACTGACAGCTCTTCCTTCATTTAACTCAACTCAATACTCTCTTCCCGTCGCCTATGACTCTATTAATAAAATGATCTATATTGCAGGTACAACGTCAGAAAGTTTGGGCGGGAGTCTTTCCGGCAGCTCTGATATGCTTATTATGAAAATAAGTGCCGAAACGGGGGAGCTCGATCTTAACTTTGGTTCTGATGATGGGCAATCTGCTGATGGTATTCTTCAGCTCAACGACTTTTATGTTGGCGACTCGACTGGGTCTTACTATGACAGTATTTTTTCAATGGTTTTTGTTGATAGTTCACTTCTCGTCGCTGGTAGAAGTGATTCACCATTCAATGGCCCAGCTCTCATAGCTTCTTATCGCCCCTTTATTCTCAAGATGGATGATACAGGATCATTAGATACATCTTTTGGAATAGACGATGGAAATGATCATGATGGAATTCTTCTTTTAAATCAAACTAAACTTGGATCTGAGGTCAACTCTTCAATTTATCATCTTTCAATCACTCCTGATAATCAGATCTTTGCAGCGATGGAGGCTAACGGATCGTTAGGTGGAACAGCAGGCGGTAGCAATGATATTGTGCTTGGGAAGTTTTACTTAACGACAGGAAAAACAATAACGGCATTTGGTAGTGGAGATGGCCAAAATAACGATGGTCTTTTTCAATTTAATGATAGTCATGCAGGAACAGCATCGGGGTATGAAAAACCTAAAAAAGTCATTTTTGATCGTTCAAGCTCTTCCTATTTTCTTTTGGGAGCAGTCTCATACCTTATATCTCCATCCTCAAGTTTTGGCGGAGGAACCTACACAACAATGTCATTTTACCGACAAGAAAAAAGTTTTGTCATTAAAGGTAATTATTTTACTGGTGCCCCTGATGCATCTTCGGGAATTGGAAGTGGTGATGGCCAAGACAGTGATGGCATTCTTCACTTAGGACCAGAGCTAAGTAATGACCAAGACTATGCAGAATTTATCTATGATATAGACTTTAATCGCAGCAGATCACACCTTCTTTTAACTGGTTCTACAACTGGCTCATTTGGAGGAGACAGAAGCGGAGATAGCGATATCATCATGATAAAAATATCTAAATCAGATTTATCACTCGATACTTCTTTTGGAAGTGGTGACGGTGTTGATAATGATGGGATAAAGCAATTTAATGAAGATATAAACTCAACTCCTTTAAGTGGAAATGATTATGGTGTAGCACTTATTTTAACACCTTTAGGCATGGACCTTTTTGCTCATACTACAACTAATTTTAATTCATATGATTCAATGAACTCTTATGACCTGGCTACATTCCATCTCCATGACAATGCAGACTACCATGAGTCAAAAGCGATCAGCCAAATTAGCTTTAACAATAAAAGATCTAGCGATTCCCTTACTTACACTATTGATAGTTGGTTTTTAGAATATGACTCTGTGATGGACTCATCTGGCAATATTTTTGTCATTGGAGAAACACAAAGTAGTAATTTTGGCGGAGAAAAAACCGGAAACCGAGACGTCTATATTCTTAAATTTAATAGAAAGGGATACCTCGACACTAATTTTGGAAGTGGAGATGGAAAAGATAATGACGGTATCTTGCAATTTAATAAAAATGTCGTCATTGACTCTTCAGAGTCAGAATATGGCCGATCTTTTGCATTAGATGAATCAAACCAACTTCTATATTTTTCGATGCAAGGAAGTGCCTCACTTGGAGGAACGAACCAGTACTCTAAAAGTAGTGTCAATATTGGGCGAATTGATTTGATCACGCAAAAATTAGATACGACATTTGGAAACGGTGATGGAAGAGATAGTGATGGCCTTTTACAATTCAATGATAGCATTTTACCTGATAGTGATTTCTCTATCTCTGGTGTCTCTATAACATTTGGTGCTTCAACAAGTGATTTATATATTGCGGGAGTCACAAGTGGTGACTTTGGTGGCACATCGGCAGGAGGAAATGACGTCTTTGTCATTAAGTTAGACGTAGAAAATGAAATCCTTGATACAAGCTTTGGCGGTGGTGATGGTATTAGCTTGCTTAGCGCATCCAACCTCTCAGCAGACGAACATGTAAATAAAATCGTTTTTGACGGAACAAATTCTTTATATTTAAGTGGTGGTACCGCTAGTCATGCCAGTGGTGCTAGTACCTTTTGTGGTGGAACGAGAGATGGCATTATTTATAAAGTCAACGCCACAACAGGCGCTCTCGATACAGACTTTGGAGATAATGACGGAAATGATAATGATGGAGTTCTTCATTTCAGCGATACCTTGGTAAAAAAATGTAATAAATATGATGCCATTGAAGGTTTATATTTTGATAGCAGCAACAATAAACTTTACGCAACCTTCTTTACCCAAAGTGCCTTAGGGGGAACATTCGAAGACTCATGGGACTCCGGAGTCATAAAAATAAATCCTGTTGATGGTGACCTAGACTCCACATTTGGAAGTGGGGATGGAGAGGATAGTGATGGAATTATTCAATTTAATAGCCTCTTTGGTATCGATGCAACCGGACAACAACAATACAGTGGTCCACCTAAGCCTGATGGTAATGGTAACCTCCTTCTATTTGGTTATTCAAACTCAAATATTTCTGTAATCAAAATTAAAGAAGCTACTGGTGCCGCTGATATCACTTTTGGTAGTGGGGATGGAAATGATAACGATGGGCATTTCTTTTTTAATAGCACAAATCCATATATTTCAGATAGTACTCGATTTGATAGAAATAGAAACGGAGGTCATATAGATCCAATAAATGGAGACCTCATTATGGCAGCTGAAGTTGAAAGTTCTTATGACGGTGTACGAGTTAATGAAGGCGTCCCAACGTTTTTCAGACTAGACCCAACGACAGGACAACCTACAACACCTTAACTTTTATCTTTCGACAGTAACAGACTCAATCATCACATCGTGATTAGGACGATCCATTGGTCCTGTTTGAACGCCACCAATCTCTTTT
>JAUHVL010000078.1 GCA_030425045.1 bacterium
CCTAATAGAGATGAAAAATTAGATAATAATGAGTCTTGGGCAGCATACGAAGCCTATCGTGGACTTTTAACATTACAACATCGTGGGCAAGATGCCGCCGGTATTCTTAGCTATAACAACTCTATAAAAAGATTTTATCAGGAAAAAGATTTAGGATTAGTAGGACAAGTTTTTAATGAAAAAAAATTAGATCGATTATCCGGATCAATGGCCATTGGTCATACTCGTTATGCGACAGTTGGCTCTGATAATAAAGAAGATTTGCAACCACTTGTTACTGGTTTTCCTAATGGCCTAGGTCTTGTTCATAACGGAAATGTTGTGAATTACCATAACCTTTCTAGAGAGCTTATTTCTGATCATCACCTTCAGTTACTTACGCATAATGATCTCGAGGTTATCTTACATTTATGGTCTCACAGTATTATGAAATCAAAAGGTCAGGGCTTATCAAGTATAAATTTTGAAGATGCCGTAAGAGCTTCAAAAGAAATTCTTAATAAAGTACACGGTGGCTTTGCCTTAATTGGTGCAATCGCTGATGGTGGACTAATGGGTCTACGAGATCCTAATGGTATTAGACCAATGGTTTTAGGTCGAAGAGAAGTCGACGGATTACCTGGTCAATTTGATTTTTGCTTAACTAGTGAAACAACATCATTAAATTTTTTAGGTTATGACTTTGTTAAAGATATAGCACCTGGAGAGCTTATCTATATTACCGTGGATGGTGAAATCAAAAGTAGAGTTTTGATTGAAGATAAAAAACCAAGTTATTGTATGTTTGAGTGGGTTTATTTTGCTGCAGCAGAATCTCAAATAGAAACTCAGACGGTGTATCAAGCAAGACTTAATTTAGGTAAAATGTTAGCTAATAAAGTAAAGACTCTTGTCGACTCTGGTGAAATTAATCCTGAATTTGTTTGTCCTGTTCCAGATACCAGTCGAACCGCATCTATAAGTTTGGCCGAAAATATGTCTCTCCCTTATCGAGAGGGACTTATCAAAAATAGATATGTTCAGCGAAGTTTTATATTAAATACCCAAGAAAAAAGAGATAAGGCCGTAGAGCTAAAATTAAGTCCTGTTATTTCTGAGATTAAAGGTAAAAATATTCTTTTGGTTGATGACAGTATCGTAAGAGGCACGACTTCTAGAAAGATTATCGAGTTATTAAAAAGAAATGGTGCTGCTGAGGTAACATTGGCCATTACTTGTCCACCTCTTCGCTATGCTTGTTATTATGGAATTGATTTTCCTGATGAAAAACAACTTATTGCCAATGGAAAAGCAGTTGATGAAATTGCTCAATATGTAGGAGCTAATAAAGTTATTTATTTGGATGAAAAAGATTTATCTGAAGCAATTGGTATTGATGGTCTTTGTATGGCCTGTATTAATGGACAATATCCCACCTCGACAGATGGAGCTGATGAGTTTTCAAGAAGAAGACAAGAGTATAAAAAACAAAAAAAATCTAAATAGGAATAAAATGTCAGAGTGGAAAATATTATATCAAGGTAGTGTTAAAGATATTTTTTCTCGTCATCGCGAGTTAATTTTTAGCTTTAGTGATCGTTATTCTGTTTTTGATTGGGGAGTTATGCCAGATGAACTTGATGGAAAAGGGCGATCATTAGCATTAATGAGTGAATTTTTCTTTCGCCAGCTAGAAGTATCTCATCATGGAATTGGTCTTTGTGATAGTGAAGGGCAGCCTGTAAAAGAAGCCGATCGATTTTATAAGGTGAACGCCGTTGATGTTCATAGACCTGACTTCATTAATGGTTCTTATCATTATGACGTATATCAAAAAAGACCGACCAACTGTTTAGTACCGTTAGAAGTTGTCTTTAGGTTTGGAATTCCAAAAGGCTCGAGTCTTTTAAGTCGTATATCGGCGCAAAAGTATCGAGAAGAATTAGGGCTTGATCGCGTCTATGAAGAAGGAGAGTTTTTATCTGCTCCTGTTATTGAATTTTCTACCAAGTTAGAAAATTCAGATCGTTATTTGAGTTATGCTGAAGCTAGCTACATTAGTGGAATGAATCAACAGGAGTTTTTAAAACTGGTTGATCTCGCTAAGAATTCAGCAAATCGCTTAAAAGATATTTTTGCTGGTATTGATGTTGTTTTATGGGATGGGAAATTTGAGTTTTCCTTTACTGAAGAGTCAGGAGGCGTTCGTGATTTTCAAATGGTTGACTCGATAGGCCCTGATGAGCTTCGACTTAGTTATCAAAGTATGACGTTATCAAAAGAGTTTTTAAGGCAGTATTACCGAACACATCCTTGGTATTTAAATATAAAAGAGTCGCAAAAATTGGCCAGTGAAAGAAATGAGGAAAACTGGAAGAAAATCTGTATTGAGGAATTTAAATCAACTCCCCCTAAATTAGACCATCTTTATAAAGAAGTGGCAGAGATGATTTATAAAACTTTAACGAACGAACTTTACGCAAAATATTACCAACAGCAGCCTTTTGAAAAAAATAATAATTTTCAAGAGCTGTTGAAAAAGTATGAGAGTATTCTATGAACATTTTAGTTTTGGGAAGTGGTGGACGTGAACATGCTTTGGCCAACGCTTTAAAAAGTAAAAATAATCATGTTTATATATACCCAGGAAATGCTGGAATTTTTACAGATTCAGACATTATGAAAACATCGATCGAAAAGATGAACGAATCGGAAGTTTTAGAGTTTGTTAAGTCTGAAAATATTGAACTTGTGGTTATAGGGCCAGAGAACTTATTGGCAGATGGCTATGCAGATTTCTTAAGAAGCCATGGTGTACGCGTTTTTGGTCCTTCAAAAGAAGCAGCTCGACTAGAAAGCTCTAAAATATTTTCAAAAGAGTTAATGAAAAAATGGAATATTCCTACGGCGGATTTTCATATTGCTGAAACTTATGAAGAAGCCGTAGAGTTTATTAATTCAGATACCTTTTCACTCGATGAGGGGATAGTCCTTAAAGCAGATGGTCTGGCCGCGGGTAAAGGTGTTGTGGTTACTTTTTCTAAAGATGAAGCCTTATCTACGGCCTATGACTTTATGAAAAATGAAAATATCTCTGTCAAAACAAATAGGCTTCTTATAGAAAAGTGTTTGAAAGGAAAAGAGCTTTCAGCATTTGCCCTTTGTGATGGTCAAAATTTTTTCTACCTCGGTACAGCTTGTGATTATAAAAGATTAAAAGATGGAGATGAGGGTCCCAATACTGGCGGTATGGGCTGTTATACTCCTAGGCAATGGCCTGGACAGGATGTTGAAAATAAAATTAAATCGCAAGTGATAGATCCGATATTAAAAGCCTTAACTGAGTTAGGACATCCATTTATTGGAACTTTGTTTTGTGGATTAATGATTAAAAATGATGAAGTGAATGTTATAGAGTTTAATGTTCGCTTTGGTGATCCCGAGACCCAAACAATTTTACCATTAATTGATGGTGATCTCTCTGAAATTCTTTATCTTGCAGCAACGGGCTCGTTAAAATCACTAAAATCTGAATTCAAGTTAAAAGATTTGTTTAGTGTTCATTTAGTAAAGTCTTCAGAGGGTTATCCTTCTATTGATGGAACAAAAATGAATCTTGAAAATACGATATTGGGAAGTATAGAACCAGATGAATTTAATAAACTTTTTTATGCTGGGGTAAAAGAAAAAGATAATAAATTAGTCAATAGTGGTGGCCGTGTTTTTGGTATCACAGCTCTTGCGAAAACATTAGAAGAAGCTCGTGAAAGTGCTTATCAAAACTTAGGTAAAGTTACCTTTGAGGGTGAACATTATCGAACAGATATTGCCAAGGTATAATGAATAATAAAAATTTTGCCATTTTTGCTTCAGGTAACGGTTCTAATGCAGAAGTGTTGTGTCGATACGCTCTCAAATACAATTATCCTTTAAAGTTTGTTTTTTCTGATAAGAAAGATGCCGGTGTTTTGTCTCGAATGGATAAGTTGGGTGTCGAGCATTTTTCAATTGAAAAAAATAAGATGAGTAAAATTGATTATGAACGACATATTTTAGATACCTTAAAAGAAAAAGATATTAAGTGGATTTTTTTAGCTGGTTATATGAAGATTCTAAGCTCTAGTTTTTTAAATGAGTTTTATGATCCCAATTTGAAGTTAAATCGTGTTGTTAATATTCACCCGTCACTTTTGCCCAGCTTTCCCGGTAAAAACGGTTATGGAGATGCCTTTGATTACGGTGTCAAAGTAAGTGGTGTAACAGTTCATTTTGTTGACGATGGAATCGATACAGGACCTATTTTATTACAAGAATCATTTGTTAGGGATAGTAATGATACCCTCGAGAGTTTTAAAACTAAAG
Source organism: bacterium (assembly GCA_030425045.1). Classification (GTDB taxonomy): domain Bacteria; phylum Bdellovibrionota; class Bacteriovoracia; order Bacteriovoracales; family Bacteriovoracaceae; genus JAUHVL01. The sequence continues at coordinate 4,342 of JAUHVL010000078.1, forward strand.
GGCTTGAGCTTGAGCATCTCATTTATCCAAAAGCCTTAGATATGATAATGAATGATCAAATTGAAGTTTATACAAGGTAATAGCTATGATGTTAAATTTTAAATTAAGAATTGAAGTTGCCTCGGTTGAGAATGATAAAGTTAGAAAGCTTTATTTGATCGGTTGTGAAACTGAAGAGCAATTAAACAAACTAAAGTCACATGCGCTTGATATCTTTTATGATCATGT
>JAUHVL010000033.1 GCA_030425045.1 bacterium
GTTTTTCTGAAGAGATGGCCAATCCACTTATTCAAAATATAACTAAGTTTGATAAGCTTACAAATGATAGATTTCACCAGATTGAACTTCCTCTCGTTAATTTAGATCATGAATTAAAAGCTGAAACGATCTCATTAGAGATGAGTGATGAGGATCTTCTTAAGTTAAGTGATGATCGTTGTTTAGCGCTCTCTCTTGATGAGCTAAAGACAATAAAAAAATACTATCAAACACTTGGTAGATGGCCTACGGATGTTGAACTAGAAATTCTTGCTCAAACATGGAGTGAACATTGTAAGCATAAAATATTTGCCGCAAATATCAATTATTCAGAAAGTAATAGTCATCAGTATAAAAAAATTGAAAATAAAAAGATAAACTCTCTTTATAAAAGTTACGTAAAAAAAGCGACCAAAGATGTAGAACAGCAAAGAGGGATCGATTGGCTTATTAGTGTTTTCAGCGATAACGCTGGTATTGTTCGTTTTGACGAAAAGCTAGATCTCTGTATTAAGGTTGAGACTCATAATTCACCTTCAGCTCTTGATCCTTATGGTGGGGCTTTAACTGGCATTTTGGGTGTTAATAGAGATGTACTCGGTACCGGTATGGGGGCAAGACCTATTGCCAATACCAATGTATTTTGTGTTGGTCCTTATACATGGCCTCGCAAAGGTTACAACGATCATATGCCACTTGGATTAATGAATCCTTCAGAAATCCTAACGGGAGTTCATAAAGGTGTAGTCGATGGTGGGAATAAAAGTGGTATCCCCACTGTAAATGGAGCGATGGCCTTCGATCCTTGTTTTAGTGGAAAACCTCTTGTTTTTTGTGGAACAGTTGGCACCCTTCCTCCTAAATTAAATTCAGGTCGAGACTCTGGTAAAAAGTACGCACAAGCTGGTGATCATATTATTGTGGTCGGTGGATCAGTTGGTGCTGATGGTATTCATGGAGCAACTTTTAGTTCAAAGGAATTAGACGAATCTCCTCCCGCTACAGCGGTACAAATTGGAGATCCCATTACTCAAAAAAGAGTTGGTGACTTTTTAATGGAGGCGAGAGAGTTAGAATATTATTCTTCCATTACCGACAATGGTGCTGGTGGTTTATCGAGTTCGGTTGGAGAAATGGCCGAAGCGACCAATGGGGCAAAAATTGATTTAAGTCTCTGTCCTTTGAAATATCCTGGGCTATCCCCATGGGAAGTTATGATTTCTGAATCGCAAGAAAGAATGACTCTCGCCGTTCCAAAAGAAAACGTAGAAAAAATTATTGAGCTCGCTAACAGACGAAATGTTCAAATTGTCGATATTGGAGAATTTACTGATACTGGTCGATTTGAAATATTTTGGAAAGATGAGTTAGTAGGGGATTTAACTCTTGAATTTATGCATGATGGTCTACCCCCGATGAATTTAGAAGCCGTTTGGGAAGGGCCGAGAGAGATAAATCACTGGATGCCTCAAGAGCAAAAATTAAATTCAGTTGGCGTTTTAGAATCTTTAAAGACAGTACTTGCAGATGAAAATATTGCTTCAAAAAAATATTGGGTAAAACAATATGACCATGAAGTTCAAGCCGCAACGGTCATAAGACCTTTTGTCGGGGCTGAGCAGAAAACTCCAAATGATAGTGGTGTAATCGCTCTTGGTGTTCACGGGGGTGAAGAGACAAACGGAGTCGCTATCTCTTGCGGCTTAGCTTATCAATTATCTCACGATGATCCTTATATTATGGCCGTAACTGCCGTGGATGAAGCTGTACGAAATTGTGTCTCTCAAGGTGCAAACCCAGAATATATTTGCTTACTTGATAATTTTTGTTGGCCAGATCCTGTCGTAAGTCAAAAAAATCCTGATGGTCGTTATAAACTAGGCCAGCTAGTTCGTACTTGTGAAGGTCTTTATGATGTTTGTGTCACTTACGGAATGCCTTTGGTTTCAGGTAAAGACAGTATGAAAAATGACTTTAAGGGACGAAACCGAAAAGGTGAAAAACTTGAAATTTCAATTGAGCCGACATTACTTGTTACAGCAATGGCGAAAATTGATATTGAAGACAGTGTATCATCTGATGTTAAAAATGTTGATGATTTGATGTACTTTATAAATGCACAGACGGGTCAATATTCACTTAAAAACTCTGTTTACTCACAATACTTTAATTCAGAATTTGATGATCTCAGAACTCCGGATATGGCCAAAAATATTGAGTTCTATAAAAAGGTTTTTAATTACAACCGCACACATGGCCTTAAGTCTAGTCATGATGTTAGTGAAGGTGGCGTCCTCGTTTCTATTGTAGAATCACTTTTTTCATCTTTGGATGATATTTCTTTTGGAATTGATTTAGTTGATGAGAAAGAAGATTTTTATTTTTCAGAAGGAACGGGTGGTTTTGTTGTTAGTATTAATCCAAATAATCGTGAGGTCTTTGAAAATACATTCACTGGACAATTTAACTTTCTAGGAGAATTAAACTCTTCTGGTGTGATTAAAATTAAAGATGATTCATTGTGCTTGGAAGATCTTTATACTAAGTGGCAAGGTCCATGGGGAGAAAACTAATGAGCAAAGTTAAGGTTTTAGTTTTAACTGGTGATGGAATTAATTGTGAAAAAGAAAGTGCGAGGGCCTTTGAACTGGCAGGAGCCCTGTCAACAATTGTTCATATTAACGATCTTTTGGAAAATAAAAATCAACTCGAACAGTTTCAAATTCTTTGCCTGCCTGGAGGTTTTTCTTTTGGAGATGAGCTAGGTAGTGGTCAAATCTTGGCCCATAAAATTAAGTATGGATTGAAAGACGAGTTTTATCGCTTTGTCGAAGATAAAAAACCAATTCTCGGTATCTGTAATGGTTTTCAAGTTTTAACTAAGTTAGGTCTTTTACCTGATTATCAATCTGAGCGTACGGTAGCGTTAGATCATAATCTTAGTCATAAATTTATCGATAAATGGACAGAGCTTCAAGTTGAGAATGAGACTGTTTGTAAGTGGACAAAAAATATAAAGACTATTTCACTTCCTATACGCCATGGTGAAGGAAGAGTGTGTTTTCCAAAAGGTAAAGAAAGTGAAGTGTATACTCACTTAAAAGAAAATGGTCAGATAGCCCTTCGTTACACTCAAAACCCAAATGGTTCTTCATATGATATCGCAGGGATTTGTGACAAAAATGGCCTAATTTTTGGTCTTATGCCTCATCCTGAAGCCGCCGTTTCTCATTTTTCTCACGTAAAAGGATCGGGAACGCAAGATAAAATGGGTGAAGGTCTTACAATGTTTAAAAATATTCTGGAGATATTTTAATGATAAAAATTAAAAGAGCGTTAATAAGTGTTTCTGATAAAACGGGAGTTTTAACTTTTGCTAAATTCTTGGTGGATAAAAATGTAGAAATTATTTCGACAGGTGGTACAGCAAAACTACTAATTGATAATGGAATTGAAATAACGCCAATAGAAAAAGTTACAGGTAATCCCGAAGCTTTTGGTGGAAGAATGAAAACGATCAGTTTTCAAATTGAATCAGCTCTTCTTTTTAGAAGAGATAATGATCAAGATGTCGCTCAAGCAAAAGAGCTTGGGATCGTCGCCATCGATCTCGTGGTCTGTAACCTTTATCCATTTCAAGAAGTAGCAAGACAACAAAGTGATATCGATACTCTTATTGAAAATATTGATATCGGTGGCCCTACCATGATTAGAGCTGCGGCAAAAAACTATAAGTCTATTTTAGTGGCCACAGATCCTTCTCAGTATAAGTCAATTATGAGTGAGGATTATACAGAAGAATTTAGTCGAAACTTAGCACTTCAAGCTTTTAGGCACACGGCCCTTTATGATGGATTTATAACCAATACATTAGAAAAGAGATTTGAAGATGAGAATTTCACTGCGAGTTTTTCCACTAAACAAGGTCAAGAATTAAGATACGGAGAGAACCCTCATCAAAAGGCCTATGTTGTTTCAGATGGTATTAGTGAAAGTTTAGCTCAGGTTGTTCCACTTCAGGGAAAGGCCCTTAGTTATAATAACTATCTTGATGCCGATGCAGCTTTTCGATGTAATAACGATATCAATGAGTTCAGTCATCCAGACTTTAAAAACTGCGTAACCATTATTAAACATGCTAACCCATGTGGTTGTGCTCTTGCCTCAAATCCATTAGATGCATTAGAGCTTGCTTGGAACGGTGATCCTATCAGCAGTTTTGGCTCCATTATTTGCTTTAATCATCCAGTTAACCTTGAGCAAGCTAATTGGTTAAGTGATAAATTTGTTGAAGTATTAATTGCTCCTTCTTTTTCAACAGAAGCAAAAGAAGTGTTTGCTAGGAAAAAGAACTTAAGGTTATTAAATCTTAAGCCTGGTCACTCTCAAAAAGAATATATGGTGAGAACGATCTCTGGTGGTCTCGTTGTTCAAGAAGAAGATTCAATATTTTCAGAAAATTGGGAATCGTCTACATCGCAAAAAATGAACGAAACTCATATTGAGCTAGCTAAGTTTGGGCAGAGAGTGGCAAAGCACTTAAAAAGTAATGCCATTGCTCTTGTTTCTAGTAGTGATAAAGGATTCTTTCTTGCTGGAGCAGGAATGGGCAATCCAAATAGGCTCATTAGTTTAGAGCAATCAATTAATAAAGCGAAAGAGAATAAGTTAACAAACTTTGAAGATATGGTACTCATCAGTGATGCATTTTTTCCTTTCAGGGATAATATAGATCTTGCTCATTCATTTGGAATTAAAAATATTTTACAACCTGGTGGTTCAATTAAAGATAGCGAGGTTGTACAGGCTTGTGATGAGTATGGAATTGCCATGATGTTTTCTAAACAAAGACATTTTAGACATTAAATAATGATAAAGGGTTGAATATGAGTGAAGGATATAAGGCCGCTGGTGTAGATATTGAAAAAGGTGATGAGTTAGTTGAACGTATAAAGAAAAAAGTTCAATCAACTTATGGTGATCGCGTATATGCAGGAGTTGGTGGTTTTGCCTGTCTTTATAAAGCGGGAGATCGTTTTTTGGCCGCGGGAACTGATGGTGTCGGGACGAAACTAAAATTAGCTCAGAAACTTAATACTCATAATACGATAGGAATTGATTTGGTCGCTATGTGTATCAACGATATTCTCTGCACAGGGGCGAGACCATTATTTTTCATGGATTATCTCGCCTGTGGTTCGTTAGATTTAGAGATAAGTGAGGCCATTATTGATGGCGTTGTGAAAGGTTGTCAGTTAAGTGAAGCGGCCCTCATTGGTGGCGAGACAGCAGAAATGCCTGGTTTTTATGGTGTCGGTGAATATGACCTCGCGGGATTTGCCGTTGGGGAAGTATTCGAAAACGAACTTTTAGATGGATCAAAAATTAAAAGTGGTGATACATTAATTGGTCTTAAATCATCAGGTTTTCATTCAAACGGATATTCCCTCGTTAGAAAGTTAATAAAAGATGATGAAATTGAATTAATGAAAGATTGTTTAAGGCCTACTGAAATTTATTGGTCTGCTGTGAAAACAATATTACCTCTCGTGTCAGGTTTATCTCATATTACGGGAGGAGGCTTTTCAAATATTGCTCGAATGAATAAAAACTTCAACTACCATATAGATGATTTAACTTTTTTAGAAACGAAACCAAGTTTTATGACTGAGATTTGTCAAAGAAGTGGACTATCAACAAAAGAACTTTTCGAAGTCTTTAATATGGGAATAGGTATGATTATCTGTACGGATAAACCTGATCAAGTCATGGAAAAGCTAAATGGAGCACATGGTGCAATCGTGCTCGGCCATGTTGAGAATGGAAATGGTCAGGTAATATTTTCCAATTAATTCAATATTTACGACGAATAAAATAAATTTTATAAATTTTCCGTAAAGTAAGTTATGGAAAATGAATCATTTCGCTACGATAGTAATGAAACTATTATTTTAGGGTTATTAGATAAAATAACTTCTGAAAAACAAGAAATTACTTTTTGGCAAAATATTAATAACAAGAGAATAGTTTATAAGGGATATGTTTTTGACCTCGATCCCTATAAGAAAATCTTTATTATAAAGTCCTTAAAAAATGAGTTACTTCTCAAGTTACAAAAAGGACATCCTGTTTATTTTCATGCAAATGAAAGAAGTATGATATTTAAATCTGAAGATTATGTAAGAGAAGGGTCTTTACTCATACTACCTATACCAAGACAGGTTAAGCTTAATGAACAGCGGTCATCTGTTCGATTTAATTTAAAGAAACATTTATTACGCTCAGTTCAGCATCAAAAAGAAGTGGGAGTTCCTGGTAGTGGTAAGTTTAAAACTTTTTCAGTTAATTGCTTAGATATTTCTCAAACTGGTATTGCCCTTGAAATTAATTCATCACACCTTACTCGCTATATAATTGGTGAGAAAATTGTGATTAAAGAAGTTGCAGGAATCCCCGTCAACAATATTGAGGCCGAAGTTATTCATATCTGTCCATTGGGTAAAAATAATAAGCTCTTTAGAGCAGGGCTTGTTTTTACAAAAACACTCACACCAAAAATTATTAGAGATATTTTATTTACAGGAAATGTCTCCGTATAGGATGAAAGATGAAATTATTTGTTTTATTATGCTTATTTACTTCACACTCCGTTTTCTCTCAAACAAATGCTGAACTTCAGCAACAGTTACTCGATCTGCAAAAGAGAATGAATGCCATGGAAAAAGGGAAAACGAAAAGTAACGGATTAAAAGTGAAGGACTTTGGAGGAAAAGAAACGAATGCTCCAGCAAATAGAGTCGGCAATTCAGGTTCTCAGATTCCTGAATCAAAAATGAGAGAAGTTATGGAATCTCTAAAAAAGGGAGATGCTTATATGAAAGAACGAGATCAACTTTTAAAAGAGATGGAAGATGAAGGTCTTTAGTTTTTTAATCTTTTTACTTGTTTTTAGTGTAAGCGCAGCAGATTTAACTAAAATATTTAACGTAGGTAGTGGCCAAATCTATAAAATGACAAGTGATGGTTATCCAACATCTACGGTAACGATTTATTATACAAATGTTAAAAAAGAAAAGCTCTGGGTCGAGTTTTTTATTGAAAGTGGAGAAGGGCTTTTAAAAACAGGACTCTGGCAGCAGTTTGCATTTGAAAGTAAGGACGCCAAAAATATGAATTTAGTTGCGGGGTATATAAAAGATTATTCAATGCCTGTGGCGGAAAAATTACCTCAAGAGAACTTAAAGGGAAGTGATAGTTTAAAAATGTCGCAGTTTTTATTTCAAGACCCAGAAAAAATTAAAAAACACTTTATAAAAAAAGAAGAGGTTTCTGTACCTGCAGGCACAGTTAATACTTCAAAGTATAAAATTGTTGGAAATGACCAAACAATTGAGTTTTGGTTGGCCGAAGACTCAACTCCACTCGTAATGGTGAAACTTATTTCGACGGGAAAAAAGAAAGTTAATAATTATCAAATGGAACTGATCACTCTTGCCGCAAATGTAAAAGCTAAAATAGATCCAAATAATGCAAGAGAGCTCTCTGAAAAAATGAGAAAAGTGCTAGAGTCCACTCCTGTTAATTAAGGCCATGGTACTCATCAGGCCAAAAACTTGCCAAGTAGGATAAAAAAGGTTTCAAATAATTAGTTTCATAACAATGACTTAAGACCACTCTGTGATTAGTCTCTTTTAATTTAATTAACTCATAACAGTCGCCAAATAATGAAGGTTTGATAACAAGGATTTTGTTTTTTTCTGTTAGTGCATGAGATAGGTTTTCATCAAAAGCGTGTGGTATTTTTAAATTTTTATAATCGCTGTAACCTTTAAAAGGTTCTTCAAAATAATCAATTTGATGGTGAAAATCTTTAAGTTGATTCCAGAAGTATTGTAATTTCTCTAAATTGAGATTTTGATTAGCATCCAGTCTGATCTTTAAATGACTATTATTCTTGAGACAGCTTATAATATGGCCCAACTCTTCATCAGGTTGGGATCGGCCTATTTTGACTTTAATAACAGATGCACTGATTTCACTATCTAATTCTTTTGCTTGATATAAGTGAGATACTTTTAATGATTTAAACGGTGTAATGAGATTTTCTTGTTGTAAAAGTAAATGTGATAAAACAAATTTAACTTCTGGTAACAAACCCCTTTGTTTTAAAGTTTCTTTATCTATATGTATATTTTTTAATTGATCTATAATTTTATCTAGTGATGATCTATTAAAACCTGGAATATAGCTAATTTCAGACTGATATTGTTTAAACTCAAGGGGAATGGTGATTTTTTTATAATTCCAGCACCCATTACTTTTGTTAAGTGGGCTTTCAAATATTGTCTCTGTCGCAGGTTTTATCTTAAGCATGATTATATTATGTTACATAAGGAGATAATAAGGGCCGTTAAGGTTAAATATTTTCCCGTGTTTTTTAAATAACCATTAAATTTAGTATCAATAGGTGTTGTTAGGATATGCTTCCAGTTCATAAAAAACAAAAATGCAGGAATGAGGGCAAGGTAAATTTTAGCATTATATCTCGTAAGATAGACTAATATAATGTTTGCAAAAATAATGTTGAGAAGTACAAATATTCTAGCTTTTTGTTCTGTCATACTATTGGCCAATGTTTTTTTGTTGGCCTCTTTGTCTTGCTCTCGATCTCTTAAATTATTGATGGCCATAATGGCGGCAGCGATAAATCCAGGAACAAGGCCATATACCAATGAAAGATAATTTATAACACCTGTTTGGATATAATTACTTCCCACTACGGCCACAGGTCCAAAAAAGATAAAGGCAAAAACTTCACCGAGAGCAAAATAACTTAAAGGATAGGGACCTCCTGTATAAAGGTAGGCAAAAACGATAGAAAGTATTCCCAAAGAAAAAATAAAGATCCCTGAGTGAAAACTTAGAAAAAGACCAATAAAAAACGCAATTAAAAGAGTTATGATAAATCCAATTTTAACTTTATTTGCACTTAGTGAGCCACTAGCGGTCATTCTTTGAAAGCCTATTCGTTTATTATTATCCGTACCCTTTATTCCGTCGTAATAATCATTAATCAAGTTTGAAGAAATCTGTAGAAGAAGGCAGGTAAGTAATGTAAGGGCACCTAGAAAATAGTTTATTTCAAAGTTTTGGTAATGTGCTAAAGAAATACCAATAAGTACTGGTGCAGCTCCTGCTGGTAGAGTGTGGATACGAATAGCTGCTAACCAGTGCTTTATCATAGGTTAAGTGTCCTAAGTTTTTCATAGATATAAAGATTATCTTCTCTTTTAAATTGTATATCCCAAAGACAAGTTTTAGGGGATTTGTTCCAGTGTTTTATCTGTTCACTATAATTATTTTTGCTTTCAATTAGTTGATAATCTATTTTAGCTCCTTCACAGAGTGATTTAAAATCAATTTTTGGCTCAGTAGTGATATGTTCTAAAAGCTCTTTGTCTTTTGATATTGGTAATAAATCAAAAATGCCACCTCCTGAGTTATTAGCACAAATAATAAGTAAGGGAGTTTGATAGTGGTGAGTATTAATTAATGAGTTGAGATCATGAATGAGAGAAATATCCCCAATGAATAATACGGTAGGAGTGTTATTTAAAGATACTCCTTGAGCACTAGCAACTAAACCTTCGATTCCACTAGCACCTCTATTGGCATATACATTAAAGTGTTTATCAGTTTTTGGTGAAGCGTAATAATCAAAACTTCTAATGAAGGTACTATTACCAAAAAAGAGATTTACACCCTCTTTAAAAGATTCAATGGCCATTTTGCTAATAGATGGATAACTAAGAGGACCCTTTTCAATTAAAGCTGACTTTTGTTCAATAAATTCTTTGAAGTAATTATTATTTTGATCTTCAAAATTATGAACTATGGATTTTAAATAATCAATAATGGATGATTTTATATGGATGTCGGCCCTTTGTGCGGGGTCTTGCTCAAGGTGTGAATTATGAACAATTGTTAACTTAATATCTTCATTTTCTTTCAAGTATTTATAGTATTGTTTTGAAACAACTCTTCCTCCTAAGTGAATAATCTCTGTCGGAGGATGATCTGAAAAGTATTGGTAAACTTCTGGATGATCAAATGATGGAATAGATTTGGTATTGTGATTAAATTTGATACCTGATGTGACATCTAGATAAAAAGAAGTAGGGAATATTTTTACAAGCTCGTTTAAATCTTTAACGTTTTCGTTATGATCGCCAACAACAAATAAAGGTTTTTTAGTAAGCTTATTTTGTAATAATGGCGCGGGTTTTGTTTCATTTAACCTTATTTTTAAATGATCGATTTCATATAAAAAATTTATGCTATTTTCAGTATGATCAAGTGGCTCATCAAAACCAAGATTGATATGAGTGGCACCTGGTAATGATAATGACTTAATTACGTGAGGTAAGTGATCTCGAAGTCGGTCAAAAGACTCTTGAGTATTATCACAATAATGATCTAAATTATAATTTGAGTAAACTCCATAAATATTTTGTTGAATAATAGTTTGGTTGGCGTTTCCCTTTATTAATTTGGGAGGTCTATCTGCTGAGATGATAAGAAGATTATAACCGGTTTTATAAGCCTCTATTATTGTGGGAAAATAATTTGCAAGGGCGGTGCCTGAAGTACATATCAAGCATGCTGTTTTTCCTGTTGCCTTGGTAAAGCCTAGGGCACGATAAGCATGCGCCCTTTCATCAATTCCATCGTAAATAAGGGCATCAGGGTGATAATGAGCGGCCCAAATGAGAGGGGAGTTTCTCATTCCGGGCGATATAAAAAAATGTATAACATCATTATTTATTAAAAAATCTATTAATGTTTTAGCGAAAACTCTTGTGTGATTAGATGGTTGATTCAACATTCTGGTACGTTTTGTTTTTAATAATTAGGTTTTCTGCCTTAAGGTTTGTTTCGTCCCATTCTTTTAGAGCTTGAGAGCCAGCGACAATGCCACATCCGCTTGTTAAGTGTACCTTGTTCTTATTGATGACTCCAGACCTTATCCCTACACCGAGTTCAGTAAATTCATTTGAAATAATCCCAAAAGGTGCTGCGTAAGGCCCTCGATGTCTTTTTTCAAGTTTTGCTAGGGTCTCTTGATAGAGTCCTCGGGGGTGTCCTCCAACTGCTGGAGTGGGATGTAGATGATCGACTATATCTTTTATTGTTGTTTCACTATTCTTTTTGGCCGAAATAAGACCGTAAATATGTTGAATCCCAGGAAGTTTTAGTAACTCTTCAGATTTTAATATTTGAATGTGTTGAGAAATTTTTTCAAGTTGATTTAAAACATCAATCTTAACAAGTCTATGCTCGTGGAGGTCTTTCCACGAACGCAATAGTTCCTCACCGGCTTTTTTGTCTTCTTTTGCTAGAATATTTCTTTTTGCTGTACCTGCAATGATATCTACCATTAGGTTTTCATTATTTAGTGAAAAAAGCTTTTCTGGCGAAAAAGAAAAAAAGGTGTATTCACCCTCTTTTTTAAAAAACATATAACTATTTGTAGACTTATAAATATTTGTCAGTTCGTTAAAGTAGACTTCTGGTATCAATCTATCTTCGTAGAAAGCTTCTAAATCTCGTGATAAAACTATTTTTTCAAATTTATTGTCTAGTATCTTTTGTAGGGAGTGGTGGACCATGTCTTCCCACGAGCTTTTTGTTATTATTGAGTTTACTTTTTCAAGACGGTTTTTAAACGTCTTATTAAAATCTTCTTCTTTGAATGAATTCGTTAGTTTGTGAAAGTTTTGCTGTATTTCATTATATTGAGAAGTATGTTCTAAATTAAGATTAAACATCGCTCGTGTTTGATTGTTTTCACTTATAAATAAAAGTTGAGGAAGAACAAAATCACAAGAGAAGTAATGTTCTGAATCCTTTTCAAAACTAGTATTCCCAATAAAGGTTAGACTTTTATTGGGATTCTCTAGAAACGTATCAATTTCATCGAGATCATTTACTTGAATCACGCGACCATATGATAGAATTTTTTTATTATTATTTTTAGATACCCAAAAAGACTTCGAGTGATGATCAATACTGTTAAAGATATCTTCTATTCTATATGGTACAGTGTACTGGTAAGTAATGATATTTAACTTTGGATTGTTATTATTTAAATTCCAAAATTTAACAAGATCATTAAAGTCGGGAAGAATATCAGTTATCTTCACGGTCTCCCCAGTAAAGAGTCGCAATTCCAAAAGTTAGTGTTTTATGTCCTGTGTTTTTAAAACCTGCTTTTTTGAACATATCTTCAAATTCATTTCCATAAGGAAACTCTTCTACTGTTTGGTTTAAATAGGAATACGCATTTTTATGTTTACTTAAAATATTCCCTACAAAAGGAAGAAGGTATCTAAAGTAAAATAAATATATCGCTTTTATGAGAAAGTTTTTAGGAAGTGAGAACTCTAGAATAATCAAACGACCATTGTTATCAAGGACCCTTAAGCATTCTTTTAATGATGAATCGACATCAAAAAAGTTTCTGATTCCAAATGATATAGTGACTAAGTCATAGGACTTATCTGGACCAGGGATAGACTGGCCATCACCACTGATCAGTTGAATTTTCTTTGAGAGCTTTTTATTATCAACTTTCTTACGCCCTATTTTTAGCATTTCTTCGCTCATATCAAGGCCTGTAATAGAATCAATATTTTTAGCTTTTGATAGAGTCAGTGCAAGATCAGCTGTACCTGTTGCAAGGTCTAATGCTTTGAGGTTTTCTCTTCTCGGTACGAGTTTTAAAAGTTGGTTTCTCCAGTAGATGTCGATACCAAAACTTAGGAGTCTATTTAAGGAGTCATAAGTTCCGGCAATTTGATCAAAAATCTGATAAGATTGTTTTTTGCTGCTTTGCAGTGTTTGGTCCATTTTTTACCTCTCTCTAAAATGACATGTATCAAAAAAATGCTCTCTTGACCAAGTTTTAACAACGTCTTAGAAAGATTTTTGAAGTTTGTTAATCTAACTTCAATGATTTACGTTATTAGCAGTAAATGGTACAAGACACGAATATATGGGCCTATCAAGTATTTTTACAGACTTCTCTCCGGTGTTACTTAAGCGAGTAAACTCACTAAAATTTAATGTTGATCCCGTTTATGGACACAAAGAAATAGATAAACTCCTAGAAGCAACTGTTTTGATGGGAGGAAAAAGATTAAGACCTCTTTTAACGTTTCTTATGGCAGATTTCTTTCAAGTTCAAACCGACAAGGTTTCTGTTCTCGCTAAAACCATTGAGATGGTGCACGCAGCTTCACTGGCCCATGATGATGTAATCGATCAAGCGACAATGAGAAGAGGTCAAGACTCTATAAATATCGCAAGCTCAAATAAAAAAGCAATTTTGGCCGGAGACTATTTACTTGCGCATGTAATTGTTGAGTTATCAAAACTAGAAAATACTGATCTTATTAAAGAAATGAGCCTTGTTATTCAATCTCTTGCTAAAGGTGAGTGGTTGCAGGTTAAGGCCAGTGAACAAAGAGAGTACTCTCAACAGGTCATCAATGATATTGCCTTATGTAAAACGGCGAGTGTTATGAGTTGGTGTTGTCTTGCTCCTGCCATCTATGCTGGTAAAGGTCAGGGCTTTGTTGAAACATCTCGTGAGTTTGGAGTTTCTTTAGGACTCGCTTTTCAATTGATTGACGATGTGATCGACTTTGAAAAAAGTAGTGAGAAAGAACAATTTATTGATCTAAAAAATAATCTCGTCAACTCTGTGACTTATGAATGGTTAAGTACTCATCCTCGTGAACTTGAAAAATTTAAAAATGGTGAAAACTTAATTGACCTAGTCGATCTATCAACCATGAGTATTTCAAAAGAAACGGTACGGTCGAGGGCCCTTTCGTACCTAGGTAAATGTAGGGATTTATTGGATGAAATGGAAGAGCATATTGATTGCCCTTCTAAAAAATCTAAAAACTCACTTCTTGCGGTCTTAAATTTCCTCGGTTCACGAACCAATTAATTTCTTGTTTTATTACACTTTGGAATATGAACAAATGCATCTTTGAGTGCTCTTGTGCATCTTTCATTTCCCTTGAAGGTGACTCTTGGAAATCCTCTTTCTACTTCTTTTTGAAAAAGTGTTTTATCTGATTTTCTAATGGTATTACCTTTGGCCTGTTTCAGTTCTAGCTTAACGATGCAGGGTGAGTATAGTGGTTTGATGAGTTTATTGACCATCTTACCATCAATTTTTTGTTTTCTGTTAACTTCTTTTGGTCTTGAGATAGAGAGATCGAGATACATATCTCCCACAGTGAGTCTTTTATTATCAATTAAATTAACAGGTGAATAATTTCTCTCTTTTAACTTATTGAAGAAAATCTTTTTTAAAAACTTGTTTTCACTATTAAAAGTTTTGACACGTATACTGCAATCTGGGTGATCGATTGAAAAATACTGTGCATGACTTGAAATTATGAGGAGGGAAACAATAATGCTGAAAAATCGTTTTGACATACTTGCTCAACTTCTTTGATTTCTTTAGGAATGCTAACGGTTAAGTTTTCATGTCCCTTTTCAGTTATCAGTATATCATCTTCGATACGCACACCGATACCCTGGAAAGGATTAGGGGTGCTGTCGTTTTCAGGAAAATACAATCCTGGCTCAACCGTAAATACCATACCGGGAGAGAATACTATTTCTTCTCCATCAATGTCGTATGGGCAGGTATCATGGACGTCTAGGCCAATCCAATGACCAGTTCCATGAGGATAATATTTTTTTAATGATCCATTTTCGATAACGTCATCAACAGATCCAGATAAAATATTATTCTTTATGAGAAAGTCTGCAAGAACTCGACAAGCTGCCATATGAACATCTTTAAGGGTATTACCAGGACTCGCCTGAGCGATAGCATTTTTTTGTGCATCAAGCACAGCTTGGTAAACTTGCTTTTGAGGTTCACTAAACTTTCCATTAACGGGAAAGGTTCTTGTGACATCACTGGCATAACCATTGAACTCACAACCGGCATCGATTAATAAAAGATCACCATCATTGAGCTGTTGATTGTTTTCGATATAGTGAAGGATATTAGCATTCACTCCACCTGCTACAATACTTTCGTAAGCTTGTCCGGATGCGTTTTCTTGGTTAAAGATAAAATTAATTATATTGTAAACTTCGCTTTCATTAACCCCAGGAGAGGTTTTGGCCATGGCCGCGAGATGGGCCCTTTCAGTCAGCTTCGCCGCTCTTTTCATGGTTAAAATTTCCACTTGAGATTTAACTAATCTTTGCTTTCCGGTGTAGACGGGTAAATGGAGAAACTCGTTGGGAATAATCTGTCCTCTTCTTTTAAACCAATGAGGTCTAAGCATAGAGGTCACTAGGTCCATTAGCTCTTTATTGGCCAAATCAAAGGCAATCTTTTTATGCCCTACGAGTGTATTTTTTAAAACATTTTCAAACTCAGAAAGAGGGTGGCCTTCATCAACTTCAGAATAATCTTTTGCTTTTTCGTATCCAAGGCGAATTCCGTCCCATTGTTCCATTTCAGGGTTTTTATCCAAAACGAAAATCATCGACTTTCTATTTCCTGAAACATCATAGGAGAGAACAAGGTAACCATCTTGTTCATTAATTCCAGTATAGTATTTGTAATTACTATCTTGTCTAAATTTATAAGAAGTATCGTATGACCTGGTTTTAAGTCCTGCCGCAGGGATGATAACAAGTGTATCCTCTAGATTATTTAAGAGTTCATCTCTTCTTTTTTTATATTGGTGATCATCTGCATGCTCAAGATTAATTGTCATAGGTCTTCCTTAATTAACTTTAGAAAAGAGGTTGAGTACCTTTTCTTTGCCAATGGTTCTTAAAAAACTAGCAAGCTTAGGCCCTTTTTCTCTGCTGATTAATATTTGATAGAGAGTAGGGAATATTTCACCTGCACTTAATTCGTGTTTATGGATATGCTCATAAAGATATTCGTGAAGTTCTTTGTCCGCCTGAAACTCATCCCATTTTTCACTCAGACCTTTTGTGATATCGGTGATAAATGCTCTTTGTTTATCATTGACAGAGACAACAGGGGTTTCTTTATTAATGCTAAATTTGAAGTCATCTGGAGCAAAGTTTTCTAACCAATAAAGAGCACAGGTCGCTCTTTGGTTAAATCTTCTCTCATCTCTTTCGTTTTTAATCTCAGAGCTATAGACTTCTTTGGCCATATCAATATTGCCATCGTGAATTTGGAGAATATTTGTCAAATGTCTAAAGCTCGGCTGAAAAGGTATTTCTGAGGGCATAGACTCAAGTTGTGATAACTCATAAACTCTTTTGGCCATATTGACCTTTTTTTCATTGCCTGAATCTATCCCAAACGCGAGCCTTTCTTGTCTGTCAAAATCTTCATAGGTTTTAATCACATCTAAATCAAAACTGACAGCAAAGTCGACATTGGGTTTGTAACTAGCAAAAATCCATCTCACCATCTCTGGTTCATAAATATTTAAGACGTCATTTACCGTAATCACGTTTCCACTGGAAGAACTCATTTTTCCACCAGCGCCTTTTATTGATACAAAGTCGTATTGTAAATAAACAGGAGCATCTCCTCCAAAAAGCTTAACAATTTCTTTTGCTGTAGTATGGGATCCACCTTGTGAGGAATGGTCTTTTCCCCCTGGTTCAAAATCAACTTTTTCAAACTCCCATCTCATGGGCCAATCGATTCTCCAAGGAAGCTTTAGTCTTTCACTCGAAAGCACTTCCTCTTTTCCTTGGTGACCACAGTTTTTACATTGGTAGGTAATGTGACCATCACTATATTTTTTATCTTCTATTTGGTTGTCAGTCTGACAGCCTTCACAATAAATCGATACCGGTAAATAATCTTCTGGCAATGGCTGACTTCTAAATTCATTGAGTATTTTTCTTATTTCATCAGCTTTATCAATCGCTTCTTTAATTTTCTCATTATAAGTTTTAGCGCGATATTTTTTTGCTTGATATAAAAACTCTACATCGATTCCTACTTTGCCAAGTTGTGACTCAAAACTTTTTTCATGGTGAGCGGCATATGACTCCTCTTTGTCCCAAGGATCTGGAGTATCGACTATTGGTTTAAACATATACTTTTCAAGCAATTCTTGCTTGGGCATATTCTTAGGAATTTTTCTAAAGGTATCGTAGTCATCCCAGCTGAAAATAAACCTTACGTTTTTCCCTCTGGCCCTAAGAGCGCGAGCAACAAATTCCGTTGTGATAACTTCTCTAAAATTACCAAAATGCACTGTTCCAGAAGGGGTAATACCACTTGCGAGGACGTAAGAATCTTTATCACCTTTTTGGCGAATAATGCGATCTGCTGTTCCGTCTGCCCAATGAACTAAGGGGATTTCTCGGGTTTCCATATTTCTGGCCTCTCTTATGTGATAAAGATAGAATACAAGCGCTATGATATTAGCAAAAAGCAAGTTTCAAGGCCATAAACAACTCAATGAAAAGGTTAGATGGTGGTAGTTTCATTAATTATAAGAGCAGCTTTAATTTACCTCGGGTATCTCGTTATCAGAAAAGTCTGGATGGTCTTTAATAACGATCAGGTTGAGTTAAAAAATAAGCAGCAAAGAAACTCACAAGCAAGGTATCAACAGCAAAATGACAATATTGTCGAAGCAGATTATGAAGTACTTAATGAAAAAGAGATTGATTAATGGAAGTTAGTTTAAAACAAATCATTCTTTATGCTAGAGATCCGCAAGTGACGGCAAAGTTTCTAACGGCGCTTTTAGACTTCGAAGACTATCAATTAGATTCACCTAAGGGTAAGGGGATTGTAATTGATAGTAAGGGATGGTCCTTTTTCATTTTAAAAGCAAAGGCCGAGCATCTTTTGGCCTTAGAAGAGTCCAGAGATATGGAAGTCAATTTTTCCGTGAGTTCTCGCGAAGTCTTGGATGATCTACTGCATAAATTACAATTTTATCAATACCGTAGTGAAGAACATAAAAGTCATGAACCTCCAAAAATGATCAAAGACGATGATCATATCTATTTTAAAGCTATTGACCCTGACGGAAGAAGTTGGGTTTTTAGCTATTATCAATAGCGAGCTGCAATATTTTTTAAGATTCTGTGGGCCGCTTAGTAAATTATAAACAAGAGTAAAGCTGTCAGGAATTTTTAGTTGTCATCATTTCTCATGCCTAGTTTAATTTTAAGGCACAACAAACAGATGACAGACAAGGGATAGTTGATGCATAGCAAATTAGGATTGCTTCTTATTTTTATCATTCTCTGCGCTCCCACGAAGGGAATAGAAAAAGTTATCTACGGATCGGATGACAGACTTGAGCTTTACGAAATCCAAAATGAAAATTTAAAAGTTTTGGCCAAAGCAACTGCTGCGAAGATTCGTAATACTTTACTTGATGACCTCGGTGACGAGTTCATGGTCAAGGGCCCAAGTTTGGAAATCAAACATAACCTTTGTCCTTCTGAGCCCTACGCCGAGCAACCGGCAACTGCCGATTGCTCTGGCTTTTTAGTCGCTCCCAATCTTCTCGTTACGGCCGGTCATTGTATGCAACAAAGCTGGAAAGGCGTTTACCCAGACTGTGGTCGTTATCAATGGGCCTTTGACTACAAAGCTGATCATTACGGCCAAACTGATTTCAAAGTAAAAAAAGAAAACGTTTATAGCTGTAAAAGAGTCGTGGCCCAAAAGCTTGATAAGGTCACCAACCTCGATTACGCCATCATTGAGCTTGATCGACCTGTGTACGATAGAAAACCTTTGAAGTTTAGAAACTCTGGAAAGATTGCTGATGACCAAGAGCTTTTTGTAATCGGTTACCCCTCTGGTTTACCTGCTAAAATCTCTGCTAATGCTAAGGTAAGAACTAATCACAACTCATATTACTTCTCTACAAACCTAGATTCGTTTGAAGGAAATTCTGGAGCACCAGTTTTTAATTCAAAGTCTGGAGAGGTTGAAGGGATTCTTGTAAGAGGAGAGACTGACTTTATTCGTCGATCAGATGAATGGTGTAAAGTATCTTATCGCTGTTCTGATCTTGGCTGTAAGGGTGAAGATGTGACGAGAATTACATCAATTCCCGAGTTAAAAAGTCTCTAG
This sequence comes from bacterium, assembly GCA_030425045.1. GTDB lineage: Bacteria > Bdellovibrionota > Bacteriovoracia > Bacteriovoracales > Bacteriovoracaceae > JAUHVL01. The sequence continues at coordinate 19,148 of JAUHVL010000033.1, forward strand.
TTGTTCATTTATTCATGTTGTAGGAAAAATTTGCCGATAAATCCTTGAATCATACAAGGAAGATTTATGGCAAAACGGTTGTTGCTTCTCTACTTACTCATTTCTGTTTCTGTGAACGCTCAAAAGTCATATATCGTTTATTATAATGAACAAAATACTTCAGGAAAGCATCTCTCTTTAAACTCAAGTGAAACTGAAAAATTAATTGTAGATGTCAATGAGCACGAAGTTGACGAGTTCTTGGCCGATATGGATCAAGATAATCGAGTCTTATTCGTAGAAGAAAATGTGATGATGCATATCACTTGGGAACCGGGTGAATTAGATGCAGATAATGAAGACACTTATTATTATGAACAATGGGCCTTAAAAGACGAGTATAACGGTATTAGGATGCCAGAGGCTTGGGATCAATCTCAAGGTGAAGATATCGTTGTGGCAGTTCTCGATACTGGAATTCTTCCTACTATAGACGATTTTTATCATGTACTTGATGGTGCTGACCTTATCACAAGAACAAGTATTGCAAACGATGGCGATGGACGAGACCTCGATCCAAGTGATCCCGGTGATTGGCATACACCAAATGAGTTTCCTACTTGTGGTAGAAGATATGTGAACTCAAGTTGGCATGGATCTCATGTCGCAGGCATTATTGGCGCTAAAGGAAATAATGCGAAAGGTATTATTGGTGTCGCCCCAAAAGTTTCCATTTTGCCTGTTCGGGTACTTGGTAAATGTGGGGGAGAGTTAGCTGATATTGCTGATGGTATTCGTTGGGCCGTCGGTGGAAAAGTCGATGGACTGCCCATAAACCCAAACCCTGCAAATGTTATTAATATGAGTTTAGGGGCCGCAGGGGAATGTAGTTATACCATTCAACAAGCAATAAATTTTGCGAAATCAAAAGGTGCAGTAGTTGTCGTGAGTAGTGGCAATAGTGATTATAATCTCGATCAGAGGCCATTCAATCCTGCAAGCTGTTTTGGGATTATTAATACGGGAGCATCAGATCAATGGGCATCACGATCTCATTACAGTAATTATGGTGAACAGATTGATGTGATGGCACCAGGTGGGTCAGGAAGATATGGTAAAGGTGTGATCAGTTTTTCAAATAATGGAAGAACAACTCCAAATGTTAATACTGTAGAAGAGAAAAGTGGTACATCTATGGCCGCTCCCCATGTAAGTGGTGTCGCTGCCCTTATCTTAAGTTTAAACCCAGGGCTTTATCCTGATCAGGTTGAACAGATTTTAAAAGATTCGTCAGACCCCATCGTTGGTAAAGGAACGGGTAGTGGTTTAATTAATGTTCCTGAAGCCCTTAGAATTGCGGGTGAAACAACACCAGATCCTTCTTTTAAATCGATAGAAAAAGATGCGGCTCCAAACACTTATCAGCCTTATACCAGTTTTTTAAACCGCACCGGAGATGAAGCTGGTGGAGGTAGTTGTGGTACAATCGATTTAAATAATGATGGTGGTGGCCCAGGCCCAGGTGGAAAAAATGGATTCTTTCTTACGATCCTTATGGGACTCGTTATGTCTCGTTTCTTTAAAAAATACTCTCTATAGCATTTGTATTTTTTTATTATGTTTCAACGCTTTTTCATTTGAGTGGGGTTTATCCTATGCCGAATCTCGCCAGCAATTCTTAAAAAGAGCAGACTCTCAAGTAAAGTTTTATGAAGATGCCATTATTGATTCGATTGCATTAAATGATAAAAATGATCTTTTTATTGACTACCTCTATATCCCAGCAAGAAAAACTCATCAGAAGCTATGGGTTATAAGCGCAGGTGTACATGGAATAGAGTCTTTTGTTGGAAGCTCTATTATTAACTGGTTACTCTATGAAAAGATAGAAGATATGGTAAGTGATGATGTTGGCATTGTTTTAATTCATTCACTAAATCCTTATGGTTATTCTAACTTAAGGAGAGTGAATGAAAATAATGTGGATCTCAATCGAAACTTTATTTTAGATTTTAATAAATTTAAAAATCCAAATCTCGATTATGCTAACTTTGATAATTTTTTAAACCCCAAAGAACCCGTGAGGCATTCCTTATTATCAAAAATGACCTTTTGGATGAGAGCGGCTTTTAATGTTTTACGCTATGGAATGGATAAGTTAAGGGAGTCAATTGTTGGCGGTCAGTATAGTCATAAAAAAGGAATTTTTTATGGAGGTAATAAAAAAGAGAAAAGCACGCTCATTTTTGATCAAATAACATCACCAATTGTTTCAAAGTATCAAACGATCTTTCATATTGATCTTCATACGGGGTATGGAAAAAGAGGTAAACTTCATTTTTATGGCATGAGTAACTATAAAAGTGACACTTTAGAAAAGCTTAATGAGTTGTTTCGTGGATTTAACATTGATAGAGGAAGTGATAAAGACTTTTATCGTGTCCATGGAGATATTACGAGCTTTTTCATGCTGAAGTACCCAGATAAACTTGTGGTGCCCATGACGTTTGAGTATGGAACATTGGATTCACAGACAATACTAGGAAGTATGGAAAGCCTGTATCGAATAAAAAGAGAAAATCAATTTTTTCACTATGGCTCCCTTGGAGATAAAAATACAAGTCTTATTAAAAAAGACTTTGTTGAGATGTTTAATCCAAGTGATCAAAAGTGGAAATTAAAAGTTGAAAAAAGCACTGTTGATACATTTCAGGTTTTAATACCAAGATTTATGAACATATAAAAAATAAACTGATCCCCTTAATTGGAGATAAGTTTTCGACGTAAACTAGTAATATTTATTAAGTTCCAAATATTAACAAAAAATAAATTATAACTTCCATGTTTTGCGATAACCAATATCGGGTCATGCTGCCCCGACCCTTCTGGCAAATATTGGTCATCTCTTATTTTTAAAAAGGGGATGTTTAAAACTTGCCCACGTAGTGGGTGCGACCACGACGGGAGCATTTTAAATGTCTAAAAACAGGGAAGTTTTTATAGGACTTTCAAGAATAGATTAAATTTCAAAAATAAAACATATCCATTTAAGCAAATCAGTTTGTATAAAAAAAGCCTCTAATATAGAGGCTTTTCTTTTGAGAGTTTTTTAAATTTTCTTAAGAGCCACACATGACACAATCATCTGGATTTTCGATTGAGCAAACCATTGCTGCTCGTTCTTGTTCTTCGGCTGAAGAAAATTGTGCTGTTTGATCTAGAGTTTCACTTCTTTTATTGGTTTCAGGAGAGTCGTTTTTAACAGTAAACTGAACGGCATTAACTGCGGCCCTACTTCTTAAGTAGTACATTCCTGTTTTAAGACCATTTTTCCAAGCATAGAAATGCATGGAAGAGAGCTTTCCAAAGTTTGGAGACTCCATATGAACGTTCATTGACTGACCTTGATCAATATAAGGAGCTCTTGCGACGGCCATATCGATCACAGAACGTTGCTTTATTTCCCAAACTGTTTTGTAGAGTTCTTTCAGCTCTTCTGGAATGCGGTCTATGTTTTGAACAGAACCATTTTGTGCAATGATTTCGTTTCTCAATTGATCATTCCACAGTCCAGCATCGATTAGGTCTTGAACAAGATATCTATTCACGACGGCAAATTCACCTGAAAGCACTCTTCTTACATAAATATTTGAAGTAATAGGCTCGAAACACTCATTATTTCCTAGAATTTGTGAGGTCGAAGCCGTTGGCATTGGGGCAACAAGCAGAGAATTTCTAATTCCAACTTCTGCGACTTCTTTTTTCAAGGCGGCCCAGTCCCAACGTCCACTATCAGGAGTAACTCCCCAGAGGTCAAATTGAAATTGACCTTGAGAAACTGGAGAACCTTCATAAGTTTCATAAGGTCCTTCAGCAATGGCCGCATCTTTAGAAGCTGTCATCGCCGCAAAATAAATTGTTTCAAAAATATCTTTGTTTAATTTAAGTGCTTGCTCTGATTCAAAAGGGTACCTCATTAAAAAGAATGTATCAGCAAGACCTTGTACACCGAGACCAATAGGCCGATGTCGCATATTTGATTTCTTGGCTTCCGGTACAGGGTAGTAGTTGATATCGATAATTCGATTGAGGTTCATGGTCATACGATAAACGGTATCGTAAAGCTTTTGATGCTCGTACTCTTTAGTTTCAGTGTTAACGAATTTATTTAAGGCAACGGAAGCAAGGTTACAAACAGCAACTTCATCAGGTGCTGTATATTCCATAATCTCGGTACAAAGATTTGATGATTTAATCGTTCCTAGGTTCTTTTGATTTGACTTCTCGTTTGCTGCATCTTTGTAGAGCATATAAGGAGAGCCCGTTTCAATTTGTGATTCTAAAACTTCAAACCATAAGTCTTGAGCACGGATAGTCTTTTTTGCTTTTCCAGCTTCCTCGTATTTTGTGTAAAGCTTTTCGAATTCAGCACCATAAGTGTCGGCGAGTCCGGGGCATTCGTGTGGGCAAAAGAGTGACCACATACCGTCGGCTTCAACTCGTTTCATAAATAAGTCTGGAATCCAAAGAGCATAAAAAAGATCTCTAGCACGGGCCTCATCTTTACCGGTATTTTTCTTTAGTTCTAAAAATTCATGGATATCGGCATGCCAAGGTTCTAGGTAAATAGCAAAAGAGCCCTTTCTTTTGCCACCACCTTGGTCAATATATCTGGCCGTATCATTAAATACTTTTAACATGGGAACAATTCCGTTAGATGTTCCGTTTGTTCCTTTGATAAAAGAGCCTTTCGCTCTAATATTGTGAATAGAAAGCCCAATACCTCCAGCAGTTTGAGAGATGAGAGCTGTTTGTTTTAACGTATCGTAAATTCCATCAACACTATCATCTTGCATTGTGAGAAGGAAACAGCTTGAAAGCTGAGGCTTATTGGTTCCACTATTAAAAAGAGTTGGTGATGCATGAGTGAAAAACTTTTGCGACATGAGGTTATAAGTTTCAATGGCCGCATCAATATTGTTGGTGTGGATACCGACTGAAACTCTCATGAGCATTTGGCCTGGACGCTCAACAATCTTGCCATCAACTTTTAAAAGGTAAGATCTCTCGAGAGTTTTTAGACCAAAGTAATCGTATGAAAAATCTCTTTTGTCGACAATCGCCTTGTCTAGTCTTTCGGCATTGGCCATGACTGTTTCATATAGCTCGTCAGAAACAAGAGGTGATTTTTCACCCGTAGCTGGATTGACGTAATGATAAAGAGTTTTAATGACTTCAGAAAAACAACCTTTGGTTTCCTTATGAAGATTGGAAACAGCAATTTTTCCTGCCAGTTTGTTATAGTCTGGATGTTGAGTCGCTAAGTAAGCAGCAGTCTCAGCGGCCAGTTGGTCGAGCTCTCTTGTGGTAATTCCATCATAGATTCCATTAATTACCTTTTGGGCAATAATTGAAGAGTCGACAAATTCACTGTTTAGGCCTTTGGCCAGTGTTGAAATTCTTTCAGTAATCTTATCAAATTTTATGGGCTCTTTTTCGCCACTTCGTGTGTGTACGTACATACTTAAAACTCCGCGTCTAAAGTAAATGTTTGATCAGACTTTTCAGTCATGATTCCTGGTCTTTGATATTCAGATACTCTTTTTTCAAAAAAGTTAGTTTTTCCTTCAAGAGAAATCAGCTCCATCCAGTCAAAAGGATTATTTGTATTATAGACTTTTGGACAACCTAGATAAGATAGCCAGTGGTCAGCAACAAATTCGATATATTCTTTCATCATGTCTGCATTCATCCCGATAAGTGAAACGGGTAGAGCTTCTGAAATGAATTCTTTTTCTATTTCTACGGCCTCAGTGATGATGCTGGTGATTGTTTCAAGTGACGCTTTTTCATCTTTTTGTAACATTGAATGAATAAGACAAGCGAATTCACAATGAAGACCTTCGTCACGGCTAATAAACTCGTTTGAGGTACAAAGACCTGGCATGAGTCCTCTTTTCTTTAACCAGAAAATGGCACAAAAAGAACCAGAAAAGAAAATCCCTTCTACCGCGGCAAAAGCAACCAGTCGTTCAGCAAATGAACGGTCACTATTGATCCATTTCATGGCCCAATTAGCTTTTTTGGTAACAGGGGCTAGAGTAGAGACGGCATTAAAGAGACGGTCTTTTTCTTTTGCGTCTTTGACATAAGTATCAATGAGTAAACTATAGGTTTCACTGTGGATATTTTCCATCGCGATTTGAAAACCATAAAAACATCTGGCCTCAGGAATTTGAACTTCGTTATAAAAACGAAGAGCAAGGTTTTCATTAACGATTCCATCACTTGCCGCGAAAAATGCGAGCACATGTTTAATGAAATGTTTTTCATCGTTATTAAGTTTTTCCCAGTCAGTGAGATCTGGCATTAAATCGATCTCTTCAGCTGTCCAGAATACGGCCATATGTTTTTTGTACATTTCCCAAACTTCGTGATGTTTAATGGGAAAAATGACAAATCGTTGATCATTAGGTGCAAGTATTGAATCCACCAAGCTTCTCCTGATAAAATTGGTTAAAAAAATCCCTCTACAACCAAGTTGTATAAAAAATAATGTTATTTTTTTGGTAACTTTCTCTGATTTTTAACCGAAACTATCGGCCCTTGTGTGTTGGTGCAGAAAAAGTCCAAAGATTGTTGTCTCTAAAGAAAATTGTAACAAGGAATTTGAAAGTTCGATAGTCTTTTTTCTGATGAATTTAGTTTATGGTGTGTCAAAAATAAAAATGTTTTCATCAATCTTCTAACAAGTTCTAACAAAAAAAGTGTGAGAAAACTTCAATTAAAACTTATCACTTCTATTAGTTTTTCTTTTTCCTCATCTTTTAAATTTAACGAAAGCAAGAACAAATGAACCTTTTGAAGGTTTAGGCTAGTAAGGCAATTTACTGATTGGGCTATCCGTAAATTGTTTTCGCCGCTTGTCGTATTGCTGTGTTGTTTTGACGCTTGAGTGATTGACTTCTCGTGCGACATTGTAGATGTCGACACCGGCATCAAGCAGTTCGCTGATAAAAGTGGCCCTTGCTGAGTGAGGGGAGATTTTAAAATTAAGGCCTATTTTTTTTCCATAGTGATCAAGAATTTCATTAATTGTTTTTGGGTTGAGTGGTTTGTTTAAATTTTTTGGATTTGCAGGGTTTTTCGTAGGTTGAAATAACCAATCTTCCGGTTGGTGTTCACGACCTTTTTCTTTCATCCAAAAAAAATACTGACCAAGAGATTCTATCGCCTTTGGATGCAGAAGTTTTTGTCCAACTTTTCCACCTTTTCCTTGGAACTCGATAACATGATAATCGTTAATCACACGATAGTTTTTAAATTTTAAATTGAGTATTTCTGATTTCCTAAGCCCCGTTGTAAAAAATGTTATTAAAAGCGCTCGATGTAAAAAGCGGCTATCGTTTTCTTTGCTTTCGATCGCAGCAAAAAGCTCTTCGACTTGTTCTTTGTTAAGGGCCTGAGTTGGTTTTTTTACTTCTCTTCGAGGGCGTTTAATTGAAGTTGCGGGATTACTATCGTACTCACCAAGTTCAACTAGAAAATCAAAATAGCTTGAGATCGCCGCGAGTTTTCTGGCAATGGTTTTGGGAGCACTTGGGCCACCATCTGGTGCCCCCGCTTCAGCTAAAAAATTACGATAATCGACAATTTGATGTCTTTCTATCTTTTTTGAGTTTGGAAATTGTTCATGGATAAATTGAAAGAACTTTTTTAAATCAATAGCGTAAGAACGACGGGTATGTTCCGAGGTAAAATTTTTAAAAAATTCTTCATGAATTTTAGTCACACCATTATTTTAAACGCTGTCGAATAAAGTACAAGCTTTTTTTATCTAAGAAAACTCTCGAGCTCTAGTGAGCCTTCTGATTTTTCATCACGGTATTTAATAATAATAGCGCAATTTAAAGCGAGACCTTGTTGTGAGGCCCATGGAAGTCTTTCAGCGTTGATTGGTCGAGACCCTGGAACGACGACAGCATCAGCGGGGATGTCTTCGCCACGACCAAGCATTTTTTCGTTTACAGCATCAAAAACCGGGACACCTTGAGAGAGAATGACTCCAGGAGCGATAACAGCACGTTCACCAACTTTGATTCCTTCGACAATGACTGAACCAGCACCGATAAAAGCATTATCTTCGATGATGACGGGAGCTTGTCCGATAGGCTCTAAAACTCCACCTATTTGTACACCGGCCGATAGGTGAACATTTTTACCAATTTGCGCACATGAACCAACGAGAGCGTGACTATCAACCATTGAGCCTTCGTCAACATAGGCGCCGATATTAATATATGCCGGAGGCATAATGATAACACCAGGAGCGACATAACTTCCTGTTCTAACAGAGCTACCACCAGGAACCATTCTGATTTTATCTTCAGGTGTAAACTCTCTTGCTGGTAAATTATGTTTATCAACAAATCCACCATCAAAAGTTTTTAACTCACCGGCCTTGAAGGCCTCGAGAATTCCTTTTTTAACTTCAGTATTAACAACCCATTCACCGCCTTTTTTCTCAGCAGCTCTTAGGGTTCCATTTTCTAAATTTTGTAATGTTTCTTGCCAGCTCATTTTTTATTTTCCTTTTTATTTATTTTTAAACCAGTTTTTTACCCAAGTATTGGCCTCAAGTTGATTTTGACAACTGGCCAAATCTTCATGGGTAAGGGGTAGTTTTAATAATGGTGTAGAGATCAGCCCAAGTTCATTCATTAATACTTTTGCAGGGATGGGGTTACTTACTTCAAAAAGAGAGTTACAGGCATCTTCCCATCCTTTGATCTCTTCATTACTGAGAGAATTATTTAAACATGCTTTGGTATAGGCATGAGTTTCCTCTGGCCAGACATTCGATGCAACACTGACCAGACCCACGCAACCAAGAGGAGCGAAGTCAGGTGTCAGGGCATCGTCACCACTATAAACTCTTGGAGAACTTCCGGCGGCACTTACATATTGTTTAAAGTCATCAGTTGATCCCGATGCTTCTTTTACGCCCCAGAAGTTTTGATGTGACGACAATTCTTTAACCACATCAAAACCTAGTTTTTTTCCAGTTCTACTGGGAACGTTATAAAGCATTACTGGTTTTTTTGCTGTATCCATTAGTGTTTTAAACCACGCCACTTGTCCTTTTGACTCAGGCTTTGAGTAAAGTGGTGTCACCATTAAATAACAATCAATATTTTTTGTATTTAAAAACTCAACCCATTCTGTGGTTGCCTCTAACTCGTGACCACCAACCCCGGCCATAAGGGGAGCACTTAAGTTTTGATCGTGAACAAAAGAGATGATTTCTTTTTTTGTTTTAGTTGAAAGGTTTAATGATTCTCCCGTGCTTCCTAGAATTAAAATTCCGTTACCTGCCTCTTGTTGTAAGTTAAGAAGTTTTTTTAGAGATTCGTAGTCCACATCACCGTTTTCCAAAAAGGGAGTAATAAGTGCTGTCCAAAGGGGAGTCGAATTAATGTCTTTCATAAAATTGCCTTTTTTGCGATATCTTCAAAGTGGTGAAGGCCAGCTTCGAGTGAATTATTTTTTAAATACTGGGCGCCCCAAATAGCGCCAGCAGCAAAGATCTTGCGATCCAAAGCTTTGTGATTGAGCTCAATGGTTTCAAAGGGAGTTTTTAATGTAAGGTAATGCTCTCCTACCACATCTCCTGTTCTTTCTGCTGTGATCTCAGCGTCTAGACCAAGCCAGTCTCGCCATTTAATGGCCGTACCACTTGGAGAATCAATTTTTTTAGTGTGATGAATATCGTGAATAGAAAATTCAAACTGATCAAATAAGTTTTTTGTTTTAGACAAGGTCGAAATCATTGCATGAACTAAATTCATGCCAAGAGCAAAATTGTGACCATGAATCCATGAGAGATTATTCTCCTTAAGTTTTGTGAGCTTTTCTTCAGGCCAATCAAAGCCCGTTGCACCAATAACCATGGGGAGTTTTGCCTCGATTAAGGTATCTGCAATCTCCAAAAAATTTTCTCCTGTTAGAAAGCAAATACCAATATCACATTGGGCAAGTTTGTCTAAAGTAACAGGGTTGGAGGTTGAAAAAACTTCATGTGGCAATGATTTCTCTGTGGCAAGTTCGATGACTTTAGAACCGGTTTTTCCTCTACCGATAATGGCCAATTTTTCTATATTCTTCATTTTTGTAAAGTAACTTTTTGAAAGCACCTTGCCAATATAAATAAATTGATTATGATGCAGAAAATTAAAAAAAGAGGTTAAGTTTATGAGTAAATCACTGGGGTTAATAGGATGGAGAGGAATGGTTGGCCAAGTCTTGGTTGATCGTATGAAAGCAGAAGGTGATTTTAAGAAGTTTAAATCTCATTTCTTTTCGACTTCTCAAGCTGGTGAATCAGCTCCAGAACTCGCGGATCATAAAACGTTATTAGATGCTTACGATAAAAAAGCTCTCTCTGATATGGATATTATCATTAGTTGTCAGGGAGGAGATTATACAAAAGAAGTCTATGGTGCTCTTAGAGAATCTGGTTGGAATGGGTATTGGATTGATGCCGCTTCGGCGTTACGAATGGATGAATCAAGTTGTCTTGTACTAGATCCTGTCAATCGATCTGTCATTGATAAGGCCCTTAATGATGGAGTAAAAACATTTGTTGGAGCGAACTGTACCGTTAGTCTTTTATTGATGGGTCTTTCTGGACTTTTTAACGAAGGGCTTGTGAACTGGATATCAACCATGAGTTATCAGGCCATTAGTGGCTCTGGAGCGAGGGCCGTAGAAGAATACGCTAAACAAATTAAAGAAGTTGGTGTGCAGATAAACGAAAAGTCGGCAATGGAGATTATTAATCATAATAATTTTTCTATGACTGAAGATGTGATTGGTGCCAAGCTCATGGCCGGACTCATTCCTTGGATTGATTCAGAGGTTGAGGGTGGTCAAACCAGAGAAGAGTGGAAAGCATCTGTAGAGGCCAGTAAAATTTTAGGTCATCAAATTGATATCGATGGAACTTGTGTAAGGGTAGGAAGTTTGAGATCTCACGCACAGGCCTTGACATTAAAACTTAATAAATCGGTAGAGCTTTCAACAATTGAAAATCTTATCGGTGAGGCCCATCAATGGGTAGAGTTAGTAGAAAATTCTCCAGAACAAACAAAAGCGAAACTTAATCCGCACTATACGTCAGGTACATTAAATGTAGCAGTCGGAAGAGTGAGAATGTTAAAAATTGGTAATGAGAATTTATTGAATATTTTTACCCTTGGGGATCAATTACTTTGGGGTGCTGCTGAACCATTACGTAGAATGTTGAGTATAATTTAAAAAAACACTACTGCTTCGCAGATTCCTGAGCTTCAATATCTATATTAACATCCTATTAAAGGTACTTTCTTATTAGAAAAATCTCATAGAAAAAGCCGATCATTGATCGGCTCTCTTAAAAAGAATAAAGGGTGGGTGGTTATTCTTTTATAGCTTACTCGCTAAATCGAGATAATCTTTATTAGTTGGATCTGCCATCAGCTTTTCGTACTCATGGGCCCAGTATTCATCTTCAGCCGTAAAAGAGGCGATATTTCGATAATTGGCCAGGTCCTTTCTCAATTGCCTTGATTGTGAAATCAACGTTTCAATCTCTTCAGCGTTTTGCTTTTGATAGATATCGCTTGGTAGTTTTCCGAAGTTTTCATAGTCGTAGGCCAAAGCTTTTGCCGACATTATTATAAGTAGAGTAGTGGTGATTAATTTTAGTGTTTTCATGATACCTCCCTTGGTCTTAACCGGATCATTCCTAGATCCTTAAGTGCATTATAGGACAGAAACCCTTCAAATCCCTCACAACTTAATCTTACAACAAAATACCAGTAATTTTTACAACAGGACTAGATTGACACCATTTTTCATGGCAATTTGATCAGGCTTTTAGCATTTAAGTATTCAGATTTGGGGGAAAATCATGAAACGTTTTCAGTTTGGGGCATTACTTATTTTAATTTTCTGTTTTCTAGTTGAGATCAAAGCAAGTGAAGAAGTATCAAAATGTAATGTCATTCCACAGGTGACGACAACCGCCGACGGTGGAGAAATCAAATTTAGAATCGTAAAAGATCAAACAGACCTTAATGTTCTCGATAATATTGAAGCAGCAATCAATGTTGCTTGTAATATGCAAAAAAACAACGAGTGCTTTTACTCAAGCGAATGTAAGTAAAAATCAATATCAAAAATTTAATCAGTTTTTACCACGCTTTAAACTCTTAATATTTAAAGACTCTCTTTAAGACAGCTTTTTTACGCCATCTTTTGAAGGCATGTATACTTGCCAAATTTTGTGGTCACTAAAGTTTAAACAGTAATCACATAAGTAATGAGAATTGCTCTTCTCCGTGCAATTCACTTAAGTATTTTCTTAACTTAGCCGATAATCAGACGTGTAGATTTATCTTTTCTAAGGAAAATTTTATGTATCGTAGTTCAAAAAACTATTTGATTACTTTTCTTATTACATGTCTTTTTATTCAAGGGCAGGCTTTTTCAAGGGTTGATACAGGTCAGTCTCTTCAAGAGTATTACCGCGAAATGGGAGTTGATTATTTTCAATTAACACCTCCAGAAAGACAATTAATTGATAATTTTTTAAGTCGAAATAATGGTAGCCCAACTGGTATCGGTTCTGTACTTGAAAGTATTAATTACGAAAGAGCACAAAATAATCAACCTCTTTATTCTCATCCTCGTTATGAGGTGAGAGAAGTTAACGGTGCGATGATCATTAGAGATCCCGCCCTTGATGCCAGAAGAAGAGAATATCGTTTATCTGATATTGCCCGACAAGAAGCGGATATCATGGCCTTAGAAGATAGAATTGTTGGTGGCAACCTCTCTGAAGTGGCAAGACAACAAGATGAAAGAAGATTAGCTGAACTCATGGCCAATGCAGAGGCCAGAAGAAATACTGGTGCGGCCGATAACCCAGACGCGGCCAATGCGGCAAGGATCAATGCCAATAATCAACGTATTCAAGAATTAAGAGACTCATTATTAGATGTCGAAAATGGATCTCGTGAAGGAGATATTAGAGATGAAATTGCTCGATTAGAGGCCGATAATACAAGAATTCAAAACACAATGTTTGGTGATCTTGAAAATCGCGCTTTTGGTGGAGGTGACACAACAACGCCAACGCAAACAGCAGGTAATAGAAATAATCCCGATAGTTCAGATGCAGCTAGATTAAATGCCAATAGTCAAAGAATTAGAGAATTAGAGGACTCACTTTTAGATGTAGAAAATGCACCGAGAGAAGATGAGATCAGAGCAGAGATAAGTCGTTTACAACAAGACAATGACAATATTCGTGCTGATATGTTTACAAGATTAGAATCGAGGGCAGATGATGAAGCAGAGAGAGCAAGAATTAGAGAACTGGCCCTTTCGGGAAGACAACGAGCTGAAGCTGAAAGTAGAAGACTACAAGAATTAAATAGAATTCGCGAGCGATCTCCTGATCAAATTGATGCTGAAAGAATCAATGCTAATAACCAAAGAATTTTAGAACTTCAGGCGCAAGCCAATGACCCCAGAAATGCAGATAGGGTAGGGGCCATTAACGCTGAAATTGCTAGAATTGAACAAGATACAACAGACACTCAAAATAGAATGTTTGCTCGATTAGAAAACACAGCAGATGCTGAAGCAGAAAGAG
>JAUHVL010000079.1 GCA_030425045.1 bacterium
TCCAGAATTTATTCAAAAATATTTACCGCACTCAAATCATCAAACATTTAAAAGTGAAAGAGCATGCGTAGTCGGTCAAGGTGAACTTAAAAAAGTTAGATATGACCCTCTTTTTAAAGTAAATCACGCATGTGCCATGATGAGAGATGGGATAAGTACACTTGTAAGAAAAACCTGGTCAGTGACTCAAAAGCTTGAAAGATTACGAGATCTAGTCGAAATCTTTATTCATTATTTTAATAATGTTTTGATAACCAAAAGAAAAAGAAACCCAATATAGTGGGGCGGTTTTAAAACGACTAAAAGTCACAATCTCCTGGTGTTCTGAAAAAAGGAATCACATCTCTGATATTATTCATATCGGTGACATAGCGAATAGCACGCTCAAATCCTAAACCAAAGCCAGCATGGGGTGCAGAACCATAACGGCGAAGATCGAGATACCACCATAATGGGGCCTCATCCATTTCAAGCTCTTTCATTCTATTTTGTACTTTATCGAGATCATCTTCTCTTTGAGAACCACCAATGATTTCTCCAACACCTGGAACCAAAACATCCATCGCGCCAACGGTCTTACCATCATCGTTTTGTTTCATATAAAAGGCCTTACAGTCTTTAGGATAATCAGTTACGATGACCGGTCCTTTGAAATACTCTTCAGCTAGAAATCTTTCATGTTCCGTTTGAAGTTCAACGCCCCACTCTGGTTTAAATTGAAAAGACTTTCCACTAGCAGAAAGAATTTCGATGGCCTTTGTGTAAGTAATTCTTTCAAACTTACTATTGGCCACTTGCTCGAGCACTTTTCTATGATCGACATATTCGGTTTTATTTTGTTTCGCTTGAAATTGATGATATTTCGCAATTGCTTCTAAATCTTTATCGGCCGTTTTAAAAGTATCGTTAATTAATGCTTTAATATAATCTTCTGCTAGATCAGCATTACCTTCAAGGTCCATAAAAGCAACCTCGGGTTCTATCATCCAAAACTCAGCAAGGTGTCTTGGGGTATTTGAATTTTCAGCTCTAAAAGTTGGGCCAAAAGTATAAACAGAGCCCATCCCCATAGCAAAGCACTCACCTTCAAGTTGCCCTGTCACACAAAGGGATGCTTGTTTTCCAAAATAATCTTTTTCGAAATCAATCTTTCCTTGAGAGGGATCCATGGCCGTAACAGTGAACATTTCTCCAGCACCTTCAGCGTCAACACCTGTAATAATGGGGCTGTTTAGGTAATAAAAGCCTCGATCATCAAAAAAACGATGAGTACTCATGGCCATTTGATGTCTAACTCTAAACACGGCACCAAAAAGGTTTGTTCTCGGACGAAGGTGAGCATTTTCTCTTAAGAATTCTAGAGACGTCGCCTTTTTTTGAAGGGGATAAGAATCTCCTGCCTTACCGTGAATTTCTACATTTTTTCCCTGCATTTCTATTGATTGGCCCTTCCCCTGTGAAGCGACAACCAATCCGGTGACACTAATACATGAGCCCGTTAACAAAGAAGAAATTTCTTCGTAATTTTCGACATCGGCATCGACAATAATTTGAAGAGTATCAACAGAGCTACCATCATTAAGAACAATAAAACTAAAGGCCTTATTTTTTCTAATACTTCTAATCCAACCGCTAACTTTTGCTTCGCTATCAGTTTTGTTTTCAATAATTAAGTCTTTAATTTTTGTTCTTTTCATCATTAACCCAATACTTTTTGATAAATACTTTTTGGAGCTTCACCAGAAAGCCTCGCTCCAAACTTTGTTACTAATTCAGAAGAGGCATGACAAGCAAGTTTTCCCGCCTCAGCAAAACTATGGCCATGAGTAATGGCATATAAAAACGAGCCAGCAAAGAGATCACCTGCCCCATTGGTATCAACAGGTTCAACAGTTGGGGCAATAATATCAATTTCCCTTTGGCCATCAAAAAGATACGCACCTCGAGGACCTTGAGTAATAGCAAAGGCCCGTGCTTTATTTTTTAGCGCATTTGCAGCAGCTTCAATATTGTCAGTTTCTGTAAACTGATAGGCTTCTTCTTCATTACAAAACAAGAGATCAACTTTATCTCCAATC
The DNA here is from genome assembly GCA_030425045.1 of bacterium. GTDB lineage: Bacteria > Bdellovibrionota > Bacteriovoracia > Bacteriovoracales > Bacteriovoracaceae > JAUHVL01. The sequence goes on from JAUHVL010000079.1 coordinate 2,079, forward strand.
ATTTCATGAAAACCATTTTTAAAATAAGAGACAACACCGGGATCACTTAGAGTTAGCGCTGTTTTAACTCCATTTTTTTCAGCAATTTCTCTAGCTTTAACAGCTGCCGAAAGAGAGTTTGGCCCCGTGACCAAATATCCTTCAATATAAAGCCATTCACTATCTATCAAATTATCTTCTTCTATTTCTGATTCACTAAAAGTCGAGGTGATTCCAAGATAGGTATTCATCGTACGATCGGCATCAGGGGTAATAAAAACCATACATTTCCCCGTAACCCCCTCTTCTCTTTGTCCATGAAGATTTGTATCAACTCCATGCTCTAGTAAGTTTTTAAAATAAAAATCTCCTGTTTCATCACTGGCAACCTTACATGAATAAAAAGAACGCCCTCCGTACTGAGCGACGGCGATAATCGTGTTTGCGGCCGAGCCACCACATGTTCTTTTATGTTGAGAACCGTCTACGGCATTTAAAAGAACGTCTTGACGGTCTTTTTCCACTAGTGTCATTAGACCTTTTTCAATCGACATTTCTTTAAGAAAGTCATTTGTGACTTCAATTTCCATATCGACAAGAGCATTTCCCAATCCATAAACATGATACTTTTTCATATTATTCCCCAGTGAGTCATTAGTAAGAAATAGCATAGGGAAAAGAGACAAAAAAGGCCACCATAAAGGTGGCCTTTAGTATTTAAAATGATTTAATGGCTATTAACGACGACCTCTTTTTTCTTGTCTATTGGCCTGACGATTTTGCTTTCTCTCCATCTTCTTTTCTTTTTTCATCGACCTTTTACCTTGACGTCTGTCTTGTCTCTTTTCTCTTTTCATTTCTCTTTTTTGACCTTTTCTTTCCTGACGATTTTCTCTTCTTTCGCCTCTTCTCTCTTGACGGTTCTCACGTCTCTCTTCTCTTTTTTCACCTTTTCTCTCACGACGATCTTCACGTCTCTCTTCTCGTCTTTCACCTTTTCTCTCACGGCGCTCTTCACTTCTCTCTCCTCTTCTTTCACCACGCCTCTCACCATCTTGAGCAAGTGCACTTAACCCAAAAATCGATAGCACTGTCACAACTAATAATTTCTTCATCCTGTTCTCCTTTTAAGGGATTTTTACTTCCCAATAGTTTTGTTTAATTATAGGTTCAATATTCATTTACATGTAAAAAAATATAAGACAGGAATATGCGCATATCATCCACTGTGCCATTTCCACCTGTTTAAAGAAGGAATATAGCTATGAATGCCTCAATTCTCGCCATTATTGGATTATGTGCTTTTTTTATGGCCTTCCGCATTTATGCAAAATATTTGAGTATTCAGGTTTTTCAAATCGACAAAGAAATTGATGAGAATACTCCCGCCAATAACCTTCGTGATGGGATCGACTATGTCCCTACCAAAAAAAATATTCTCTTTGGTCATCACTTTAGCTCTATTGCAGGGGCCGCACCAATCGTTGGCCCAGCGGTGGCCGCCATCTGGGGTTGGGTCCCCGCAGTTCTTTGGATTATTTTTGGGGTGATTTTTATTGGCGCTTGTCACGATTTCGGAGCACTTGTTTTATCGATGAAAAACAAAGGTCAATCAATCGCCCTCGTTTCAGAAAAACTTTTAAATAAAAGAGTGCGAACACTTTTTTTAACAGTGATCTTTTTTTTAGTTTGGATGGTTATCGCCGTTTTTGTGTTAGTCATCGCTAACTTATTTATTAAATTTCCCGCGGCCGTATTACCCGTAAACTTTGAAATAATTATCGCTCTTATTATGGGTTGGTTTATCAATAAAGGCGGTAAGAGTTTAACCATACCTTCCATTTTAGCTCAGGCCATGCTTTTAGTGATGATCGTAATGGGAACCAAGTATCCCATCTCCCTTGCTACATATTTTGGTGAAAACGAGTTAATGATTTGGATTGTTCTATTATTACTTTATTCACTAATCGCAAGTGTTCTGCCTGTCTGGCTGTTATTACAACCAAGAGATTATATCAACTCTCACCAACTGATGGTTGGATTAGGCCTAATGATAACCGGTCTCATTGTTGTCTCACCCAAGGTTGTCGCTCCCGCGCTTAACTTAAATCCAGAAGGTGCTCCACCCTGGTTTCCTTTTTTATTTATCACCATTGCCTGTGGTGCCATCAGTGGTTTTCACGGTCTCGTCAGTGGAGGG
>JAUHVL010000006.1 GCA_030425045.1 bacterium
AAAACGTCCTTGTTTTGCGATAACCAATATCGGGTCATCCATGCCCCGACCCTTCGGGCAAGTATTGGTCATCTCCTATTTTAAAACAAGAGATGTTTAAAACTTGCCCACAAAGTGGGTGCGACCACGACGGGAGCATTTTAAATGTCCAAAAACAGGAGGTTTTTTATAGGGCAATCAAAAATAGTTTAAATTTCAAAATTGAAACATATCCATTTAAGTACATCAGTTTAAGATATTAATTAAGCGAAATATTGATCATTGAGCTGACCAGCTTTTATTAAAAACTCTGCAAAATCAAAGTCGATTCTTCTATCTATATTTACCGACTCAAGATCATCTAAAACGATTCCTTTACGACTTTTTCCTAAAGCAAAGTCAGAACCATCATAGTCTTCTAGCAGTTTTCTTTTACGAACATAAATACCACCGCTGGTGCAATAAAGAGTTGGAAGATCTTGTCTTGAATGAAATGATTCAACATCAATATCTTGGATGAAATTTTCAAAATATCCTTTCTCGTCGAGAACTCTCGCTCGGTAAGGATGCTCATGCTCAATTCTTTTTAAACTTACAGCACACTCACATTGATCTTCAATGACGGCCAAAACCGATTGGTCGATACTTTCTTGTTTTATAAAAGGGCATGTTGGCGCCAGTTGGGCCACCACATCTGCTTTATAACCAAGCTCGTCCATTGCTCTCATCGCATGTTGAGTAACAGTAATCAGAGGAGTGTGATCATCTGCTAAATCATCAGGACGCATAAAAGGAACTTCTGCACCAAACTCTTTAGCAACATTAGCAATTTCTTCAGAGTCTGTTGAGCAGACAACTTTATCAATGTATTTGCAGTTCACCGCTTTTTGGATCATATGAGAAATAAGAGGTCCCTTATCTCCCATATGAAGTAAATTTTTTCTCGGTACACCTTTTGACCCAGCTCTTGCTGAAATAACGGCCAATACTTTCATTATTAGCTCCTAACGATATCTTGAATCGCTCTAATTTCTTCCATTAATTTTTCATAAGTTTTGAAATCAAGAGCATTAAGAGGATCAGTCCAAGCTGTCTCAGGAGTTGGGTGAATTTCAAAAATTACAGCATCAGCGCCAGCAGCTACAGATGCTTTTGTCATTGCAGGTACAAAGTCACGATTGAAAGTGGCATGACTTGGATCACACACAACAGGCACTGTTGGAGCAAAATGATTAAGTGCTGGAATAGCTTGAATATCTAAAATACTTCTCGAGTTTGTTAAGTGAGTGTGGGGAACAGTAATTCCTCTTTCACAAAGAGCAATATTGTCATTTCCTCTCGCCTTATAGTGCTCACACGCGCCTAATAAACTTCTTAAACTTTCACCGTAGTGACGCTTTAAAAGAACTGGCTTATTCGTTGCCGCAACAGCTTCGATTAAATCCATATTAAACATGTGACGGTAACCGACCTGAAACATATCTACATATTTCTCAAGCATAGGAACTGTTGAAGCATATAAAATTTCAGAAACAACAGGAAGACCATACTTCTCACCTGCTTCTTTCATATAACCTAATCTTTTCTCTGCCGTTTGAAGAATTTCATTCAGTGGAAGAACTTCTTTTCGGTCTCTACCTGGTTCATTGCTATCCCGATCTGGTTGAGCGAGTGGTTCACCATAGGGAAAAGTTAGTGGTTTAAAAACACCACCTCTTAAACAGTTTGCTCCACCATCTTTTGCAGCTTTTGCAATCTCCATAATCTGAGATTTTGATTCTAGGGTACATGGCCCAGCAATAATCATCACCTCTTTTCCACCAAGAACCTGATCGCCTACCATGATTGGTTTTTTCTCGCCTTTTCTTGCGGTTAGAGGAAAATTGTTTTCAATATCACCTTGATTTATATCTTTCATTACTTATCCTTCGTTAAGCTGTTTTCATAATATTTCTAATTGTATCTATATCAAAATTTCCTGAATATCTATTCCCAACTGTCGTGTGAAAAGCGACGACAGCTTGTTCAAGATTCATGGGAAGTCCATTGATTGTTTTATGACCGGTCATCTTTGCCAAAGATAAAAACAATGTTTCTAATGGCTGATAAATGATATCAAAGACAACCGCTGATTTTTGCTCATTTAAGAACAAAATACTTTTGGTAATATTTTCGGCTACTTCTGAAGCGGCAAGAGCAACATACTCTTGTTCAACCTTATCTTGAGAAGAAACTCTGACAGTCGGCGCACTTGAAGCAAGAGGAGTAAAACATTTTGGGTCAAACCAGCCATTCTCATCTTGTCTTGGAACCTCAAAACCAATACTCGTGGCATTAATTATAATATCAAATTGCTCCATCCCCGTTGGGACAGGCCACTCTTTTACGATCGTTACATTTTTTTCTTTCAAGATGGGTTCGTCATTTGATTCTAAAATTGCTTGGCTACGATTTGCGATTTTCACCGAACCGTTTTCTCCAACAGCTGAACTCATATAGGCAGCAACAGCTTTACCAGCTCCCCCTAGTCCCAACACGAGAACGTTGGCACCTTTTAAATCGTTGCCATAAAGTTTTTTCACACTATCAACGGCAGCGAGTCCATCAGTGTTCATGCCAACGAGCTGTCCCTCTTTTTTATAAATACAATTAACGGCTTTTGCTAAGCTCGCTTCAGGAGCAACTGAATCTAAAAGAGGTACAAGTTGTGACTTATAAGGCATCGTCACGGCTCCCCCCATAAACATGGGATCATTTTTTAGAAACTCAATTACTTTAGATAAATTCTCTTCTTTAATATCGAGAGGGATCATTTGAGAGTCGATTTCAAGTCCTTCAAATGCCTTATTCCAAAGAACTGGTGACCTCGCTCCCTTAGAGGGAGTTAATCCCAAGATCGCAGTATAAGTTTCCGTTTTTAATTCAGGAATTTCGTTTTCAACTAATTCATTTAATGATGACATTTTTTTGATTCCTTTAATTAACCAATCCCTAAACGAGTGGAAAGTTTTTGCTCACTCAACTTAACAGGAGAATTGGTTTCAGTACTTGAATATAACGAATGAACAAGTTCAACCGTTTTTACAGCATCCATTGCCTCAACGGGAACTTCAATACTTCCCTTGGCAAGATTATCTGTGATGATTTGAAAAACTTCGCGATGTGATAATCCATAACCTGTGGGCACTTCTTGAGAATATTTTTGAACGTCAGCGTCTTCTTCAATCGGTGTATTAAAATTCCAAGAAATTATTTTATTGAGAGCAATTCCCCCAATAACAGCATTACCATTATCACCTAAAATGGATATCGAAGCTTCAATATCCTCTGGTCTCGCTGCCGTTGTCGCCTCAATCGTTCCGAGAGCTCCACTCTTAAATTTTACCAAAGCCGTCATCGTATCTTCAGCTTCGAGTTTATTCATAATATTTGCCTTATGGGCAAAAACTTCTTCAATATCTCCACATACCCAGCGAAGTGCGTCTACATGGTGGATTGCCTGTTGGTTAATAACTCCCCCATCCATTTTCCAAGTACCGTGCCAACCATCCTCGTAATACTCTTGGTAACGACACCACTTTAAACGGATGGTAGCAGAAATCAGCTTTCCAAAGCGGCCCGCGTCAAATGTCTCTTTTAAATGTTTAATGGCAGGGTTAAACCTATTTTGAAAAATGGGAGCGTACATCAGCCCCTTTGCCTGAGCTAGCTCATAACATTCACGCACTTCATTTGGAGTCATACCAGGAGGTTTTTCAACCACCACATGTTTGCCAGCATTCAGAGCGGCTAAAGTATGCTCATGATGAAAGCCTGACTCTGTTCCAATTAAGATAACCTGAATTTCAGAATCGTTCAGTAAGTCATTGATATCGTAGCAAGGTGTAGCCTTCATAAGCTGCGACACAGCATCAGCTTTTTCTTTAATTTTGTCGCAAACTTTTTTAACAACTGCGCCACTTAACTCTTTTGTAAAGACGTCGATATAACGTCCATTTGTCACGCGGCCAGCACCAAGAATCCCAAAGCAAATCATAATTTACCACTTGTAATGAGTAACTGCTCGCAGTATATATTTCCTCTGACCAAAGATCAATTTCAATGGATTTGACCCGTGATAATGGAAACTCTGCATTTAATTTTCAAAAGGTTTTTACCAAAAATTGGTCGAGAAATAATTACTTTAATTTCTATTTCAATTCTCGTTGGTTTTTTTCTTTTTGCGACAGAGTTTCTTTTCATCTACGCTCTGCAAGGATTCTTTTCTAATCTAGGTTTTATTACTTTTAATGATTCGTCTTTACCAAACTGGTATCCAAGAAGTCCTAATCTCAATATTTTAATTGTTTTTCTCGTTGGCTGCCTAAGAGTTGCAACTCAAGCAAGTCGAAAATATATTGCTGGCTATACTCATCAATTCTTCATGAGAAAGTTTCGAACAAAGTTTTTTCGTGCAAGTATTTATAACACAAATACAACTTCTACTTACGAAATGATTAATTTGTTTACCGATAACCTCACAAGAGTTGGTTCTTTTCTCCAATTTATTATAAGTCTAACCATTTCCAGTTCTTCCGTTATCTTCTTATTCATTTCAGGTTTAGTAATTGCTCCTCAAGCCATGCTAGTTGGGGTTGCTGGTATTCTCCTCTTCACATACCCAATTAGAGTCATTGATGAAAAAGTAAAAAAACTTGGTGGAAGCTTAACAAATTCTTGGAAAAATATCAGTAAAGATCTAGTTGATGGAATGAGAAACCACTACTTCTTCAAAGCCCATGGATTAGAAGAAGAGATTATTAGTAAAGGTAATCAGTCTGTCAGATCGTACGAACTTGGTTACAGAAAATACTTTATTTATTTAGGTATTAAGAACTCCGCTCCTCCTTTAGCCGGTATTATTGTCATCATTTCCATTTCTTACTTTTCTTATCGATTTTCAGAATTTGAGCAAACGGCAATTGTTCCACTGCTATATATATTTCTAAGAACGTCACAAGGTTTGGCTGACTGTTCTGCAAATCTATCCCAACTAATTCTAAACCACCATAGTGTAGAAGAATTTCTTAAATGGAATAAGAAAGTTGATACTTCACAAACTAACCTAACTCCACACAATAAGAATGAAAGCTCTAAAGTAAATAATATATTTATTTCTTGTAAAGATGTTTCATTCAATTATGGGGACAATAAAGTTCTAGAAAAACTTTCATTTGAATTATCCAAAAAGGATATTTTTGTCATTAAAGGCCATTCAGGTTCAGGAAAAAGTACTCTTCTCTCTCTCTTACTTGGCTTACTAAGACCAAAAAATGGATCATTGCTATTAAATGATAAACCATTACATTCTGAGATTAATAATTATAGAGATCAAATTTCTTATGTTGGACCTGACCCAATGCTATTTGTAGGTAGTATTCGAGAAAATTTATTATATGGGAATAAAAATGCTGATCAAATTACAGATGAAATGATTTATGAATCTCTCTCAAAAGTAGGGTTGACCAAGTTTATAAAAGAAAAAATAAATCAACTAGATTTTATACTCAATGAGCAAGCTGAAGCCTCCACAGGACAAAGACAAAGACTCAGCTTAGCTAGGTCTCTCCTTAGAAGGCCAAGCATTCTCATCATGGATGAGGCTACAGCAAACCTAGATGAAAAAATAGAAAAAGAAATTCTAGAAGAAATACTCAAAGAAAAAGACAATATGTTAATTGTTATTGTTACCCATAAACCAAACTTAAATACTTACGGTAACAAATTTATTGATTTAGATAACAAAAAAGTGGAATTGGAGAGAAGATTATGATCTCTATTATTATCAGAACAAAAAATGAAGAGCGATGGATTCCTCAGTGTTTAAAGGCCGTTTTTTCTCAAGAGATTGATGAAGATTTTGAAGTTATTCTCGTCGATAATATGAGCACAGACTCGACAGTTCAAAAAGCAAAAGCTTTTGATATCAAACTTGTGACAATTGAAAAGTTTTTACCGGGTGAAGCCATCAATATCGGGATAAGAGCAAGCTCAGGTGATAAACTTGTTTGTATATCTGGACATTGTATTCCGACCTCAATTCACTGGTTAAAAAACCTTGTGAAAGATTTAGATAACCCAAATGTTGCTGGTGTATACGGTAGACAAGAGCCATTAAGTTATACTCCAGACGCTGATAAACGAGATCTCATTAATTTGTTCAAACTTGATCGACATGTTCAAAAAGTAGATCCTTTCTTTCACAACGCTAACAGTGCTTTTAGAAGAGATGTTTGGGAAAAAATACCATTTGATGAAGAAGTTACCAATATTGAAGATCGCGTTTGGGGAAAAGAAGTTATTTCAAGAGGTATGGAAATTGTTTATGAACCATCGGCAAGTGTGTACCATCACCATGGCGTTCATCATGGTGGTGACAAAAAAAGGTGCCAAAAGATTGTTCGCATTTTAGAGTCTCTTACTGAAGGTAGTGTCAACGCTGACGAGAGTATCGATTTTTCTAAAGACCTTACTCCAACAGAAACAGTTGCCATTATTCCGGCAATTGGTGACGTGAGAAGTTGTAGCGACCACAATCTTATTGACTACACAATAAAACGAATTAAGGAGTCAGAACTTATTTCCGACGTCTTTATTACAACCGATAGTCCGAAGTTTATTGAAATCGCAAAGAAAAATGAAATCAAAACTATTCAAAGACCAGAAGAATTACTAGGCCCTCATATTTCGCTTGGAGATATTCTCGATCATTCTTTAACAGAAATGGGAAAACTCAATATCTATCCCGATGCAGTCTTATGCCTTACAGAAAACTATCCTTTTAGAAAAAAAGGATTTCTTGATTATTTAATTTCACAGTTTTTTGCCCAAGGTTTTGATACCCTTCTCTCTGTTGCTCAAGAAGACCGCTCCGCCTGGCTTGGTAGCGATGAAGGCATTCAAATGGTCAGTCGCCTTATGCCAAGAGAATTAAAATCAAAACATTTTTATGTAAGTTTATTAGGACTTGGCTGCATTACACGACCGAGCTTTATTAGAAAGAAAGAAGTTTTTGGTGAAAACCTAGGAATTCAAAAAATTAAAGATGCTTTTTCCAAAATGGAGATAAGAGATGAATCATCTCTTATTTTGGCCAATGAACTAGCGAAAAAGTTCTTTGAAATGAATCTCACGTGGGAATCAAGCCAAGCAGAAATAACGTCATACGAATATTTATAATTCAAGGTTGATTAATGAAAATTACGGGTCTTGATATTTTCATCATAAAAACAAAAGTTCCCAAAGACTGGCCATACCCTGTTGCTAGTTTTGTAGAGGGAGGCTCCGTTTTAATCAAAGTGAAAACTGACAGTGGTCTCTTTGGTTGGGGGGAGCCAAGCCCCTATGGTTCTCCAATAGAAATCATGATTAAAACATTAATGGATGAAATGAGACCATATCTACTGGGAAAAAATCCTCATGATGTTTCCACTATAACACAACAAGATGAAACAAAAGCAAAGCACATCTATGGCCAAGCAGCTTGGAGTTCAGCGCTTGCTGGAGTTTCTCAAGCATTATGGGATATTATCGGCAAAGAAAAAAACCTACCACTCTATAAAATTTTAAATAGAAAGGAAGAAGTTTCAAACAAAATTCTCACTTATGCCAGTGGAGGAATGATCTATGAAAGCTCATCTGTGGATTTACTTTTAGAAGAAGCTCTTGAGGCTAAAGACAAAGGATTTACCAACTGGAAGTTTAGACCTCCTTCTCCCGTCAGTAATCTTTCACATTTTGAGAGAAACAAAAACCCTCCTGCCATAAATACTGAACAACTCATCGATGTATCAAAGAAATTACGCCAAAAACTTGGAGATGGATTTGGGTTAATGATTGATGTTGGTTGCCGGATTTCTGATAACGAAACAGCGATCATGTTTGGAAAAGTCCTAGACGAACTTAATTTTAGGTTTTTTGAAGAGCCTGTTAAACGAAACATTGAAGATTATCATAAAGTAACAAATCAGCTCTCAACACCAATCGGTATTGGAGAATGCTTTTTTTCTGCCCATGAATTTAAAAAGTGGGTAAAAGCTGATGCACTTAACACTCTCCAACCAGATGCAAACTTTGCAGGAATTACTGAAATTTTAAAAATCGCAGACCTAGCAAAAGAATATAAAAAGGAAATGATTCTTCACAACTGGACCAATGCTGTCAGTATGGCCGCCAATGCTCATCTTGCTGCTGCCTTACCAGAGTGCTCTATGCTTGAATATAGTATCACTTTTAACCCCATGCGATCAGAACTCATAACTCATCCCTTTGAAGTTAAGTCCGGATACTTATCTCTTTTAGATGCTCCGGGATTAGGTATTGAGATCGATCAAAAAGATCTTGAACGTTTTTGTGATTTTAAGGATCTTCAATAGATGAGAAATAAAGTTCCTGTTCTTCTCATTGGATTTAACCGACCTGATAATCTTGAAAGAGTTTTTAATGTCGTTAAAAACTATAAACCAGAAAAACTCTTTATCGCAATCGATGCTCCTCGAAATGATCAAGAGCAAAAACTATGTGATCAATCTAAGACTCTTGAGCAGAAAGTGGACTGGCCATGTGAAGTTTATACAAAGTACCCAGAGTCAAACCTTGGATGTAGAATTGCTGTTTCAGAGGCCATCACCTGGTTTTTTACTCATATTGAAAGCGGGGTTATTTTAGAAGATGACTGCTTACCATCATTAGACTTTTTTTCTTTTTGTGAGCAGGCTTTACCCAAGTATTGTGATAACGACAAAGTCATGCAGATTTCTGGTACAAACTATCAACATCAAGCTCTAGGAAAGTGCTATTTTTCAACAATCAACGATATTTGGGGATGGGCAACTTGGAAAAGAGCGTGGGATAAATTTTCACTTGAAATTGAAGAATATGACCCCAAAAAAGTAGATCATTATTTTCAAAACGATGCTATTTCATCGTGGTTAAAAAGTTATATGTATGACTATACTCAATTAAATGCAAATATTTGGTCAACAGCTTGGGTTTGGGCGATGATAAAAGAAGGCTCTTACTCTCTTATTCCTCCTTATAATTTAGTTGAAAATATTGGATTCAACGAAAACTCTACTCACGTTTCAGACACATTTCGTATCTATGGACAATACAAAGCCTACTCAAATATTGGACAAGGCGAGCTTCCTCATCACGTCGAGGCAAACTTTAAACTTGATGCCGAAAGGTTTAAACTTATAAAGAAGACTGATCCGAGACTTTTTTTATCAACAAAATTAAGAAGATCGTTTAGAGAAACTCTTTTATTTAAGTTTATGAAAGTCATCCATACTAAAATGTTTAAAAGAATATGATCAAACTTTTAAAGACAATTCTACGCACCATTCTTACCTTTGAACCCATTAGGTACTTAATTGATATTATTTATGTAAGGTTTTTTAGTGATCAGGACTTTAAAGACTATATTCAGCACAACTATAAAAACGTCCCTGCAAAAAGCTATAATAATGATAATATCATTCTCTGTGACATTTTTTATGTTCCAGAGTCATTGATCTGCTACTCCCTTTTTTTAAAAGAGCTATCAGAAATACATCAAGCAAATATTGCGACATATATTGAAGGTAATAATAGAATCCTGCCAAAAGTTTCATCGGCCTATCGATCCTTTAACTGCAACCGTCTTATTCGAGTAAAACTTAATCGTGAACAAGAAAAGCAAGTCAAAGAACTCACTCAAAAAACGCTCAAAGACGTTAAATCGAAAAAAGAACTTATAGACTATAAAGTTAAGGGAATAAGAATAGGATTAGATATCTACGAAACCTACTTAAGGGAGTACTCTAAAGAGACCATTGACTTTAACGATCCACTCTATCAGTTAGCAATCAAAAGAGCTTTTGAATTTTACCTTTTCTGGGATGAATTCCTTTCAAAAGGAAACGTAAAATCCTTTGTCGTAAGTCATGATATCTATCTTAATATGGGGCTAATTTGTAGGCTTGCCTACAAGTACGACATCCCTGTTTACCTACCCAATTGTCGACGCCTCACTCTTGCAAAACAAGACTTTGATTCCGGATCACACTTTAATGAATTCCCAAAGCTTTTTAAAAGCACCCTAACTCAAAGCGAACAAGAAGAAGCTCTCAAATTAGCGGAAGTAAAATTAAATGAAAGACTCAAAGGTTCTAATGATGATCTTGCTTTTGCTTCAACATCTGCTTTTTCCGTTACAAACTCAGAAAGCTTAAAAAAAGTTTTTAAAAGCACGAAACGTCCAAGAGTTTTAATAGCGACACATTGTTTTTTTGATAATCCTCATGCCTATTCAGAAATGCTCTTTCCAGACTTTTATGAGTGGTTAGACTTCTTGGGTAAAATCTCAATGGAAACAGATTACGATTGGTATCTTAAGCTTCACCCCGACCCTCTTGAAGAAACCTTTAAGGTCGTCAATATGTTCGTGGAAAAATATCCCGCATTTAATTTGCTTTCTCTTGATGTAACTCATACTGATATTTTAAATGAAGGTGTCGACTATGTTCTCACATGCTACGGAACAATTGGTGAAGAGTACGCATTTTATAATATTCCCGTCATTAACTCTTCTTATAACCCAAGGTCAGCCTACCCCATCAATATACACGCCAAATCGATCGATGATTATCGCAATATCCTACTAGATATTGAAAAAGTTAAAATTGATGTAGATAAAAGTCTTCTCTTCGAATCATATTATATGAATCGTAATTATATCTGGGTTGACGACCTCGTCTTCGACTCCTTTAGAGATTTCATAAACGGCCATAAACAAGAAAAGAGGCTATCAAACAAAGTATTTAGGTATTATTTAAACCACTATCGCCCCGAGAAAGCACGAGAAACTCAAGACAAAATGAGAGAATTTATTCTTTCTGGTAAGAAGAATTATTTCGCCAAAGGTCCTATTTGAGTTTTGAGACAAGAACTAATAGCAACTCTTTAAGTCTAAGCAGACCAAGATCTTTTAGTAGCCAGTATTGTCGTTCTTTTTTGGAGAGGTAGCTCATATCATTTTTAATCTTATCTAAATACATAGTGCGATCTTCACTCTTACATACCAGGCGCTCAAAAAAACTGTCATCAGGTTGAAAAACCGACCTCAGGCTCCCTTTCTCTAGAAAGATATTAGAAAAGCCTACCAAACTGTCCCAAGGGTATTTAGAAAAACGTGTCTCTTTATTGATTCGATTTGCACAGAAAAAGTACCCTTTTTTACTTAAACAACGATTAATAAAGCCAAAGTACTTTTGAACTTCTGAGAAGTCCATCTCTTGAAATGAAGCAACATTTAAAGAGAAGTTAATACTCTCATCTTTTATAAGATTTACTTGATCCGGTGTTAAGAAGATAAAATCAAAGTCGTCAAAATTAGAGCTATCAGCAATCTCTTGAGATAACAAAATCTTTGAATCGGGAAAAACATAAGCAAGGAAGGCGTATGAGCTTGTAAACATCTCTGGTAAATCAACAATAAAAATCTTAGAGCCTAGCTCTGATTTTAAAATAGCAGCCATTAAACCTGATCCCCCTCCAATTTCCAAAATAGTATCAGGGGAAAAAGACTCAACTTCACTACGAATTTTTAGAAAGTAATACAATTGATGAAGAAATGTTTTTGTATACAGAAATCGTCGGCCATTAATTTCAAAAAAGTTCTTCTCTACGTTTACTTTTTCTAAGGAATCTAAAATACTATCTGATAACAAGCTTTTTAAATGAACTAAGTCCTCATTTATTACTGTGCTATCTTCTTTTTTTAAAATTTCTGGAAGATAGTTTCGAGAGCCTTTATTTAAGTAGCCATCCTTATTGAGTTCAACATCAAAAGTTTTTGACGCCTCAGTCCAATACCTTCCCTTAACAATATTATTGTCTTTGGCAAATGATACTAACTTTTTATGCTGCTCTAAATGATAAGGTGATACTTCCATAAAGGAATTTATAGCTTAGATTTTTTGTTAAATAAACTAAATAAAGACGCAAGCAAGTCTACTTATCTGACTCCTTCTTGCTAAAGAAATTATCTCTTGGTATCTGTAAATATTAATCTAAAGTAGGTAAATATATGTCATCTAACACCGACAACCCGAGTCATAAAAATATTGATGTTAATATTGGTAGGATCAGCGACTTTGTTGAAGATCATTTAAACAGAACAAGTATCCTTGAAGGACAAGTTCCTCCCCTATCTTCACTTGAATTTAGTATTCATGGTTCTTGCAATAGAAGATGTGTTTTTTGCCCAAGAGTTGATAGAGAAGCTTATCCAAATATCAAAGAAGGTTTTTCTGTAGATGTCTACGAAAGAATTATCAACGAACTAACTGAGCTCAATTGGTCAGGAAGAATTTCATATTCAGGTTTTAGTGAACCATTTTTGCATGATGACTTATTACATTTAGTACAATTCACTAAAAAAACTAATCCTAATATCACTCTTGAGATTGTCTCAAATGGTGATTACTTAAAATTAGAAATGCTTCAAGCACTCTTTGATGCCGGCCTTGATAACTTAAGAGTTAGTCTTTATACACCAGAAGACACCGTTGATCGCTTTATCACGATGAAAGATAAGGTGGGGCTTTCAGATGAACAGTTTATTGTTCGCGCCAGAAACAAAGGCATTGAAGATGACTACGGATTGACTCTCTCAAACAGAGCAGGAACTGTGGACTTTGATAAGGTTGAACGTGAGCCCATAAAAGAGCCTTTTAAAAGAGGTTGTAATTACCCTATGTATAAAATGATGATTGATTACAACGGTGACGCTTTAATATGCTCCAACGACTGGGCAAAAAAGAGAATCATTGGAAATGTTTATAGCACACCTGTCATGGACCTTTGGAACTCAACTTTAATGAATGATGCGAGAAAAAGGTTACTAAACTCTGACCGTTGCTTTCAACCTTGTGACAAGTGTGACGTTGATGGTCTTATGAATGGAAAAAGTCACGCTAATCTTTGGGAAAAATACTACCAAAAGCAAACTAACTAAAAATATAAAGAGGACCTCTTAATGAGAGTAGGATTTATAGGATGTGGCAAGATTTCACATCATTACGCCAAAGCCTTAGAATCTATTGGTGGAAAAGTAACCGCTGTTAGTGCTAGATCAAATTCTGAAAGACTTCAAAATTTTAAAAACATGTTTCCAGAAGTTAAAGCTTATTTCTCTTGGGAGGAAATGGTTCAAGACTCTGAGCTTGATGCACTTATACTCTGTGCAAGCTGGAACAAAATCGAAAAACTGGCCATTGATATCATCAAAACAAAAAAGCCTGTTCTCATTGAGAAACCTGTAGCGCTTTCGGCAACTAAAGCAGAGTTAATAATACAAGAAGTTGGTGACTTAAAAAATCAGGTCATGGTTGGTTACAACCGTCGTTTCTTTAAAGGAGTCCACTATCTCAAAGAAAAACTACAAACGGGAAAACTTTTATCTGCCGACTTTGAAATTCCTGATTCTGCTGAAACAATTATCAAACAAAAAGGTGAAGAGATTAAAGAGTTTATACCTCACTATATGACTTCACATTGGATAGACCTTATCCATTACACATTAGGTAAAATCATAAAAAAAGAAGGCTCAAATATCACTGATTCAATTAATACTTTTAAGGGTCATTATGGACTTTATCATTGTGAAGAACATAACTGTCCACTAACAATTCGAATCAATTATGATGCTCCCGCAAATATTTCGTTCAAATATATCTTTGAAGATGAAACACTTCATTTTCTTCCAATCGAGCATCTTATATGCTCTGACAAAATCGAAAAAACTCAAGATGAAAATGGCAATAATATTTATAGGCCTCGAAAAAAATATGAGATAGTGGAAGAAATGGAATTCAAACCTGGCTTTTTAAGCATGCTAACTGAGTTTAAGGAGTGCTTTGTAGATAAGAAGTCTCAATCTAAAATAGCCTCTAAACTTGAAGATATTATATGGATCAATAAATTTATCGAAGAAAACCTAAGACATTAAGTTAGAGACTGATAAAAGTCTTTATAGCCTCCTAAAATATCTTTTTCTCTATCATGGCAGTAAATTATTTTTTCAAAATATTTTTCTACTTCATCTTCATGGTATGGTCGCGTCTCTCTATCTTTTTTAATTACTTCAATTGCATTAAGTAGTTCATTTTCATCTTCAACTTTCCAGCAAACATTATCTACCTCAAATGAAGAATCTTCATCTGGAGCAACAAATTTGGGATAAAGCAACGTTTTTTTGTAATGAAGAACATCTAAACAAATACTTGAAATAGAACATATGACAACATCTGCCCATTGAATAAGGTGAGCACTCGGCAGAGAGTTGACTGACTCATCATAAAGCTTCTTAGGTAAAAGAATTCTTGGCCTTCCTCTAAAAACAACGTCAACATCAGAAAGTTGTTTAATTTTTTTCACAACGGGGTGATCAATGAGAAAGCCTTTTGTTGATCTTTCAAATATTAGAATTTTTAAATTTTCTTTTGATTGAGGTAAATCTAAAACCCCATCAAACTTCTTTAATAATTTCGTATGAATTTTTTGCCAATCATTACAATACCTCATACAACCAAGAACGAGCTCTTTTGGGTTTTCACTAGAGCATGGTCCGTAGGGAGTAATATCTTGAGGTCGAATATGATAGTCGAACATTTTTGACTCTTTAGATGTTTCTATTCCTTTAGCATAAATTCTCATTGGATTCGCCGTAGTCAACTTTACCGACTTTATTCCCATTTCTTTAGCGACAGTTAAAATAGGGTTCATTGTTACAAGAGGTTGTCCCTCATCTATCGTGACAACTCTTGTCCCCTGTCCCTTAAAAAACTTTTCTAAACTTGGTTTATGAATTCTTCTAATATCTGAATAAATTCTAGGCCAATATTTAACAGGTACCAACTTAACGACAAACTTTGGTAACCTCGTAATAAAATTAGAAATAAAAAACTCTAAATGACGCAATATACTTATATGATGAAGATATTTGATCGAAACTCCGTTTTCTTTCAAAAATTGAAGTCGATAATCCGTATAAACATCATACATTGCATTTACACAAAGAATTGTAACACTTCCTGGCTCAGCTTTATTTAATTGATAAGCCAAAGGAGTTGAATGATCGATATCCGGCTCTAGCTGAATAAAGAATACATATTTACTCATATCAATATTAAAAAAGTATGAGCCTAGATAGTAAAGAAATTAATGATTTACATCGATATTGCACAAGCCTGTATATTCAAGTAATTTGAAAATTGTATTTATTTGAAATAGGAGCTTTAACAATGCAGAACTACTTACCACCGGAACTCGATTTCTGGGAGCTTGAGAATGGCTTTTACCTTAAGTCCCCTGTAGAAAGAATTGGCAAGCTTCTATCTCACTATGAAATTTATAAAAGCATCATCGATCTACCAGGAGATGTTTTAGAACTAGGTGTTTTTAAGGGAAGCTCTCTTGTTCGGTGGGCCACGTTTAGAAACCTACTAGAGAACCAAGAATCTAGAATGATTTACGGGCTTGATTCTTTTGGATCTTTTCCAACAGACAATGTTTCCAAATCAGAAGGGCTAGATTTTGCAAAAAAACATGATAACGGAGCAGGTATCGGAATCTCTGTCGATGACCTCAAAAAAGTTTTAGAAGATAAAAACATTAGTAATGTCGAGCTTATTAAAGGTAATGTATTCTCGACACTGCCAGAGTTTTTAGCAGCTCACCCGTATCAAAAGATTGCACTTCTTCATCTTGATATGGATATTTATGAGCCAACAAAATTTGCATTAGAACAGCTTTGGGATCGTATTGTTCCAGGTGGTGCTCTTGTAGTAGATGACTACAATGCAATTGAAGGGGCAACACAAGCAGTAGATGAGTTTTTTAAAAGCAGAGAGATGGCCGGTTCATACAAGGCGGCTTTTCATAAGGTTCCAACTGTTTTTATTAAGTAATTTAGAATCCATGCTCACCAGTACAATTATTTGTAGATTCATTATGGGTAACAATAATAACACCCATATCAGGTCGATCTGATTCAACTGTAAACCAAACATTTTTGATTTCACATTCAGCGCCCATTTTATCTTGGGCCCACTCTTCCTCAGTCGAGAAAAATAGTGACTCTTTCGGAGAGAGCATTTCCTCTAGAGAGTTTATTTCTCCACTTTCATCAAAAAATGTAATTTTAACATTTTGTTTTTCTTGATCTTCATTGGGAAATTTAAAACAAATACCAAGCTCAGATACGATATCATTTCCACAGAGAAGTTGTCCCCAACGGAATCCTTTTTTTGATGCAGGATTAAAGACCTCTTTATTGGGTAAACTTAAATTAATTGAAGAAAATAATTTATTCTCTTCTTTTGCAAAAGAAAGCTGATGATTTACTCTCGTTGGAATTGGCCCATTTGAACTTGCAACAAAAGAGTATGTTGTAATTTCATCTGCATTAATCTTGTTATCAGTCATAAGATTATTAATATCTATTTCTAAAAATTCTGATCCTGGACTTTTAAGCTCACCGCAAGAAACCTTCTTTAACTCATGGCCATCTCGATGGTAAAAAATGACAGATAGGTTTAAAAGACCAGGAGACTGGATCGGATACATTCTAATTATGTTTTTATAATTTTTAAAAAAGGGATAGCATTGCTCAGAAGGATAACCTTCTTTCCAATACTCTTCCACACTTGATGAATCATAGTAAGAGTGGTTTGCAGAAAAATGAGCGGATTTTCTCATTTTTTGGCCAGCAAGGAGTCTACCATAAAACATTTGTTGATCAGGTTGTCTAATTTTAAGAACTCCACCTTCAATAGTGTCCAACTTAGGAAATAGATCACTAATCAGAAATGTTTCTGTCGTAAACCTTTTTATGTCGACAACTTTTTCAGCAGTATATTCTTCATTTTTTGTTGCTAACTCCAAACTTAACTCGCCCTTACAAGAAAAAGGCCCTGCATGAATTGTAACAAAAGTTTCAATATCAGAGTTTAAATAAACATCTACAGATGCTTCTTTAACTGAATTTGCATTAATAAGATCATCTTCAAAAACATCATTTAATACCCTGTTGTAAGCATGAACAGCATTAATAAAGCCTTTAGCGTAATGATTAACCATGACAGCAGGAAAAGGTATAAAGAGATTTTTTCCCGTAAAGAATTCAACATGATAACTACTGGCTTCATCTCCAAAAATTTCGTTAAGATTAAACGAGTAAACCTTTCTTTCTGTTATTTCAAATAACTCTGAGTATAGTCTCTCTCCTTCTTGATCGACTCCAGTGATACGACAAGTAACATCCTCATATCCTCTTTTTATCAAGAAATGATTTAGGAAACTAACTTGAGCTGTTGTTCCTTTGAAATTAGGAACAAGTAAAGATGCTCTATGGACAGAATTCCTCGTAGCATTTGAGTGATAACTTTTTCTACCTTTTTCAATTTCAGTCATGGATTTCATAAAATCATTCCTTTTAAAAACACCATTATATATTGAATATTCAACATGGTCTAAGTACTCTCCAGCACCATTTAATACGTATTTTTAGATAAATAAAACCTGATATTTATCAACGCGCTTTTTATAACTTATTGCCCAATAAATGCTTAATGGCGGATAGCATTGACTCATGTAATGCTTACAGTTATCGTGACATTTTTAACATATCGAACTCTTATGACGGAAAATCAAAATGAATAAACCCATAGCAATTATAACGGCCAGAGGTGGAAGCAAAAGAATTCCTAAAAAAAATATTAAAGATTTTATGGGGAAACCACTTATTAGTTATTCAATAACAGCAGCGATTGACTCTGGGGTATTCGAAAAAGTCATTGTCTCAACAGATAGCCAAGAAATAAAAGATATAGCCCTCAAATATGGAGCAGAAGTTCCATTCATGAGATCAGAAAAAAATTCTGATGACTTCGCAACTACAGCAGACGTTATCCTAGAGGTTCTCGATAAATTAAAAGAAAATGGAGATGAATATCATAAAGCTTGCTGTATCTATCCGACGGCACCATTTTTAACAGGAAAAAAGTTAATAGAGAGCTGGGAGTTATTTAATAACTCAAGCGCCTACTCACTTATCTCTGTCTGCCCGTTTTCTTATCCTATTCAAAGAGCATTAAAAATTGAAAACGATAAATTAGAAATGATTCATCCTGAGAATCGTACAAAAAGATCTCAGGACCTAATGCCCACTTATCATGACAGTGGACAATTTTATTGGTTTCAAACTGAACATTTTTATCGTGAAAAGAAAATGCTTATGAGTAACACTGTTGCTTATCCACTACCAGAACTTGAAGTTCAAGATATTGATACACCAGAGGATTGGGAAATAGCAGAAGCAAAGTATAGAATTCTCCACAACCTAGTTAACTAAATATGTTAGATTACAAAACTAAAAATCTTATTATCGTATCTCATGATGCTGGAGGAGCTAATATTCTCGCAGCTTGGGTAAAAGAACAAAACTTATATAATCAAAGCAAATTTTGCTTAGCAGGTCCTGCTATAAAAATTTTTGAAGAAAAGTTTGATACACTAGAAAACAATCATCTCGAAATAATCAACAACGAACAAAAAAATACGATCGTCGTCACAGCAACATCAGGAAAAGCTGAACAAGAAAGAGAAGCTATTCTTCTTTCAAAAAAGAATAATATTCCTGTCGTCAGTATTCTAGATCATTGGGTAAACTATAAAAAGCGCTTCACTCCTTTTCACAAATGGAGCCAACTAGAAGATGGCAGCCTAGACTTCTTAAACATGCTTCCCGATGAAATCTGGACTGTTGATAAACATGCTTATGATTTGGCAAAAGAAGAAGGCTTTCCAAAAGAGAAACTTGTTCTCATTGAAAACTCTTACTTTAAAGAATTAGAAAAGCAATTACAAAATACGCCAAAAAGCGGAGACTTCCCCAACTATAGGATATTGTTTATCGGTCAGCATATGAAGCTCGATAAACCAAACCTAGCAGATGATAAAGATGAAATTACAGAATACACTGTTATAAGACGGTTTCTAAAAGATATAGAAAAGTATCATCAAAAGCTTTCAGCGGTTATCAGACCACACCCTAATGAAGATATCGAAAAGTACAGATCTCTTATAGAAGGCTTAGACTATGTCTCAATATCTAACTCTTCAAAAGTTGATCTCCACCAAGAAATAGTTGATTCTGATATGGTGGTTGGTATAAGCAGTATGGCGCTCGTAGTAGGACTACTCGCGAAAAAGAAAGTTTTTAGCTATTACAAAGTTTTTCCTGATAAAAAGCTTGTAATTCCTTATAAAGAAATCTTAGGTGTGTCTTCAATAGAGGACTATCTATCAACTTATCTATAAATAGCTGCATCCCATCATAAAATTGAGATGCTTTATCTACTATTGTTGTTATGCTAGATTTTATCAATGAAAGATCAACAATCACGAGCAAATGACACCTACGGTAAGCTTGCTTTACAACAAGCTGATTCAACTGTGATATCAGGAAGGCCTCTTTCCACAAAAGGTTGTGAGCCACTAATTCTAAAAGATATTTTTTCTAAGCTCGAAATAAAAAAAGAATCTAAAATACTAGATATTGGATGTGGTTGTGGAGAATTAACTCACTTACTTATTAATCAATCTCATGAACTCGACCACAACCTTACTCTGATTGATATCCCTCAAGTAATTGAAAAACTTAAAAAAGAAATAAATCAAGATCTTTTAGTGAATCTCAACTTTATTGAAGGCAACTTTCCTGATGATTTAAAGCAAAGTGTGGATAAAGACTATGACAAAATTCTAATTTACTCAGTTCTTCACTATGTAAATAATCCTGAAGACTTCATATATAAAGCCACTTCTTGTTTAAAGCCAGGTGGGTCTTTATTGGTTGCAGATATTCCAAATATAAACAGGAAAGGGCGTTTTTTAAGCTCTCATCACGGAAGAAGCTTTGAAGCTAATTATAGAGGAACCTCTATAAATGAAATTCCAAGCTTCAAAAATCAATTTGACTATATTTCTAAAGTAGAAAATACCAATAAAATGCTTACTGATGATTTAATCATTAATATTTTCAAAAAACTAAGATCTAAAAACTTTGAGGTCTATATATTACCCCAGCAAGAAGATCTTCCCTTTTCGCAGACAAGAGAAGACCTTCTTATAAAAAAGAATTTTGAATAGTAAAATGACTACAAACTTAGAAATCTGGCCATATCCAAGAATAACCTCCCCAACTCTCGCCAATGAACGAAATAAATCTCTCGAAAAAAAATTATATAAAGAGATTGAAGTATTTTTTAGTAATAAGTTTAAAGCTAATGTTGTTCTCTTTCCTTCAGGAAGATCTTGTTTAAGTGCAATTTTCAGAGTTGAAAACGCATCAAGAGGCGATTCTATCTTTGCACCTCCGTGGTCATCTCATTGTGTTTGGGATGTTATTTCTCGTTACAGTACACCTACTTCAACTCATCAAGATGAAAAAGTTAAAATTGCCTTAAACGTTCATCGATACGGATATGAGCACAAACTTCCCTCATCAATAGATACTGAAATCGTTATTGAAGACTCCGTTGACACTCTTTTTACTAAAGAAAAAAAGCATAGCTCTAAATATGAAATAATATCTTTACCTAAAGTTTACTCTTCACTCGTAGGTGGATTAATTATATGTAATGACACTGGTGTAATAAATAAACTTAAAGAATTACAAAATGAAAATATCGAACTTTCTACTCATCAGTTTAAACTTAGAATAAGAGAATTAATCAAAACATTTACTGACTCAAGTCTTAACTCTTTTGAAAAATGGTATACTAACGAATGGAATAACTTCAATCTCGACATCAATGCTCTTACAAACATAAAAAACTGTATCGATAACGAAAGCAATATTTTAAACAACCGTAGAGAAAAAATTATTTACTTAAAAGAACATTTAAAATATCCACTACTTTTTGATATTGATGAAAATTCATCAAGACTTCCTCTTCATGCTATTTTAAAAGATTCCTTAAGCGATCAATCTTCTCTTTTAGTTAGGAATATCAGTACAGATCTAACAAACTCATATGATAGTTTTGCCCCAAAAGTCCTTGTTCCACTACACCAGGGATTAGCAATGGATAAATTCAAAGAGCTTATTGCTAGAATTAACTCTCTTTAGTTACTTTTAATTTCTGATAAAATCAAGCAACGTTGAAATATCATGAGACCAATTAACCTCAAGTCTTTGTACTTCAGCTATAACCTCAGTTATATCATTAATATGGTCTAAACTATTACAGGAAAGGACTTTTATTTTTTTTGAATTCAGGTATTTCACAATTTCATTTTGATTTATAGCAGTTTCAATTGCCACAAAGGGAACATCCAAGAAACTTGCCTCATAACAAATTGTACTTGAAGTTATAATAGCCGCGCTAGAACTTGAAAATAATTTAAAAAAGTTTTTCGGATGCCTTAGGACCTCTCCTTCAAGAGAAACGTTATTAAACTTTTCTTTAACGAGCTGATAATATTTTAAATCAGTCCCTTGACCTAGAACAATGACGTATTCATAGAGAGAGGGCAATTTATCTATAATTTTTAGACTTAGCTTCAGGTGATCACTACCTCCAAAACATATGAATATTTGATTTTCGTTTTTTTCACTATTCTTATATTCGTCAATCTCCTGACGAAAACCATAAAACTTCTCACCTAAAAAACTATGTTTTACTCCTTCTAGAGATAACTCTTTCTCATTAATAAATGGGTTATTATTTATTATGTTTTTAGACAAAGGTGTTTGATTTTTTTTATAAAAAGTTAATACTTTAAATTCAGTACAGTTTGTCACTTTCTCAAACAGAGAATTAGATAAAAAGTAATGATCAATAATAAGTGTCCCCACATTCTCTTCAATTAAAAAACTTATTAACTCGTCAGCATTTTGAGATTCGAAAGCTTTGTGTCTTTCTTTAATATCTAACTCTAAAGGCTCATTGAAGAAAAAATATGAACTCTCAATTTTTTCATAGATAAAGTAATTACGATAAAAGTGACCTAATCCTTGTGACTTTTTAGATGGAACCCAAATGAACGTTTTTTTTGAAGATGACAACCGTTGACCCAATTTTATTTATTTCTTTGATATTCTCTAAGCCTTTTCAGATGAGGCATAGCGAAGTTACCTGATACATCCATTTGAGGTGGAACATTTTCAATAACCGTACTTCCGGCCATTACCTTAGCACCCTTTCCAACTTCAATGTACTCACGAATCATACAATTTGTTCCAACAAAAGAGCCTTCTCTAACCGTGGCCCTTCTCGCGATGACACAATTTCCTGAAATAATTGCATTTGATTCTATATGAGCCTCATGTCCAATAATTGACCCAATACCTATATAAGTATTTCTTCCCACAAAAGTGGGGTTATTTGGAGTTATTCCGTAAACAACAGTGGCATTGGCCAGAATTGTTACATTTTCCTCAATGATTACATTTCCAAGATGTTTTACATGGTATCGTTCATCGTTCTCATTAAAGAATAAAATCCCATCAGTTCCTATTACTGCCCCAGCTCCAATAGTCACATTATTTTTAATCTCAACCCTACTTCCAATAATTGCACCTGCAGAAATTACACAATTATCTCCAATGATTGCACTATTTGAAACAATCGCTTTTGGATCAATAGAACTTCCTTTTCCAATCTTACCTACAAAGGATTTTTTATGAAGAACATCAACAGCAATTTTATTAAAAATTGAATAAAAAGAGTTTCTAGGTGATTTAACAAGAGCATGAGGTTTCTCTACCAAGTGTTTTTTTGCTAGTTCCTCTGTTAACAATATTGCTGACACATTTTTATTTTCTATCGATTTTTTTAAATGAAGAATATTATCACAATAAACAAGTGAGTCTTTATATTCTGAATTTGAGTTTTCAAGATTTATAAATTTACCATCAATTTTCGTTTCTGCTGGTAAAAAGCTTGATAATAAGTATTTTTCTTTCAACATAATCTTACCTAAAGGTCTTCCCACGTTAGCCACATATCTTCTTTAACTTCTTTTGTAACTTTTTTACCTATGACTTGGTCAATTTCCCTTGGAGATATTCCAAAAGAAGGTCTTTTTATGATGAGATCATTTTCAGAAATAATATCGCCAATCTTCAAATCCTTCTTGACATGAATTGAACGATTACCAATATTTCTTCCAAATTCTTCACTTTTGTCGACGCCAATAATATGAGTCCCCATAGATCGCTCCGTTTTCCGAACCCACTCAACCAGCTCCTGAAAGCCCTTTGGCTCTAGTGCAAAATGATGATCTGGGCCTTCCATTGTGCGATCTAACGTTACATGCTTTTCGATTAGCTTTACACCTTTTGCAATTGCAGCAACGGCAGTTAGATTCTCAGTATTATGATCTGATAATCCATATAAATAATTAAACCTCTTCTTAAAAGTATCTAAACAATTTAAATTCATTGAATCATAATTGGCAGGATAACTAGCAGTACAATGTAAAAGGATAATCTGATTGTTCCCTTCTTTTTCTATCCAATCAACGGCTTCACTGACTTCTTCTTCGGTATGTTTTCCAGTAGATAAAATAATTGGTTTTCCTGTCCTGGCAATCTTTTGAACTAGTCTAATATCACTAACTTCTGAGGACGCAATCTTATAAGCTTCAACATTAACATCCTCTAAAGACTCTACAGCCTCAAAATCAAATGGAGAGGATAAAAAAATTATTTCTTTTTCATCACAATACTTTTTTAATTTTTCATGCCAGTCATAAGACATCTCACAAGATTTAATTAAGTCGAATATATTCGTCTTTTTACCTCTTATTTCTTTTACAGGTGTGTACTTCGAATATAATGTCTCTGCGCGATATGACTGAAATTTTACAGCGTCTGCTCCAGCCTCCTTCGACAAATCGATAAGCTTGATTGCTTTATCAAAATCATTATTATGATTAGCACCGATTTCAGCTATGATAAAACAAGGAGAATTTTCAGAGATAAACTTGTTACCAATTTTAATTTCTTTCAACTATCTCACCCTTAACCAGTTATGACGATGGAAGCTTATAAAAAAAACATATCTCACTATCAAAAATTTCTTTTGATCCTGAAAGATTAAACTTTCTCAACAAGAAAACAGTATCTCCTATTTGTCTTTTAGATATAAACTTATAATTTATTTGTTTAATATCTCTACACTCTAATAGTGATGGATATTTAAAGTTTCTCAAATGTGCCCAAGCTGTGCCGGACTCAACACCATCATTTTTTGCAATTCTTTTAGAAAAGCGATTATTTGACTCTATTAAAGCTCTAAAAAAGTCGTTTGGATCATAAATGTTTTTTAATTCGATCGAGTCATTATGATCATCTGTTAAGCTTTCATTTTCAATGTATTTTGACCTATCCATATCTGGTACTTGAATCGCATCAGGCTCATTAACATTTTGATAGATTAAAAATTTATGATTACTACCCAATTCTGTATCGAAGGACATCATGGCATCAGGAGTTTTCTTTGGGTTAAACTTATCTCCTGAAGGAATATAATAAACAGTAGAGTTTTTGGTAACAAAGCCATTAAATTTAAACAGTTTTATATTCGTAATAATATCAGTTCGACTTATTTCTTTATCGTAACTACGAACAAGCTCTTCGATTATACTTAAACCGTTGACATAAAACCTCTCTCCTAAGCGATATAGAGGAGGAAAAGTTTTCAGCAAATAGTTTTCAGGAATGCTACTAGTCATCTGCCATAAATCTTAACAAAAGATTCTATAAATGGCCTTAAAATCTATTAACAATGCGTCAACACCTCTTAAAATTGGCAAAAGGCTCGTTAAATTTTATAACTAAGTCATGATTGGAATTAGTAAAATAACAACTTATTTACCTGAAAACAGAAGATCTAATTATGACCTCTTAGAGAAGTTTGAAGTCGATAAGAATTTTATCGATCAGAAAATTGGGTTTATCAAAACAGCTAAAAAAGCAGACAATGAGAGTGTTGTTGATATGTGCCTTAAGGCCATTGATAAACTCGAAAAAGATTGTGATTTATCAGAAATTGAATTTCTCATCCTCGTAACTCAAAATCCAGACTTTCTCATACCACATAATTCTGCTGTCATTCATGAAAAACTTGAACTTCCTGAGACTTGTATGTGCTTTGACATCTCTCAAGGCTGTGCAGGTTATCTTCACGGTCTTTCAATTGCCAAAGGTGTGGCCAGTGTAAATAAGTTTAAAAAAGGTCTACTTTTAACCTGTGACCCTTATTCTAAAGTTGTTAATGATAATGATAAAAATACACGTATGATTTTTGGAGATGCCGCCACGGCAACACTTTTAGAGGAAGAGTCGAATTGGGAAATTGGAGCATTTGATTTTGGCACGGCGCCACAAACCTCAAAATCTCTTAATACCTACCAAGAAGACCTTTTTATGGATGGTAGAGGTATTTTTAACTTTGTGCTCAAGTATTTGCCCCCTTCTGTATCCAAAACTCTAGAGAAAAATGAGCTTTCACTAGAAAATATTGATGAATTTGTACTGCACCCTGGATCAAAATACGTTATCGACTTTCTAGCTAAACGATTAAAGGTAGACTCGAAAAAAGTCCCCTTTGAAGCTGGTGAATATGGCAATACTGTTTCTTCATCCATTCCGCTTTTGCTCGAAAAAAGAATTCAAGATAAAATCGAGAGGACATATTTTATTTCAGGGTTTGGAGTTGGTCTTTCATGGGGCTCAACAATTATTAGGAGAAGAAATGATTAAGCATGAAGATATTCTAGCAGTTATTGAAGACATTGGACTAATGGTTGAAGTCAGCTCACTTGATCCAAGCCTAGAGCTTCGAGAACAAGGTTTAGACTCTCTTGATGTTGTAAATATCTATTTTAATATTGAAGAAAAATATGATGTTAAACTGCCCGAAGGCCCAGAAGACCAGTTAAAAACAATTAACTCTATAATAGAGTTTATTAACAATAAAAAAGCTTAATATTTATCTGTTAGAAATTTTTCTTGTTTGATAATAGGGAACAAGACTCCCACCAAAGCTTAATTTATAACTTCCACGTTGTGGACTATTCACACCAACCATATCCAAATACTCATGCTTCGTATGATTATGTAAATACTCTATAGCCCACGCTAAATTTGCAGTCCCAACTTCTTTAGAGCGAAATTCTGTTTTTGAAGCACCAAAAAGGTAATAGGCTCTTTTCTGATCTGTAGCGAACATAGACATCGAGACAATTTCATTTTCATATTTAGTCGCGATAAAAAAGGCATCTTTTGAGGTTAATAAATTTGAAAATAAGTTTTTTGCCAAACGGATATCATCTGCAGAAAGAGTGACATCTTGCCTTTCAAAAGTTTCAAGATAAATCTTCTCAAACTCACCAATATCTCCAGAAAGTTCACTTTCAAGGTTAAATTTTTTCGATTTATTCAGACTACTACTTCTCCCTTTCCTTAACTCTGTCTGATTTAGAGGACTACTGGTTTTGAGAAGAGAGGTGTAATAAACATTTGATGTTATAAAAGTTGGTTTATCTTTTTCATGGTAATTCAGCCAGTAAAAAGGTCTTAAATCGATGGGGTGGTCATAATCTATAGATCGAAAATTAATTTCATTATATCGATCAACAAGCTCGTTCGCGAGAAAATCCAAAACTTGATATTGCAGCTCAATTCTTTTTACCGGTTTTTTTTTCATTACTTCAGGATGGAAGATGAAACCACTATAGGCTTGATAAGATACAATATTAATATTATTACTTTTCGGAAGGGCCATTCCCCCTAGAATAACTCCTTTCTTTTTTACAAGAAAATACTCGCAATCTAGTTCTAAACTCTCCAAAAAAATTGGCTTATGAAAAATCGTTCCCTGAGATGACATCTCAACAAAGCTTTGCCAACTTTCACGACTAACGGCTTCTAGCTCCATGCAATAAAATCCTTCGTTACCAAAACAATATACCCTTATTTTCGCAATTTTGGTAAGCTCCTAATATGAACTTAAATGCAGCAGTTGTGGGTCTAGGAAATATTGGTTTTCTTTACGATTACCTCGATTCTGAAAAAATTCAAACTCACACAAAAGCTTTTCAAAAGCATCCCCACACAACTCTTGTCGCAGGGATCGACGCAAATCAAAAAGCCAGAGAATTATTTACACAATTTACAAAAACTAATTCCTACTCAAGCTTAGAAGAAGTCACAGATCTAGATATAATCTCAATCGCCTCACCAACAAGTCACCATCTTGACCTTCTCCTTAAATCAATTGAAAAAAAACCTAAATTAGTAATTCTAGAAAAGCCAGTCGTTCAAACAAAAGAAGAATATAAGAAAGTCAAAGAAATACTTAAAGATTTAGAAGTTCCGGTATTCGTAAATTATATTCGAAGAGTTGATATTTCTACTCAGTTTATTAAAAATAAAATAAAGTCAGGTGATTTGGGTAATCTTCAAAAAGCTGATATCACTTACAACCGAGGGCTATTTAACATTGCAAGCCACTTCATAGATTTTATCTCTTATATTTTCGGAGATATTGAAGGTTTCTCCAAAACCTCAAGTGCTTTAGAGGTTTCAAATATTAAAGGCGATTTTCAAGTGGACTTTAATTTGGAGGTCAAAGGTTCATTAATCAGTTTTAAATCACTAAAAGACCATAAATCTCATCATTCACAGCAGAAGTATTACTTTGATAAAGGAACTCTTGAAATTGATACACAATCAAATATTTTACTAAATGGTGAAACAATCAAGCATGATTATAAAAATTATCAACTGAACGTTTTAAATCATGTTATTGATCATATAAGGAGCGGAACGCCCCTACTTTCAGACCTCAATTCAGGTCTTGCAACAACTAAAATTTGCCTCGATATTATAAACTCTGACTAACGTAACTCGTCTCGATTTTCCCAAACCTTATTAAAAGCAGAGACAACAATGTCCAAGTCTGATTTTTTCATTTGAGAGCCCATATAGCCTGTTGTGATCAATTTATTAAAATGTAAATCTTCACATACAGGACAATCCCCAAGGTTATAAGATCTATCACTTAAATTAAAAGGATACCCTTTCGAACCAAAGGCAATTCTTTCTTGATACATGGGCAACAAATAGAGTGGCTTAACATAACCAAAGGAAACAAGCGGTCCTTCTTTCTCTCTATATTTAGCGACAGTAAGCTCCGCTCTTACAGCTTCAATAAACTTTTTTCTTTCAATATTTTCAGCTTGCTCTTTCTCATAGTGGAAGCCCAAAACATAAAAAGCATGTAATGTCTTATCTCGAACACCTCCGAAATTAATCGCAGGTATTTTTGTTAACTCTTTAATTAAGTATTCAACATTTTCCAAACGAGGCTTTAAAAGGCCATCTAGCTTTTTTAACTGGCAACGACTTATAGCTGCCTCAATTTCTGTCATTCGATAATTAAAACCAACCATATTAACAAGATCAGTTTCACCCTTTGGGCCGACCACAGCCTCGGCATGGTTTCGAATAAGCCTGAGTTTCTCTGCCAGACCATCGTCATTGGTTACGATCATTCCCCCTTCACCAGAATGAATATGCTTATGGTAATTGAGAGAGAAAACACCAATATCTCCTAGTGTTCCGGCATAATCATCACCATCTTTTGCTCCAGGGGCCTGAGCGGTATCTTCTATAACTTTTATTCCATGCTCTTTAGCAAGATCATTTATTCTTCGATCGTAAGTTTGGCCAAAAAGATCAACGACGATGATCGCTTTCGTTTTTTCAGTAATTTTTTCTTTAACACTATTATAGTCAAGACAATAAAAATTTGGTTCAACGTCTGCGAAAACAGGAATGGCTCCATAAACAACAGCAGCTGTTGCGGAAGCACTCATAGTGTAAGGAGAAACGATAATTTCATCGCCTGGCTCAATCCCAATCGCGCCGACAGCTGCATATAATCCAGAAGTACAGGAGTTTACAGCAATAGCGTGTTTAACTTTAAAGTATTCGCTCCATTCTTTTTCTAATGCTCGTATTTCATCTCCACCATAAAAATTATCATGCCAAGCTCCCAAAAACTGAGATAGCTTTCCTTTTGATAAAACTGAAAGTACTGCTTCTTTTTCTTCTTCACCAGTGGTGCAATAACCGGGAAATGTTTCAGTTGCGACAGGTTTTCCACCATTAATGGCAAGTTTCATGACGACCTCATTTTATTTATTAAATTCGTTAACCTTATCTATGACAAAGCCAAGTTGCTCATCAGTCATTCCATGAAACATGGGAAGAGAAAGGCATTGTTCGTAATATTTTTCTACCTTTGGTAGTGAAATATCCCCATATCTCTTTTGGTAATAAGGGTGTTTATAGATGGGAATATAGTGAACCTGAGTAAAAATTTTATGTTCTCTTAAGAAGTGATAAAGCTCTTTTCTTTTTTCTGAAAGCACAACAAAAAGGTGATAGGCATTATAAAAACGTTGATCAAACTTTTGATATCCAAGCTTTAAATTTTCTTTATACGTTTTGGCGACAACTTGCCTGCGATCGAGATTACTTTTTATTTTTTTGAGTTGAGAATATCCAAGCCCTGCTAAAATATCTGACATTCGATAGTTATAGCCAAGAACTTGTTGTTCATTTAACCAAGGCTGGTCCTCTAGATCTTCGATATTTTCTTTTGTAATTCCATGAGAGCGATAGAGTTTGACCTTCTCAGCAAGCTCATCGTTATTGGTGCTAACGGCTCCCCCCTCTCCACAAGCAATATGTTTCACAGGGTGAAAAGAAAAAATCGACATGTCTGAGTAGTGAGAAGAGCCCGCCATGATTTTTTCATCATTTAGATTGTGAAAATGTCCACCAATCGCATGACAACAATCTTCCACAAAGAAAGCATTATGCTGACGACAGAGGTTTGATATTTTTTCAGCATCAAGGGGAAGACCTGCAAAGCTGGTAGCGTAAACTGCTTTATAATTTCCAGAAGCTAATTTCTCTTCCAATAAATTGAGATCGATATTAAAAGTTTCGGGATCGATATCAACAAATTCAACATCCGCACCACTGTAGAGAATCGCATTGGAAGTCGCGGCAAAACTCATGGAAGTACATAAAACGTTATCACCTTTTTTTAAACCAAGCGCCAGTGATGTGAGATGAAGTGCAGCAGTTCCATTACTACAAGCAAAGACATGTTTAGCTTGAACAAATTCAGCGAGAGCGTTTTCAAACTGACTGACCATCGGCCCTTGAGTTAGCCAATCCGACTTTAGCACCTCAACCACTTGGTCGATATCAGATTGATCAATTGATTGACGTCCGTACGTTATATTTTCCACACGATGAATATAGCCCAGAGAAAAAAGAAAGGCCAAGAGTCCTCTCATTTGCTAGGATAGCGTTATGAACCGTCCCTTAGTTTCCATAGGCATGCCCGTCTATAACGGAGAGAAATATCTTCGCGAGGCCATAGACTCGCTTTTTGCCCAGACCTATCAAAACTTTGAGATTATTGTCTCAGACGATGGTTCCACTGACTCCACTCTCGATATCTTTCGCTCTTATCACGACGATAGAATTAAAATACTAGAGAACAGCAAACGTTTTGGTATGGTTAAAAACTACGAACATTTGACTAAGAATATTAGCGGTGAGTTCTTTTTTTATGCTGACCAAGACGATGTTTGGTTACCAACTTTTATTGAAGATTGTCTTAGAGAATTTGAAGGCAACGATCAGCTCAGCTCAGTTTGTGTAAAGACAGAGTCCATTTCTGAGGACTTCAAGGAAGTCTATTTTATCGATCCCGGAATGAAGGCCATATCAAACTCTCCAGTTGAAAGATTTATCGGCTACCGTAAAAAGCTCGATGCCGGACTCGACATTGGGGCCCTTTGTTGTGGTATCTACAAGACGGAATTAATGAGACAGCTTCCCCCCTACGATGAAATTATTGGGTTCGACCATATTTTGATCGCTAAAGCGATGCTGCTTGGAAAGTTTTCAGTTGTTGATAAAGTACTCCTAAAAAAGCGCAGTGGTGGAGCCTCTGTAAACAAAGAGTCCCTACAAAAAGCCCATGGCACAGAGGAGATTACTCACCCACTACGGATCTATTCTCCTAGAGAAAAAAGCATGCAAAAGATGATCTGGTCATCTAATCACTTAAGTTTTTTTGAGAAAATGAAGCTCTCTCTTTGGTCTTATTTTGATTATTTTAGAAAGTATGAATTTCAGTTGTTGAAACAAAAAATAAAGGGCGGAGCGTAGCAACAGAAAACAAGATTTCAAACGCACAGCATAACGCCAAGCGGTCTCTTTTCTTCTATATTCTTATCCATGAAAAAGGCATTAATTACAGGTATTACAGGACAGGATGGAGCCTATTTGGCGGAGCTTTTACTCGAAAAGGGATATGAAGTTCACGGCATAAAAAGACGCTCCTCATTATTTAACACTGATCGAATAGATCACCTCTATCAAGATCCCCATGAAGAGAATATTCGTTTTAAACTTCACTATGGTGATCTAACAGACTCAACAAATATCATTCGTATTATTCAAGAAGTTCAGCCTGATGAAATTTATAATCTTGGGGCCATGTCTCACGTAAAAGTTTCATTTGATACTCCAGAATATGTGGCCAATGTGGATGGATTAGGAACACTTCGTATTCTTGAAGCTATTCGTATTCTTGGAATGGAAAAGAAAACGAGAATTTATCAAGCTTCCACAAGTGAACTCTACGGTCTTGTACAAGAAGTTCCTCAAAGCGAAAAAACGCCCTTTTATCCGAGATCTCCTTACGGTGTTGCTAAATTATATGGTTATTGGATCACCGTAAATTATCGTGAAGCCTATGGGATGTATGCTTGTAACGGGATTCTTTTTAATCACGAATCTCCTCTTAGAGGTGAGACATTCGTTACCAGAAAAATTACACGCGCGACTGCTAAGATTGCGCTTGGTCTCCAAGATTGTCTTTTCCTAGGGAACCTCGATGCCAAAAGAGACTGGGGTCACGCTAAGGATTATGTCGAAGCGATGTGGAGAATTCTCCAGCAAGATGAACCTGAAGACTTTGTCATTGCAACAGGACACACAACGAGCATTAGAGACTTTGTAAAAATGGCCTTTGAACAAGTTGGGATTGAACTTGAGTTTGAAGGAACAGAAGAAAATGAAACGGCGAAAGTTAAAAAATGCCATAATCAAGAATACCAACTCCCAGAGGGAACAGTGGTTGTTCGAGTGAACCCTCGCTATTACAGACCAACTGAAGTTGATCTTCTGCTTGGTGACCCAACCAAGGCCAATACAAAACTTAATTGGAAACCAAAGTACTCTCTTCCCGAGCTGGTCGAAGATATGATGTATGCTGACTTAAAATTATTTAAGAAAGATAAATATCTTAAAGACGGCGGACATGAGGTTATGAATTATTATGAATAAGAATAGTAGAATTCTTATCTTAGGTGGCCGTGGATTAGTTGGCTCGGCCATGAAAAGAAAACTTGAGGCTGAAGGATATACAGCAATTCTTGCTCCCACGAGAGATGAGCTTGACCTTACCAATCAAAATAAAGTTGATCAGTATTTCAGTGAACACAAACCTGAAGTCGTTTTCGATGCTGCAGCTAAGGTTGGCGGCATTCATGCCAATAATACTTATCGTGCAGATTTCATTTATCAAAATTTAGCTATTCAAAATAATTTATTCAAAGCTTGTTTTGAAAATGATGTGGAGAAATTTCTATTTTTAGGTAGCTCATGTATCTACCCAAAACTTGCTCCTCAACCACTCAAAGAAGAGTCTCTTTTAACAGGGCCTCTTGAACCAACAAACGAGCCTTATGCTATTGCAAAAATTGCAGGGTTAAAACTTGCTGAGAACTTTAAAAGACAATACGGAAAAAATTATTTTTCTGTGATGCCAACAAATATCTATGGTGTTAACGATAATTTCCACCCTGAAAATTCGCATGTCATCCCCGGAATGATCAATCGTATGCAAAAAACTCTCGACGAGGGAAAAGCGACTTTTGAAATTTGGGGAACCGGAACGGTTAAAAGAGAATTTCTTTTTGTTGATGATCTAGCTGATGCCTGTTTCTTTTTATTAAATTATGAGGGGGAAATTCCCTATTGGATTAATGTCGGTACTGGTACAGATATTACGATTAAGGAATTGGCCCAAGAAGTTGCTAAGGCCATGGACTTTAATGGCGATATCATTTGTAACACGGACTATCCCGACGGGACTCCTCGAAAACTTTTGGACTGCTCAAAGATAAACTCTCTAGGCTGGACACCAAAAACATCTTTAAAAGATGGTTTGGCCAAAACAGTTGAATATTTTAGAACCTCGGAAAACATTAGAAGATACTAATGCTCAAACAGCATGAAAAATCCATTGCTAATATTCAAAGGCTAGTTGATCTAGGCGCTGTTTGGATATCATGGATCATTGCTTATTTTATTCGTTTCCGTGCATTCAAAGGCGCCGAGGCGGGACTTGAAGAAACCTTTTTAAAATTATCCTTTGTTTTAATTGGGGTCTCACTTTACTCATTTTACAAGATGGGCCTTTATCGTTCTCAAAGGTTTTCAAATCGTTATAAGGAAATTTTCAGTGTGATCCGTGGTAATACCATGGCGATTATCATCTTTATCATTCTTATTTATTTCTTTGGAGAGAGTCGTCTCTCCAGATTAACACTTGGTATTTATTTTTTAATTTCAACTGTCACTCTTGTAGTCTTTAGAATTTCCATAAGAAATTTTTTAAGAGTAATAAGACAACAAGGAAAGAATCTTCGATATGTGCTTTTAATTGGAAATGGTGAAGCGCTCGTTCGTTATGTTGAAACGATCCGACTTTTTAAAGATAGTGGGATTAGGATTGCGGCCTGGATTGACTCTAATGGGTTGGCCGAAAAAAATAATGTGACTCCTTTTGAGGGAACATATGAGACTTACAAAGAGTCAAATAATGTTGATACCGTTGTCCTTTCTTATGTCGGTAAAGACGGTCATAAAGTAGAAGAGTTTCTCTCGAAAAATTATGATGACTTAACACCTATTCAGATTTTACCTAATATCTCCTATTCACTTGTCGGTCATCAAATTGAAGACTTTGGTGGAATTCCGGTATTAACTTTTAACCAGCCACAGTTTTCAAGTTATGAACTCGCCATGAAAAGGTTTACCGACATCATTGGTAGCTTGATTGGTCTTATCATCTCTTTTCCAATTTTTATTTTTGCAGGGGTTTTAATCAAACTCTCTTCAAAGGGTCCTATTTTTTATGGGCAAGAGAGAGTGGGAATAGAAGGTCAGCATTTTACTATGTGGAAATTCAGAACAATGAAAGTTGCTGAAAGTAATGAAGATCAAACAGAATGGAGTAATAAAGAAAACCCGAGAAAAACATGGATTGGTGATCTGTTACGAAAAACCTCACTTGATGAACTCCCCCAGCTTTGGAATATTCTTCTTGGTCAGATGAGTTTAATTGGGCCACGGCCAGAAAGACCTTTTTTTGTAGAGAAATTTAAAAAAGAAATTCCTGGTTATATGCTTCGTCACCGGATGAAAGCAGGACTTAGTGGCTGGGCACAAATCAATGGCTGGCGTGGAGATACGGATCTAAATAAAAGAATTGAATGCGATATTTATTATATTAAAAACTGGTCTATCTGGTTTGATTTTAAAATTATTTTTTTGACGCCACTAAAAGGTCTTTTTCATAAGAATGCTTATTAATTGAGGTTGAAATGGAATTCATCAAAGAGTTTTGGAAATTTTTAAGAGTAAGAAAAAAGTATTGGCTTTTACCTCTTATTCTCTCTTCTCTTATGATTGGTGGGCTTATGTACTTAGCAAAAGGTAGTACCGTCGCTCCTTTCATTTACACTATTTTTTAAACGAGAGAGAAGATCGCTAGTATTAAAAAGAGGTTCTCTCCATCTCCAAATGTATACTGAGTCATTCCCGAAACGAGAAAAGATAAGACAAAGGGAAACACCAGAGGATTGTATTTATAGCTCTCATATAACCATAGAAAAACAAAGCAAGAAAAGGCCAAGAACCCTAAAATTCCCGTCGAAGCTAAGTGTTCTAAGAAATTATTGTGAGCATGCCCACCATCGTATGGTCTGTGAATAAAATACTTGGCCTTAATTTTTTTCATATTCGCTTCGAAGTTTTTATATCCCCAACCAAGTAATGGCTTTTCATAGGCGGCCGTAATCGCCGTTCGCCAATAAAGCATACGCTGGCCATTAGAAGTCCCTCTTTTTAAAAACATTTCAGAGGCCTTGTCATTTACAGAAATGGCCGTTCCCAACCCAATGACTCCTAGCAAGAAAGTGGCCAAGAATACCTTCTTATTTTTTTTGAAAAAGAAAAAAGGAACCGCAGCTAGATAACCTACCCATGCTCCACGGGCCAAACTTGTAATCAGTCCAATCAAATTAATAACCCATCCAACGACTAACCATTTAACATTCAAATACTCTTTTGCTTTATCACGGTAAAGAACAATCCCCGTCATCAACACCATAAAAAGGCTCATCCCATAACCATAAGTCATATACATGCCATAGAGCCCACAACTTCTTGTGGGATGACAAGCTTCTTTGAACTTAAGCGGATTAAAACCAGTAAATAGGCCAATTAAACCTGAAAGTGTAGCAATACTGGTGGCCGCGATAAAAAGAGCAAAGATTGTTTTCTTTCTATCCATATTGAGAAATTCTTTTTTAGCGTAATGGATCGAAAAATAACTTAAAAACGAGATGAGAAAATATTTTGTTTTAAAAATATTTTTAAGAGGCTTGTCCATCTCATTCCAATTACTGATCACAGACAACCAACAAATAAGAATAAGTGCTCCGAGAGCGAAAACACTTTTTTTCGGTTTAAAGTCACGGTGTTTGAGCCAGTGAGAAAAAAAGTAAACACCAGGAATAAGAAGTAATATATGAGCGAGAGAAGAAAAAGTTACGGAGGTGAAGACACCGATAGCAAGAACAATCAATCCTGCATAAACTAGTTTATAACTAAGCTTTTCCATATCCATCTAGTTAAGCTTTTTTTCCCAAAGATAAGCTGTCTCGATAATTTTTTCTAAATTATCATATTTAGGAGTCCAGCCTAATTTTTCTTTTATTTTATCTGCTCTAGAAATAAGTTTGGCCGCATCACCATCACGCCGTCCTGAGAGGTTTACCTTAAAATCGACCCCGGTTACTTTTTTAACAGCCGCAATGACTTCTTTAACAGAATAGCCGTGTCCATAACCACAATTAACAACGATTGATTTTTTTTCTTTTTCTAAATAAGAAAGGGCATCCAAATGGGCTTGAGCAAGATCATCCACATGAATATAGTCACGAATGCATGAACCATCAGGTGTATTATAATCCTCTCCATAGAGATTCATTTCACTACGCTTCCCTGATGCACATTCGGAAGCAATCTTTATTAAGTGAGTCGCATTAGGAGTACACTGTCCTACTTTTAAATCAACATTCGCACCGGCCACATTAAAATATCTTAAGGCCACGTAGTTAAGTGCAGTAGCATGGGCCGTATCTTCTAACATCCATTCTGTCATGAGTTTTGATCGTCCATAAGGATTGATGGGGTGAACAGGACTTTCTTCAGTACATTCTCCCCCTTCTATATCGCCATACACAGCAGCGGTAGAAGAAAAGATAAAATTGCGAACTCCATACTTTACGCAGAGATGGATTAAATCTAATGTGTTTTTTGTATTATTTGCGTAGTAATCAATCGGTTTTTCAACTGACTCAGGCACAACAATTGATCCCGCAAAATGAAAACAAGCTTCAAAGTTTTCTGCTTTAAAGATTTCTTCCATGGCATTGATGTTTTTGAGGTCTTCCTCAATATGTTTTCCATAGAGTATTGATTCTTTTCTTCCGGTAGATAAATTATCAACCACGACAATGTCATGTCCTGCCATTCCTAAAAGGTTTAAGACATGTGATCCAATATATCCGGCTCCGCCTGTTAGAAGTATTTTCATGAGTTCATTATCCTTGCCACAGCTGATTCAATTCTCTCTTTAAAAACTGCTCGAGAAAATTCTTCAGCTCTCTTTCTTAAGACCATTTTATCAAATTTTCTTTGACGAAACTTTTCGATCGCATCCGTTAATGATTTAACCGTTGGCTCATCAAAAAATTGGGCCACGTTATCGTTTAATGTTTCGAGCACACCGCCCGCTCTAAAAGCGATAATCGGAGTTCCACTGGCCATGCTTTCTAAAGGAGTAATACCAAAGTCCTCGACCCCAGGAAAGATAAATGCTTTGGCCCGAAAAAAATGATCGACCACTTCTTCCCGTGAGCAATTCCCTAAGAATTCTACATTGCTTCCCGCCATTGCCTTTAAACTTTTTTCCATTTGTCCCGAACCAATAATTTTTAAAGGAAGACCAAGTTTGTTAAAAGTTTCAACGGCAAGATCAACTCTCTTATTGGGAGCAAAAGCACTTACCATAAGATAAAAATCTTCTTTTTCCTTTTCGAGTCGCTCCTTAGGAAAGTCTTTTAAATCAACAAAACCAAAAGCGACTTCAGCTTCTCTTCCATAATATTTTTTTACGCGGTCAGCGACAAATTGTGAGTTAGATAAAAAATGATCGACATTCTCATTTGATCGCAAATCCCAGTTGGTCAAGGGAGCACGAAACAACTTCATTCCCATTCGCTGATAGAAAGGAGCATCAGCTCCAAAATAATTATCATATTGATCGTATAGGTAGCGCATAGGGCTATGGATATAACAAATATGTTTCGCCTTTGATGGCTTCTTTAGTCCTTTAATAACGCAATGACTTGTTGAAAAAATCAAATCGGCATCTTCGACAACATCCATCATTTCCACAGCTAAGGGAAAAAGAGGAAGGAATTTTCTATACTGAGAATAGATTCCAGGAATATTGTCGAGAAAACTAGTATGGATTTTTCTATTTTCAATAATTTCACTCGTTGAATTTTTCTTATAAATTAAAGTGTAAAGAGGAGCGTCAGGGAAGATTTCACAAAAAAGCTCTAATGCTCTTTCGCCCCCTCGAAAACCAGTTAACCAATCGTGATAAATTACAACTTTCATACCCGATGAGTTTAACACTAACTAAGACAAGAAATCTCCTAAAAAGGCTATTCTATAGAGAAATAGGGTCGTATAATTATCATTTAAACCATGAGAGTTTTATATGAAAGTAATCGAACATATTGAGAAGGCCAATAATCCACTTTTTTCTTTTGAGATTGTTCCTCCACCAAGAGGAAGAACCGTAAGAGATATTACCGAAATTGTGAAAGAGCTCGAACCTCTTAATCCACCTTGGATTGATGTGACTGCTCACCCAGCCGGTGCTTTTTATAACGAAAAAAATGATGGTTCTGTCGAAAGAAGAATTTATAAAAAACGTCCGGGAACCATTGGTATCTGTGGCATTATTCAAAATAGATTTAAAATTGATACTGTGACTCACCTTCTTTGTAATGGCTTTACGAAAGAAGAAACAGAAGACGCTCTTATCGAATTACAGTATTTAGGAATTCATAATGTTCTCGCCCTCAGAGGTGATGGTCTTAATTATAGTAAAAAAGTTGCCAAGGATCGTACCGTTAATCGCTATGCCATTGATCTCGTTGATCAAATTGAAGATATGAAAAAAGGTAAATTTCTTGAAGATCTATCCGGTGCTGAACCTCTCGATTTTTGTGTCGGTGTGGCCGGTTATCCTGAAAAACATTTCGAAGCACCAAACCTACAATACGATATTACGTGGTTAAAGAAAAAAATTGAACATGGTGCTGACTATATCACCACACAAATGTTTTTTGATAATCAACATTATTGGAATTTTGTAAAACTTTGTCGTGAGAATGATATTAATGTTCCGATCATTCCAGGCCTTAAAGTTTTAACGAGCGTAAAACAATTACAACGAATCCCGAAAAACTTTTTTATTAACTTTCCAGAAGAACTTGTTAATGAAGTTATGGAAAACCCAGATCACGTAAGAGAAATCGGTATTAACTGGTGTAGAAAACAAACAGAGGACTTACTACAAGGGGGAGCTCCTGTTTGCCATTACTATGTGATGAATGATGCTTCAGCCGTTCTTGAAGCTGTTGATAAGTTTGTAAAATGATTCGAGATAAACTAGAAGAACTCCTAAGTCAAAGAATTGTTTATTTAGACGGTGCTATGGGCACCATGATTCAACAATACAAACTCGAAGAAGAAGACTTTCGAGGTGATCACTTCAAAGATCATCCTGTCGACTTAAAAGGTAATAACGATCTATTAGTATTGACGAGACCTCATATCATCAAAGAGATTCACAAACAATATTTGTTAGCGGGCTCCGATATTATTGAAACCAATACTTTTTCGGGAACAACGGTAGCTCAAGCGGATTACCAGCTAGAAGATCAGGTTTATAAAATTAATTTTGAAGCCGCAAAGATTGCAAAAGAGGCGTGCCTCGAAGTGATGAAAGATCATCCCGAAAGAGTTTGTTTTGTCGCCGGTGCCATTGGACCGACCAATAAGGCTTTATCTCTTTCACCAGATGTAGAAAATCCTGGTTACCGTTCAGCAACCTTTGATGAAATAGAACAGGCCTATTACGAACAATCCGTCGCACTTATTGAAGGCGGAGTTGATATCCTCCTGCCAGAAACTACATTTGATACGCTCAATCTAAAAGCGGCCATTGTCGCGATCAATAGAGCAAAAGAAAAAACCAAACGCACAGATATTCCTGTGATGATCTCCATAACGATTACCGATCAATCTGGAAGAACTCTTAGTGGGCAAACGGTTGAGGCCTGCCTCAATTCTATTAGGCACGCCAACGCTATTAGTATCGGAATCAACTGCGCACTTGGGGCAACTGAAATGCGCCCCTTTATGGCAGAGCTATCGAGGCTTTGTCCAACTTATGTGAGCTGTTATCCCAATGCAGGTCTTCCTAACCCTCTTGCTGAAACGGGTTATGATGAAACTCCAGAGATCACTGGTGGTTATATGAACCAGTTTGCCAGTGAAGGTTTATTAAATATGGTTGGGGGCTGCTGTGGTACAACTCCAGAGCATATCGCTGAAATCGTCCGTCAAACAAAAGATGTAAGTCCAAGAGCGATCCCCAATTTAGAAGAGAAAACTTATTTATCTGGATTAGAGCCTCTCAATATTGACCAAGAAAATGATTTTCGTTTTTTTATGGTCGGTGAAAGAACAAATGTTACCGGATCTCCAAAATTTGCCCGACTGGTTAAAGAAGGAAATTTTGAAGAAGCTCTCGAAGTTGCCAGACAGCAAGTTGAAAATGGTGCCAATATTATTGATATCAACTTTGACGAAGGGATGCTCGACTCTGTTGAGTGTATGACAAAGTTTTTAAACCTCGTTATGTCGGAACCCGATATATCCCGCGTTCCGATTATGATCGACTCTTCAAAGTGGGAAGTACTAGAAGCCGGTTTAAAATGTGTGCAGGGAAAATGTGTTGTCAACTCTATCAGTTTAAAAGACGGTGAAGAGCTTTTTAAAGAGAGAGCTAAAAAAATAAAATTTTACGGTGCAGCTGCTGTGGTGATGGCCTTTGATGAAAAGGGGCAAGCCGCAACGAAAGAAGATAAAGTTAAAATCTCTCAGCGGGCCTATAAAATTCTTGTAGAAGACGTTGGCTTTAATCCTAGAGATATTATCTTTGATCCCAATATCTTAACGATAGCTACAGGACTTGAAGAACATAATGAGTATGGAATCAATTTTATTGATGCCGTTAAAGAAATTAAAGAAACATGCCCAGGAGCTTTAACAAGTGGTGGAGTGAGTAATCTCTCCTTTAGCTTTCGTGGAAATAATACCGTAAGAGAAGCTATTCATTCTTGTTTTCTCTATTACGCCATCAAAGCTGGCCTTGATATGGGTATCGTCAATGCCGGTATGCTTGAAGTTTACGAGGAAATTAAACCAGAGCTTCGAAACAAAGTTGAAGATGTTCTTTTCAATCGTCATCCTGAAGCAACGGATGAGCTGATTGAATATGCAGAACAATTTAAAGGACAAAAGAAAAAATCTGCCGTTGCTGACAAGGAATGGCGATCTAAAGAGCTCGGTGAACGTATTACCTATTCCTTGGTAAAAGGAATAACAGAGTTTATCGAAGAAGATACGGAAGAGGCCCGTCAAAAGTTTGATAAGCCCCTTGATGTTATCGAAGGTCCCCTCATGGACGGCATGAAAGTTGTTGGTGAACTTTT
Source organism: bacterium (assembly GCA_030425045.1). Taxonomy (GTDB): domain Bacteria; phylum Bdellovibrionota; class Bacteriovoracia; order Bacteriovoracales; family Bacteriovoracaceae; genus JAUHVL01. Next base: position 41,386 of record JAUHVL010000006.1, read on the forward strand.
CGGAGCGGGAAAAATGTTTTTACCCCAAGTCGTCAAGTCAGCTCGAGTGATGAAAAAGTCCGTGGCCTACCTCCAACCCTATATGGAAAAAGAAAAAGCAGAGAATGCTAGTTCTGAAAGAGGTACTTTTGTCATTGCGACAGTCAAAGGTGATGTTCACGATATTGGAAAAAATATTGTAAGTGTGGTGCTTTCTTGTAATGGCTTTAAAGTAATCGATTTAGGTGTCATGGTTTCTTGCGAAGATATTATTAAAAGTATCAAAGAACATAATGCTGACATTGTTGGACTTTCTGGTTTAATTACACCGTCCTTAGATGAGATGATCTTTAATGTCACTGAATTTCAAAATCAGGGAATTGATATTCCCGTTCTTGTCGGCGGCGCAACTACGTCACGAATCCATACAGCAGTAAAGATTGCTCCCCATTATCCAGAAGTGGTTAATCACGTTGGAGATGCCTCACTTGTTGTCGAAGTTTGTAATAATCTCATCAACCCTGAACTGAGAAAAGATTATCAACAAAAGCTTAAACAACAACAAGAAGACGCAAGAGAGAACTTCATTTCAGGAAAAAAGACGAAGTTCACGTCACTTGAATCTGCAAGAGAGCAAAAACCACAGATAGATTGGGATCATAATAAATTCTGGAGTCCCAAAAAAATTGGTGTCACTCATATAGAAAAGATATCTCTTGATGAAATCATTCCTTATATTGACTGGAGCCCTTTCTTTTGGACCTGGGAATTAAAAGGAACTTATCCTAAAATTTTAGAACACGAAAAATATGGAGCTCAAGCAAAAGAGCTTTATCAAGAAGCTCAAAATATTTTAAATGAGTTAAAAGATAATGATCATATTTTTGCAAAAGCAATCTACGGAATATGGCCTGCAAACTCAACTGGTGATGATGTCATTCTCTATCAAGATCAAAATAGATCACAAGAAGTTGAAAGATTTAACTTTCTAAGGCAACAAACGAGTACAAATGAATATTCTCGCAGCCTTGCCGATTATATTGCCCCAGCAACTTATGACGATTTTATGGGTGCCTTTGTCGTTACCATGGGTAACGAGATTGATCAGTTAGCAGAGATAGCCAAAAAAGATAACGATGATTATAAGTCTATCCTTTATAAGGCCGTCGCCGATCGTTTAGCCGAAGCAACGGCAGAACTTCTCCACTTAAAAGTTAGAAAAGAGTGGGGAGAAGAAGACGAAAACCTCTCACTCGAAGACCTCATTAAAGAAAAGTACAAAGGAATTAGACCCGCCCCAGGTTATCCATCTTGTCCTGACCATACAGAAAAAGATAAAATCTGGAAGTTACTTGGTGTGGACGAGAAACTAGGGGTAAACCTAACCGAAAACTACGCGATGAACCCGCCACCATCTGTTTGTGGTTATTATATTGGCAGTAATAACTCTAAGTATTTTAATCTCGGAAAAATTGATCACGATCAAATCGAAGATTATGCCAAAAGAAAAGGCGTTACCTCAGAATACGTAAAGAAGTGGCTTTCTCCCAATATCAATTAAATCAACCCCTGATAAGTGTTATTATCTGGGGTATTAGAATCGGCTTCATTAGGCCTCTTTTTTTATGTTTTAATCATCACTTTTTTAATATTTAATTTCATATCCTCAACTAAATTTTTAAGATGAGTAAACGTATTAATATTATTGGCCCTTAAGACTTTATAAAATGTTACCGAACTTTCAAATGTTGTGATTTATAGCTTTTTTGAAACTCAAAAAATAATGACACCGAAAGATCTTATATCATCACCTTGAAGAATTTAGATAAGTTTAGTACCGTAATGATTCGACAATCGACGAGAATGCTATCTGATTTGTGAAAATTTTTGAAATGATTTCAAATGAACAAATAAGAAAGCTATTCTTCCCATTGAAGATGGTTAGATTCTCTTTTTTCAGATATATAACCATAATTGTAAGGGTTTTGACTATATCCATCAATCGCTTTTATCTGCCACTTATTATTTCTTTTAACTATATGTATCCTAAAAAGCTCTGGGTCTTGAGTTAGATAAATTCGTCCAAAAGCATCGTAAACTAAATGATCATAAATATTCTTTAACGCTTTCTCAGTTGTATCTAATACGTGATGATATGATCTTCTGTTCATAAGCTTCCACTCATAATAAGTTCTACCCTTTTGAAACTCAGGGTGTTTTGCACCTCTAGTCGGAACATAACTTGAATTCTTAGAACCGGAGTCATAAGCAATTGCGTTAATGTCACCATAATGAGTAATAAATGATCCATGTATGAAGAGGCCGTAATACTGATGGTTGAATAAATATCTTTTTGAGCAGGGGGCTTTTTCATCAAATTTCTTTAAGCAAGTGTTTAAGCCTTTTATAAAATCTATTAAATCAGGGTTTTTCTTTAAAAATATCTTGGACCTTCTTCTAATTGTATCTTTTCCATATTTACTAATCCACATTTTATTTTTCAATGTACCTAAAGGAGTTTCATAAGAAACAAGGGGGTATGGCTCTCCACTTCCATTTTCCTTTGTTGGTATATCATCTTCTAAGATTTTATTTAACTTATAAGAAGCAACCAGCCCCTCTGAGCCAGTACTAATGACTGTACCATTTTTTCCAGATCTACCATTTGTTCCAAAGTAGTACTCACCTTTCTCTGGAATACATACCTCTAATCCCGTTAAATATATTGGCGTATCATTTATTCTAAACTTACATAATTTTTTCATCGTTTTTTTAAGAACCAGTTCTTTTTTAAAAGGATAATACAATACTGTTAAATCAGGATTTCTATGAACCCGATAAATATAATGATGCTCATTCTTATCTTTAAAGGCCTTACCGTTTTCTCCGGTTTTTAATCCATTGGTACGATACCATTCTTTTATAAATGTAACGTCAGGAATTCTTGTGTCTCTTATAAAGGCCTCAGGCGATTCCGTGTGAATAATATGATATTCAGTTGAATAAGTTGGAAATAGAAAAAAAAGCAAAAACTTCATATTTTAATTTTATCACGTTCAGCAAATCTTAAGAAACTATTTAATCGCTTAAGATTTGCCTAGTGATAATTCTAGTAAAGCCTACTAGTTTGTAGGGAAATTATAGTTACATTGAACACTATGCTGCAATCCTCCACATTCGATAGTTCCAGTAAAAGACCCTATTGACGGAGACCAAGAATAGACGACATTTCCACCAATCACATCATTTTGGCATTGCTGTCCGCCACCCTTAACAGATCCTAAAAGTTCTGGTGCAGAAAATCCTTCGTCACATCTATAAGTAACCGAGCATTCTGAAGTATGATTCGTGTAAATATTAGCTTCATTACAAGTAATTGAAGGATAAACGGGTGTCACCGATTGGGCCAATAGTTTTGCTGGTGGATAAGCACAATCTCCAGAGCTTTGATCAATTGTAATTTCAGAAGTGGGATCACCACCAGAGTTTTGATCAGGTGAGATATATGTAAAAGTTGAATTACTATCTCTTTCGCAAACACACTCAGTACCACTTTGACGAAAATCTAAGCAACTGATGTAGATCTTTTGAGGAGTAGAAGTATGTATTTGACCTGTATATAAATCCTCAACAACAGCAACTAAATAGATATCTCCTGAGACAAAATCAGAGTCCGGAAGCATCCCATAATCAAACTTAGAAGAACTACTGCTATCATAGCTAAATTCATAATCAGGCATTGTTTCTCTTAACGCTACTACAGAAATATCTTGATAGTAGATTTTCCATGTTAAATTAAAATTATCCATATTTTCAGTAACGTTTAAGGGCGTAGAAGAATTTTGTAATGCAACTTGAACTTCAGGATAAACTCCTGCCCTAAGATGGTAAGGAACTTTGCTATTTAGATGAGCTTTAGTATCAACATTTACGATAGAACTAGAAGTTGGTAGGACTTCAACTTCACTATCTCTATTTACACAGTACCCTCCCCCTTGAGAAACGGAAAATACTCTTTTTACTCTAAATTTTAGTTTGTATTTTTTCTCAGACTTTTTTGGGACCTTTATCATAAAAACTCCCTCTGTTTGGTCATAATACAAAGTATCTTCAAAGCTTTCCACTATTGCCCCATTTTGTATTGCCAAATACCAACCTTTTCCTCTTATCGTTGTGGGCTTATTACAGTTACTGACGCAAGGACTCTCTGACTCAGCTTTATCTTCATACCTAATATATATCTCATCAATACTTGGTTTATAATCTTCGATTATTATTTTTTGATAGTTAGATTTCTTAGCATCGATATATTTTCTAGAATCTTGAGTTGTATCAAGTGAAATCAATCCTTTTGTATAAGTGTAAGTATTTTGGTTCTCTACAATTGAATAAAGACTCTCAAGATCTGCAACGACATCTTTAAATAGCTTATCTCTAACAACCCATCTTTGAGGATTATAAAAAGATAAATGATAGTGATCTTTGTGAGAGGAATCTATACTTTGAAAAATTCCAACTTTTTTATCATCGTATTCTCTGCCCTTGAATGCGAATCTACCATCACTCATACATCGACTTTTCATATATCGATCATAATCACTATCGATAACCGATGTGATACCAATCTTTCTTAAATTATCGATTACAGAGTTTCCAAGATTATACATAATTATTGCTGTTTCTAGAGTATCAGCACTTTTAATATTTTCACTATCTGAGTCTGTACCAACAACTCTTATATCAGCATCGTTTCCGTATTGATGAGAACCAACTCCCCTTCGATTAGTCCCATCTGCTCTTAATTTTTCTCTTAAATTTAAAGATGACATATCATTAAATTTTACGATATTAGTATTTTTAAGGGCAGTAAATTCATCTAAGTACTCTGGAGAAATCCAAGTAGCATATCCATCGGAATAGTTTATAACTCCAAACCTAACGTCCGAATTAAAATTATCATTGACTGGCAACATGAAATCCCCAAAGTGAATAGAGACTGGGAAGCTATAACTTTTATCAAAATTTGTTAACTGGTGAACCTCTGTAACTTCTCCTGAAGAAATTTTTCTATTAATTAAATATAAATTTGCGTTTAATTGATCAAGAGCAAAATCTGAAATATCAACATGGTAAGTTCTCGCACTTTCTCTTCTTTCAGAAATCACTTCTTCAAGCTTTTTAAACTGTAAAGGTAGAGCATTTACTGAAGCGATTCCAAGAACCAGCTCTTCATCTACTCCTAGCTCTAGTGAGTCTTTAAATAATACTTTTAGTTCAATAGTATTTTTAAAGTCGTTATTTTCATCTTTGAAAAAGGGGACCAACTTACTTAAAACTCGAGGGTTTCCTAAACTTACACCATACAAAAATTCTCTTGGTGAACCATTCGGAATAAAGCCAGGGTTTATATCAAATAGCTCTACTACATCAATTTTTTGAGGAAGAGACTGAGGTAAAATATTTAATGAGGAACGTTCTATTCTATCAGTTGAAAAGATGCTTTTATAAGAAGATCGAGAACCTCTAACTACACTTTTAAAGTTTGCAAAAATAAATAACTCACTTTCCCCGGATGGTACGGAAATATCCGATGCATTCATAGTCAGCAAATTACCTTCTTGAAAATAACCTAAAGCTTTTGAGTTAATCAATTTAAAATCTATATTTCCAGTAGAAACTTCTTTTATGGCAACAAGAAAACTATCTCCAATATTATTTGTACTTAAGCGAAGAGGAAGAGTTGCCCCATCTACTAAATTATATCGACCTCCAATTATTAAAGCACCGCTGCTATCTGGTACTAGCTCAAGTTCTTCTTTTGTGCCATCATAATCTATAAGCGAAGTTGAATTATCGTGAACTTCTGTCGTTAATGAGCCTACAAAAGCCTGAGTTCCATCTGTTCCCAATTCAAAATCTAAAGACGTTCCTTGATTTATAGCTGATAGATCATAAGATGTGATATTTATACTAGAGAGATTCCCATTAATATTTAAATTAATTGCCCCATAGTCAGAGTTATCAGAGATACCAAGTATTTTCACATTCCCACTTGGGATATTGCTAAATACACCGTTTACCGACTCTTGAACAAATCTTGGATAATCTTCTAGTATCAAGAATCCTCTACTTAAACTTAGCGGTGAATTGTTAATGTCTGCCAGTGTTATCGAAGCAGAATTACTTCCAGCGATAAATTCAAAATAGCGAACTTGTTTTTTCCCTAAATCATCTTTAAAAGATATCGTCAGCCTATTTAAGCCTTCAACCATATCTCTATTTATTTCAACAAAGTTCGTACTAACATTTAATTCATCATTACTTAAAAGCTCATCATTAAAATCAACATCTAAATATTCGGCATCACCATCTAAATTTATAGCAAGTGCACCATTTGATATATTCAATAAGAGCTGGCTGCTTTTTTGGTTAAATGAGTCTACATTTATCCCCTGAAGCTCTACTATAGTTTCAGAAATTCCTACTCCTGACCCATCATCATACACTATATAATCAACGGCACTACCTATTCCAATTGCTCCAGTAGATGAATTAACCGTCAGATTAACTGTAGCTGTAGTTGCTTGATTAAACTCTACTGTTACATCTTGACCACTATAGCTTTGGCCATCAATATCCCAAAAGTAATCTACAATAGTTCCATAGCTATCCTGAGTTCCTGAAGACGTACAAGATAGTGTTAAATTAGTATCCTGAGTACAGGCGAATGCAACGATAGGAGAAGGTGCTGGCGCTGGATATACTTGCACGGTTTGAGAACTAGATGCCCCGTCGGTGTCTGTTACAATTAGAGTTGCAAAATAATCTTGTGTGTTTATTGAATAAGTATAATTTACATTTTTTCCTGTAGCGCTTCCACCATCACTAAAACTCCATGAATAAGAAAGAGTTTGGTTATCGGGATCACTTGAGCCTGTTCCGCTACAAGAAATTGTTAAGATATCTGTTTCAACACAACTTGCTACTGCGACTGGAGGATAAACTTGTTTTACAAAAACATTATTATCACTTGTGATATTATCTGCTCCTAAGTTATCAACTACTCTTAGCTGAACGGTCGTACTCTCTCCACTAAGTCCACTTGCTGAAACGTCTTGACCTTGATAACTAACGCCTCCAATTGTCCAAAAATAGCTCGCTATCGATCCATCTGAATCACTTGAACTTGACCCATCACAATCGAGCTGCCCCGCTACTGTACTTGAACAAGAAAAAGCTGCCACAGGAGCAATATTATCTAATACATCAACATTTATCGTCGTTGTAGCGGAGGTTCCCTTGTCATCTGTTACAATGAGATCAATTCTTTTGTTTCCGGCAGATTCAAAATAATAATTAAAACTTGAATCTGTATTTCTGACAACACTCTCAATTGTATCGCCATAGAAAATATATTCATAAGTATAAATTCCACCATCGCTATCATAAGAACCGATGGCATCACAGCTTACCTTGAAAGCTGAATCGGAATTACAATTAAGTTGTGCTACGGGAGGATTATTTATTTGTTCTATCGTTACTGTTGTACTAACCGGAATTGAAGCTAGTCCTAGTTGGTCATAAGCAACAAGAGAGATTTCATAAGTTCCGGCTTGGGGATAAGTAAAACTTAATTGTCCGTCTTGAGAAAAGATGACATTACCTTGTGCTACTTCAAATTCATAATGGGTAATAAAACCATCGGGATCATAACTTCCCGTTCCATTACAAAAAACAGTTAGACCATTTGAGTTACAGGTTATATATCCCGTTGGTCTCATGTTTCCAGAGTCAAAATAAAACTCTCTTGTCACGGTTGCCGTATCACCGTTTGCCGCTGTTGCATAAAACGTTGCTGTATAACTTCCGGCTTCGCTATAGGTATGAGCTAGTGAATCATAAAGGGAGGCGTATGGATTTAAGGGTGAAAAATTTTCAACGGAGCCATCTCCCCAATCCACTTGAAGATTATTAAATTGAGCAAATCTATGGGCGACATAAGTTACACAATCTGCTGTTAAGGTATTTGAGTTAGTACTACATTGCGGACTAATAACGAGAGGGTCCCCGTTTTCAGTAATCACAATGGTTTGTGTTTGGCTTGACGTTAGTCCAAGACTATCGGTAATTGTTAAAGTAACGGGATAGACTCCCACATCGTAAAAATAAGCAACCTGATCGAGTCCTTCGATCACATTGCCATCACCCATTTGCCAAGAATATCCTGTGATTGATCCGTTTGGTGTTCCTGACTCAGATACATAGACTCTTACGTGACCAAGGGCGGGGTCTTTTTGAACTTCAAATAGTGCCGTTGGAAATATACTTGGAATAGCTCCATCAATTATTGAAATTGTTTTTGTAAGGGAGTTTGATTCTCCTCTTGTCGTATTAATAGTCAAAGTGACGTTATAATCCCCTGCCTGCAAATACTGATGAGTAAGATAGAGACTTGTGGGGTTAATTGATTCAACTGCTCCATCTCCCCAATCAATACTAATGGAGTTTATATCATTCAGGGGATCATAACTTTTTATAGCTTTGACATACGCCGTAAGGGAATTACTTTGTTCAAGCTCAAATGAAGCGATCGGTTTTACCGTATTATTCATAACAAATGTTTTTGTCAGAGAGCTTTGGTTTCCAAGGCTATCAGTAACAAAAATTGAAACTTCGATATCACCATCGTGAGAGATATTTTGAAGATTTATTCTTGAGCCATAAGTAAAGTCGTAGAGATCATAACGAATCCCATCGACTAGATAATAAAGCTCAACGATTTCGCCATCGCCTGCGATACTTCGATTATAAATATCTAGCCCTGTGAACGTTGGAAAAAGATCGACGTTAAAATAGGCGCTAGCTGGGATTCCATTAGTATCGGAATTAACCGTAATTGTTTGTGTTGAAACTTCGGATTCAACCCCAAAAAAATCTTCAACAATTAGGGAGATATCAACATTTCCGATTTCGTTAAAAGTAAAATTAGCGATAGGGTCTCTCGTTGTTAAGCTAGCTCCATTTGATAGGCTCCAATGATATTTTCTAATTTGATAATCATCAGTTGAATTTGAGGCATCAACAGTTATTGATTCACCCACTAAAATATCTGTATCACTTATTATAAAAGAAGAGGTGGGAGCTTGATTTGCGTCGCCTGTAACGATAATCTTTCTTGACGTTGTATTTTTTAATCCGTCAGAGTTTTCAACTTGAAGTCGAATTCTATAAGTACCTGGCTCATTAAAAGTATAATAGGTTGTAGGAATCGTTGTTGTAACGGTTCCAAGTCCAACAAATTCCCAATGATAGGCCACAATATTTCCAGTAGGCGTTGTTGATCTATCTCCATTAATAAATAATTGAAGAGGAGCTTCCCCTCCACCAATGGGCGTCGTACGAAAACGTGCATCAGGATGTAATCCTGAAAAACAATTTCCTTCTTTAGTGATTGAGTTAATTTGAGAAGTCGCTCCAATTTTACAATCAAGAGCATTTAAATAAATGGAATCAGTATTAACAATTGTTCTCGCTCCAATACTTACTTTTTCATAAGAAGCTACTGATAATCTTTTGGCATCAATAACTGAATCATAGGCAATCGAAGACCAATCACTATCTTCTTCAGCAAGAGTTTCTCCATTTGAAATAATGGTAAAAGTTTCACCAACAGTAATATTTGCATGATGCCCAACCTTGGCCTGACGTAAGGCCCTCATATAAAGATCACCACCAACATTTAATGTGGTATTACTTCTAATATTTACTCTCGCATCCCCTGTCGCCTGAGTTGAAACCATCTCTAAGGTTCCACCAATATCTAAATTTGTATTTTTTTGAAGAGTAACGATATTTGCTGAATATAATTTAGCGTCAGCGACCGTGGTTAAACTCGCCCCACTTTCAAGTCGAACTTCTTCTTTAGCAACCAAACACGCAGTCCCACTTGCTGAAAGGTTTCTGTTATTTTCAATAATCAGCTTACAAGCTGAAAACAAATTGATGTCTCCTGTGTAATCAAAGTCGATTTTTAAGATTTTTAATTTTATTACTATTGGAATTTAACCCCAGATCAACCATATACGTATTAATATCGACCTCACTAGTCGCCACAAACGTTCCTTGGCATTCAAGTGCGTCATTTGGGTGAGTCGTAATACAATTTTGAGAATAAACGCTAAAAGAGACAAGAGATGCCCATAGGCATAAGATTAGCTTTGCAGGGTTCATAAATTAAACTCCATTTTCAATTTTATGAATAACTAATAAAAGTAAATTTGTTTTTGAAAGCGTAAGCTGTCTTAGATGTTCACGTCAAGTTTTTATTTTAACTGGAATATATACTCAACTATTTCAATAGACTAATTTCTCTTCCAAAGCGTAGGAAAGAATAAAATAAGAACTGTAAAATACTCTAATCTTCCAATAAGCATACAAAGAGAAAGAACGATTTTACCAAAGTCACTGACATGAGCGAAATTCTCCGTGGGGCCAACACTTCCAAGACCTGGGCCTATATTTGAAATACAAGCTACGATACTCGTCATGGCCGTTAGGGGATCAAGGCCTGTGGCGGCCATAACTAAACTTCCTACGGTGAAGACTCCAACATTAACAAGCACAAAGTTTAAAATACCTGTTGAGATTTCTTTTGTAATAGGTTGACGATCAACCTTTGTCACCACGACCTGTTTAGGATGAATGAGATGATTAATATAATTAAGCACACTTTTAAATGTATAGACGACTCGTACGACTTTCATACCACCCGACGTTGAGCCCGCACTCCCACCGACAAACATTAAAAAGAGAAGTACCAACTGACAAAAATAAGGCCATAACTCATAATCGTAAGTTCCATAACCAGTTGTTGTACTAATCGAAACCACCTGAAAAGATACATGTCGCAAAGTCTCTTCTAAATTTGCACCACTTTTATGAGTTAAAAAGCTAATCGATAAAATAGCAAAGAGAAGAATCGATAAATAGGTTCGAAACTCTTCGCTTTTAAAATAACTCGAAAAATTACCTTTAATAAAAGAAAAATGTAATGAGAAGTTAATCCCCCCAAGAAGCATAAAAAAGGTAATCACCCAGTGAATATAGGGACTCGTATAATGTCCAATACTAGCATTTTTTGTAGAAAATCCCCCCGTGGAGAGAGTATTTAATGCATGATTAAGAGAATCAAATGAGCTCATTCCACCAAGTTTTAAAAAGAGAAAAAGAATCAATGTCAAAGCAAAGTAAATTAGCCAAAGAGTTTTTGCTGTATCTTTAATCCTTGCATTCATATGATCTTTAGAAGGACCTGGTGATTCTGCAAAAAAGAGCATGGTTCCTTCAATACCAAGAATTGGTAGAATCGCAACAGATAAGACAATTATCCCCATTCCTCCTAGCCATTGAGTAAACGATCGCCAAAGCAAAATTGATTTTGGCATGGACTCAATATCAGTAAGAATTGAAGAACCCGTGGTAGTAAGTCCGGACATTGACTCAAAGAAACAATCAACAAAAGATGGAATCGCTCCCGAAGCATAAAAAGGAATTGCTCCAACCAGAGCAAAAATCAACCAACTAAATGTTACCACGGCAAAGCCCTCTCTTAGAGCAAGCTGAGCATGAGATTTCGTAAATTTAAAAATTAAAAAACCTATCGCAATACAAGCCAGTGCTGGCGCTGAGAAAATGGCAAGAGAGATATCTTTATAATAAACCGAAGAGAGAAAAGGTATCAAAAGAGCGAAACCTAAAAAGATAACAAGACCTGATAATACATGAATCAAAAGTTTGATATTCATCTTAGATTCCTAACAAATTCTCAAGTTTAGGAATCGATCCCGTTATAGCATAGACCACTAAGACATCGCCCTTTTGAATTTGATCATCACCAGACAAAAGTATCGCTTTATTGTTTCTTTTAACTCCCCCAAAAATAATCTCACCCGTTAAGCGGATGTCTTTGATCTGCCCGAGCGTTATTTCGATATCATCAGTGATTTCAACCTCTAAAATTTCAGCACCTGATTTTTCAACAACAGAAACAATTTTTCCTCTTCTAATATATTTTAAAATTGATGAAGCCGTGGTGAGCCGAGGAGAAACAGTAGAATCAACCCCTAGAGAGTAGGCCAAGCCCGTTAATTTTTTACTACTCACAAGAGAAATACTTTTGAAAGCGCCCAGTTTTTTTGCAAGAAGCGCCGTTAAAATATTGGTGTAATCGTCATTCATCATGGTGACGACAACATCAGCAGAAGAAATCCCTTCCTGCTCTAACGTTTCGACATCTGTATTATGTGTACAAAACACATCCACATCGAGATCGTTTGCAATTTTAGTACAAATATCCATGTCTTTATCAAAAACTTTTACCTTATGTTTTGTTTCTTCTAAGTGACTCGCAACCTGATACCCCGTGCGTCCTCCACCAATGACAAATATCTTTTTCGTACCATGAGATAAAATGCCAAAGTGCTCTCTCACCTTTTTGAGGTTTTCTTTTAAACAAAAGAAATAAACCATATCACCTTTTTGAATCGACTCGTTTTTCGTCGGAACAAAAGTGTGATCATTTCTGGTAATCGACGTGATCACAATGAGTTTTTCATTATCAACACGACTAAATCCAGCTAGTTTTTGACCGATAAGCTCATTTCCCTCTCGAATGGGATAGGCCAGATGTAATAACTCTCCATCACAAAAGTCAGCGACCTCAGAAGCATCCGAGAAGTCACAAAGACGACTGACCTCTTTAGCTACTTCTTGTTGGGGATTAACAATTCGTTCAATCCCAAGTTGGATTTTATAAAGTTTACTTCCTTCGAAGACGTAATCATTATTAAGCACACGAGCAACACAACGATTCACACCGTATTCTTTTGCAATAAGACAACTCATGATATTAACTTCGTCGACACTCGAGACAGCGATAAACAAGTCGGAATCCGCAATCTGCCCCTCTTCGAGAGTCAAAGAGCTTGTTCCACTTCCATGAATAATACGAGCGTCTATTTTTTCTCTAATGGATAGAACTCGCTGTTCATCACTTTCAATAACAGTCACTTCGTGCTCTTCTCGTGACAACATATTGGCCAATTGAAAACCGACCTCTCCAGCACCGACGATAAGTATTCTCATAAAATCTGCTTGTTAATAATTATTCAAATAATAATTTAATAAATCAGTCGTCGTTATGATCCCTTTGAGGTGATCACCCTCATCTGTCACTGGAAGTGAGTGAAAGTTTTCGTTCACAAGCATTTTTGTGGCCTCACGAACAGATGTCGTTGTATTGATCGTTTTAAGATTTTTAGTCATGACTTCTTTTACACTTGATAGATTATCTAAAAGTACATCTGCTTGTTTAGAATCTTGATTATAAAGATCACCAGAATCAATTCTTAAAAAGTCGCTATAACTTAACATCCCAATAAGTCTTTCACCTTCAACAACTGGTAGGTGATGAACTCCAAGTTCCGAAAACATGGCCCTTGTTTCTGAAAGTTTCGTTTGTAGATTAATCGTTCTCAATGATGTGCTCATTACCTTAGCAATCGACTCGTTTTTCTTCATATTTTCTCCTCGTGTCAAACAATTACAATTCTATCCTTTAGAGGAGTTCTCCAATATGATCTCAAACCTGCGAAATACTGACGAAAGTCTTACTTTTTACCATATTTTGTGACTTTTCTGACAATTTTGACACGATTATCTACTAATCTTATTTCACAAGTAGGGTAGATACCAACAGACATGTACTACAAGATTCTACCCCCAACACCCAAAGGAGTTTTTTCATGAAATCATTTAAAGTTGCGATGGTATTTACCCTACTGCTTGCTTCATTTATCGCCTTCGCTGAGCCTCAATGCTCAACCATCGAAACCTGTATCAATAAGGTCTCTGCTATTACCAAGAAACCCTATTTCTGGAGCAACAAAAGGGCCTTAAAAGATAAAGTGGTGTTAAGTAATAATTTTAAAATAAATCAAAACAATGCTGATAGTTTTATCTCTCGACTTCTGTTTGATAATGGATTCACGAGAATAAAGTATGAAGATGGTTATCAAATCATTTTTTCTAGAGATATACGCTATAACAGCACTCCCCTAAAAACTGTAAAAGAATTAAAGAACCTTGGAGAAAGTGATGATTACGTCATGGTTTCAATACCTGTCGATCATATTTTCGAAGCCAGTCTCATCACTAAAAACCTACGCCCCTTTATGAGTCGTTATGGTCGCGTGATCGGAAATGATGAAGGAAAAAAGATTATCCTTCAAGATACAGTAAATAACTCTAAACGGTTGGTTAAATTAATTAACAAAATGAAGCGAAATTACTCAGATAAAGAAGTGAAAGAATACACTAAAAAGTACAATCGAATTAATAAGTTAAAACAAAGAATTAAACAACTCGAGGCTGCTAAAAAAGTTTAAAAAGCACTAGTTTATTAAAGAACAATTCCCTGTATATTCAGATACCGTAGGAACTCCAAGTATCGGATAAAGAGTTTCAATCTTATATTGAAAATCGAATTCCAGAAACTGACTTTCCGTGTTTATACCTTCAAGAATTGTGAAAGTCTGCGACTGTCTGACACCAGAATTATGTCTAAGTTCAGCAAAGTACTCATCGTTTGGATTACTCTTATTTGATACTCGATCAAGAAATATTTTATTAATTTTAATTGTATTAATATCGATAATAGATATCTCAATTTTATCTTCTGTTTCAGTAATTAGACAGCTATAAACGTCTGAACCTGATACACTAAAGCTCATTAAAATGATAAGTACTACTAATATTTTCATCAACAATCCTTTTGAACGAGAGAAACATCATTACGAACCCGTTACATTTCACATGTTACAACTTCTAATTTCTCATTTTCACTATTAAACTTTATTTCACAATCTGACTTCAAATTAGCAGAATACCCAGGGAGAGGATAAGCCTCAATTGTATAAGCAGGCTCATCTAAGAGAATTCTTGCATTACCCTTACGACAATTAAAATCTTTTCCATTTATATTGATTTTCATTAACCTTTTATCACAAGTAAATAGAAAGGATCCTCCTTGTGTTTTATGATAAGTAAAAAACAAATTGCCCTTAAGATATTCAAGTGTTTTTTCAGGGTTTACAACAATAGGGTTTTCTATTTGATTAATTAGATGAATTGAATAATCTCCCGTTTCTTTAATTATTTTTTTAATAAGATCCGGCCTACTCTTTGTAATTTCTTTTGGAAGATAATTTAACATTCGTGTTACAAGCCCAGAAACAATAGGAGTTGCATAGGATGTCCCTCCCCAGTCATCAAAGACAGTGTCTGTATAATCTTCAGTTATCACTTTATTTAAGTAAAGATTTTCAGCTTTAGCCGCAAAGTCTACCGATAGGCCATGATTAGAGCCATTATCATGCTCTTTAAAGGTAAGCATCCCAACGTCATCAACTGAAGCAATTTGAAAAAAATAATCTGATCTATTTTCTAATTTTGGAAGAAAAAGATTCTTATTGCCTGCACTTGTTAATAAAAAGACTTTCTTTCTAGCAGCTATTTCATTTAATTCTCTCATATCTCGCATTACAGATTTAACTTTTGAATAGCCACACGAAACATTTATAACATCGGGATTATACTGTTGAATGAGCTTATCAATATTAAGTTCATCATAATTTCGGCAATGTACAGAAGGGTTACTCACAACTTCTATAAAGTTCATTCCATTAATATCGGTAGACATAATAGCGGCACTTACAAGATCACCATGAGTACCCTTTGGCTTCAAAGGATAAAATCTTTTCTCTCTAGCCGATTCTTGACCAAACAAAGACTTTCCTTGAGTCACAAGATTTTCATAGTTTAAGTCTAGAATCATATCATCTACGACAAGAACACTTTTCGCATCTATATAAAGAGAGTTAATACCATTATTATATTTTATCTTCTCAACTTCAGTGCCTATAAAATCTAAAATATCAACTCTTTGAGAAGTATATTCTCTATCATAAAAAAGAAATTCATAGTCACCAAGTAGTAAGTTTTTTTGATAAAGATTAACTCTAGGGTCATTTAATAAAATATCAACGACACCATAATGTTCTTCATCTGCGGCAAGAGCAATTGCCGACCAGCTATAATTATTTTCGGCGTTTACATCTAAGTCCGAACGAGAAAGAAGTAATTCAACAATTTTTTCATACCCACTGTCTGCCGCGACCATAAGAGCATTCCAGCCGTTTTTATTTTTATAGTTCACATCTAATGATTCTTTCCCTAACAACATTCTAATAATCGTATGGTTTTCATCCTCTACAGCTTTCATTAAAGGAGTCCATCCCGATCTATTTGCTAAATTTAAGTTCACTCTCGGATCATCAATCAAAGTCTGTATGTAATCTAAGTGGTTATTTTGAACAGCGTAGTATAGTGGAGTTCTACCAACTGAATCTCTGACATTTAAATCCAAATTTTTTATTTTAAGAATTTCGTCGAAAGCATTTCGTGCTTCTCTGGAGATAATATAATGAAGCACATGAAAACCTGTTCCATCTTGAACGTTAACATCAATTTCAGATGCATTAGCTTTTTCAATTATAACTTCAGGGCTATCTTTTAATAAATCATAGATAATTTCAATTTTTGCATTCGAAGCGTAGGTAGCACTGAGATTTACGAGAAACGTGGCAATAAGTAAGAACTTCATTCTAAAGACCTTGTTTATAGTTTAGTATTTTCCCATATTTGCGTTAAAGTTCGATAACATTGAACAAGAGATCCTTCAAGTTCAAGTGAACATTTTATTGAGTTACGATTTTAACAAGAGATGGAGCAGCCGTTAGCCCAGGAGATTCAACCCCAAGAAATTCTAAATAGTTATCTATACCATGCTGCTCTTTCGTTCCGATAAAAAAGTCAGAATAAACGTTGCCACACTTTTTTATTTTAGGACGTATTCCACAATAGGCCATTTCAAGATCTGAGATCTCAATTCCCTTAAATTGCTCTTTAATAACAGGATACATTTTCTCAATGGTTTGATCTGATTGTTTGTGGTCGTACTCAGTTGTGTCTTCGGTATCAGGACCAAAGTAAATAATACCATCTCGTCCAAACACGGTATGAACGCCGAGGCCTTTAAGTTCTGGCTGTGGAACGGGATAAAGTAAACTTTTATTATAAAACTCTTTTTTAAGTCTTACGTAATTTCCCTTAACCCAGTATGATTCAAAATCATCTAAACCTAATTTTTTTCTTAAATCGATAGCGAAACCACCAGCGCAGTTATAGAGATTTTCGCAAGTTAAACTTTCTTTTTCGGTAGTGACCTTAAAAGTCTTTTCTTTTTTTATCTCTAAAACCTGATCCCCTTTTAAAAGATGAACATCATTTTTTTCTAACCATAACTCTAGTTTTTTAACAGCATCAGCAATATCGAGCACCCCTGTCGATTTAGAAAAAAAGGCATCTTCAATATTTACAAACGACTGCAAGGCTTCAATTTCAGCTGGACCACACTGTGAAATATTTGGAACCTTATTTTTATGAGCTTGTTTATAAAGTTCAGAAAGAATTGTTTTTTCTTTAGTGTTTGTTGCAAAAACATATTTACCACAACGATTTAAGTAGATATCAAGTTCACTAGAGAGTTCATCCCACAAATGATTACCCATAAGACAATGATAATGTTTTAAACTATTTGTAGGATAATAAAGCCCAGCATGTAAGACGCCGCTATTTCTTCCGGTGGCCATATCACCTAGAAAAGGGCTTTTTTCAAATAAGACAATGGTGGAACTTTGAGATTTTTTTCTCAATTCACGGGCAACAAGTAGCCCAATTATTCCACCACCAATAATGATATGATCGACGAGCATAAGGCGATCATACCGCCTCTAGCTGCTCATCGACTAGGTCTTTATAGATTGATCGTCCCCAAAAAAGAACCTGCTTATCAGCTGTTATCTCTTTTAAGGGTAATCTTTGACGTTCAATAGCGATTTGCGCCAAAAACTGATCGATTTCTTTAAATTTTTGGTCAAGGGCATCTCGTTCTTTACTGGTGAGATAGACCTTTTTCATATTTAAGTTCGTTCTCTTCTTCACTTCCTCTTTAAAAAAATTATTAACCAGAGATGAAAAAAGCTCTTTTAATTCGTGACCGACTGATGATCTATTATTTATTTCACTTAGCCAGCGACTTTTTGTCTCGTTATTTAAAACAAATACCCCCTTATCTTGTCTTTTTATAATCCCTTTATTAATGAGGTGACTTAAAACATTTTTTAAAAGGTTCTGATCTAACTTGGTATCTTTTACCAACTCGAATAATTCTTTTCCTCTTTTCTCTAACGACTCTAAAACAATTCTCTCTATAACTAATACACCACTCATTTTTCTCTCCTAAGCTAGCTGACTTTTTAATTCTCTTAATCCCATAATTCTTTTTAGTGATTCCACCATCTCGTTTCTTTTAGCCCCAATATCCACTCCCAAGCTAAGCATTCCGATTTGATCTCCATATGTTAATTTCCTTATGCGGTCCCACTCTCCGATTCTCATCTCCTGACCATTAAAAATCCTAAAAACTCTTGTTCGCTCAATTCCTGTTAAATCAGCGAATTGCTTAAGCGTTTTGTTTCCAAACTTTGATTTAAAATCTTCCAATAACTCTTTTTGAAGAATATGCACTTTCGACTCCTTTTAAATTTGTGCTGTCTTAGTAAGCAAAGAGAATGCCAGTTTTTCTTTCCATGAATTCATGACTTAGCTATACTTTTTTCAAGATGCCGTTCTAATTTGAACTAAAAAGAGGTGAAAAAAGACCACAATGCAGGGAGTCATAAGCAGCAATATTCTCTTTGATACCGAAGATGACTGTCCTTTCAGATGGGAGAATCGTCGGGAATTACTAAGCGAAATCGTCACTGAAAACAAGCCCCTCATCATCGCTACCCAAGAAGGCAAAAGACCTCAATTGATCGATCTCGAAAGCCTTTTAACAGAATATCGCTTAATTGAATCCCATCGAGAATGGATTAAAACGAGGATGTACCCAAGCTTTTTTATTCATAAGTCTGTCGATGTGATAAAAAGCGGTGATATCTGGCTCTCAAAAACTCCTCATATTGCAGGCTCTAGTTCATTTGAGTCAATGTTTCCAAGACTCATGTGTTGGGCCATTATTGAATTAAAATCAAAGCAGTACTTTCTTATCAACACTCATCTTGATCACATCAAAGGTGAAACAAGAAAAGAGCAAATTAAAGTTCTCATTAACGAATCATTAAAAATCAATACATCTCATCTTCCCATTATCCTCACGGGTGATTTCAACGAAGGACCACTAGGTAACGTAAGGTTGGAGCTTACTCAAAACTTTAAAGATATCATCGATCCATGGATTCAACTCGGAAAAAAAGAAGAGTCAAGCTATCACAAAAACTTAACCGTCAATCCACCCCTTGGCTTTAACGGAGAACGGATTGATTGGATTTTGCACGACAAGAGCATTGGCTGTGAGGAAGTAAGGCTTCTAAAAAATTCTTACAAAGATCTCTACCCATCCGATCATTACCCCGTATTTGCAGCACTTAGACTCTAATGTCAGCTTGGCACTACCGAGTAATTATTCAATAATTTATATTAAGAGAGCTAAATTTATGATTAAAACCTAGAAAAGGAGATCTTGGTTTATGAAGTCAATCTTACTTATTTCTACTCTATTTTTAACACTCAATACTCAAGCCGCTACGAAAACGGTTTTTAAAGTTTATAAAAGTATTAAAGCAAAAAATGTTCTTCATTATAAAGTCAATATTGATGCTAGCAAGTGTACTTTTACTTCAGGTGTCTATGCAGAGTGGAAAATGGATGAGGAAGATGGGCGTTGGAAACCATTAGCAGAATCTTCTGGCATGATAAAAAAACCTCTATGGCCTAATAACTCTACTTTAAAAAACCAAGAAATTAATTTTGATACAGAGGCCATTGAAAATTTCCAAGAGAAGGGAGTCGTTCAAAGTAGTAATGTCGGACTTTTTATTGAAAAACAAAATAATGGACGATGTTTAATTAAAAACCTTGTTCTCGTTGATAACAAAGATATAAATCTTTCTTACTTACACGTAAAAACATTCTTAGGTTCGATTAGTAAAGTAACCATAAAAGGAGAAGGCTTTATCGACAAAAAAGAATTCAATAAAGTTGTTACACTTTAGTCCCGATCTCTGTTCCTAGCTTAATATAAGTTTCGATACCCTTAGCTGTATAATCGAGAATATCCTGAGAAGGTTTCCACTTCCCTTTCTCTCCTATGATAACAACAGTCGAACCACCAAAAAGAAAATATCCTTTCTCATCACCTCTGTTAAATTCTTTATCATGATGAGATTGAACAATTTTGCCAACGCAGATGGCCCCAACTTCAAGATAAGCAATTTTTCCAAAGTTTTCCGTTTCTAAAATGGAAACGGCCCTTTCATTAATAAGAAAAATATCAGGTTTTTCAACTAGTGCAATGGGGTTAACGGAGTGAAGAATATTTCCTCTACGATAACTATCTAGAGTTGTTCCTGAGTCAGGATAATGGAAGCGATGATAATCAACAGGGCAAAGTCTTGCGATCATAAGTGGACCACCTTTAAAAGTATCGCCCCACTTTTCATGATCTATCATCGACTCTGGTTTTAAAAAATTACCTTTTACAGGAATTGTTGTTTCTTCAGTAATACTTTCATAACCAAAATAGCGGGCCTCACATGGCGCCGCCAATGAATTTTTATCGGAAACAAAACTTCTTTTTCCCTCTTTAAACCTTCGAATAAAAAACTCATTGAAGCTCTGGTAAGGAGCCGACTCATCTCTATTTTCATGAGGTAAAAACTCATCCATTTGAATATTAAATTTCTCAATAAAGGGATCAATTTTCTTGGTGCTATTTGGTTTGTCTTGGAAAGAACCATAAAACTTACTAAACCATGAACTGGTGGCGACGGGCGCAAGTGCTTTTCCTAAAAATGATTGATAAAACCACTTTACTGCGTTTTCACCGTAAACTCTCTCAATCTCTTGCTCTCCAGACTCTCTATTAAAGTATTTAATTTCCACTACTTAGACCCTATTTTACAGCTATTTTACATACTGTTTACTTGAAAAATTTTTTACAAAACCGTATATCTATATAGGTAGTCATTGTCGTGGAGGGTACTGAATTGATCAAGTCTATTCTAGCAATTTTTGTCGTTTTATTGTCGATTAACTCTTCTTATGCCTTTTTTGGAAAGGATAAAAAAACTGATAACGAAAAGAAAAAACAAATCATTCAAGAGAGAACAGACTTATTAAGTTACGAAAAAAATACTATCGATATTTTTAAAAATACGTCAGCTTCTGTCGTCAATGTTTCAAATAATAGACTTATCAGAAGTGGTTGGCTTTTTGATAGTAGAACAACGGAAGTTCCCGCGGGAGCAGGTACTGGGTTTGTTTGGGATGATAAAGGTCACATCATTACTAACTTTCACGTTATTCAAAGAGGAAGCTCCTTTACAGTTTCATTTAAAAATGACCCCAAACAATATGAAGCAGAACTTGTTGGTGCTGAGCCAGCTAAAGACATTGCCGTATTAAAACTTAAAAAGCTTCCAAAAAAGCTCACACCGATCAGTATGGGAACATCGTCTAACCTCGTTGTCGGCCAAAAGGCCATGGCGATAGGTAGTCCCTTTGGTCTTGATCAATCGATAACATCAGGGATTATTTCTGCCCTTGGAAGAAAAATCCAAGGAATTGGTGGGGTCAGTATTTATGGAATGATTCAAACAGATTGCTCTATTAACCCAGGTAACTCTGGTGGCCCCCTGCTTGACTCCGCTGGAAATGTGATTGGAATGAATACTATGATTTTTAGTCATTCAGGTTCGAGTGCTGGAGTTGGCTTCGCTGTACCCGCTGATACAATCAATCGCATTGTTCCTGAGCTCATCAAGTACGGCAAAGTTATGTCAAGGCCATATATTGGTGTCGCTCTTTTAGATGATAACCGTGCTCGCTATTATGGCTTTACTGAAGGTGTGGTTATTAGAGAAGTTTTTGATGGCGGACCTGCTGAAAAAGCGGGACTAAGAGGAACGAAAGTCGATCGAAGAGGACAGCCTTATTGGGGAGATGTGATTGTCGCCATCGATGACAAACCTATTAATAGCTACGACGATATCTACCACGTTCTTGAAAAATATAAAAAAGGTGATCGCGTAGAGATTACTTATCTTAGAGACGATAAGAAAAAAAAGGTAAAGTTAAACCTTACCAATAGCGCTCAGTTTGAGTAAGACCTTTTTCCCATTAATATTGAGAGAAAGATTGGTGCGCCAATCAGTGAAGTGATGACCCCAATAGGCATCACTCCATTTGAAAGAATCAGTCTTGATAAGAGATCACATAAGCACAAAAAGGCACCACCAGAAAAGAAGCATAGTATAATTAGCTGACGGTGATCTCTTTTAAAAAACTTTTTTATAATATGAGGGATAACCAAACCTACAAATCCAATTGGGCCGATTTCTGCTACAATCGGAGCTGTGATAAGTGATCCTATAACAAATAAGACCTTTCTCGTCCGTTCGATATTAACTCCCCGAGTTTGAGAAAACTCATCATCGACAGATAAAAGATTCAGCTCTCCTGCATAAAAATAAGTAACGACCAGAGAGACCAAAACAAAAGGTGCGATGATCATGAAACTTTCAAAGCCGACAATATTAAGACTTCCCATAAGCCATCTCGTCATTTGCATCAAATCTCTTTCACTAGAAAAAACTTGTAAGAACATAATAGCGCTAGAAGAAATCATACCAATAGCAACTCCCGTGAGAAGTATTGTAGATGGATGAAAAACTTTTTTAACTTTAGAAACGAGAGTAATAATCGCCACAGAAAATAACGAAAAAACAAAATTTAAAGAGGTAATAAAAAAATGTCCTAATCCGAAAAAAATTGCCAGGTTTGAGCCCAACGATCCGGCAGAAGAAATTCCTAAAATATAGGGAGAAGCGAGATCATTTCGAAAAAGTGCCTGAAAAACTAAGCCAGCTAGAGCGAGGCCGCCCCCAGCGATAAACGCCGTCATCACTCGAGGGATACGAAGTGTCCATAATATAAATTCGTTTTCATACCCGCCAGGGATAAAGGGGCAACATAAAGCTACAAAAAGTGAGATCACAATTACCGCGATCATTGCTCTTCCTTTTTAGGAAAAACAAAAACACCATCTTCTTCGCAGAAGTATTTAAAGTCTATTTGATAAATTTCATCTAAAACCTTTTTTTCTAGAAGTTTCATTGGCGTATCGAAGAGTTTTAATTTTCCACTTTCAATCACCATAACTCGATCAGCTAACTGCAAGGCTTCATTAATATCGTGAGTAATGTATATCAAACTATTTTTGGTCTTACTGATCCATTTTTTAAAAGAGCGATGGATTTTAATTTTAACCTTTGGATCTAAGTTACTAAGGGCCTCATCAACAAGTAATAACGAAGGCTCTTGAAAGAAGGCACATGCAAGAAGAATTCTCTGCATTTCTCCGGAACTCAGTGTAGTGAGATCTCTTTTATGAAAATCACCAATCTCAAATTCTTCAATTAATTTCTTTTTTAACGAACTTTCCTCAAGATCGAGGTTTCGATAAGCATTCATATAGGGATAACGTGAAAAGTTTAAAAGGTCCTCCATAGTAAAACCATTTAAAGCTGGTGAGAATGAAGACACCAAGGCAATTTCTTTAGCTCTTTGTTTTTCACTTTTTTTATTTAGATTTTCACCATTCAATGAAATAGAGTTACCTGATGGAATTATTCCACAAATCGCTCTTAGCAACGTAGACTTGCCTGCTCCATTCGGACCAATCAAGCAGATAAGTTCTTCTTTTTGTAGCGAGAAGTTAATATCAGATAAAATCTTTCGTTCGCTGACAGTATAATTTAGATCAGTGACGTTTAACATTAGAAAGACTCTCTAATTTCTTTTGCCAATGTAATGGTAGAAGGCCCCGGAATAACGGCATGATGTCCGGTGATAAACTTTATTTTCTTATTTTTGACGGCTTGAAGATATTTAAGATTTATCCATGCTTTTTTAGTTTCACGTTTTATTTTTTCTTGAATAACCCAAATTCTCTCAGGGTTTTTCTTAATCAATTGCTCTAGACTTAAATTAGGATAAGTCATCGCAGTTTTTTCAAAAATATTTATATGACCAGGAAAAGAAATGATATCACTAAAATAAGTATTCTTACCTGCTAATGTAACGGAGGAAATTTTTCCATGGGATAACTCCGCCCCGATAACGATGGCAAAACTTTCTGCACGAAAAGGAATAGGCATAAGGTGTAATTCGTTCTCAAGATCTTTGATAAACTCTTTTACTTTTTCTTTCTTCCCGAGATAGTTTCCCATCGTTTGAAAAGATTTTTTAATATCGTCGAGACTATTAAAAGATAATTCAAGAACTTTAATTTTAATTTTTTTAAGCTTGTTGATTTCGCTTGTATTGTTAAGTTTAAGGGCCATTACAACAGTAGGCTTAAGCGCTATAACCTTTTCTAAATCTA
Organism: bacterium; assembly: GCA_030425045.1. Classification (GTDB taxonomy): domain Bacteria; phylum Bdellovibrionota; class Bacteriovoracia; order Bacteriovoracales; family Bacteriovoracaceae; genus JAUHVL01. The sequence goes on from JAUHVL010000006.1 coordinate 65,990, forward strand.
ACGTGATCATCGAACCAATTTTTTCTTTTTTGCAGAGTCTTTTGGGTTTTTTACAATAAGTAGAAACAGCTGCAACTGAATATTGTTCATTAAAAAAACCTAGCATTTCCGTGATTGATGGAGCCGTTGAAATAATTCTTTCATTTCCCAGTGTATAGTTTGATATGAGAAATAAAAGAATTAAGAGTTTCATTTTAGTTCATGTTCGGATCAAGAGCATCTCTAACCCCCTCACCAATCAAGTTAAGAAGGGTTAACGTCCCAAAAAGCGCAAGAGATGGGAAAACCGCTAACCACCAAGCAGTGGTGAAGTTCTTCTGGGCCTGAGCAAGTAGCTCACCCCAAGAAGGCGTCGGTACAGGTAACCCAAAACCGAGATAATCCAGACTGGCAAGAGCAATAATATGGGCCGAGATTACAAATGGAGTAAAGGTAATAATCGGAGTCATTGAGTTTGGTAGAATATGCTTGAAAATAATTCTAAAATTACTTCCCCCCATCGCTCTAGCCGCTTCAACGAAATCTCTTTTTCTATTCTTTAAAAACTCACTTCTTGCATAATAACTAATTTGAATCCAATCAAAGATAGTCGAAACAATAACGAGTGTTAAAAGTGATGGAGTAAAAGTCGCAATTAAAATAAGAAGTAAAAAGAATTTTGGGATTGTACTAAAGACTTCAACAATTCTTTGTCCAAATAAATCGACTTTACCACCAAAAAAACCCATGGTAGCACCAAAACTCACACCAAGAATAAAACTCGTAAACCAGACACAAACAGCGTAGAGAATACTGTATTTAAATCCATAAAGAATTCGAGAAAAAACATCTCTCCCACTTTCATCAGTCCCCATCAGATTTACATCAGAAGGAGGCGAAGGATAGGTATCAACTTCTTCATTTGACTCATAAGGGTCCCAAGGTATCATCGGCCAAATAGCACTATCATTCTCACCAAGCTCTAGCTCTTTGTAACTTACGTGAACACCCGCTAAGCCAAACTCGGATGGTTTATAATATTTAAAGACTGGAAAGTAAGATCGGCCCTCAAAATTTAAATAGAGCGGCTTACTATTAGCGATCATGGGAGCCGTAAAAGTAATAACAAGCATGACAAGAAAAGCCCAAGAGGCAAAGTATGCTGTTTTACGATTTCTAAATCGTCTCCATCTTTTTCGACTTAGCTCATTTTTAAAAATACGTTCAATCATTTGAAATCAATCCTTGGATCTACGAGAACAAATGTTAAGTCACTAATTAAATTTCCAATTAACATCAATGAAGACTGGATAAAGATAATTCCCATAATGACGTTATAGTCACGTTCTAAAATTGATGAATAACTTAAAAGACCCATTCCATCTAAATTAAAAATAGTCTCAATAAGAATTGATCCCGCAAAAAATAACGTTAGAAAGTTTCCAATCCCTGTCACAACAGGAATAAGTGCGTTTCTTAAGGCATGCTTTAAATAGACTGTCTTTTCAGAGAGACCCTTTGCACGAGCTGTTCTAACATAATCTTTTTTAACCTCTTCAAGAAGTGAGTTCTTTTGCAGCATTGTTAAAATGGTAAACGAACTAATCATGTAAGATGCTAACGGGAGAATAAAGTGGTGAATCCTATCAAAAACTTTTCCCATAAAACTAAGTGAATCGTATTCATCTGAATAGAGCTCTCCTACAGGAAACCATTCCCAAAACTGCCCACCAGCAAAAAAGATGATTAATAAAATCCCTAACATAAAGCCCGGAATTGAGTACATGGCCATAATGATAAAACTTGTAACGTAATCAAATGGAGTGCCGTTAAAAATGGCCTTAGACAAACCAAGAGGAATACAAATGAGATAGACTAAAATAAGAGAGATGATACCGAATTGGAGAGAGACCTGAAGTTTACTTGAGATCACATCTAGCACAGGCTCTTCGTAGGTAAAGCTATCTCCAAAGTCTAAACGTGATAGGTTTTTAAGCCAGAGAAGGTATCTAATATGAACAGGTTTATCGAATCCATATTGTTTTTTTAAAGCTTCGATAACTTCTTCAGTAATCGCACTTCCCTCATCACCGCCGCCACCAGCGTCACCACCAGTTCCACCAGCAAAACGCATTTGCTGAATTTTATTTTCAATGGGGCTTCCAGGCGCAAGGTTGATCACACCAAATACGACAATGGTGATCCCAAACAAAGTTGGGATCATCATTAAAAATCTTTTTAATATGTATAAATACAAAATTTATCCTTTTAGATATCTGACATCCACCAATAACCTTGGAGGTCACCAATTTCATAAACGTATGTATCTTTTGGACGCTTCATCTTTTTAGTATGTCCATAGAAGTCATGAGTTTTATTGAATAAAAAGACATAGGGATAATCAGCAGCAATCGTTCGATAGATTTCTTGCATTTTAGGAATACGTTTTTTGTGATCGAGGATTTGTCTTGCTTCATCAATGAGCTTATCAACTTTAGGATTATTATATCCAATAAAGTTAGAGCCTTTATTGTTATAAGATGTCGAATGCCAAATTTGTTTAGGGTCATTGTGTACCGATCCAGCACCCCAAGCCATTCTTATAGCTTCAAACTTTCTCTCATCAACGAGTTTGATAAAACTTGTCCAGTCGATCAGCTTAATTTGCATATCAATACCAGCTTTTTTGAGATCCTGCTGATAGACAACTTGATACTTTCTAAATGGTTTGTATGGCTCAAGCATGGTGAAACGGAAAGGCCTCTTCACTCCGTTAATTACCTTATCGAGAATTCCGTCACCATCGGTATCACTCCAACCTTCTTCTTTAAGAAGTTTCGCCGCAGTCTTTGGATCAAATGGAGTTGGTTTTAACTTTTGATCTGCGTACATACTATCTTGATACCAAGGACCAGTCGCTGGTCTTGAATATCCGTAAAGAAATTTTTCAATCATTTTTTCACGATCTACAAGATGAGCAAGCGCTTTTCTCACTTTTTTAGATTTAAATAAATCGTTATTGAGGTTCCAACCGATAAAAGCATAACTTTTAGGTTTTTTGTTTTGGTACTTAACTTTAAAAAGTTTCTTGCCCCAGTTTTTTCCGACAGCTTTTTTCAAATATGTTTCAGCATCACTAAAATACAGGAGGTCAATCTTTCCCTTATTTAAGTACTGTAGAGCAGCGTTATCATCTTGGATAAAACGAAAAGTCATACGATCGTAATTGTATCTATTTTTTCCCTCTTCCGTTTTAAAACCCCACCAATCTTTATTTCTTTCAAATTTTAAAAATTTACCGCGGGTAAATTTTGAAAGCTTATAAGGCCCCGTTCCAACCATAGTCTTATTTAGTTTTCTCTTCATTTTTTTATCGGCATTTTCATGAAGATGACGTGGTACTACCCAAAGGCTCATAAGAACTGAGAGGTTACCAAAGTATTTTCTTTTGGCGATAAATCTTAAGGTATTTTTAGAAGTGATTTTGCACTCTTTAAAATTATCATAATACGGCTTTAAATTAGCTGTATTGTATCTATTTTGAGGATCTAAAATTGCGTCAAAAGAAAACTTCACATCTTCTACAGTAAGTGGCTTTCCATCGTGCCACTTCACCCCTTCTCTTAAAGTGATGTCAAAAGTTAAACCATCTTTTGAAACTTCCCATTTGGTAGCAAGAACAGGCATGAACTCATAAGTATCGAGGTTTCTCTCTCCCAATGTTTCCATGACAAAGTATTTCACTCTTCTAGCGGGAATATCTGAAGAGCCTAAAGGGTTTAAAGTTTTTGGTTGAGTACGAAGGTTGAATTTGAAGGTTCCACCGACCTTAGCATCTTTACTGGCAAGGTTTGGTAACAAAGCAGAAGAGACTGAAATATTGATCATTAGAAATGTGATCGCTGACAATAAGACTTTACTAAACATCGTAAGATCTCCCATATTTAATACTTTAGCGACCTAATCTAAACAAAATAAGACAGAAATTAAAGGGAAAGCTGGGAATACTTGCGTTATTTTTTGTAATAAAGGCGCGGGTCGAGCGACCATCTATCCTCATGAAGGTTTTCATCCTCGATACGATATTTCTCAAGCTTGTGCTCGGCATCAAGAAGTCTGGCCTCTACATCTTTATATTCTTTAACGGTCGTTAACCGATCTTCTTCTAAGGCCGCAATTTCATCACGCCACTCAGCCTCTAACTTATCTCGAAGTAATTTATAACGCATATTAACAGCATTTACTTTTTCGATATGGTTATCCAACTCTTTTTTCTTTCGGCTTAAACTGCCACCTAAAGCGAGCTTCTTTTTAACGAGAATATCGACTAGCTCACGACCCATCTTCAAGTTATTAACAAGGTCCTGACTAAAAAAGCGGTAATACATACCAGGTGTTAGCGCCACAACTTGAGCACATCTTCTGATTTCGGGAATTTTAAGTAAAAGATAATTATTGGATTTACCGAGAACATGGGCCTGACACTGAAGTTCTGGTTGTCTTTCATCCCAGAAGCTCACCTTATCTTTTTTGTTAATATACTTCATATTTTCAAAATCAACTTTCACGCGCAAAAGACTTGCTGATCGATTCACCTTCGCGATACGGCCAGAGAAGATGCCATTCATCTCTTTGGGAACGGCAAAGCTGTCAAAGACAAATAAGGTTGCAAGTAAGAGAAATTCTTTCATATCTTTATATTATGCCTTTTTCTGGAATTCTTTGCGAGGCGGTAGAGCTTAACCGGTGTCGTTCGATATACACAGAGTGTAATTAATACAACGCAGCGCAAAACAAGTCGCTAACATGCTATTATTTCATAAAATATTAGTGAGAGACGACTATGTTATTGAAATTATTAAGCTTAATCATGCTTTCTGTGCATGCTTGGGGTCCGAAAGCCCCCCTTACATCCAAAAGACCTGAACCAAGGCCTGCAAATTTACAAATTGTAGATCGTCCGGCCGTTGGTGAGATTAGAGATGGAAAAGTGACGTTGAGAATTGTTTTTCCTAATGACGGTCTTTATTACCAACGCAATAACCGCACCCATAATATTCCGATTATGCATTATTTTAAAAATGAATATCCTGATATTGATTTTTCAAATTTTAGAATCAATCGAATGAGTATCAATAGTAGGGCCTATAGCGATGAAGCTTTTATTGGATTTCATAATAAAAAAGGTCGTCGTATACAAAAAGCAAATATTCCTATCGTTGCTTACCCTGGTGAGCCACTTGGTGAGTACTCTCAAACAATCGTTGAAAGAAAAAAACTAAGATCAACTTTTAGTTTTATCTCAATCAAAGGTGTGATCGGAATTAACAATATCACGCTTGAGATGGAGCAAGGTCGACCTAACTTTACCTTTGATACAAGAAACTTCAGTGTACAAGGTAATCAAGTCAATCCTATCCGAGGTTATATTAGAGCAGGTTTCGAAGAGACTCGTTTTACTGCGATTATGAAAGAGGTCATCAAAATGAGCACCATTCCTGATCCACAGGATTTAATCGAAGAAGAATTTGTTAATGAAAATATCATGACCGAAGATGATACTGTCGTTGCAGGTGGTGAATGGACAGAAGTTACTGAAGAAAGATTTGATAATGACGATGAAATCATCATTACCGAGCTTGAAGAAATTGAAGACGACAATAATCAATTTATTATTGAGTCTGATCTCTATAGATTTCCCCAACGTTCAATTTCAATTGGAAGACTTAAAAGTAAAGGTGGTCTCGTAAGAATTGAAAGAATTAGTGGCTCTGCTGCTCTTGTTGGCTTTCATGTTATCTATCGAGATGGAAGAAGTTTTTATCAAAATTACAATATTCCAGTTAATGTAAGTCGACCAACAATCGACCTTAAACTAAGTAGAAGTTATAGCTATAGTACGATCACATTATATTTTGAAAATGTGTCTAAAGATGGCGAGATCTTCTTAGACTGGTGGGAGTTATAATAATGAAATTGCTATCAATCATATTCTTAGTTTTATTTTCAACTCTTTCTCAAGCTAAAGTTTGGCAAGCAACTCCTGGGCTTCATTGGGATGCTTATTGGGATCAAAAATTCCAACAATGGATTAAAAATGATGTCGGTGGAGAATTTTTTAAAGAGTTAGAAGGCTTTAAAGATCTACCACTTGATTGTGCCGATGCTATGTATGCTTTTAGAATTTATTTTTCATGGCAGCATAAACTTCCTTGGAAATCCGGAGTTATCAATTGGCAAAGAGATAAGTCTTCTTATCCCCATGGAATTTCAAACGACATGACAAATTGGGATGAACTTCCAACAGAAAGAGAAAGAGTTATTGCTCTTATTTCTTTTTTAATTGATAGAGTTGGGACTGAGTCTCTTGCAAACCTAGATACTTATTCAGTATCTGTTCATGATATTAAGCCGGGTGATCTTTATATGTATAAGTATGGATCAGATGGTAGTTATACTCGTCATACTTATATTGTGAAAGAGGTGAATACCGATGGAACCTTTGACGTTTTATATGCAACTCAGTTAAGAGCAAAAAAGCTATGGGGTCTTGGTAGAATTGGAGCGGAATACCTTCAGCATAAACCAGACCTTGTTAACTGGGGATTCAAAAGACTAAAAAGTGATTTAGATATCAACACAGCTCAAAAAGACATCATTGGTTCTAACCCTGAACAATATGAAATTGCTAAACGAGTAAGTGAGCAAGAGTTTTTTGACTATATGAATGTTTCTCTTAGAATTCACGAAGAAACTCCTACCAGAAAAACGATTAGATTGCTTCATTCATTATGTCGTTCACTTACCGCAAGAGAAATCGTCGTTAAAGATGCTCTTGAGTGGCAAGTAGAAAACCCGAATCAGTGTATGAATGAAAAAGATTATGATGCTTATTCAACACCTAGTCGTGATGTCGGTATTACCAAGAAATATCGTCAGCTGAATTTCTTCTATCAACAACTCGAAGCAATGAATAAAAAAGATAAAGTTAATAGTAAATTTAGATCAATTGCTGAAGGTATTTTTGCACCAACTATTAGTGAAGAGACAAATAATGCTCTTAATGAATTTTGCAAGATTGAAGTATCTGATGGTATTCAAACTCACCAAGTAAACTTAAGAACCTTTTATTACTCTCTTGAGAATAATACTGCTTCTTTTCACCCCAATGATAACAATTTTAGAAGATGGGGTGTTAACGTTGGTGAAGTAACTCAATGTCATACCTACTATGGAAAAAAAGATGATGGTGCAGGAGTTGGAACAGGTACAGGAACAACGAATGATGATGACAAAGAAGAAAAAAGACCGAATCTCTTAGAAATCATCTTTGGAAATAGAAATCGTTAATTACGTGGTTTTTGCAAGATGATACTTGCGATGAAATCATTTTGATGAATTGGCTCTTCGTATTTTAAAATTCTCATCTTAGGAAAGAGTTCTAAAAGTTCACCTTCTTTTAAAAGAAAGCTCTTTCCTAATTTTTCTGAATAACTCGTTTTCAATTGTCTTTCGGTATACGATTCATAAATCAAAATACCGCCAGGCCTTAACCAAGACATAAGTTTTTCATGTAATGTTCTGTCAACGTAATAAAAACAAATAATCGCATCATATAAAACTTGATTCGGGTTATGATCTTTTACTTTGCCATTAACAATATTAATTCGTACTCCAAATTCTTCTGCTAATTCAGTCGCACGAACAGAAAGTTTTTTATTGGCCTCAAGACCAGTCACATTGTACCCCTTTCGAGCAAGGAATACGGCGTTGCGGCCTCCCCCCATTCCGACATCTAATACAAGAGAGCCCTCTGGAATATAGTGATAATTTCGAGAAAGAAATTTCGCGGGAACTTTACCAAACTGGAAGTCGTTATTAATTGGCTTTCTTTCAAGTGAGCTTCGATCATCTCGACTGGTTCTAAGACCAGATAAAATTTCATACCTTCGCGGATCAATTGGCTTTCGCGTTTGAGCGAACAGTGAATCTATAAGCATAAAAAGAGAAAGGCATAAGACGATTTTCAAAGTATGCTCTCTCCCTCTTTTATTTTATTTTCCTCTAAACGTGATTCTAAATCAGCATTTAAATATAATTGAAGAGTTTGATGAAGCTCTTCGAGTTCGTGTATATAGCGACCAACATTATCCTGAACTGTTCCAGGCATATCCTCTGTACAAAAAAGATACCATCTCATTTCATCGACCATATGGTAAAAAGAATTCAACGCTACTATTGTTTCAGGCTCACAAACTTTTAAATCTGAAATTTTCATCTCATCGTAACGATTATCAAAAATTCGTGGGAAATGCTCACGGGTTCTTTTTGAAGAAAAAATATGCATATATTCAATTTCACGCTCTTTTATTCTTTCAAATAACCTTTGAGCGTCTAATCTAATTAGAGTTAATATTCTGAGTTTGTGGCTTATTTCGTTCATTGGTATCAACCATTCATTTCAGGTAATCTGGCGCGTCTTCCACCAGGCCACTTTTCTTCTTTTGTGACTCTTTCTAAATAGTATTCTTCTACGAGATCAACTAACTTTTGGTATTTCACTGGTGGTGAAAGTGTCTTATACCCTTTGATCGTATAAGAATTATTCAGCTCTTTTATCTCTCCAAATGAATTTAGATGAAACAGACTTAATTTTCTACTTTTTAAAGCAAAGTTTATAAACTTTTTTCTTTTGAGATTAAATTTTCTAAATGCCGTTAGATTTAACGTTAACACTAATAAGAAATTATTTTTATCTTGAGTTAGAGCACTTAACTCTTCCATATCAACGGGAACCAGCTGGAAGCCCTTTCTGGCAAATAGTTTGGCCAAAACGAAATATTCGGGGCACTGATCCAATGACTGAAGTTGTAAAAAGAAAATATATCTCTTCTGAGTAGTTTCCATACTTTCTTTTCGAAAGCATATTCAACAATATTTAATATCCAGAATCGACTAAGTTATTGAGGGAAAATTTTACCTGTGGTCTACGAACAAGAATAGTTGATAAGTATCCTAAGAAAAGTGTCAAAAGGAAACTAAACCCTCCGCCTCCACCATTACTAGAGTTTATGTCAATTGATCCACAAGCAGCGACGCTACTTTGACCATCATCTTCAAAAGATTGAAGCTCAGAACGACCAAAGCCATTAACCTGACGGCTTAGGGTTTCATCAGTCAAATAATTCATCCCTTCGATATCATCTTGATGGAGGTTGTTTACACCACTTAAGTTGGCGGCCATTACTGCATTTGAATACTCCGAGTGACCTAATCCAACGACATGACCAAGTTCATGTAAAATTGTTTGATACAGCATATTTTGGTGATTGTTTCTTAAGAAAGCATTATTGCCATTTAAGATAATTTCGACCTTCTCAAAAGAGCTTCCTACGCTATACCTAATGGTGATAGCTAACGTTGTTTGATCACTAAACCCGGTCTCCTGAGAAAAGTTATAAGACCAACGAATCGTATTTCCGGGGTTAGTAAAAAAATACTCTTCTGGAATTTCCCAGATCTCTCTTCCCACAACAGCTTCCCAAGCTAATTTTGCTTGATCGACGAGTGTTTTGAGAAGAGGATCTTCAATACTTGATGTCGCAAATTTATACATCTGAATGGGGAAATTGTGCCAGTATGCTCCGTTTTTAAAATCATCCGTGACATTAAAAGCACGAGCATTAAATGAAACGATCAATGTAATCACAATTCTGTGAATTAGCTTTCTACAATCCATTTTTTCATCCATGAAAAAAAGTTGATCTTAAATTCTATTTTTGAGTAACTTTACAAATGAAGTTGTCTTTCATTTCCACTGTGTACTCATGTCCCTCTTTTAAACTGAGAGGTCCACCTTTAATATATTTTATGGTTTTAGACTCTGCTACATCGCCACGATCTATAGATGTAACTTTGATTTTCGCCACTTCTTTCTCTAGAGGAGAATGAGAAGATATGGATGAATTTACACTTTCGATGACACCTGTAAACTTTACAGGACAAGTAACACTGGGGATGCGAGTTACTCCATAAACATCGATCCAAGGAGAAGAAAAAACTAATAATTTAATTAGAAAAATTGGTAAACTCATCCATAAGCTCCCATTATAATTACGGACTTCCTTGTCCTACGAACCCAAACATCCTATCTGGGTCAGTCGCTTGTAAAACTATAAAGCAGGTTCCGTGCCAAACTCACAAGTGTCCGTAAAATGTCATAACTTTGTAAAATTAGGTTTTACTTGAGTGGTGCCAAAATAAGTAGAGCAAAAAAAACAGTGACAGTTTGTCGCCAAACTGCAAGGGCCAAAAAACCGAAATGTAAGTTGGATTTAGATAGGTGAATAAGTCTTGTTGAAAGTTTTAAATAATTGTCAGTGATTCTAAGAATTCACTGTATACTAAAACTATGAAAATTAAATTTACACTTTTCTTACTCTCTCTAAGTTTTCTCTCTCACGCAAAATTTGCACAATGGGTTTTTAATATTCCCTGCCATCAAGTTACGTTAAAAGTTAAATCATGTAAGGATTATTCTTTTTCAAATAAAGATTTGCTTTTAAAGCGCTTCAAAAATAAGGCTGATCTTAAAAGACTGACATTAAATTACTCAGGAGCAATTGTCTCAGGTGATATCCTCTCACTTGCTCCAGAAAAATGCTATGAAAGTCAAAGAGTTGATATAAGCCGCTATAAAGAACTTCAAAAAGAGTTTGATCACTTTTTCATTAACAAGAGAAGTTGTAAGGAAACAACTGTTAGAAGTACCACAAAATTCATCATAAAAAGATTTTTTTGTGATACTCCCGGTGCACCTTCAATACCAGACTGCTTTATTAGCAGACATGCAAGAAAACAGAAGTTTTACTTTTCAAACTAAATGTCTCAATCGAAGATGATTACTCGATACCTAATTTTGTAATTTTTTCTACTAATTCGGCTGTGAATAATCGAGCACTTTGGGGAGTCAGGTGAGAATGGGTTATTCCCCACCCACCATCATAAAAATGGTTCTTATTTTCAGGATTTATACTAAACTCTGAATTTCTCCAAATTATTACTTTTTTTCTATTTGAGATTAGCTCCTCTAATTCTGAGTAGAAAATATCTTTTCCTAAAAATGTTTCGGAGCTACCAATAAACTCTGGTGCTTCAACAAAAATAGTTAAAACGTTATCTTTCTCAAGTAGGTTAAGTAGCTTTTTAAAATATATTATGTTTTGGATATTTAGGTGTTCATTAATATGATATCCATCATTAACATAATTAAGAGTATGATAAGATTTTGGCTTCTTATCTTTAACTATTGACTTTGCCATCCTATTATTTTTTTCAAAACTGTATTGATGGGGATGAACACATAAGCTTTGTTCGTTATTGAATAGCTTTAATAACGAAGATTCTAAATACTTGTTCACTCCAACAAAGTTTGTCGTAAGTAAGTTTCTAAATCTCTCCCAACTAGCCTTTAAACTAAATAGTTTTGCAATATATTCTTTCCCATAAGACTTATCAGATAAATGAAAATAATTTTCTATTTTAGAGTTCTCTTTAAACATCCAAGCTTGAGCTGAAAGCAATAGTACTTTGGGAGGGGAGCCAATATTTTTTATATAATCGTTGTAAGTAGCATACACCACGGCTTGATAATTACCAGGCTTAGCATAATTCATTATTTTTAAACTTGAATTATGATCTGGATAAATTGCTCTCTCTAAATGCGAGTCACCGATTGCTAGAATATCTGCTTTTTCGTAACAATAGGGAGTATTTTTAATTAGTGAATAACTTATCTTTGTAAGAAATGGAATAACAAACCAATCGAAGATCGTAAGCAAAGTAAAAAGAAAAGTTATCTTATATATTGTTTTTAACATTTCAATAATAAAAATAAATAAAGTCTTTAGCTCCCCAGTCACCAAAGAATAGGATTACTATCGACATCAATAAATAAAAGTTCCATTTAACAAAAGCAGATGATTGATATAATTTTTCAAGGGCTGATCTTTCGCTTATGTAATTATACAAATCGACCAACATAATTATAGTAATCATGACTAAAGCAAAATACATATTTTCATAACTAAAAAGATTATTACTTACAAAAGATTTGAAATTAAAATCTCCAAAAATCTTTCTAAAGATTAAAAAAGAATCACTAATTTTAGCAGACCTAAAAAATACTTGAGATAGAGCACAAACATTAAAAACTATAAAAACACTAAGAACAGGTATTCTAGATAATTTAAAAAAGTGTTTAATTATTACCTCTAGGCAAAAACCTATAGCAAAAAATAATCCAAAGAAAATGTATGTGTAATTTGCACCATGCCAAAGCCCACTTAAGAAGAATACGATTATTATATTTCTTAATGTATTCAATAGACTTTTACGACTGCCCCCAAGAGGAAAATAAATATAATCTTTAAGCCAGCTAGTTAAAGTCATATGCCAACGCTTCCAAAACTCCGAGAAAGATGATGAGTAAAAAGGCGAACTAAAATTCATACTTAGTTTGACTCCGAAAGTTTTTGCAATACCTATAGCTATAAGAGAGTATCCTCCAAAATCACCATAAAGTTGATATGCACAATAATAAGCTCCCAAGAGATGTGTAGCACCATCAAAAAAATCGGGATTAGAATATAGAGTTTTAGTAAACGGAGCTATCCTATCAGCCATGGCCATCTTTAGAATGAGTCCCCAAGCAAAAATGATTAACCCCTTAGATACTGAATCGTAGTCATAATCTTTATTAAATGAAAGTTGTGGCAATAGGTCATTCGACCTCTCAATCGGCCCTGCTAACAATTGCGGGAAAAAGCAAACATAAAGAGCAAAGCGAATTATATTTTTTTCAGGAACAACTTTTTTTCTAAAGACATCAATTGAGTACGATAGAGTTTGAAAAGTATAATAAGAAATAGCTATTGGTAAAGGCAGAGAACTTTTCGTTAACTCAATATCTGTTAAACGGAAAAAAACATCACCAAAAAAGTTATAATATTTAAATGTAAACAAAAGAGCCAAATTACATAGGATACTCATCCTAAGCCAAAAAATAGCTTTTTTGTTTTGTGATAGATAAATTTTTTTACCAATAAAAAAGTCAATTAAAGTCGAAAATAAAACGAGAATTATAAACTCTGGACTCCATGTCAGATAAAAGTAATAGCTCGCAACAAGTAATAAATAAATACGGTACTTAGCTTTTAAAAGATAGAAACAGACAAAGATAATTGCATAAAAAAGGAAGAAATCTATCGTGTTAAAGTTCATACTGAACTTATTTTCTTACCTAAAGAGAACTAAAACTTGTTCCAATACGCCAAGGACGAAAGTGGAACTTTTCTTTGGACCATGGATAAACCATATTAAACCAAACAAAAAGCGCTTTACCTCTTAAGTGTGAAAAGGGAACGAGTCCCCAGACTCGACTATCACTTGAGAAATCACGGTTATCACCCATAACAAAGAAATGATCTTTAGGCACAATGAGTTTCTGTTGAGAAAGGTGGTAAGGCATAGCATTGTTTTTTGCAATAATATGCTTTGTCTCTCCTGTTTGAACTTTGTGAAAGCTCATTTTCATTGGCACACCTTTTTTATCGTAAAGCTCGTGATAAGCCTTAGCTTCTTCGCCAGTGATATCTTCTTCTTTAACTTCAGACCCGTTTATAAAGAGTCTATTATCAAAAGCTTCAATTTCATCGCCGGGCATCGCCACAATTCTTTTTACAAATAGAATACTGTCATCTTTTGGATATTCAAAAACTACGATGTCTCCCTTTTTTGGAGGAGTAAAACTTGTAATATAAATTGGATCCATAAACCATTCTGAAAAAGGAACTTTGAGTCCGTACTTCATTTTATTAACAAGAATAAAGTCACCGATGGCCATGGTTGGTAGCATCGAGCCGGAAGGAATATGATTGGGCTCAAAAAAAGTGGACTTAAAACCAAATACGCCTAAAAAAATAAAAATATAAGATAAAATTTCGCTTTTAACTTTTTGCTTATCCCACATGATCCAGAGTTCCTTTTAAATTTGAATGAAAAAGGGGAGCAATTAGCTCCCCCTTTTGTTTTTGTATTTAGAATATTGTAACGAAATGTATTCTGATTACAAGCAAAGCGTAAAGCTTTACGAAAGCTTTACTAATACTTTACTACATCATACCAGGCATTCCGCCCATACCGCCCATTCCGCCACCAGGCATTCCACCCATGGCAGGACCATCTTCTTTAGGAAGATCTGCGATAACAGTTTCAGTTGTTAGCATAAGACCAGCTACAGAAGCAGCATTTTGAAGGGCCGCACGAGTAACTTTAGTTGGGTCAATAATACCAGCAGCAACAAGATCTTCGTACTTGTTATCACGAGCATTGTATCCAATATTTGTGTCTTTATTGCTTCTTACGTCATTAACAACAACAGAACCTTCCATTCCAGCGTTAGTAGCAATTTGTCTTAGTGGCTCTTCAAGAGCTCTTCTTACAATTCTAACACCAAAGTCTTGCTCTTCATTACCTGCTTTGAATCCGTCAAGAGCAGTTACAGCTCTAAGAAGTGCACAACCACCACCAACGATGATTCCTTCTTCTACAGCAGCTCTTGTAGCGTTAAGAGCGTCTTCAACACGATCTTTTTTCTCTTTCATTTCTGTTTCAGTTGGAGCACCAACGTTAACAACAGCAACACCACCAGCAAGCTTAGCAAGTCTTTCTTGAAGCTTTTCTTTATCATAGTCACTTGTTGTTTCTTCGATTTGCTTTCTGATTTGACCAACACGTGCTTCTACGTCAGCTGCTTGTCCAGCACCATCAACGATCGTTGTATTTTCTTTGTCAATATTTACTCTCTTAGCAGTACCAAGGTCAGATAACTCAGCAGCTTCTAAGCTCATTCCAAGCTCTTCAGAAATTACTGTTGCACCAGTTAAAATTGCGATGTCTTTTAACATTTCTTTTCTTCTGTCACCAAAACCAGGAGCTTTAACAGCAGCAACGTTTAATGAACCTCTTAACTTGTTAACAACAAGAGTTGTTAAAGCTTCACCATCAACATCTTCAGCGATAATAAGAAGAGGCTTAGAAGTTTGAACAGCTTTCTCTAAAATAGGAAGAAGCTCTTTCATATTAGAGATTTTCTTCTCAGTTAAAAGGATAAGAGGATTATCAAATCCAACTTCCATTCTTTCTGCATTATTTACAAAGTATGGAGAAAGGTAACCACGATCAAATTGCATACCTTCAACTACGTCTAGAGTAGTCTCAGCAGTCTTTGACTCTTCAATTGTAATCACACCACTGTTTCCAACTTTATCCATGGCCTCAGCAAGAAGCTTTCCAATCTCAGGATCGTTGTTGGCAGAAATTGTACCAACTTGAGCGATCTCATCGTTAGTCTTAATTTCTTTAGAAAGATCTTTTAAAGTAGCTGAAACTTTTTCAACAGCAAGATCAATTCCACGCTTAAGGTCCATTGGGTTGTGACCAGCAGTTACAAGCTTTACACCTTCTCTATAGATAGCTTGAGCTAAAACAGTAGCTGTCGTTGTACCGTCACCAGCATCTTCATTTGTTTTTTGAGCAACTTCTTTAACCATTTGAGCACCCATGTTCTCAAAGTTATTTTCAAGCTCAATTTCTTTTGCAACAGAAACACCATCTTTTGTGATTTGAGGTGCACCAAAAGACTTTTGAATTACAACGTTTCTTCCTTTTGGTCCTAATGTTACCTTAACTGCGTTAGCAAGTGAGTTTACTCCGTGAAGGATTAAGCTTCTTGCGTCTTCTGAATATTTTAAATCCTTAGCCATTTTTATCTCCTATGGTTTTTAAATTGATTATTGAATTACACCGAGAATATCGTCTTCACGCATGATGAGATACTCTTTGTCAGCGACTTTTACTTCAGTTCCTGAATACTTACCAAAAAGGATCGTGTCCCCTTCCTTAACTTCAAGAGCTCTGTAGTCACCACTCTCTAGTAAACGTCCCTTTCCAACAGAAACAACTTTACCTTGTGCAGGCTTTTCTTTGTTGTTGTCTGGGATAATGATTCCACCAGCAGTTTTAGTTTCTTCTTCCATTCTTTCAACAAGCACTCTGTCTTGTAATGGTCTTACTTGCATACAGCCTCCTTATTAAGCACAGTGCAATATAAATAAATAATCATTACGTCTTTAAATATGACTGGGACAAAGTAATAGCAAAGGGAGCAGTGTCAAGGGTGAGAGATCAAAAAAAGTGAGGTGATTAATAAATAGTCTCAATTGCATACATTTATTGGCAATATATTTTATAAAATTTCAATACCTTAGGCAGTTTTTAAAGGCGACAAAGAAATTAAGGTATTATTAAGGAAGAACCGATAAATTTATTATGAAAAGAGCAATATTTGCATTATTCACACTTTTTTCTGCAAATCTGACATTTGCCCAGCAAACCGAGCTTGGCAATACCATTGGTAGGTTTTTTGTCGGTGAAACAGTCAGCGTGCTCGAAGACGCTGAAGGACACCAAGAAAGAATAAGAAGACTTGAAGGGCTCCGTGACCTTTACGCAAATCGGGCCAATTCTTGTGAACAAGACGTCTCCTCCATCAACTTAGATCTTATTTCGCCACAGCTGCACGACGATATTATAAATAACAACACTTTTAGAATGATTAATGAAATTCATCGAGAGTTAGATATTCAACTCAGGCCCGGGATTCTTTATGGCGCCTATAGACCAAACTATAGAGACTTTAGCTGCTCGGATATGCTCGAAAGAGAAGGCCTTGATAATCTTCCGAGGACTCTTGGTATCCCCATGCAAACGGCGGCCATCAAAAGTCAACTCTGTGCAAACTATGATCGTATGATTCAATGTTTTAGATCAGCAGAAGATATTATGCTTGAAGAAAGTGTTTTGATTTATCAAGGTCCTCGCTACTATCAAATGGAATATTTCGACGAAAACTTCGTAAGAGAGAACTTCTCCAACTCCGTTTCACAATAAACCGTGTAAAAATTACATGATTCACCTTCTTGAATCAGAATGATTCAAAATGTATTGCTGCGCACACCAAGTTGGGATATCAATCCCCCATGGAATTTTACAAAGAAGTATTGATTAGCGAATACAGCAAAAAGCAGAAAAAAAACCCTGCTTACTCGCTACGTTCGTTTTCAAAATTTCTTGGCCTCGCTCAGGCAACTCTTTCTGAGGTCATGAGAGATAAAAGAAAGTTACCTCTCAAGCATGCTATACCCGTTGCTGAAAAATTAAATCTCGATCCTTCGACAAAAACAATGTTTGTAAAAAGTGTTGAATTGTCCAAAGCAAGTTTAAAAAATTTAGAGCTTAAAACTGATCACTATCTTGATGAGACCGTTCTAGACGAGCAAAGAGATTATAATATTATTGCTTATTGGGAATATTACGGTCTTTTAAATCTCATTGAAACAAAAGACTTTATCAACGACGAGCATTGGATTGCCAAAAGACTCGACATAAAAGTTTCTCGTGTTTCTCAAGTAAAAAAAGAACTTATCGCTCGAGGTTATCTCAAGGAGGAACAAGGTAATCTAACAAGAATTCAAACGAAACTCACAACATCGCAAGATGTTTTCTCGAAAGCCTTAAGACATTCACATAAAGAAAGTCTGGAGATGGCCATTGAGAAGATCGACTCTGTCCATTTGGATAAAAGGTTTTTATCTAGCTCAACGATACCCGTCAGTATGGAAAAAATGGATGAAGCAAAAAAGCTTATTCGTGAATTTAGAGCAAAAATGACGGCCCTTCTCGCAGAAGGTGACAAAGAAGAAGTATATCAATTCTGTATTCAATTATACCCCTTAACTAACTCAGTTGAAAAAGGAGAACTACAATGAAATCGCTACTCGCATTACTCGTTGGATTAAACATGGTCTATGCTAATCAAGGTGTAAACTTAGAACAAGTTCAACCACTTAAAGCACAAGATCAAAACCTTATTACTTTTATTAAAAATGATGGATCTGTTATCAGCCAGCAAGTTCACTTTGATGACAAAGATAATGGTGGAGATGGATTTCTTAATGAAGAAGGCCAAATTATTTTAAGAGACTTCGTATCTGGTAATTATTATGAAGAATATAATCGTTTTGAAATCTTAGAGTTAGAAGAGTCTTTCAAGCAACTTATGAAAGATATATTTAGAGCTTCACCGACAATTGGAGCAAGTATTTGGCATGCCATGGAGGACTTAACCTTTATTTTTATTGAAGATTCACTACCTCTTTTACCAACAGGTCATACCACATTAGGAGAGCGTTCAGCCGATGTTCAAATTGCCATTAAAAAAGATGACAAGATCATTATTAGTTTAAAACGTTTTGAAAGAACAAAAGATCGAGAGTACTTACTTCTCCATGAGGTTTTACATGACCTTGTTGTCGAAAAAGATTGGCCCGCGATGAAGCATACCAAAGTCAGAGCGTTAACTCATTATATTAAACAAAATAGAAGTAACTTAAAAGAAGATGCTTTAAAAGAAAAGTTTAAGAAGTACTCTGCTTCGTTTGGCTATGGATATGATTATGAAAAAAGACAAAAAGAAGGAAGATTAACCTACAAAACAGGTTATCTCGAACTTGATAAAGACAGAAATGATTTTTTAAGAGGTCTTTTGTTAGATGGTCCAGCAGAAAGGATGTGTGATCTCATTGGGCTTGGAATTGATTCCAGGTTGCCAGACGAAGCCATTGGTCTTGCCCACTCATTAAATCCATCATTTCAAAACTGTGAAGACTATAACGTTGAAACATATTATCAAAGTGATGAACATGTTTTTCATAGGTCTTCATATGATAAGTCGCATTTCAAAAAATATTTAAAAAATTACCCTGTCTTTTCTGAGTTTATTACAAGATCAGATAACCCTTTTTATTTCTCACAACGTTTATATGTCGATTATGTAGGAGTGAAGTTAAAAGCAGGGAGAAAAGTCACCTATAAAGAGTGTCAGGAAAATACGAAAACAGAATCTTATACGCTCGTTAAAGAACGGTATGATTACTTAAACAATGTTAAAAACGATTATCAAAAGTTTTTAAGTCGATATAATCCTGTAAAGAAGCCTACTATTGTTTTTTATAATTATATTAAAAACGTCATAATAAAAGATAGAATCAATAGTGAGATCAAAAGCCTTGTGGATTTATCAGAGAGGCTTAACGAAAACCGTAAGCAATGTAAAAAAAGATATTCTACAATTCGATTTAAATAATTGTAAAAGCCCCAGACTGGGGCTTTTTTTTAAAATTCTTCTGCGTGGTAATGAAATACGGTTATGGAGCAGATTGGCTTTTTGCCATTTCTAAAAACATACGTTTGAGCAGCAGGCCTAAAGACTTTATCTTTTACTCCGTCATTAAAAGTATAATCATTTATTTTATAAAAACCTTTCCCAATTTCTTTTAATTTTGACGTTTTCATATATAAAGGCTTTGTTGAACCTTTAACCGTATAAATGATTTTGACGTTATCAGCTCGATACTTTTCGTCGCTATATTTATAAAAAATTTCTTTTATATGAGCTGAAAGATTAGACCAATCTCTAGCCAACTCTCCGCTTACAATTTTCTCACCTATTTTTTCGGTGCCTTCTGCATTAAAAAGATGCTCAACATAACTATTGAGAACTTTTATATCACGATGTTCTCGACAGGAAATAAGCTTTGACTCCGCAAAGGTTGTCAATGATATTAAGAGTAATATCCAAAACTTTATCGCCATAAATTATCTCCACAATAACTCGGACTTTTCTGCTTCATTCTAGGAGTATAATTATACACTAAAGCACCACCACTATTATTTCCTTTTAAGTCATCAACAACTTTACTCCAATTATTAGGATCAACTCCAGGACACCCATATGTTCTTCCACAATATCCACCGACCCTACCGTCTCTATGTCGATTACTTGAGCGATAGCCGCCTGTACAATATGTTCTTCCACTACTATTTAATGCTCGATGAATAACAACCCCCCTTCCATATGTGTTGTTATTAATTCCTCTTTGAAGTCCATGCATTTTGATTCCTGGATACCAGGTTTTGTTATTTGGTCCATAATGCCAACCACCTGTAATATGAAAACCATCAGGTGTCCCTCTCGAACCAATACCATTACTATACCCACCTTTTCCTCTGGCAACATTCATCACATCAACTGTCCCCGTACAACGATTCACAATAAACATCTTCTTTGGTTGTGTAACACCAGTGTTAGCGTAATCATTAATAGCAATCTTACAATTCTCCTGAATAGAGACTCTCCCACCAGCTGCACTGATAAAACGTGTATTTCGATGTGTATAAAAAAAGCACATCGCATGAGCTAAGGCTTTTGGATCTCCACCCATTCTTCTAAAATTTCTTTCTAGGTTATTAGAAGACCTTCTAACTTCTCTACCGGAGGCGGCATCATCGTCACATTGATGGCAAGGTTCAAGGAACTCATCAACAACACCATTGGGATCAATATCGCGAAAGCCATTAGTCCCTCGACGAACACGACCTTGAATATCTTCAGGTTCATTGGAAACAGAGTCTCTCATAGAATTACGAAATTCTGATCCACTCATTTGTCCCCGTGGGCATCCAAACAAAAGAATACCTACAACAAATAACAAAGTATGTTTCAAAAAATAAGCTTTAGTCACGGTATCACTATTGTAAACCGAAACCTCTCTTCGTGAGATCTAATTTAATAATATGAATCTAAGTTACCGTTTTTAATAACTTGAATAAATAATGAGTTAGAGAGTTTATGCCTCTTTTTCTTGGCAATAATTCAATTTAGCGGATTTCTTCAAGCCTTGCTAAGTAACTGGGAAATGTTAAAAACATTAAAACTATTGCAGTTGCAAAATGATAATAATAAAAGTCTACGGTTGTGAAAAAAGAGATTATCCCCATAACTCCAAAAATATTGACTGTCTCAATCAACGCCCACGTTAAAATTGATTTCACCATCATTTGATTTGCGATAATCATTTTACGCTTCGTCGATTCATCTAATTGATCGTAATCTTTATAGAGGTTGTTGTTTTGTAGGTTAACTGAATTTAAATCAACTTTTTGTAAAGACTCTCTAATTTTATCTTCACCTGTTGATGATTTATAAAAAAGAAAAGCCCCCACGGACATCACTAAACCGATACCAAGAAAAACATAACCCATCTGGCTCATTTCTTTTGCACCTTCTCCCATCAATCCAGACCAAACCAAATAAGCAAAAACACTATTTGAAAACAGTAGTGCAAACCAAAGAACCTTTGTCACGTTTTTCATTCCATCCATTTTAATTTTCCTTATTTTAAATCAAGCCAGTTTGTCCCCTCACCCATATCAACTTTGAGAGGAATTTTAAGCTCAACGATATTTTCCATAAGGTCTTTCACCATTGGCTTTAAGGTATCGATCTCGTCATTATTCGTTTCAACAATAAGTTCATCGTGTACCTGAAGAATTAACTTACTTTCCATTTTATCACTCATAAGTTTTTGATCAATTTCAATCATGGCCATTTTAATGAGATCCGCTGCGGATCCTTGAATGGGACTGTTGATCGCGACTCTTTCAGCCATTGCCTTTATTGTTCTATTATTCGACTTAATATCAGGTAAATATCTCTTACGACCAAACATCGTTTCAGCATAGCCCGTTTTTTCAGCTTCTTCCTTAAGAGAGTCAAGATATGACTTCACACGATTAAATCGTTGGAAGTAATTGGTGATATATTCTTTTGCTTCCCCTCTTGAAATCTTTAATTGATTGGCCAAACCAAAAGAAGATTGTCCGTACATCAAGCCAAAGTTAACTGCTTTTGCTTTTGATCTTTCATCAGAAGTAACATCTTCGAGTGCAACTCCCATCACTTCCGATGCTGTCTGACGATGAATATCTAGATCATTATTAAATGCTTTTACCATCGTTTCATCTCCTGAAAGATGAGCAAGTAATCGCAATTCAATTTGAGAGTAATCGGCTCCGAATAATAATTTGTTTTCAGCAGCGACAAAACCTTTTCGTACCCTTTTTCCTAACTCTGTTCTAATCGGAATATTTTGAAGATTCGGATCTTTTGAGGCCAATCTTCCTGTCGCAGCTATATGCTGATTAAAAGTTGAGTGAATTTTTCCCGAGTGAGCATTAACTAGTTTTGGTAACGTCTTTACATAAGTTGATAATAACTTGCCCACTTCACGATATTCGAGAATATGTTTAGGGATAGGTCCAACGTTTAGTACATCTAATTTTTCTAGCACTTCACTGTCGGTAGAATAACCGGTCTTTGTTTTTTTAATAACAGGATACTGGAGTTTATCAAATAGAAGCTCGCCAACTTGCTTGGGAGAATTCAAATTGACTTCCACATCTCCGGCTAAACTCATTACATTTTTTTCAATACCATCAAGTCTCTTTTGTAGTTCTTTTTCCATCTCTGCAAAATACGAACTATCGATATTGACTCCCATTCGTTCCATCTTTGAAAGAACAGGAATCATTAAATCGTCTATTTCATAATAAACTTTCTCTAACTTTTTATTTTTTAGTTCTGATTTCAGTATTCCGGTAAGGGCAAATAAAATGTTTGCCCTTTGACCGATATAGGACAATTTTTCTTCACGAGTGAGATCTACGATAACCTTTGTTTTAGAATCGTTTTCCACCAAGTTTGTCTCAAGATAAAATTTAGCCAAGTTTTTAAGACTATGATTTGCTCCTGGATCTGCAACAAAATGAGCTTGGATCACATCAAAGCGCTGACACTTCAACTCATAACCTTGAATGTCCGCATAAAAGATATCTCTTTTCCAATGCTCAGAACTAATTTCTACAGACTCACGCTCCCACGTTTTATTTAAAATAGATTTCAAGTGAGATGAATCAAATGTTCCATTAAAGAAAATATTAAATGTCTCCTTTCCATCAAAACAAAAAGAAAGGGAATGTATTTCTTTTTCAAATATATCTACTGAATTGTATTCCGTGTGCATGGAAAAAGCGGTATGACCGTCAAGTAATTCAATAAGGTTTTTGAAGTCCGATTCATTTTCAATAACAGTATGAACCAGCTCTGGCCCAAGATTACTTGAAACTTCGCCTTGCTCTGCTTGTTGTTCGTTGTATTGAATATCCTGTAGTTTCTTAACCATCGAGTTAAAATTTAACCCCGTAAGAAAATTTATTAATTCAGCATGAGGATGAAATCTAAACTCAGTTTCTTTTTCAGTTAAACCAAGTTCCATATCTGTCACAATTGTAATGAGCTTTTTTGACAATAAGGCATCATCAACATGATTGGTAAAAGCATTCGTTAGTTTTTTTCCCGTAAAAGAATCGCTATTATCAATACAGTTTTCAAGAGTTTCATATTCAGCAAGTAATTTAGCGGCACCTTTAGCTCCAATACCTTTCATACCGGGAACATTATCTGAAGTGTCTCCAACCATTGATAAATAATCGACGATCTGATCAGGCCTAACACCCATTTTTTCCATAACTGCTTTTTCGTCGTAGATTTTATCCTTCATGGTGTCGAGCATTTTTATATTCTCCCCAACAAACTGCATGAGGTCTTTATCTCCGGAGGCAATCAGTATTTCATCAAAATGATCCTTCCACTGAACAACGGCGCTTCCAATAATATCGTCAGCCTCATAGTTTTCATCTAAAGCGTAAGGTAATTGCATCTTTTCGATTAACTCTTGGATTAAAGAAAATTGTGGAATTAAGTCTTCCGGAGGTTCTGACCTATTAGCTTTATAAAGATCATAGAGCTCATTTCGAAAACTTCCTCCAGCGGTATCCTTAGCAAGAAGTATGTGAGTTGGTTGATATTGCGACAGAAGTTTTAAGAGCATACTTAAAACACCATAAACAGCATTCACAGGTGTCCCGTCAGGCGCAGTCAGTGGCCTAATGGCGAAGAATGCACGAAAAATAAAATTACTGACGTCAACAACGATCAACTTCTTCATAAAAAATATTTCCTTGGGAGATTTAGTTTATTCCGCTTTGTCCTTGCTTAAACCAACTGGTGGTAGCATGTCCTCGGGAAACAACCTCGGCACCATCTTGTCCCATGACAGTGGTGTCGGCCATCACATCGCCCAGTCGATGTCCGGAGTCTAACTTATACAAGAGATAGAGCTCCAAGAGTATGAGCGGGAGGCCAAAAAATAAAGAAAAGATCACACCCCAAATGGGAATTATCGCTAAAAACAATGGCACGGTGAACGGTAAGTTACGAACGATGGATTGCTTCAAAGAACAAGGCGAGCCATCATCAAGAGAGATAACAGAAAAACCAACAAATCTTTTACCAACAGACTGACCTTCTTGAAGCGCATCGGAAACAGCGAGGTAGATCACAGCGAGCAAAAGCCCGAGAGGAAAAAAGAGAAAAGAAAGCAATAAGGCGAGAAACATATCGATGCCTTTTGCAAAAACCCTAGACAAGTGGGCCCTTTTAATCGCTTTTTTTAAAAAATATCTTCTCTTCATTTCAGAAACATTTTATCTTAGTGCGTATCAGACCAAAATAGGCATTTTTTTCGCAAAGTATCAAGACGAAAGAATGGCCTTCAGGTAAGATCGTTTAAAATGAAAGGAGAGACCTATGAGTGAAGTTGAAAAAATTGGTCAAACAGATTTTGATGAAAAAGTACTTAAAGCAGATAAGCCAACTCTAGTAGATTTTTGGGCCGAGTGGTGTGGACCATGTCGTCAGCTTGCTCCAATCCTTGATGAAATTGCATCGGAACTTGGTGAGAAAGCAAATATTGTAAAAGTTAACGTTGATGAAAACGGAGAGCTTGCACAACAATATGGAATTCGCGGAATTCCAACGATGATTTTTTTCAAAGATGGTGAAGCAGCTAGAACTCTTGTTGGAGCTCAGCCAAAAGAAGAAATCAAGAAAACTCTCGAAGAACTTTCTTAATTAAATGAGTACACCGGCCATCAATGCCCTTAAAGAAGCTCACGACCTTCTAACTTCTGTCTTAGAAGATAAAAACTTTACAGACAAAATTGAACAAGCTGCAAAGCTTTTATCTTCTACGATAAGTAGCGATCATCGTGTTCTCTCTTGTGGCAACGGTGGATCAATGTGTGATGCTACTCATTTTGCCGAAGAACTTACCGGACGCTACCGAAAAGATCGCAGGGCCCTACCTGCCATGTCTTTAGCCGATCCTGCTCATATGAGTTGTGTCGCTAATGACTTCGGTTACGAATATATTTTTAGCCGTATGGTTGAGTCTTGGGGATCTAAAGGTGACATGCTTATCGCCATTTCAACGAGCGGAAATTCACCTAACGTTATCAACGCTGTCAAAGCCGCCAAAGAGAAAGGAATGAGTGTTGTAGGCTTATTAGGAAAAGGCGGTGGAAAATTAGAGTCCATGTGTGATGTTTCCCTAGTGGTTCCAAGCCAAACAACTGAACGAATTCAAGAGATCCATATAAAGATTATTCATATCATGATTGAGTGTATGGAAAGAGATATATTTCCAGAGCATTATTCGAATTAAACATTAGAACTTATCAATATCATCTACTTCATCACTTCCGGGAGTAAATCTCGCAGGAATAATGAAATATGATAACTCATGATCTTCCTCACTAAGATGTTCCCTATAAAGTGTCGATCTTTTGGTATATTTTTCTAGTAACTCAGTTATTTCTCTATAAATATTATCTTCATCTGTTTTAGAAATAGCTTGTGCCCAGAAAATAGGTTCAAGAGATGCTCTCTTTTTTTCTTTAAAAGCATTTTTAAAAAGGTGGGTTCCATATTTTTCCATGATTCGAGACCTTAGCTGTGAAGAAGATCTAAATCTTAAACAGCTGCCTCTAAGTGAAAAAACACCATCAGTAGGTTTAAGTAAATCATGTTTAACAAGGAGACTTTTAAGTTTTTCAAAGTCGTCATCTAAAAAGCCTTTATTATATAACCATTCTCTTGAATAAGTTTTAGTTTGAATGTAACGAAGCAAATAAAAAAGTCTTGGATTCTTTAAAAACTCATTTTCAATTTCTTGAGGTAATGAAAGATGTTTATTGAAAAGTGGTTTTTCCGCTAATTCAAATAATTCACCAATTTCAATATCTAATTTTGAACAAATAAGAAGTAACTTCTCTAGGGAGCAATTTTTCTCTTGAAAAATTTTTTTAACACCGCTTTCGCTCATATTAAGAGCCTTAGCTAAGGTACCATAAGTAAGGCCCCTTAACTTTAAAACCTGCTTAATTACTGAAAAAACCTGATCTTTTACTATTTCCGACATAAAAAACCTAAAAAGTACCGTTTTTGGGACCCTCAAAAAATATACGTACAAAAAAAGAATCTCTCATGATAAACCTTTTTTATCAACTAAGGAGTCTCTTTTGAGCTGTTTAACTTATTTTATATCCATTCTTGTTTCACTAATCTCAGTTCACTCTGCTGAACTTAGCTCCTTTCACAGTTGGCAAAGTGATGGACCGAAGGGCCTCGAACATGGTGTTTCTTGGACTCATTCTAATAATTTTTACGTAACACATGGGTACTCGTTTATTCCTTTTCAAGGTACACAATCACTAAAAACTTGGTCTCTTGATTTTAACTCCATGGAATGGACAGAGCTTCCTCTTCTTGGGGATATTCCAACAGGAAACGGTAGAGGTGCTAAAAGAGGTGATCGAAATCAAGTACTCATGCTCTCTAAAGAGCATGCATTTTTTGGATCAAGAGAAATTACTCAACTGAGCCTCCTTACAATAGAAAATAATTTCGCTAAATGGAAAAAACTTTCCATCCTAGCAACGACCGAAGAGGAAGCAAATATAGCGACAACGTTTCTTCTAAGAGACTCTCAGCTATCCTCTCTAGTTTATAGTAAAAAAGATGATAGTTTTTATACACTCTGTAACAAAGATAACTGTGATGTTTTTGAAATTAAAATTTTTGGAGATCAGGCTAAAGTAAATCTTATCAAAGCTAAAGGTGAAACACCTTCAGCTAGAATAGGTTTTGCTTATGGCTATTCTCAACAATTAAATACGTTTGTTATGGTAAGTGGCCAAAAAACATCTCCTGGCTCTTCAACTCCATTCTCAGAAAAAATTTGGACTTTAAATTTAAATACTATGGTATGGGAAAGCCAGTTATTACCATTTTCCGGAAGAAGAAACCCATGTTTCGTCTTCGATGAAGGCCAGCAAGAGCTCGTTGTATGGGGAGGTACTTCCAATGGTTCAACAAGCTTTAATCATGTTGAAATTTACAATCTAAAAACTCAATCATTCAAAACAATATCTGAGAACACAAACAAATCAAGATCATCTTGTTTTGGTGCTTATGATGAATCAAATAAACGGATACTGTTTGGTTTTGGAAACGGCCTTGACCAAAGTGGTTTAATTATACATCAAGACTTATGGACGATAAAAAATCAATAGAGTAATTTATGCTCTCTCTACACTTTGCTTAGACATATTTTTTACTTCATCACTAAGCTAAATTTTAAAAGTCGTTAATGTATTATTTCGCTAATACAAGGGTTTAAACCACGATCAAAATCAATTTGATCAACTGAAGGCTACCTATTATCAGGCCTTTTAAACTTGAGTAAAATTCTTTTTTTGCAAGTTTTTTCCCTAATTATTTGAAATCTTAGTAAAATAGAGATGCAAGAAATATTTAAAGGAGCTAGCGTCCATGGAAGGTTCAGCTGTATTAACTGGTATCAATAGTTTGTCCGCCTTTATTCAGGGTGGCGGTGTTTTCATGATTATTATCTTTATCGTTTGGGGTGCAGGACTTGCAATCTCGGTAGAGAGATTTATCAAACTTAAAAGTAAAGATACGGACGGGCCATCATTTATGAATGAGCTTCAACGTTATGTTTTATCTAATGATATTCAAGGGGCCATTAGAGTTTGCTCTGGGTCTGTTGCAGCACTACCAAAGGTTTTAAAAAGTGGTCTTAAGCGGGCCAATGATTCTGTTTCACAAATTCAAAACGCAATCGATGCCACGGCTCTTGAAGTAATTCCTAAGGTAGAGAAAAGATTAAATTATCTTCAAATGTTTGCAAACATTTCTACTCTCTTTGGTCTTCTTGGAACAATCCAAGGACTAATCGAAGCCTTTGCTGCTGTTAGTGCCGCTGATCCGCAACAGAAAGCTGAGATTCTTGCACTCGGTATTTCAAAGGCGATGAACACAACCTTTTTAGGACTATTAGCAGCGATCTCAATTATGATGCTTCATACTTTTTTAAGTTCAAAGTCTGAAAAAATTATTAACGAAATCGATGAATACTCAGTGAAGTTAATTGATTTACTGGGAACAAAACAAGAAAAGTAATATGCTTAGAGCCCCAAGTAGTAGAAAAAGAAAAGGTGGAGTCCAAAAATTAAACTTAATTCCGATTCTGGATGCGGTCTTCATCTTTATTTTCTTTCTTTTAATGTCGGCAAACTTTATTAAGATTTACGAAGTCTCTAGTGATATTCCGATTGTCTCAGATAGAGAACCACCAAAAAATAAAAAGCCATTGGCATTAACTGCTCGTATTTATCAAAACGATATAAAAATTTATATGGGTGTTCCCTCTCGTTTGATTAACACTGTTACTAAAACTCCAGATGGTGAGTATGATTACGAAACATTACATAACTATCTCATCGGGTTGAAGCAACGTTATAAATCAGAAAGAGGAATTATTCTCGAGCCGCAAATAGATATTGAATACGATAAACTCGTTAAAGTAATGGATGCTGTAAGAATGCTAAGAAAAACAGATCCTGAAATGTACCATAAGATAAAAGACAAAGAAGGTAATGAGCTTGAAGAGAGACATTACAATCTTTTTGATAAAATAGTATTTGGAAATATCCAAGGGTAAGTCATGAGGACCAACCGAAGTATTAGAAATAGAGGTCGGAGACCAAAAAAAGAGGCATTTGAACTCGACATTACATCCCTTCTCGATATTCTTGTTATTATTCTCGTATTTCTTTTAAAAAGTTATAACTCCTCTGGAATTATTCTCAATGTTCCAAAAGATATTCAACTTCCCGCTTCTAACTCACAATCTGTTAATAGCATGGGAGTTAATATTCAAGTTTCGGCCAATACAATTTGGGTTGACGACCAAGTTGTTCTGGAAACAGAGGGGCCTTTAAAGTT
Source organism: bacterium (assembly GCA_030425045.1). Taxonomy (GTDB): domain Bacteria; phylum Bdellovibrionota; class Bacteriovoracia; order Bacteriovoracales; family Bacteriovoracaceae; genus JAUHVL01. The sequence goes on from JAUHVL010000006.1 coordinate 95,196, forward strand.
AAGAGGTGGAAACCTCGTGAGTCCACTTTATAACGAGCTTGTTCGAAAGAAGAATCTTATTAAACAAACTGAGAAGACTTCACCAGAAGCACAGAAGTTTTCTGGTATCGCAAATCTTATTCTCGATAAGTCGCTGAAGTACAACGAGATTAGAAAAATCATGCACACAACGGCTGCGGCGGGCTTTAAGGCCTATAAATTCGTTGTTCTTGGCGAAGATCAGTAATTATTACCAAAGCCATTGCGCACAGCACCAAATTAATGATATAAGCCCTTTAGCGAGGGTATATCGATGAATAAAATCATTCTACTTATTTCTTTTTTACTTAGTTTTAATTCAAATGCAATGGAATTCACAAGGCTACATAAGCTCGTCAAAGATACGGTTATTGATGCCTATACGATGAATCTAGGAGAGGAAAGGCTAACAATCTCAGAATATGATATCTGGGGTATTCAATTCGCCGAGAGCAACTCTGAAAATTGTGACTTAACAATGACTGGTGTTTCAAAGCGACCTACCTTTAGTATCGATTTTAGATTTTGGGTTTGTGTTAATAATTCAGAATACGGACAAACAGCTTATCTTATTAAAGATGAGATGATTGTTGATTAAAATATTCATAACTTTTATTTTCTGCTTATCGCTGCAAGCGAGAGAATATTACGTTGGATATAGTAAGAAAAATCAAAACCAATTACAAAACTATAATGTCTCCAAGGTATTTCCTAATTTAGAAATGGCTTTGATCGAGACGGATAATCCTCAACACCTTTTAACTTTCGATTTCCACATAAAAGCACCAAGAAAATTTACTCTTGAAACAAAAAGCGTAAAAAAGAAAAACGAAACTTCTGAAAAGTTAACTAATTGGGGACTTGATAAAATCAATGCTCAAAAAGCATGGAGAAAGACCAAAGGATCGGGAGTCAACGTTCTCGTTTTAGACTCTGGAATTGATCGTGATCACCCATTGCTCGCTGGAAAAATAATTCAAATTAAAGACTTCACAAATAGCTATCAGGAACTAGGACTTCCTTATGAGGGATATGATATTACTGGCCATGGAACCCATGTTGCCGGAACGATTCTCGCCGACAACGTTGGTGTTGCCCCCGAAGCGAACCTCATCGTAGGTAAAGTGTGCATCTTTCTTTGTCGTGACCATAGAGCAATGATCAATGCTTTTGAATGGGCCCTTGGAGAAGATATAGATATTATCAATATGTCCTTTTCCTCTGATAGTTTTCCATCTGAAATTGCAAAAAGAATTGCTCAAAAACTCGAAGAAAAAAATATCGTGGCCGTAGCAGCGGCAGGCAATGAAGGCCTTTCTAAAAATAAAATTAGCTTCCCAGCCAATCAAGAGACAATCCTAGCAGTAGGAGCTATCGACATCGATAGTAATCCTGCAGACTTTTCTAATAATGGACCAGAACTTGATGTTGTTGCTCCAGGTGTAGATATACTTTCGCTATCACTAATGAAGGGATTAAACGCTACAGACACTCACCTAAAGAAAATGAGTGGGACATCGATGGCCACACCACACACTTCAGGAGTTGCTGCGCTTGTTAAATCTTTATATCCTCACTCAACAGCTAAGCAAATTAGAGGCAAAATAAAAAATAGCGTCACTCTTATTAAGGACGATGTAGAGACACTTAAACTGATCAATGCAGAAAAAGCAATCAACTAAATCGTATTAAAGTATTTTTTAAGAAGCTTTTCTTTTTTAGCACAACGAGGCGTTCCCCAACAAAGCTTAAAAGACTTTAAAAGCTTATCATCTTTGTAGATATTTACAGCAAATGGTTTCTTCATTAAGACTGAATGAATATAGGTAACATATGACTCAGCAAAATCATCTCCAAAATGAGTAACAGCATAGAGAGTTGGAAAATCTCTTTTTTCAATCTCACTATAAACTCTAAAGGCATCCTTCATTTCAAGCTTAGCACCCCAGTAGTAGACAACATTTTTTTGCTCAAAGAAGCTATCTTTGGCAAAAAACTTCGTTTTATCTCTACTTAATCTCCATGATAAATCAAAGAATGGATATTTCCCCTTCTTATACATTTTCTTCATATACTCTGGGTTCCATGGAGGATGAAAGTCTGAATTAGCGGAAGCAACATGAGCTAACTCATGAATTAAAATATACTGAATAGCGTTCTTTCTATTGTTATTTTTTTTATCTTCGATAATGGCTTCTATACGATAACGAGGATCAGCTTTAAAAGGCGTTGATTCTTTCCACGTTGCCCACTCATTGGCCGTTCTTTTCTTTAAAACTTCTGAGTCTAAAACAACATAAGCATATTTAATATTATCATTTTCATCATAGATATAATCAGTAATACCTGTTCCGCCAAAACCTTTCATTAAATATACACCTGCAAATCGAGTTTTTAGATGCTCTCTAGCAGACTTTGGTATCTCAGCAAAAGCTTGCTTAACCTCACGAATAAAACTATCTGTTACATTTGATTTACTTGGAACCTCAGGATAGTCGGCATGAAGATTTTGTAAGTGAATCATTTCAACCAGCTTTTGATCCGCAACATAAATACGTTCAGCTACAGGTTTGCTCATATATTTTTTCCAATAAGGAAGTTTCCAAGCGGGATGGTTTTTGATTTTATTTCGAAAAAATTGTTTACACTCTTTTGACTTTTTTTTCTTACACGTTTCAAAGTCAGCGCTAAAAGTTAGAGGCATCATCACTGATGCCAAGCCAAGAACGAATGGTCTTATCATTATTTTATCCTAGGATAGAAATTAAATGGCTGATTAACCTCTACACGTCCTCCACCAAGAGGCTTTGGAAACTTAATACCTTTAAGAACATTCACGACACAGTTCTTTACTGGTATCGGTAGAGTGGACATACTATCAACAGAAGCTTTTGAAACGTATCCAGATGCACCAATAATAAAGTTTAATAGAACTCTTCCATCAAATGCTCTGTTTTGCCTATTTATTTCACTTTGATAACAGCCTCTAAATTGAGGAATATTAGCAATTAAAATTTGTCTAATAACATCGGGATCCAACCCACCCAAGACAACTGTTTTGTATGGTAGACCTGCGGTGTAAATATTTCCTTTATCAAAAATACCCCCCGTCCCCTTAGTTCGATCAAGCTTTCCGTCTGTTGAACCTGAGATTGATCCTATTTGATTTGAAACTTTAGACATTTCTGCTTGTGCACCAATTGATGAAGTTGAAAGAGCCGTATTACCGACAGAGCCAGCATTACCCGTACTAGCAGAACGCACCTTACTAAGACTTCCACCTTTAGTGAGAAGGTTGTTCAGGCTACTTTTAAAATCTGCCGATTTATAAGTCTGAACATTTCCTTTCGCCTTAGAGACTCTCTGTGCTTTCTTTTGATTAACCGTACTTGCCTTTGCACTTGATGATTTGTTCATCTTTGTAACCGGTCTTACAATATCTTTTTTAACCGTTTTACCTTTATTAGGCTGTACTTTTTTTACTTTTCCAACCTGCTTCGTATCTTTAACACCTTTGGCAGATTTCATAGCTTTTTTATCAGGGGCAACTTTTTCGTTAGGAACTTTATCAACTTTCTTTTTAATCTGCTTTTGCTTAGGTGATTTCTGTAATTTCTTTGGAGCTTTTTTAGTTTTTGCAATAGCTGGATGACTTGAAAGTACAAGCTTCTTCTTATAAAGAATCGTCGCAATTCTTTCAGGCGCTTTCTCTTTTTCTATTTCTTCATCAACTTCAAAGAGCGAAACAGCTCCTAAGAAAAATAATATCGGTAGTAAAATTAAGAATAAATATTTTCTTAAATCTTTATCTCTACCAAACATTGGCGCTGCTGCTACTTTTGGTGGCGCCTCTGTTCCCCTTACAAAGATTTGAATGTCATTATTTTTCATTCTAATGATTTCATCTTTTCCAACGAAAAAGGGAGCATCTGGTTTAAATTCTTTCTCTTTAACAAAAGAATAAAAGTCATAGCCAGGTAATGCATAAACAAAAATGTCTTTACCTCTAACTTCAATAATGGGCTCTTTTTCTTTCTCTCCGAGGTAAGGGTATTCAATATCTTGACCTCGGGCCTCGGAACCAACCATATGGTAAACACCATCAGTGTCGGGTAGATAATCGACACTATGAATTCTATCTTTATGAACAACAATAATTTCAGCAGCAGTGTGAGTAAAATCATATTTAAAAATGGGATAGAGTTGATCAGCATCTTCAAAAATATACTCAGAGAAATCCGCTTTACTATCTTTTGCAAGAGGATAAACGATACGTGGTAATGCTTTATCTTCTTCTGTTAAGCCACCAGGCATTTGAGGCAATGTTCTAGTCAGGTTCTCAACTTTAGACTTATTATCGGGATCAAGCATTTCTAGCGGCGGCGGTAAAATATCGCTTTTAGAAAAGTGTTTTAACTCAAACTCGTGAGAAGCAAATCTAATTTTATCACCTAGCTTAAGCTCCTCTGCAATAACAGAACGCCCATTTACGTAAGTACCATTGGTACTATTCATATCATAGACTTTAAATCGATCGTTATCTTTGAACTCTAGAACCGCATGAATAGAGGAAATGTTTGGAAAAGGAATGACAATATCACAAGCATTTCCCCTACCAATTAAAATCCTTCTCTTTTTAATCGTCTGTGCACGCATTTTACTGCGATCATCAAGAGGAAATAACTCAAAATTCATTTCAATCTTATTTACTTCTATACCCACATTCCCATCCTAGCGAATTCGTTCAATTCCTTTTTTGATCTCAGCATTGAAGTTTTTTCTATATGGAAGAGGATTTTTAAACTTAGGCTGATAGCGACTACTAATACTAATATCACCCGGAGCACCTAATTCCCCTTCAATAACCATGTCTTCAAAGTCAAACTTTTCATATTTCTTATATTTGTAAATTATTTTTTGTTTTCCCTTTTGCTGAGCTTTTACACCAAGAGATAGAACTAAAAAAAGAGAGAGGATAAATACTTTCATTTCTTACCTCGCTTATGGATATAAGACATAATTCTTTGATAATAAGCTTTTTCTTTTTGCGTATTCATTTGCCTCATTTCATCGAGAACGTCTTTGGCATCATCAATATTATTATTTAGTGCTAACCCCGCAGCATAATTAAGTGCAATCTTTGGATTTTTTCTATAATCTCTATCAAGACTTGAATAAAGATTTAATGCTCTATTATAGTCTTTCTCTAAAAGACTAACGAATGCGTATGAGGCAACAATATTAGGATCATCATCATTTTGTTTATACAATGTACCTATTAACTTTTTAGCCTTTGAAACCAAACCAAACTTTGTATAAATAAGAACTTGATTTAATACAGGCGTTACAGAGAAGCCGCCCATACTAGCTGCTTTTTGAAAGCTTACCAGCGCTTTTTTATATTCACCTTTGTAAAGATAAACAACACCTAAGTTGTTAACAGGAGGCAAATAACTCTTCGATATCTCTCGAGATTGATTGTAATAAAGAAGCGACTTTTTAACCTTTCCCATTAATAGCTGACATGTTCCAACGCCATTCCAAAAACCGGGGTGTTTTCTAAATTTTCTGTTGATCGCCTGAAATGTTTTTTCAAATTCAGAAAAGTTTTTTCTATAACAAAGACTTATCATCCCTTCAATCGAGCTATCTTCATAATCATCGAGGTCTCCCTCATCAGCGAATTGTAAACTTTCTGAAGAGTTCAAATAATCGCCATCAGCATTTTCAAAATAATCATCCGTTTCATCGAGTAGCACAGGATCAGGGGAGATAAAGTTATCATTATTCAGATGAGAAAATTCATCTTTTACTTGCTCGCTCTTTTGTGCTGTCTCTTTTTTATTAGAAGCACACGAAACAAAAAGTAGGAGAAGGACAAGATTAATAATTTTCATTAGCGTCGCCCTCCCTTATCCATCAGAATGCCTGTTTTCAATGGTAAGAATTCTAGCGGCAACTCTTCGTTATAAAGCTTTAATAATTTATAATTTTCAAACGTCAGTATTTCCTCTTTATAAACTTTATGAATTGCCTCTTGCCGATATTGCTCTGCCTTTTGCCTTAAAGGCCCAACAAGGCTACTCATTTGAGATTTAAATGATTGAATATAACCCTGAGGTTTACCCGAAGGAGTGAAATTACTAATTTCTTCAGCGACATTTAAATGTGTTCTCACCAAAAGCTGATAAGTAGCAACAATACCTTTACCAGAACCCATCCTAAATATTTCAAGGGCCTTGGAGACAATATCATCGAGATACTTAAATTTTGATTTCAAGCGACTATTAAAACGCTTCTCAGGAAATGAAAGTTTCACGTTATTTAGTCTCTTCTCATATTTTTCAAGTGTATTCAGCTTTACTTCGACTAGTATATCTAGCGCATCTAAAGGAAGAGGCTCCTTAGATCGCTCAACATTTTTATACATATCCCAAATTTTCTTATCTAATGCGACACTTCGTGACTCTCGCCCAATAGACTTATAGGCTCTTGAAACTTTGTAATAAGGCACTATTAAATGAGGAAGGGCCTTTCTATCATTCTCAAGAGGACCAGCAATCTTCAAAAGTGTATCCCATCTTTTTTGGGCCATTAGCTCTTTTACGATATCTAATCCAGATTCTCTTTTAATTTTGGAACTTATTCCACATTTATCCATCTTCTTGTATACGTCGAGTGCCTCATTTACTTTTCCATCAGAGAGATAAAGGACTACTGCATTCTTAGCAAAAGAGTTTTTATTCTTTGCTTTTCTTCCACATAATTTATTAAGAGTAATAAAGTTTAGATTAGCACTTTTATCTGTTTGATTTTGATAAAAAAGCTCGTTTCCAAAAAGAACGAAACTGTTTTCAAATTTTTGAACTTCAGCTACAGTCATTTTTTTAACGGCATTAATACTCCAATCATACATATTTTTAGCATCACCTAATTCATAATAAAGAATGGCAATATTATAGGCGGCATTTCGCTTGGCCCTTTTCGTAGAATCACTTGATTTATAAATCGAGTGGTACCCTCTTAAAGCCTGAACTTTGTCACCTGTTGAGCTAAATTTTTGTACATTCTCAAATTGTAGTGACAACAGGAGCAACTGAACCTTCTCGGCAAACTTTTTACTTACACGAAAGTCACCTTTATTAATGCGAGATACCCAGACTTTTATATTACTCTTATCTTTTCTCTCTTTATAATAATCAATGATTTCAGCAACCATCACTTCTGATTTCTTATGATCTTTTGGGAAGTACTTTTTAAAGCGATACACTAATCTTTCAGCATTTTGTATTTCACCCTTTTCCATATACGCCGTAAAGAGCCTTTGATAGATCCGGTAAGCTCTTTTATCGTTGGGATTTACCTCAAGGTAATATTCAAAAGATGAAATAAGATAATTATCCTTCGTTTGTTGAGAAATTCCTCTTTTCCCAAGACTTGCAAGAAGACCATTTAAAGCAACTCCAGCTATCTTTTTATCATTTGCTGCTCTTGAGCCTTTATAAGCAGAGTCGTACTTTTCAATGGCCTGATCGAATAACCCGACAGCATAATTTGTTTCAGCAGCATGGAACTCAGACAAGTACTTTTTTTCTGGAATCAATTCTTCTGACATAGCAAAGTAAGAGACAGCAAGTGCTGCTTTACGCTTTCTCACTTCAGGTAATCTTACATATGTTTTTCCAGCGACTTGCTTTTGTAATGAAGCCGACATTTTTTTAACATGATAAATGAGATTCTCTTTTTGATCTTTATTTAACATTCCTTTTTTATAATAGGAGAACATTCTCTCTGTAACTTTATAATGTTTTGGATAATCCAACGTATCTTCGTATAGAGTTAATAGAGTTTCATCAATTTTTAGTTTTTGCTGATCATTATCTGCATGAGAAAAAGCTTTTGTAAGCGCCCTATCCGCTTCTTTATTTTTACCTTTACTCATGAGATGTTTTCCCACACCGAGTAAACTCTTTGAAACATTTCGATCATTATTCTTATAGAAACCAACTGCTTCATCCACTTTTCCCATGTCAGCGTAGAAATAAGCGAGATCTCTTTGAATAGAATCTCTTAAGTCGACATAGTTTCTATCCGCACTCAAAGCATTGGCCTGTTTCATCAGTTTGATTGCTTTATATTTTTTTCCAGTTCTGAAGTAACACCACGCTAAGTTAAAAGCATCCTTAGTCCACCATTTATCTTTTTTAAGCTTAAGGGCGCCTTCATAAAGAGGTATCGCTTGATTATAGCGATACATATTGAAATATATTTCTGCTAGAGCAAGTTTTGACTTTCTATTTATATCACTTTTGGGTGACGATGTTTTGATCGCTTTTTCAAAAAACTTCTTTGCCTTATTAATCTGCTGGAACTCTTTCGCATTATAAGCAAGAACAAAGTAAACATATCCTCGTCTTTTATAGCGAGGAAATCTTTTTAATAAGTAATAACAAGTCTTCTGTGCATTGGTGAAGTTTTTAGTTGATTCTTGAAAGTAAGAGCTCTTTTTAACCCTTGTTCTTTTTGCAGGATCGATCTGAAGGTATCTTTGATTTTCATTCTCCCGAATTAACCTTGCTTTTTCTAAATATAACTCAGCCATTCTTAGAAGGATGTCCGGCTTCTTACTACCAATTTGTTTATTAAGCCTACTTACTTCACTTAATTCTTCATTGATAATTCGTAATAATCGATCTCTTCTTCCGTCTGCAAAGACTGATGTAGATAATATAAAAAATAGAATAATTAACGATTTAAACTTCATTATTTACATTCCGATTTAAGAGAGAAGACGTAATCACCAAGTTCGTCGGCCCAAAACTCTCCTCTAAAATCCCAAAAATATTGTTTTTCATTTCTTTTTAAATGTTTAATATCACCTCTAGACCTAAAGCCATTGTATTCCGTGTTATAAACCATAGACTTCTCTCGAGCTAAAACTTCTAATTTAATATAACTCATTCCTTCAAAGTTTTTGTCTAGATGACGTAAATTTGTGTTAATTGTTTTACGTACATAAGCACCAATTAAATCTCTTTGCATCAAAAGCGAATCTTTAATATTTTTTGTAAAAATACTTGATGCTCTATTTCCTGAAAATTGTTTTATCTTTTCAATTTCACTTTTTCCTCTTTCAAAACTTTCAGTCATCTCGATATAACTTGAATCTTTTACAATCGATCTCAAAAGACTATTTAACAAACTATTTCCAGACATCTTTCCCTCTTTAAAAGATTTTGCTAGCAAATAGTAATACTTATAATCTTTTCCATGCTTATCCATAAAATTTTTAACTTTTAATGATTTGTTTTGAAATTTATCATAGAACTCATTTATCACTTTTTTTGTATCATCCCATAAACATAATTCCATATAGGTCATGGCCCTGAGGACATCAATTTCGGGGTTAAACACAAAATTTAAAATAGGAGCTTTATAGGTTACGAGTTTTCCAAGGGCCCTATTGTAATCTCTTAAATAGAAACTATTCCACGCTTCTTCAAAAAGAATTTCAGGCCATATAAAACTATCTTTTGGTAAGTCGAGATAACTTGAAACGGCACCTTCAAATTTACCGGCAGCAAACTGTGCTCTTGCCACACCAACGACACAATAGTCATGATTCAATGAGAGTTGTCTATACCGAGAAGGATTATCTGAATTATCACTCATCATTGATTTTGAAACTTTTACACATCTTTGATAACTTGCAATTGCAGACTTTTGTCTTTCAAGAATACTGAAAATACTCGCCTCTAACATCAGGGCAAAAGGCTTCGCAGGATGGTTAGCAGGAATCGTTTCATTCAAATATTTTAAGGCTTGTTTATATCTTTTCTTTCTGAAATTCTTTTTCGCTAGAATATACATGATAATTGGCGCACGAGAATTATCTAGAATATTAGAGCTCAGTATCTCAAATGGCCTAACACCAACTTCAGTAATAATTTTATCAATTTGTTGATCTACTTTTTTACTTCTAATGTTTTTAAATCTCGTTAGATATTCTTTTACATAGGGCATTGCCGTGAAGTACATTTCATCTTCAATAAAATTTGAAATGACTTGTGGGTAATACTTGGGATCACCTTTTGTTGTCCTCAATAAATCCCACGCATCATTAAGCCCAGCACTTACTGAAAACATACTAACCATACTTGTAAGTAGGATTATTCGTTTTAGTTTAGTCATTTTTTTAATTCCCATCCTAGAAATTTACTCCAATCGAAGCAGCTAAATCCCAGTTTGAATACCACTCTTGTCCGGCATCTCTATTTAAAGTATTGGTCGCACCATTTACTGTTTCAACGATATCAGCCTTATAATGGAACACGGTCATATCTAATCTTAGGTTGAAGCTTTCATTGATAAAAAATTTCATCCCAACATCCCATAAAATTCCATTATGAGTAATTGTTGTATCGTCATTTCCTGCACCAATAAATTCATCTGTGTTATTTGTTTCTTGCATTGATCCGTAACCAAGTCCGAATATCCAATCGAAATATATAATCTTATTAAATGTATTAATTTTTGAGTAGAAAGGTGACCAAAGAATCATTCCTCCCATGTACTTATCTACGATTCGACGAAAAGGAATCGACCCACTTGCCCCTCTATTTCTAACACTCTCTGCAGTGACATTTTCACTACCACTATTTTTGGCATAAACACCTTCAAACCCCCATTCTTCTCCAAAGAAATACCCAATCCGGCCTTGAAGAGTTGTACCATCGACAAAAGCACCAGATAGAGTTTTACCTCCTCCTAAATTCAGATGAACTTTTCCCTTCTTTCTGTATTTTCTATTTTGTAAAACATAAACTTCTTTATCTGGATCAAGCCAAGTAAAGCTATAAGTATCTGATTCACCTGCATGAATATTTAAAGGTGAAAATAAAAACAAAAATACAAACAGGGATACAAGAGATTTAAAATTTAAAATAGACATTTCACGATTCCTTCCTGAAATTCGAGATCAACCTAAATGTTGATTACTATTCATTTTATCACAGGGAAGAGGCTCCGCAACATCCTGTTACACTTCTTGACAAAGATTTTGAAAATTACACTTGTGACAATGTTGGGTATTTACTTGAGAATAATCTTCTGTTTTTTTCCAGAAGGTTAGTACATAATCTTTAATCTCTTTTACTGTACATCTTTTCTCAACAATTTTCTGAGCATCTACATAAAGAAGCTTCAATACAAATTCAGAATTTGGATATTCAAAAGAAAAACATAAAGCATAGCAGTAAAGCTGTAACCAATAACTTTGGTTTTCTTCTTGGCCGCCAGTTTTAAAGTCCCAAATTTCGACTGCTCTAGAATCTAATTGAGGCTTTAGAACTAAGTCTGGTGTTCCATTAACAATATGTCCAAAAAGTGAAAAACGAACTGGCTCTTCAGAATGAAGAGTGTAGTCTTGAAGATATTTTTCAAGATTCTTTTCGACAAATATTACCTGACTAGTCCGCTCAATACTTTTATCGCCCTTAATCAAACTTTCAATTTGATAATGAATATCTGATCCTCTTGCCTTACTACTTTTAAACTCATCATCCTGAACTTTGTTAGTTTTAGAGCTTTGAGTTAGGCCATCGGTGCCTAAGATTTCTAAATCTTCATCAGTAATTTTTAAAATATTGCTAAGAAAAAATTTCCTAGAACACTGAGCCAGTTCAGAAAATCTTGTTACTGAAAGCTCTGGAACCACAGAGAGTGAGCATTGAGGATTTCTTTTTGAGCTTACAATTCCTAAATTACTTAAATGAAACTCAGGCCTTTGATTTTCTCTAATAGAATTATCATTGTCGAAATATCGATCATCAAAAACCTCATCATTTGTAATAAAAGTTCTATCTCCTTGCCACTTTCTAATACCGTTAATCCAACTATTACCAGAGTAAGACTTCTCTTTTCCATTCAGAGAAATATCAATCCAAGAGAGCTCTTTAACTGCTCTTGTGCAGGCAACATAGAATAGTCTCTTCGATTCGGAAAACTCAGACTTTTTATAATGTAACTCTTCAACGAGAAAACTCGGAGATTTATAAGACTTACCTTTATGTGACCACTTAAAACTTAGAGGAAGCGCTCCAATAGATTTATCAAAAGCAGCTCCTTTTCCATTTGTAGAAACACCTCCAAGGATCACATGTTCAAACTCTAACCCTTTTGAACCATGAATTGTCATGATTGTTATTTTTTCACTATCCTGCCCATATCTAAAATCAATTGAGTAGGTGCCATCTTCATGATCTTCAATTCTTTCTCTACAATTGGCCACGTCATTATTCGTAATACGACATAATGACTCTATCAATGATAAATTATTCTGAAAGTTTGAATTATGTATTCCATTTGAATAAAGAAAGTTTAAAAAAGACTGCCAAAGACCAATTGTGCTTTTCTGTTTACTGAATTTCTCGAGTGAATAGTCGAGGTTCTCTAGATCAATATTTAAATAAGAGAAGTATAATGAGATCTGCTCTCTCGCTTGATCACCACTCTCTAAAAGTAATTTAAAGATACTCCATAGCGGATCTTTTTTGAGATTCACTTTCATTTGCAAAGAAAAAGATAATTTATTTTCAATTAACTGAGGCAAAAGATACTTTACAGGGGTCAATTTTCTATAAAGGACACAAGAATTAAGCTTTGTCTTTTTAAGGATCTCTAAAATATTATTTGCTTCAATTTTTTCTAGCTCTGACTGAGACAAACTCTTCTTCTCTTGGTCAGATAAGTTAATCGATATTTGATTTATATTTTCTAATGTAATCGTTTTATTAGCATAGTTCTGTGGTTCAAAGGGAACAATATTTGAATCAACCCCTTCATACTCAGGTCCGACATTCAATAAAAATGAGAAAAAATCATTATTAAAATTAACAATTTTTTCACCTGATCGGTAATTATCTTTCAAGTTCAAATACTGGGGAATTTCCTCAGAGAGATTCTTAATTAATTTTATCTCCCCTCCTCTAAATCCATAGATTGCCTGCTTAATGTCACCCACACAAAAAAGCTTAGTAAAATTTCCATTAAGGATTTTATTTACAATTTGAAATTGAACTTCAGAAGTATCTTGAAACTCATCTATGATAAAATAATTAAACTCTTGTGCTATTTGTTCTGCAATTTGTTCATTACACAAAGCTTCATAAACATAGTACTCCAAGTCAGAAAAGTTCAGCCCACCAGAAGTAAGGTATTCCGTTTCTAAAAAAGTATGAAGTGACTTTATCTGTTCTGACCACAGAGAAAAAGATGAAGAAAAGTTCAGGTAAGCCTCTATGCTTTCTCTATTCTTTTTAAGAAAGTCTCTTAAATTTTTAAATAGCCCCAATTCTTTGGAGCGAGGAAATGTCCCGAATTCTTTAAAAAAGTCATCTACTTCTATAAGATCCACAAATGTTTCTACATTTTGATTTCTAAAATAATCGAGAAGAGTTTTAATTTTAGGAGACTCTTTTCCTTCGAGTTCAAAGCTAGATAAAGCCTCAAACGATAATAATTCTTTTAACTCGACTAAAGCTTTTTCTTCATGGTTTTTTTCTAGTGATAATGAATGCCAAAGCTGCCTCAGTTCAGGAGAGGAGTAGATTTTTTGAAATGCTTCCTTCAGCTTTAGTTGATTAACGATAAAGTCTATTTCCATACCATTTTCTAGATTGGCGAGAAACCAGTCTTGTACTATTTTGTTGATCTTCTCGTTAAACTCTAAGTCGCTAATAATTTCTTTATTGCTATCAATTTTTGGGATAAGACCTTTTTGAATTAAGAGATAACAAAAGCCGTGAATTGTTGTGATATTCAAAGAAGTGATACACTCTTTCACAAGTTCTTTGTTGTTAAAAAGTATATCTAACTCATCGATCTCCTTTAAGTACTTCTGCATTCTTATTTCAAGTTCACCAGCTGCTTTTTTAGTGAATGTCATAAGAACAATTTTAGATAAATACTCCTTCAGAGCTCCAGCATCTATTTCATTATTCTCTTGAAGCTTTTTCCTAAGCAAATAATAAATATGCTCAACCAAAACAAACGTTTTACCGGCACCCGCACCAGCAGAGAGTAGAACTCCACCTTGGTGTTCAATGGCCTTTTGTTGCTCTAAACTTGGTGTCCTCTTAGCCATTCAACTCTCCCTTTGGGCATAAATTGCTGACATGACAAAAGTTACAAGCACTCTGATTTGAGGGTTTAGCCAGATACTGAGATTCGTTTTTGATTTGGGCCACCAATGCCTCTTCAAAGCTTTGAAAATCACTTAGAGATAAGTCTGTTACTATATTTGATTTGAATAATGCTAGTTTGCTCTCGGATCTCGCAAACATTAACGACTTCGAAAGATCATCTAAGTTTAAAAAGCCCCAATAATTTATCTCACTTAAGTTGAAACCACAGTAATTTAAATAAAACCATAGTTGGATTTTTCTAAACTCAGTATGCTCAATTTTACTTGGAATTCCATATGCGGAGCTTTTGAAATCGACTATTCCCTTCCCCAAAATAGCAGAATCCCATATAAGATCAATTCTTCCAGATATACAATCTCCAGTGAGAACCTTTTCAAAAACCAGATCAATATTAGGGTCAATTCTTTTTAACTCATTTAAAAAGACTTCTGCATTTTTTGATTTATACAAAAGTTTCAATCTAGAATCTTCATAATAAAGAGGATTAACTTGTTTGCTTTTTGCATACTTATTCATTATCTCTGATACGATTTCAGTGAGCGATAGTTTTTCATTTAGCTCTTTTTTTTCAATAATCTCATGGAGCATGAGACCCATTTCACTTGCCGTAAACTTGCTTAGATAAGACTTTTGAATATCTAAATTATCAACATAGGAAAAATAATATTTCCTAGGGCAATCTATAAACGTTTGAAGTCTAGAGGCAGAATATTTTAATATATCTATTTCTTTTCGTTTAATTTTATCATTTAAAAAGTCTGGTTTTTCTTCAGAGGGATAAAGCTGATATTTTTTAACGTTATCAATCTCTAACTCATCCCAAAATAAATTTTCATCAAGTGTTCCTTCCTCGATAAAAAACTTCACCTTATTCTTGATCAACAAACCTTTTACATAGCACTGAAGTTGACTACGCTCTCTTTTTATATTTCGTAATGGCCCCAAAGCAACGAGAAAACTTTTAACTTTCTCAGTAAAGATTTCATTACTCGAAGATAATGAAATCCCATTATTTTTTACACAGACTGAAAGGTCCTGGTTTAGATCTAACGTTTCAATCCTCGATAAATCAAACAAATTCGAACCCCATTCAGAGAGGCCGACGGGAAGTGTACTAGACCTAGGCAGATTTAACTTAAGTATTTCAAAAATAATTTTTCTATCGAACTCACTTGGTACTCTATTCTCATCTGAAATTTCCTTCCAAGAAGTAATTGACTCTTTTAACGATAAATACAATTTCAAACGAATGAAGTCTTTATTTTTTACAAGTGAACTCATTCTTTTACTTATATTATCGTCATCCCAGCTTTCTTTTTCTAGCTCTTCAAAATACATCTCAAATAAATCAACTGATACCTTGTAAAAGCTTTGTTGTGTGTCTAATTCCAAATATTCTTTTAAGTTAGGAGTTTTATCAAAAATTAATATATTTTTTGATGAAGAGTCTTTTTTTATGACCTCTGACAAATACCCTTTTGGAAAGGTAAAAACTTCTGCCTTTAATTCAAAATTTCTTTTTTCCAGCTCAATTTTTTCTGCTCCCATAGTGTCCAAACAATAAGCCCAGTCAGTGGATATAAGATCATCTTCAATTTCTCGAAAAGATGGAATATAGATATCTGACTTAGCGCCAAGAGAAGAAAGCAGCTCAAGCTGTAAAGCTGAGAAATGAGAAAAGCCTACAAAAATAAAACTTTCATTAAGACTATCCCCATCACTAATAATTTCAGCACATTTTTTATAAGCTGCCTGCTCGTCGAGAATGTTTTGAATAGTCATATAGGCATAAAACCATTTCAAAGCCAGAGCAAGTTCTTCGGGATGTTCTGGTAAAACCTCCTCAATCAACTCAATATCGCTCGTAAAACCTCTATAGTCTGTAAAAAGATTGAAAGCTTGATTAAAGCTATTAAAAACTTTCTTGCCACCAGCCTTTTTCCATATAACCGAAAGCTCTAGAAAAAGTTCTGACTTTCGATAGACTTTTTGATCGGGTAAGTTTTTTTTTATAATTTCTTTTACAAATTGAGCAATTGTTATGGGCTCGATAGATCGATGAGAGACAAGGTGAGATATATTATCTGCTCTGGTTGGATCAGAACAGATCGCCTTAATCTTTTTATCACTTTCGATAAAGTCTAATTTATAAAAATCATTAATGTTATCGAGTAGAACTCTTCGAATTGCCAAGGTTAACCTTTAAAAAATGCCAAGAAACTTTTCTTTTGGTGCCCACAAGATTCTTTCGAGAACTTCACTTTCGTTCATATAAGAACAAAAGTTTTCAGCGCCGGGACCATCGGCCCAAACAGATGAAAGTAACGATGTTTTCTTATAAAGAATATTTTTCCCTTTTTTAATAAAAGCATTCCACTCTTTACCAGCGGAAGGAAATTCAATTGGCATTGCTGCAGAGGAAGTTAAAAGAATGAGGGTTTTATTACTATTTCTGGTTGAATCCTTGAAGTATTGATACATCTCCATTATTTCGATCAACCTTTCTCTAGCTAGGATAATATTTCTTTTTTTCTTTAGAGCATCATTAAAACTAAAATCTCTCACGATCAATAATTTCCTACCAGGTTCAACAAGCATTCTTTTCCAAAGCTCCTTAGCATTATTCAACGTACTTGCAAAACACCCTTTATCCTGACATGACCGATCACGAAAAACGCCCGGTCTCAAAATCTCTTCTTTTTGAAAGTGAAAGGTTGGTAAATTCATATTTTTAGAATTTCCACTCATTGACCAAAAGCTTGTATTATCAAGTTTATTTTTAGCTTCTGAACATTCTTTAATCTTGAGTAAGGATTCATCTTTCGATAGGGGCCCCTCTAAGATCGCTGTTTGGAATTTGAAGGGCTCAAGAAGATTCCAAACAAAATCTCTATCATAGTCACTACATTCATTTTTAATTTTCTTACTACCAGATAGTTGAGAAACAAAACCACTTTCAGGAACTACCCTTAAGTCATAAAGGTTATAACTCCACATATTTCCCATACAGACTGCATTCTCTAGAGGACTTACGTAATTCTCAATAGGACTATTAAACTTAACAAGCCCAAGGTGTTCATCACTTAAGCCTGCAACTTGGATCCATATAATTTGATCCGCCTTTTTACCAAACTCATGAGTCTTTTTTCCCAAGGTCGTTACTCTAGAACAACTCAAGAAAGTTAAGCTAAAAAGAACAAAAAAAAGTGCTCTAATTTCTGACAATTGCATATTTATTCGTCTATACTGTTATTAATCATCAAGTACACAATACAATAGACGATCTTGTCAGGAGAAACAACAAAATGGATACACAAGCGACCAGAGAAATAATGTGGGCCATTCCTCAATCTTTCAAAATTATCATGTATGCTCTTTTTGCGCTGAGCACCGCAGCGATGATCAAAGGGCTCTATGACAAGTATCAATTTGCAGTGCAAGATCGAGGCTTCAAATCCCTCTTACCAGAAAAGTTAAATTGGTCGAACTTTTTAAAAACAATTTTTTTACAGGGAAAAGTAACTCGTCATTTTAAAATAGGTGTTATTCATGCCCTTATTTTTTATGGTTTTATGATTCTTTGGGTTGCAACTGATCTTGTTGCTATTCACTACGATACACCATTTAAAGTTTTTCAAGGTCCAGTTTATATAACGATTTCATTCTTAGCCGACATGGCAGGACTTATGATCCTCGTTGGTATTGGACTCGCTTTTAAAAGACGTTATATCGACAAACCAGACTACCTAAGTGCAACGAAACCAAAACAAGAAATGTTCATGTATATCATGCTCACTCTTTTGGTTGTTCTTGGTTACGTTATTGAAGGTTTCAGAATTTCAGGAACAGGCATGCCTATCGGTGAAAAATCGTGGGCTCCTGTTGGATGGTTTATCGCCACAATTGTTAATGGCATGAATCTATCAGAGCAAACGATGGCTTTTACCTACAGAGGAATGTGGTTTTTTCATATGGCCAACACCATGGCTTTCATCGTGGCCATTGGCCATAGTAAGTTTTCTCATATCATGATCCTCCCCGTTGCAGCACTCCTGACTCCATTTAGAAGAGGTGGCGTTTTAGAGCCAATGGACTTTGAAAACGAGGAAGCAGAAACTTTTGGCTTAGGAAAACTCTCTGAACTCACAACAAAGAATCGTCTCGATATGCTCTCTTGTGTTGAGTGTGGTCGGTGTACTCAAGCCTGTCCTGCCTTAGCATCAGACAAACCACTTGATCCGAAAAAAATCATTACAAAAATTAGAGATTTTGCACAGGAAACCGAAGGCGATGCTGAGCTTTGGGGAGAAAAGGCCATCTATAGTTTTACTGAGTTAGACTCTTGTACAACTTGTGGTGCCTGTATGGAAGAATGTCCAGCTAATATTGAGCACGTCAATATTATTATGGAAGCCAAAAGATATAAGACATTAACCCTTGGTGAAATTCCTCCTGCTGCTGCAGATGCTGCAAACAAAATTAGAGTCAATGGAAATCCTTGGGGTATTTCTCAAGATGATCGTTTCAAATGGGCCGATGGCATGGATGTTCCTGTCGCTGACGAGCAAAAAGAAATCGATTATTTATATTATGTAGGTTGTGCTGGCTCATACGACGCCGCCAACCAAAAAGTTTTAAAAGACACAATCATGCTTCTTCAAAAGGCAAACGTAGATTTTGCTGTCATCGGTAAAGGTGAAAAATGTAATGGGGATCCCATCAGACGTTTTGGAGATGAGTATACGTTCTTTGAAGTTGCGATTGAAAATATCTCTATGCTTAATCAATATAAATTCAAAAAGATTGTTACTCATTGTCCGCATTGTCTTCACACAATTGGAAAAGAGTATGGAAAATTTGAAGACGGACAATTTGAAGTTGTTCACCACACTGAACTCTTAGCTGCACTCATCAAAGACGGTAAGTTAAAAACTGAAAAGTCTCTCGACCAAAAATTAACGTTTCATGATCCTTGTTATCTAGGCCGTCACCATGGTGAATACAATGCTCCAAGAGAAATTCTAAAAGCTATCCCAGGTCTTGAAATAAATGAAATGGAAAAAAGTAAAGATACGGCCACTTGCTGTGGAATGGGTGGCGGAAATATGTGGTATGAATTAGATGAAGGACAACACCTTGCCCTCAACAGACTAGAAGAAATTGGCGAAACAAATAGCCCTAGTCTGGCCACTGCTTGTTCTTATTGCTTGATCAACTTCAACAGCTCTAAAGGTCAAAACAATAAGACAGAGGAGCTTGAAATAGATGACGTTGCGTCTATCTTGGCAAAGTCTGTGCTTTAGGCTTTGCCTTTTATTTCTTTTTGCTCAGCATGCTGCATTTGCAGAAACTCCTGGAGTTATTGATTCTCTCCAGAAAATCATGGATGAACAAAAAAATCTCTTTATAAAAAAAAGAGATGATCTTAGATCGAGTATCGGTTTATCCACTCCCATAACTCAAGAACAGTTTGATCAAAGTATAATTCACCCAGACTTTTTAGCGGGAGTTATTTTAAACTCAGCTCCTAGATATCTCTATCTGGTAAACGATAATATTTGTAATTTTGCTGCTCTCGTTGAGAACTCACTTATTAAAAGCGCGACTGGTGCGATTGATGAAATTCCTGTTCTCGTTAAATCGAACAAGAGGCCCTTTCTCATCCCTAAAGATGAATATATTAAGCTCTCTGAAAAAAAATGCCCTGGTCTAAAAAGAAAAGCAGAACTTTTTTCAGCGCAGAATCTTAGGGCAACACTAAACTCTATCAAGTATCCTGAACCTACTTCAACAAATGAATGTCATCGAATCGTTGATGATTGGAAAGACAATAGTTTCCTTCCTTATCTTTGTCGTATTCCAAACCAATTAACAAAAGGTAGAAATGCTAAATATATTTTAGACAAAAAGAAAAACTTATCCTTAAGAGAACGTAGAGAGTTACGACGTATTAAATTACTTGCTGATAACATCAATGAAAGAAGCACTTTCAAGCAAAGGCAATACTTAAACTTTTTATGTGATGGTCTTTTAAATAAAGAAAGGTTTTGCAAGCCCTTTTTAGCATCTGATGTTTGGACAAAGATTATCAACAAGAATTTACCTGACTATTTATTAAAATATAAGTGTCATTCTCTTTATGGAAGAAACAATATTACAGAAGCTCAATTGAGGACTTGTGGACTTAAGATAAAAACAGAGCCTGAACTTTGTTATTGGAAAACATCTCGCGGCTTCTCTTCCTTATTACCCGCCAATAACTGTGAGAAAGTTTCAGATGCACTAGCTGAGTCAAGACTTAAAGCTGATTACAATGACTGTCCTGGTATTATTATGAATAATAGTCTGAATAATATTCACAGGATTTATTCTCACTTTAAAAAAGAAAATCAATCTGGGCAACTGGTCGTAAACTCTTCAGACTGTTCGGCTCAAACCTATGCAAGTTTAGCTAGCCTCTACCTCTCTAATAAAATAGAAGATCGATGGCCTTTAAATGTCTGCTACTTCGATCGTATAGAAGATGACCGAGTATGTAGAATGTATATACCCGGTGAACAAAACTCACCTTACTCCGAAAATAAAGTCGTCACAGAAATTTTAAAGAGACTGATGCCACTTCCGACCAATAGCCTTTGCAAAGTTATCGATAGTAATAAATTTAATCCCGCTCTACTTGAATACAAGATTGGTTGTTATATCATCAGGGATTTAAAGAATTGTAATCAATCTCCTTGTCCTCGAAAGATCGTAGTGAAAGAAAAAGAAGTAAAAGGAATTGAATATATTGGCTCCATGGAACAAAACTATATTCCTTCTACCTACGCAAAAAAACGATATGCGGGAATTCATATTCTCGAAGAAAGTTTAAAAATAAAAAATAAAACGATTAATAACTTCACTGAACTTATGGTTTTTTTCAATCAAAAAGAAAAAGGAATCATTCATGGCATTGGCTGTATTGAAGATCTCTTACCAGAGTTTTTCCAAAGTAAAATTATAAATGCCTGCCGACCGATGTCTTTTATTATTGATGGAATCGTCGGTGGTTTAGATGATAAAAAACTTGTGTTTAGAGCTGCCATAGACCATGTACACTCTCCGAGGCTAATGAATTGGCAGAATATTTTCAATGCAGTTAGTAGGTATAAGGAAATGCATCCTTTAAAAAGTTGGACGTTGTATGGCGCTTTTTAATTTGATCATTCTTTTCTTAAATGTTTCAGTTTTTGCTCAACAAAAACTTCCCGAACTTATGACAAAGCAAGCACTTCAAAATATTAGGCTCATAACAAAAGATGGAAAATTTACATATTATCAAAGAGGTTCTAAGAGCTTACTTCTTTCTAGTAATTACTCCGTAAAAGAAATTCTTACCTCTGATCAAGGTTCTCATTTCGATGTAATAAGTACCTTAAGTAGAAAACGTATTTTGGTTATTCTCGATAAGAATTTTCATAAAAAGCATTCTATCACTCAACCACGAGAAATTTACTGGGCACCTTTTGGTGGTGAAAAAATGACAAAGCTTGGAATGGGCAATGCTGCCAATCTCCACTTAAATGATGAATGGGCCAGTGTTTATTCTATTATTGATAGAACGATTAAATTTATTAACCTCTCAAATAGTGACCTCGATTTTTCAATCAAATTATCTAATCGCTTCAATCCCTTTTTTATACCTCAAATAGAAATGATCAACGAAGACAGAGTTTTGTATACTGATATCAACAAAGACGGTCTCTATGGACTCTTGTCCTACAATAGAACAACAAAGAGAAACAAACTTATCTACAAAGTAGATGAGCCTTACTTTAAAATTGATTTTTGTTTAAATAAAAATGATCTTATTATAGGTCATTTTTCTTACGATTCATCACAAAAGTATTCACAAATACTTCATTCAGATATCAGCAAAGTTGATCTTAAAGAGTTATACCTCTCGACAAGTAACGATATTGGAAACCTCTTCTGCCCACAAGATGAAAACCTTGTTTACTTTGTAAAAGACACTTCTGGAAAAAGAAAGAGGTTCACCTCGGATATATTTTCGCTCGATATAAAGTCAAAAGAATTAAAGCAACAAACTAAGATGAATACTGTTTCTCAAATAATAAATATGGACGGCATGATTTTGGTACCTTCGAAGGGGAAATATTATGTCTTGAGAGGTAATAGTAAACTTAATACATTAGACCAATTAAAGGGTAATTGATTTTGATAAAATTATTTATTTTACTTTTTTGTCAAAATTTATTTAGTGCATGGGCACCAATAAAAGATGTTCCTTTTGAACTTGAGGCAATTATTAAATCTGCTGGTAGCGGAGACCTTGAATATCAAGAAAAAGCAAAAGTCTCTCTTGGAAAGGTCTTTAATTTCTATAATAACCTTGAAAAGAAGGACTTTTATTATATTTTTAAAGTCTCAACTTATAAATACCTTTTAAGAGAGAAGCCTGAGACAAGAATACCTGTTAACTATTTCAATTCGCCTTTCTTAAATAAGTTTATCCGAAAAAACCCACCAACTCATCTTCAAGACTTTGAGAAATGGTTGTGGTCTGCTCTTGTAAAAGATGTCGATCTCATCATGAGAGATCCTAACTATTACCGCTTTGTCGAGGCGAAAAAGAAAAATGAAATGAAAGACTCTTTTGCCATTCTAGATAAGAAAATAAGACTTATTATTCCATGGCTTATTTTTATGAAAACTCAAGATAAAGTAGAACTTGAAATTTATATGAGAGAGTCATACTTAAAAATTTTAGACCATGCTGCGATTAATATGAAAATATTTGCGACCTTAAAAGAAAAAGCGAATGCAAAGCTCCCTCTGAAATTTGACCTCTCTCCCTATATCAGCATCAAAAAAAGTGAGCCCACGAAAAAAGAAGATAAAGCAATCGACACCATTAATAGTATTGTTAAAGATATTACTGAAGATGAGCTTCCCAAACCTACCGATGATTGGAAGCTTGATTCTGATGAATTTCTACCAAAAGATGATACTGAGCTTCCCACACCTGTTGATGACTGGCTCAATGAGTTCTAATAAAAGCAGATAGTTACAATTGTTTTTTTAGCTAATATGACACTAGGTAAGCTATAAATATTACCTCTCCCATTGAGAAAAATGTGTTCCGGTCCTAGGATGCAAGGAACACAACATATCATCAGGAGAACAAAATGAAGAAAACAAGCTTATTAGTAGCGATCATCCTTCTTTCGTCTTCAGTATTTGCTAGAAACGCTGGAGAAAGAAGAAAAACAATTCAAAGAATTGAAAATACGGCCATTCAAATTTTGGATGAGGTTCGTTATTCGCCAGCGACAGTTTCAGATCTTAAAAAAGCACAAAGCCTTTTAAGGCAAGCTAACAATATTATCCTAGGAATGAATACAGACTTTTCTGTGAAACCTAAGTTGAGATGTGTTGATAAAGATGGCGACAATAGAAACCCGTGGGTTTATGCCACTGTTGATGCCAATTTTAACGTAAATAAAATCACGAATGTTCAGTTTAGAAGTAAATCATTATGTGAAAGAGCCTATAGTGATATGCAAAATATCATGGGTACTTTTGTTATGTGTACAGCGAAAGACAATGATGACAGAGATCCTTGGAGTATTACAGTTGTAAATGGAGATCGTCTTAACAAACTTAATAACGTGACTTTTGGAACTTACGAGAAATGTATCAATACGATTAGGACTCCAAAAATTCAAAACGGACAAGCTGTATTTTGTACCGCTAGAGATAACGACGGAAGAGACCCTTGGGTAATCGCCAAATTAAACCTTAGATCTCAACAAATAGAAAAAGGAACAAGTACTTTTGGTACTCTTAGTGCCTGTCAAAGTATCATCAACGGTTCTTTTTAATTAAAACCAAATAAATTGATCGATTAAGGCCTTCTTTGGAAGGCCTTTTTTATTTTTAGCTATGGGAAAAGCTAACTCATTTGAGTATATTATGGGGTATTATGTTGAGTAAAAAGCCCTATAGAGGCACCAGAGACTTTTTCCCGAAAGAACAACGATTACGAGAGTTCATATTTGAAACAATGCACAAATGTGCTTTAAAGTATGGCTTTGAACCGTACGACGGTCCCCTTCTCGAAGAGGTCGCTCTTTATCAAGCAAAATCTGGTGAAGAACTTATTAATGATCAAATTTATTCTTTCAACGATAGAGGTGAAAGGTTTGTTGCGATCAGACCTGAGATGACACCCACACTGGCGAGAATGGTTGCTCAAATTCACAAAGAAGAGCTCAAACCTATTCGCTGGTTCTCCATTCCAAATTTAATGAGATACGAAAAGCCTCAAAGAGGTAGACTTCGTGAACATTGGCAGTTTAACTGTGATATCTTCGGTGCCTCCGGTAGGCTTGGGGAACTTGAGATTTTAAACTTGGCCATTTCTTTATTCAAAGATTTTGGAGCAAATGCCGAACATTTTGAAATTCGCATTAATGATAGGGCCGTTATCGATAGCTTTTTTAACTATCTCAAACTTAGCGAAGAACAAGTCTATCGTATTTATAAAATAATCGATAAATCAAAGAAGGTTGATGAAGCTGCTCTCGATAAAATGATTGGCGAACTCAAACTTGAAGACTCAACAGTCACTTCCTTAAAAAAATATTTAAACTTAACTAGCTTTGATGAGCTTAATACTTTCTTTTCAGAGTTAGGCTTAAGCGACTCAATCTCTGAGTTTAATCTCCTCATTGATAAATTGAATAAAGACTATGTTTTATATGACCCATGCATCGTTCGTGGACTCGATTATTACACCGGCGTGGTTTTTGAAATATTCGATAAAAACCCCGAAAACCGCCGTGCACTTTGTGGAGGAGGAGCTTATGCCAACCTCCTTCAAATTTTTAACGAACCTCCGCTTGCTGGTGTTGGCTTTGGGCTCGGTGATGTTACTCTCACTGACTTTCTTAATGGTCACAACCTTGTACCAGAAAGAGTAAGAGAACCGGCCATCGATGTACTTTTTACTTTCCAAGATGAAAACGCCTTAGAGATCAGTCTAGAAATGGCAAACAAATTAAGAGATCGAAACTTAAGCGTACTCTCTGTTTTTGAAAAACTAAAAATGCAAAGAGTTTTTAAAGTCGCTGAAAAAAGAGGCGCTCGCTTTACAACGATTATTGGTAGTAACGAGTTAGATAACAAAAAAATCATTATTAAAAATCTTGAAACAAAAGAACAAAAAGAATTTTCTTTTGACGATATCGACTCCATCGTCAATTTTGTAGGTTAGTTATATGAGTGAAATTTCCAAAACGTATTCGGCAAAAGAGATCGAAAGCAAGTGGTATCAAACCTGGTTAGAGGGTGGTTATTTTAAACCTAAAAAAGGTAAAGCGAATGATGCTTTTTGCATCATCATGCCTCCGCCAAATGTCACGGGGAAACTTCACGAAGGACACGCTCTTGATGCAACTACACAAGATGCTCTTATACGTTTTAAAAGAATGAAAGGATTCGAAGCTCTATGGCTCCCGGGAATGGATCATGCGGGTATTGCTACTCAAAGTGTTGTCGAAAAAATGGTATGGGAACAAGAGAAAAAAACTCGCCACGATTTTGAAAAAGAAGATTTCATCAAAAAGATTTGGCAGTGGAAAGAAGAGTACGGAGGAATCATTGCTAATCAACAAAGACTTCTCGGTGCTAGTTGTGATTGGGACTACTCTATGTTCACCATGGACCCAGAGGCAAATGAAGCCGTAAGAAAAGTATTTGTTGATCTGTATAATGAAGGTCTTATTTACCAAAGTGATTATATAATTAACTGGGATCCAGTATTACACTCTGCCATTTCAGATGCAGAGGTTGAACATAAAGAAGTTCAAGGTGCTTTTTACCATATACTATATAAAGTAAAAGGGACTGATGAAACGCTCGAAGTGGCCACAACCAGACCAGAAACTCTTTTAGGCGATACCGCTGTTTGTGTTCATCCTGAAGATGAACGTTTTCAAAAATATATTGGCAAAACAGCAATCATTCCCATTTGTAATAGAGAGATTCCGATCATCGCTGATGATTATGTTGATACCGAAAAAGGAACAGGTTGTTTAAAGGTCACTCCAGGCCATGATTTTAATGACTTTGAAATCGGACAAAGGCATAAACTACAAATCATTACCATTCTCAATAAAGATGCCACTTTTAATGAAAATGGTGCTCCTCTTCAAGGAATGGATGTTAAAGCTGGTCGTAAAAAAATAGTCGAGTTACTTGAAGAAGCTGGGCAACTCGTAAAAGTAGAAAAACACGTACATCAAGTCGGACATGGCGATAGATCGAAAGCTGTTATTGAACCACTTGTATCAAAGCAATGGTTCTTAAATGTGCAAGAGATGAGCAAGCGCTCTGTTGAGTCTGTTGAAAAAGAGCAAATGAAATTCTTTCCTAAAGGTTGGGAGAATACATATTTCTCTTGGTTAAGAGAACCTAAAGACTGGTGCATCTCAAGACAACTTTGGTGGGGACATCAAATTCCTGTTTTTTATTGTAACGATTGTGACAATCAATGGGCATCAACAGAAGAAGAGTCTAACTGCAGTAAATGTAACTCTTCTTCAATTACTCAAGACCCCGATGTTCTCGATACTTGGTTTAGCTCTGCTCTTTGGCCATTTTCAACTCTTGGATGGCCAGACGAACAACGAATGAAAGATAAAAAATTCGAAACCTTTTACCCCACTACTGTTTTAATAACAGGATACGACATTATCTTTTTTTGGGTCGCCAGAATGATGATGATGGGTCTTAAGTTTACAGGGAAAGAGCCATTTCATAGCACATATATTCATGCCATTGTTCGCGATAAATTTGGTAGAAAAATTTCTAAATCACTCGGTAATGGTATTGATCCAATTAAAACCATTGAAGAGTATAGTGCCGATGCATTTCGATTTACCCTCGCCTCTGGATCAGGTTACAATCGAGGGATCAACCTAGACCCAGATCGAATTGTCGGTTATCGTAACTTTATCAATAAAGTTTGGAATGCCTTTCGTTTTATTCACCCCGTTCTTGAAAAAAGTGAAGCACAACTCCCCGAACTTTCAAAACTTGATGCACACGAGAAGTGGATTCTAGCGGAACTCAATACCACCGCAAAAACTATGAATGACTCACTTGAAGTCTTTAGATTTGACGAAGCTTCAATGGCCATTTATCAATTTGTTTACGACAAATACTGTTCTTGGTTTATTGAACTCTCCAAGCCAATTTTAAATGGTAACGATGAAAGTAAAATTATTCAAAGAGCTACAGTTTTAAAATTTGTTCTTAAAAAGATGGTCGCCCTCCTTCATCCGATCACTCCCTTTGTAACAGAAGAGCTTTGGAGCTTTATCAAAGATGATAAAGAGGACCT
The DNA here is from genome assembly GCA_030425045.1 of bacterium. Classification (GTDB taxonomy): domain Bacteria; phylum Bdellovibrionota; class Bacteriovoracia; order Bacteriovoracales; family Bacteriovoracaceae; genus JAUHVL01. The sequence continues at coordinate 122,826 of JAUHVL010000006.1, forward strand.
TCTTATCATTCAGGATTATCCCGAATATGAAGAGCAATTTAACTTCACAAAAGAACAAAATGAAATGAATCAGTTCACTGAAGTTATTACAGGAATTAGAAACTTACGTTCAAGTGTAAACATTAAGCCAAGTGAAGAGATAGAGGTACAGCTTTTTATTGATAATGAAGCGAGTACATCTTATTTCAAAACAAATGAAGAAAGTCTTCAGAAGATGGCCAAAGTAAATAAACTCACTATTGAAAATAAGTCGAACGCAAGACCAGAGAAATCTATCTTTATGTCGACTTCACATCTCGATATCTTCATCCCTCTTAGCGGCGTGATCGATATAGAAGCTCATGTGGCAAAACTTAATAAAGATCTGACCAAGCTTCAAAAAGAGTTTGATAAATACGACAAAAAACTTCATAACCCTAAGTTTATTGAAAACGCGAAAGAAGAAGTTATCGCTGAAGTAAAATTTAACCACGGCGAAGTCTCAAGTAAAATCAATGCTTTAAAAGAAAATATTGAACTCTTTAATAAGTAATTAGAACTTCTTTATCTGCTCAACTCTTGAATCGCTTGCTGCAATTCATACTTAACAACAGGATTCGTCTCTACCAGTAATCTGTTATTTAATATTACAATTGCAGTTCGATCTTTTGTTTTAATAATCAAATTGATTGCCGCACTTCTGGTTGCGGTATAGGGAGCATTTAACGCCTCTTCAAGTTCAGGGAACATTACCTTACTGACAGACTTTCTCTCAGAAAAACGAATGGCTAAAGATCTTACTATATCTTCACGGTCACCCATCAATTTTATGAGCAGTTTTGTCGCTTCAAGAGAGTTTACTTTATTTAATAAGCTTACTGCCAATTTTCTTGTTTCAACCAAACTACTCTCAGCGAGAACTTTAACTGAAACTATATTTTGCTGACTTAATGTAATTCCTTGTGCCCAATTAGCAGCATAAGTTCTTACTGCTCGATCACTATCATTTGCGAGCAGAAGCATTTTATTTTTTTCATTAGTCGTTAACGTTTTTCTTACGAGATACCTCATGGCATCTAATCTCAAGTTTGCATATTCGTGGTTTAATGCACCCACAATATCAGCACGATACTTTGTTGTTCTTGGATTATTTAATCCTAAATATACAGAGACATATTGTTTCAACTGAATAAGTTCAGCATTTTCCATCTTCTTACATAAATCTAAAAAGAGTCTTCCATTTGCCTGAAGACCATCTTTAAGAAGAATTAACATCGAGAGTTGGTAAATCTCATTATCACTCTTTTCTATTACTGACTTTTTAAGATTAATTTCTCTCATCAGATTTGAATAATTTGTATTGAAAAGACCAGAGAAGTCCGTAGTCGCCACAACGCCAACAAGATGATGATAAAGAGAACGTATATTTTTAAACTCAGCTAATTTAAGTGTGTAGCGTTTGCTTTTAGAAACAGCATTTATATTACCTTCAAGAATTTTTTCAACGGCCATACTGCTTAGGTAAGAATCAAGACTGACTCCTTCAACCATGTCATATAACTTCACAAAAACTTCTGCGCTTTTTGGAAAATATTTTCCTTGAGGTTTCTCTTCTTGAGTAAAAACAATAATCACTGGTGCTTCACTACCTAAATACGTTAGCTCAACGGCATAAACGAGCTCATTTGAAGCATTAACGTACTCTCCTAATTCCTTTTTAGACTCAACCTTACGATCAACACATTGAGCTCCATTTAAAGAAAGACCACAATCTTTAAAATCACTAGCAATAATTTTTGCAGGCTCAGCAAAAACTTCATCTAAATCCACTACCGTTTTTGGTTGCTTCATCTCTAGGTTACTTAGAGTAAGCCTAGAAACTCCATTTTTCTCAAAAGTAACCTCTGCGAGTTTTGGATTTGTGATCTCTTCACATTTTTTCGTTAAAAACTTTGGAATGAGGTTTTTATCTCCATTACAAACTTTAACGAGCTCAGGTAATGACATTTCACTATATTTTATAATTTCTGAACATTGAGATGAAATATAATCTGGTAACGATGTTGGGTCCTGCTTACACTTGGTAAGAACTTCTCCGTCATTCAATTGATCAATTTGAGCTTGTTCCAACTCTTTACATTTATCAATCATATCAACTGGAATTGTGGCCGGATCACCAGAGCATATTTTTATTAACTCAGCAATTTCTTGTTGTTTTTTGAGTTCCTCACACTGGGCCAAAACTTCTTCAGTGAGAAGTGCAGGATCTAATGAGCAAAGTGCGATGAGATCCTCAACTGTTGGCTCAGCTCCCGGCGCCGGTGCTGGTACTTCAGGGCGATTTGAATTATCGGAACAGGATGAAAGTATGAAAAAAGCGATTACTATAAGTGTTTGAAGTGTTTTCATCATTATCTCTCGTCGTTGTAGCCTATGACATATCGCACAGGAATCACGAAAGAAAGACGCTACGAATCAATGACATTTTCTTTTAGTTTATAAAAGAGATCTACCCATTCTACATCTTCATCAAGAATCTCTTCAGTATCTTCTAAAATGGCCATATGAATAGCACCATCTCGAATTTCTAACAAGTTAACACCTTTAGGAAAATGATGACCATAAGAATACTGTCTAATATTTTCAGTGATGAGAAAACACTCTTTACTAAAATAAGTGGCCAGTCTTGCCACCCAACTGTTTGTCGTCACAACAATCTTACTTGCCTTAATTAAATCAAACGCCTCTTCTGGCAAAGACATTGTTATGGGAACCATTTCATGAAGAAGCTCTTTTGATTTTTCTAAAAACTCATGTCCCTCTTCACCAACTTTATAGAGAACCATAGTCATTGGCATTTTTTCAAAGTGCTCGAAAGAATCCATCCAAAAATCAAAGTACTTATCTTCTTTATTTATATTATCAATGAAAAATAAGACCTGGGTAACATCAACACACTTATTTACAAACTGATCTTTATTAAAAAGTTTAAACTCAGTTGTATCTTCTTTAAGAAATTTACCTAAGAGTTTTACATAGTAAGCATCTTGGCCAGGGCGACCAATTTCTTGATATTCATTATTTAATAAATATTTAGACCACCAAGATTTTCGTTCTCCAATCCTTTCTGCAGAAGCAAAGGTTTTTCCAGTCCACTGAGAAAGAAACTCACCTCTTAAATCAAAAAAATGAGTAATATTAAAAACATCGTGTAAATTTTTACTAAACTTGTGAATCCCCATAAAGGAGTAACTATCATCGGGGATATCCCAAATTTTTATTTGATAAGGCAATGCTTGATACAGCCTCGCCGTTTCACCTTGTTGAATAATATTAATTTCATCTGGATTTAGTTTTTCATCAATAAGGTGAATTAGTGGAAAACTTGATACAACTTCGTCTTCTTCTTTTGGTGAAAAAATTAAAACTTTATTCACTGATCAACCTTTTATTTTGATGAAATAAAATGGTGAAAAAGATTGCCCCAAAAGGAAGAATAAGAATATTCACAAGAGGTACACTCACGAGTAACAAGAAAGCAGCTCCACAAATGGTATAAATAAAGAGGTTTCCTTTAATATGAGAAACACAATCTTTCACCCCCATATTATGCCTCGACCAACTATAATCTAAAAAACTTGCCGCCATAAGATGAGAAGACAGAACGGCTCCGACAGGAGCAAAAAGTGGAAAAGCACTCAGGACAAGTGCAATAAGAGAGACAATAATAATAAGAAGCACTTTTTTAACTTCAGTTAATATTGTCCTCACAAAGTTTTTCAGCATTACACTTATCGAGTCATTAATACTTTCTGGATTTTGCCCTGAGATGACCCTTTCAGTTCGCGAAGAAATTAAATCATTAAACGGACTGGCGATAATAGAAACGATCAAAAAGAAAAACCAATTCACGAGGAGAAAAAAGACGGCCGTTAAAAAACCCGCTATTAACCAATAAAAGAATGTACTCCAACCTGAGCTCGTTAAATAACCTTCTATTTGTTCTTTTCCATATGTCAGGAGATTTCCAAATACAAGATTACCTAAAAAATAAAACATGATGAGAGAGATAATCGGGGGCAAACTACCAAAAACTAAAATCCAGGGATCTTTTTTTAAAACTTCTTTTACTTTTACTAATGCTTGAAACATTTTATTTTTCCTCAAAAATGGCCAGAGGCTCAGGGAATTTAAATTTTTCTAATTTTGAGAAATCTTCTAGCTTTGGCTCTTTAGGTATTTTAGAAACTAGATTGGTAAAGGTCGACCAGGATAATTTTTCATTAAGAAATTTCGTATCTAAATGCGCTGCCTCGCACCGTAATATTTTCTCCCGACCTTTATTAAGCATACCCTTAGCACCAGCGAGATTACCGTTTTGGAAATGAAACAACGCAGTGCCTACTTGAATAATGGCCCAAATCACATCTCGATAGGGATCTCCCAACATTTCCATCCAAGGATCTTCCAGTGTTTCGTGGCATTCCCAGAAGTGCTGATCATTGTACTCGTTAATTCCTCTTACAATGCTATCCTTATATTCTGCTTCAAAAACCACCAGTCATTCCTTATTAAATATGCTAGAAGTAAGTATACCGATGTTCACAAATAAGAGTAAGGCATGAAGGGTAAACCACAAGAAATCAGTAATAATTTAGTACCAAGTTATATTAGAGAACTTCAAGTTTATCAGGCAGGAAAACCGATTGATGAGCTTATTAGAGAAAAAAATCTCAGCAAAGTTTCGAAGCTTGCGAGCAATGAAAATCCTTGGGGTCCCTCACCTCTTGCCATTAAAGAAATGACAAAATCGCTTTGGGATCTCCATCGTTATCCTGATATGCATGCCTACAAATTAAAAACAAAACTCGCTGAAATCTACAATTTAAAAAGAGAGAATATCGCTTTAGGAAATGGAAGCGAAGGTATCATGGCCTATATCGCACGGGCCTTTTTAAATGAAGGTAGTGAAGTTTTAACTTCAGAGAATACTTTTATTGGCTTTTATATTATTGCTCGCTCAATTGGAGCAAACCTAAAACTTGTACCCCAAACTAAAGAGTATAAATACGATATCGAAGCGATGGCCAAGGCGATCTCACCTGAAACGAAACTCATCTATATTGCAAACCCTAACAACCCAACCGGAACCTATATCACAAAAAAAGAATTTGATTATCTTATGGACCATGTTTCTGATCATACTCTTGTGATTTTAGATGAAGCCTATTTTGAGTTTGCCAAGCCTTGTCCAGACTATCCTGATTCAATGGATTACCGCTATGACAATGTCATCACTTTAAGAACTTTCTCTAAAGCATATGGACTTGGTGGAATAAGAGTTGGATATGGTTTTGGTCACGAAGATTTAATAGCCAACCTAAATAAAGTAAAACTTCCCTTTGAGCCAAACTCAGCTGCACAAAATGGAGCTTGGGGTGCTCTTGAAGATCAACCTCATCTTGAAAGAACAATTCGACTAACCCTCGATTACCGAGAAGAGTGTGAGCAATACTTAAAAGAAAGAGGCTTTAATCCCATCTCCTCGGTAACTAACTTTTTAACATTTCAAACTGGTAGTGAAGAAAAAAGTAATCGCTTATATCAACTTCTTCTAGACGAAGGTGTCATCATTCGCCCCCTAAAAGCAAATGAAATGCCTGACTACGTTCGCGTTTCAATTGGAACAGAAGAAGAAATGACACATTTTTATCAAGCGATGGACAAAATTCTTCCAGAATATAAAAAACTTTAAAGGAGTTTTCATGGAAAGCTTTCATGCAAGTGGCACATACTCAAAACAAGCACATGTTAAAATCCCTGATGGTCTTTACGAAGAAGAACATGGTAGGAATGGCTTCTTTGGTCGTGTCAGCCAGCTCTATCATGAAAACCCAACTGTAAACTGGACCAATATCGAAGGTGACCTCAAACCGCAGTGTCTTCCACCAGTTTATGAGACATGTGGAGAGAATCAATTTGTTCCCATGTTACAAAATAGCGATGTTGTTATAAATGCAGGATTGTTTACGAAGAGTCCTGAATATTTTTACCGTAGTGCTGACTATGATGAATTATTTTTTATTCATGACGGAAGTGGAAAAATTGAGACTGTTTATGGCCATCTCGATTATAAAAAAGGCGACTATATCGTAATCCCAAGAGGTACCACTTATAAAATCTTCCTAAATGAAAGAACAAAGTTTTTAAAAGTTGAATCAAGTAGTGAATTTGAACAACCAGATAGAGGTATGCTTGGACCAAATGCTCTCTATGATCAAACGTTATTAGAAATTCCTAAAGCAGAACTAGGTAGTGAGCAAAACTTAAAAGAGTATAAAGTACAAATCAAACGGTTGGGAAAAATTACAACAGTAACTTACCCCTTTAATCCGCTCGATGTAAAAGGCTGGAAAGGTAGCGTCTACCCGTGGAAACTTTCTATTTATGACATCGCTCCTATTATGAGTCATCGATACCATATACCACCGTCTGGACATACAACTTTTGTCGCTAAGAATTTTGTGATTTGTAGTTTTGTTGAAAGACCTCTTGAAGATACTAAACATGGAGTTTTAAAAGTTCCTTTTTATCATTCAAATATCGATTTCGATGAAGTCTTATTTTATCACCAGGGTAATTTCTTTAGTCGTGACAATATCGATGCCGGTGCACTAACTTTTCACCCCCAAGGAATTCATCATGGGCCACATCCTAAAGCATTTGAAGCTGCTGATGACAAAGAATACACTGATGAATATGCCGTAATGATTGACACCAAGAACCCTCTTATTCCAACGGAATGGTTTAATGAAAATGAAATTAAAGACTATTGGAAAAGTTGGATGTAGTTTTCTACTTTTCCTAAATTTTACCTACGCTCAATTATTTAAACCACAACAAGAGGTTGTTGATCTCCATATCAATCTTAGATGTTATGGATTTCAATCAGAGTGCTATAGTAAAGATAATTATTGGTATGAATACTTCTCACCTATAAAAAAAGCTCAATTAAAAAAAGATGGTGACCAAGCGATCTTTAATTTTTATGAAAACGAATTAGCAAAAGCAAAATGGGTTAATAAAGTTGTCTTACTTGCTTTTGATCAAGTTTATGACAAGAATGGTAACACCCTAAAGGATAAGTCTGAATACTACACACCAAATCGTTTTATACATATGCACACAAAAGGCTCCACAAGTTTGCTGTTTGGAGCAAGTGTCCATCCCTATCGAGCAGATCTTTTTAATACAATCGATCAATATGCCCCTCACGCCAATCTCTTTTATCTAAACCCATCGAAACAACATTTTGACTTAAACTCTGCTCAAGTCGAATTACTTGCAAAAAAACTTAGTGTTGCTGGTGTTCCACTCATGATTGATCTAAGTGATCCCACAAATTATAATATTGAAAGAATTTTAAAAACTGGTGTTACCACAATTCTTTCAGGTAAATGGATGAAAGGGGACGGTACAAGTCTTGATAAATTTAAATACTTAACATCTCTTCACAAAACATACTCAAATCTCTTTGCTTCAATTGATTCATTACCACTATTTGGTACGTGGATCGATTACTTTTCTATGGTTATTTTCACTGAAGATTGGGAAGGTAAACTAGTCTATGGAAGTGGCCATCCCTTTGATCACCCCAAATTATATTCTAGCTGGCTTTATCCCAAACTTTGGGGAACCCCCTTTGTTGAAGCTTTAAACCATGTTAAAGATAATAGACTCGACTATGCTCTCTTGTTTAAAAGAGCTTCTGATACTCGATACGAAACACTGTACCGCAGCGGTGAAATCATAAGAAAAAAGTAGCTAGGAAAAACGTTTTTTTATCCAAATACGAAACGTCACAGGGAACAAAGAAAGAATATTTGTTATAAAAACCATTTCTTTTGGAAACATATATGTCTCTCTGTTTTCAGAAAGGGCATTCAAAATTTCACTAACAGCTTTTTCAACAGAAATAACAAATGGCTTTTCACTGATATCACCATCATTAAGCTCTCTCAATTTTTGAGTATCAACATATCCAGGCAACATTGTATGAACGCTAATATCATGATTTTTTAATCCTCTTCGATACGTTTCAGCAGTATATAAAACTGCGGCTTTAGACTCTGCATACATAGAGGTATTGTGTTTCGCCGCAACAGAAGCAATGGCGACAAGTTTTCCTTCGCTCATATTTTCTAGCGCACTATCAAATGAGTGAATTAAGCCAAGAATATTTGTATTCACAGTATCTCTGACCTGATCGACAGAGAGGTTTGTTTTCTCAGAGTCAAAGTAAACAGCGGCACAATAAAAAAGCAAATCTAACTTCCCCTCTGAAAAATTTTTTACAGCTGAAAATATTTCTTCTTTATTTTTTACATCTACTTCAAACTTTTCAACTTTTTCTAATTTTGATTTTGAGAGGTCTCGGCCACAGACGGCCACACGACAACCTTGGTTTAAATAATAGCGCGCAAGCTCTTCCCCTATTCCACTTGTGCCGCCTACTATAAAAACTTTTTTCATATGATTACTGAAATGTCGTAAATAAAATACCTAGTGGTCTCAAAGAGTTTGTTAACTGAACAGTTCTCATAAGCTCATAGATATTATTATTATTAGCATCTGGAAATAATCCTCCAAATGTCACAGCATCATTTCTCCAAGCAATTGGTCTTCCGTAACCATAGTTCCAAACCCATTGCTTTTTACTATTGTAACCACCAAGATCGTTATCTATACGAATATCTCCAAAGTCTCCACTTGTTTGAAACTTTGTCGGTAGAAATTTTTTAAGATCATTATGAGCTTGAAAAGCGCTTTTGAGATTAACCTTAACAACTTCACCAGTCGCATCACTTACAATTTCTACATTTCCTTTTTCGCTGGCAGAGTGATACATGCGATAACGATCTCTTAAACTATGAAACTTTCTTCTATGATTTATTAATAAGACGTTTGGATCAACAACAAACTTACCACCACCAACAACAAAATACTCTTCTTCTAAAAACCCTTCAGCTTCCATAAATGACCAGTCACAGTTATATTCTTTTGGAATTGGCTGCCCACTCATGGCCATAGAGGTATACTTTATAGAGCAAACATATCCTTTCAAGTTATGTTCTGCCGCTAAGGCGAACATGCGATAAGACTCATCGACTCTAGATTTTGCTTCAGATGATACTGAGCTTCTTAAAGTACCAAAGCTGTCGAACTCCTTTATAACATCAGAAACTTCTTTCATTGTTAAGACGAAAGGGAGACTCTTCACAACCTCTTGTCCTCTGATCAGTTGTCTTATTTTAAATCTGTCTTTAACGCTATTGATGGCAGACTTCTTCAACATCTTTTTAGAAATTTCTGAAAACTCATCTACATTATAAATTGAAACATAGTCGATATAACCGATACTAGCAGCTAGGCCAGAAATAACGAAACTCGTATGTGCCTTTATATATTCTTTTTTGGCTTCTTCTTGATCAAATAGAGTCTTTCCATTTTTTGTTCCAATTAGAATAGAGCGATCAAGCATAAAGTTATGATTAACAGCTTCTGCTTCTAGTGAACGTACTGCCATTGTTAAATATTTAGATAGAATAGGGCGAACTTTATTATAAGCGTAATCTTGAACCTCAGAAATTTTGTAAAACTGGGTTCTCCCCTCCACAGGATCTGTTAAGTACCTAAAAATCGCTTTTATATGAGACCCATAGGCAAACTCTAAATGGTAAAAAGCACGTAATCGCGATAAAGCTGCAACATGGACAATCTCTGTATCTTCAACAATTCCTCTTAACCTCCAAAGAACTCCCTTTAGTTCGGGAAGAAGCTCGGAAAAGAAGCCATAGAACTGAACTCCAACGAACTGTGGATATTCATTCGCTTTTTGTTTAATGCCTGCAAGAACAGCATCTACATCTGATTTATTTTTAATAGAATTTATCGCTTCATTAAAATTATCAATAATAAGTTGTTGTCCCGTAGCTTCTGAGGCTATTGATCTCGGAGCATTTTGTTTAGGTTTAGGTATTGATACATAGTTCATCTTGTCCCAAGCTGAAAAGGCTACAATTCCAAGTAAAAAACAAACTGCTCCAATAATCATTCCGACATTTTTCATGAATTTTTTCCTAGGTTTACCTTATTACTCTGAAATACTCAGATTTTCGACATTATCAAAAGTATATACTGCTTTGAGTACTTCCATCAATTAGGTAAAATGTACATTGGCAAAGAGAAAAATAAACTAATAGTACAAAAGATATTGATGAAATTTAATAATACAATTTACAAAATATTATCAATATCAATCCCAATCATTTTAATCAGCTTTTGTATTTTACGTCTCGGAAATATCAAACCATACCAAGTTCAGAAGCTATTAAGAGAAGGTCATCCCATTCGAGTTTCCTATGAAGAATTTAATAAAAAATATAATGACGAAGATAAAGTTTATATACTTATAAAGAACAATAAAAAGTTTGAATTTAGCTATGTCGAAAACCTCTTAAATAGAATTAGTCAGGTATTAAAAAGAACTCCAGGAGTAAATTCTTACTCCCATCTGGGAAATGCAAAGTTTATTAATTACGCAAATAATACCTTTAAACTTGAATCATTTATAAAAAACGGAAACCTTTCGAAGGGCTCTCAAAATCGACTTGAAACAGACTTTTGGAGTAATCATCTTATTTCTGAAGATGGTACAACACTGCTCATTACAGTAACTCTTTCTTCAAAGATTGATCGAAAAAAAAGAGTTCCCTTAATTAAAAAAATTATTCAAAAAATTGAAAGTATTACCAGCAAAAATAACGAGCTTAAAGCCAATTTTATTGGAACTGAGGTTGCGAACTATTGGTTTACCCATGAAATGATTCGAAATGCCGCACAGATCACGCCTTTGCTCTTTACAATTTTTGGGCTATTTTTCTTTTTAGTTTTTAAGTCCTTTAAGTCAATGCTTATAAGTTTTATCGTGATCGTACTGGCCTACGCCTCAACGAGTATTCTCATCACCTTTGTCGAGGAAGGTATTGGTCCCTATAGTAACTTTGCTCTCCTTTTTGTCATTATTGTTTCAACAAGTGACTTAATTCATTTTTTTATTCAATTTAAGCAAAGTCATTCAAACTTAAGCGACACAATAAAAAAAATAAGAATCCCATGTCTTCTCACATCTCTTACCACAGCGATCGGTTTTAGTTCATTACTCATTAATGAAAATCTCCCACTCAAATACCTAGGGCTTTACTGTATATCGGGAACTTTTATAGCTTATTTTTTAACATTTAACTTTGTTCCCCTTACAATAAAAGCCTTTAATGTTACCGTCCCGTCACTAGAGAGCCCAAGAGAAAAGACAAATCGTCTCTGGAGTATTATTTTTAATCACTATAAAAAGATTTCAACCTTTTTTATCTTTTTTGCAACACTTCTTTTCATAAATACTTTTAGTCTAAAGATTGACGATAATACCTATAATAAATTTAATGAAACCCATCCCTTATCCCAAGCTATTACCGCGTTTAAAGACAATCTTAATTTTATGGGATCTGTGGATATTATTATTAAATCTAAAAAACAATCCATCATTTCAGAAAAATCTATTGATGATATTAAAAAATTAGAAAATGATTTACTTAAGATTCCTACAGCAAGCCATCTTAAATCATTTTCTCAATTTTACGATAATATGAGAGAAACTCTTGCCAATGATTTTTCAGAAGAAAGAATCGATTCTATCTTCACCATGCTTTACAACTATGGCGCCCTCAACTCACTTTATAAATATACAACTAATGAAATAAGAACCACTCTATTTCTTAATAGTTTAAGCTCTACCGATCTAGAAAATACTATTATTGAGATTACAAAACTAAAAGATCGTTACCCTCAATTTGAAGTTGAAGTAAACGGTTTTGCAGCAATTAGAAATTATATCAGTCAAAACGTTATCAAGAATTTTATCACCTCAATAGCACTGACTTTTGTTTTGATTGCAATAGTTTTTCTCGCTTTATTTAAATCTATAAAATGGAGCCTCCTTGCACTTGTCCCTAATCTTCTTCCCCTACTTGTAATCAGTGGGTTCATGGGAATATTTGATATTACTATTGATAATAATCTTCTTATCTTGGTTTCAATTACTCTAGGTATCAGTGTTGATGATACGATACACTTCATTTACAAACTTAAAGAGAACTTAGAAATAAGTAATCTTGAGATGGCCATTAAAAATACGGTCAACGCTACACTTTATCCCCTTCTATCTACAACAAGTATCTTTTTACTGACTTTTCCATCTTTTCTTCTATCTGATGTCGTTTTATTCGAACAAGTTGGCTTTTTCCTGATGGCATCTCTTCTTACAGCATTTGTTGCAGACTTTTTTCTCTTACCATCAGTTTTATTAATCATATCAAAAAAGGATAAGCCATGAGCTTATATCAACTCAAACCAGCATTTCAGAAAATATTGAGGCCACTTGTTATCTTATTAAATAAATGTAACATCACGCCTAATTTTGTGACGATTTCAACATGTCTCATATCCTGCATATTTTCTTATCTCGTTTTTCTCAATAAAGACTTACTTATTTTTGTCCCACTTTTTTTCTTTCTAAGAATGGCGTTAAATGCAATTGATGGTATGCTTGCTAAAGAGTTTCAACAAACGACAAATCTAGGTGCTATGTTAAATGAATTAACTGACGTCGTAGCTGATACTGCTTTATATTTTTCGTTAAGTGCACACAGTCTTGTTTCAATAGACGTTTTACTACTTTTTATCTTTCTCTCAAACCTCTCTGAATTTGCAGGATTGTCTGCATTATCTATTTCTAAAGAAAGACGATTTGATGGGCCTCTTGGAAAAAGTGATCGTGCACTTTTTATTTCTTTAGTTGCGCTTTTGAGTCATTATTTTACGTTTCAAACAAGTACCATGAATTATGTTTTCTACGCTGCAAACATACTATTAATCATAACAATTATTAAAAGAGTTAAAAACGCACTAAGTTAAATTGATTTCTTTTTAGCGCTTAGAACTCCCATGGTATGGGGGATGACATCTATTGAGTGATGTTTTACATCTTTAAAATCGCTTTCTACTAACATCCTCGTTAGATCTTTAATTTTTGGCACTCTACCATTTACCGTTCTCAGCGATAAGCCTAACTTATAAAGACTTCGTGCAAGTTCGCCTTCTTTTTTATTTCCGAAGCAATCAACAATCAAAATTGTCCCTTCATCATTTAAGCAATCTCGAGTCTTATTGATAAGAGTTTTTAAATCATCATCTGATTCAAGATGAGCAACATTACCAAGAATTGCCAAGTCATTATTTTTGGAAAAATCTACAAGATGATAATTACCCTCAATTAGCGAGACTCTCTCCTCTAAGTTATTCTTAGCAATTCTCTCTTTTGCAACTTTTAAAACTCCAGGCCAATCAACCATATAACCCTTTGCCTCATTATCTTTTGCTAAAAAGTAACTACTCCAAATTCCTGATCCGGCTCCAATATCAATGATACTTTTATATTTTTGGGGAAATAATTTTGTTAAATACTGTGCACTTGGCTCCATCATATGGCCAAGAGAGCGAACTTCATTTTGATAGATTTCTTCACTTTCATTCACATCATCCATTTTTCGAAAAGGAATATTTTCTAAAATAAATGTTGGAAGATGCTCCCAGTACTGAGAACTAAGTGTTTGATAATTGTCTTTCATCATCATAAAAACAGGAGCTAACTTATAGCCTTGCTCTTCTTTCACCAAGAGATCTAAAGCACATAAAACATCATAAATTTCTTCAAGTGTTTTGGAGTTTAAGCCTTTTTCTGATGCAATTTTTTCGGTGCTAACTGTATCTTCTACAAAAAAAGGAGCTAATAACTTAAGCTTCGAAACAGTATTAAAAACATAAGCTCCCCCATTCATCGTCATGAGATTAAAGTATGTTTTTAATATCTCTTCGTTTGAGCTCAACCTAACTCACCATTCGTGTATTTTTATTTTTTGAAAATTCAGCTGTCGAAACAGTGAAAATACCCCAATTGTCTATTTCCATATCTACTTTTGAAGCTCCCGCTACTTCAAAAAGTTGATCCAACTCTTGCTGAGTCCGACGTCTCATAATCCACTTTTTTCCTTCTCGATTACTTAAAGTATTTGCAATCATCTCAAGCTGAGGATGCCAAGGCTGTCCTGTATAAATAAGATAACCATCCTCTTGCATATTATCAGTAAAGCCCGAAATAGATTCTGCAACAAGATCATTATCTGGGAATAACTCATAAAGGCCTGAAACAATCACAATATTAGGTGTATAGTCTTGAGTTTCAAAAGACTTTCTAGAAAATGCATCTTCAACTTTAAATTCAACATTTGTACAGTTTAATGATTTCGCAATCCTCTTTCCTTCATCGATATTTGCGTGAGAGTAATCTCTTAATAATACTTTAAAATCAAATCGCTCATATTCTTTTGCTAATTCAATCAGGTAGCGACCAGGTCCAGATGCAATATCCATTATTCTAATTGGTTTTCCTTCTGCTAGTAACTTATCAACTACATTCCTTACACTATTTTGAAGATTAACTTTTCTTCTTCTAATACCTCTCCAACCGATGGCGTTTATATAGAAATAGTCGATAATCTTTCCAAACCAAGTAAATCCTTCTGGCTTATTTTTATATACATGATCAAGTGAAACACCAGAATCAAAACCATATTTCATTCCGACCCGAATGCCCTTCGACATCCAGCCAAGAGTTTTCATCATCATCTTTTGAAACAAAAACATAAATTCATCAAATAAAGGAGGATGTTTTTGGTATAAGTTTTTATACTCTTCTCTTGTATATCCTTCTTTGTGAGCATTCGTTAATGACACCACCTCAAGCTCATTTGAAAAGCAATCATGAATAAAGTGAGCACACTCATTGAAAGCTTGATGACGTTCTTTTTCATAGAGAACACCATGATAAAAACCACTTAAAGAAACAAACCTTTTTCTTGTAGAAGATAGTTTTTCAAAAAATTCTCTTTGTACTTTATTATCAACGACATAATCTTTTTCAGCACTCAAAACAAGCGTCGGGACATGAATAGCTCCAGCGTCTTCAACAACTCGCTTACTGGTATCAAAAAGATCAATAAGAATATTAACTGCAATTTGAGGAGTTATAAGAGGGTCAGAATCGTAAAGTTTCTGTTGTTCTACGTCATGGGTTAGAAATTTAGATTTCACATAGCTAGAAATAAACATCGGCCTTTTAATAAGATCCATTGTCCTCAAACCTGCTAAAGCAAAAGGTACGTATAACTTGACCTTAAAAGCTGGTGCAGCTAAGACCATCCCTCTTATTTTTGGAGCATAATCATGAACCCATGTAGAAGCAACAACAGCACCAACACTATTGGCCACAACAAGCATTTCATCAACGGGGATATCATATTTCTTTGAAACAAATCTCACAAAACTATCAAGGTCTCTTACCATATGGCCAAAGCTCGGTGCAAACCCTCTCTCTCCAGGAGATTCTCCGTGTCCTCTACCATCATACCCAAATACCCAATAACCATCTGTACCAATACCTTCAATAAGGTCATCGAGGCGTCCACTATGTTCGTGACCTCTATGTAGTACAATGATCGCTTTCTTTTTCGTATCTTTAGATACCGGCATCCAGGATCGGTAAACTAATTTTGTCCCATCAAAAGTTTGGAACTCATCCTTGAGTGCCTCTCTATTATGCATTTCTAACCCCTATGTTGATTTTCTGATATGTGCTATCATTGAGTAACATTAGATTAATGGTAACAAGTTGATATGGTTGTTCTCAAGTAGGTCAAATGATCCCATTTTTAATATTCCCAAATGAAATCACCTTTTTACTAATATGTTACTTTTTTGCTCTATTATTTTTCACTCTTATTTTTGTTCCACTAAACAAGTTAAAACCAAGTAATTTAACAAAGAATTTAAAAGAACGTGTTTTCTCTTGGTGGATCATTTTTATCTGCTACCTGATTTTCTTAGGTATCAATAAAGAAATTAGCTTTATAGGTTTTTGTCTCTGCTCTTTTATTGCCCATAGAGAGCTTATTTCAAACCTAAGTTTTCCTATTGAATCTAGAAGAATAGTCCTATGGTCATATCTTGCAATCCCTGTTCAATACTATATTGCTTATACCGGTAAACTTATCCCCTTTTTAGTTTTTCTACCCTTAGGAATGCTCTTTCTTATTTCACTAAGAAATATTTTAGAAGATAAGCCAGAATTTAGTTTAAAGGTATTCACAGAGCTTTATTGGTCATTAATGTTAACGACTTTTACAATTTCACACATTCCATATATTTTAAACTTACCAACATCTCCTGCGGAACAAAACGCTCCTCAAGCTCTAATCTTTTTTCTTATTTTCATCACTGCTTCAAATGATATCTTTCAGTATACCTTCGGTAAGCTCTTTGGTCGTAAAAAAGTATTTCCACAAACAAGTCCGAACAAGACTCTCGCTGGAATTATCGGAGGAGTGGTTGGTAGCTTAGCCCTAGCCTATTTATTCAAAGATATTATGCCACTATCACTAAAACAAACCTTGCTATTAGGAGCTATCATTTCACTTAGTGGTTTCCTTGGTGATATGAATATTTCCTCTCTCAAAAGAAATTTAAACGTTAAAGATATGAGCAATTTTATTCCAGGTCATGGAGGCGTACTCGATCGCTTAGATTCACTTTGTTTTTCTTCAATCGCTTTCTTTTATACAATTTATAGCTGGATATACGCTTGAGAAAAGTACACGCCTTCTTATTAATCATTATTCATAAAGTTATTATGTATCCTTTCCTAAGAGTTTTTATAGGGATGGAAGTACAAAGAAATCAGAGTCTATTTTTAGGAAAATATATTATTGTATCTAATCACTCCTCACACACTGATACTTCAGCAATCCTTAGTATCTTACCACTCTCAAAGATACATAAACTAAGACCTGTTGCGGCTCAAGATTATTTTACTAAAAACAAACTTTTTAAAATATTTACTCAACTTTTCTATAATGCCATATTCATAGATCGCGTTACGAAAGATGGAAAACAAAACTCTATCAATATCATGGCACAAACCATTGATCGTGGAGACAATCTCCTCATCTTTCCAGAAGGCTCTAGAGTATCGAGTGATAAAGTAGGCCCTTTCAAATCTGGGGTTATAAAAATCCTCAAGGAGAAACCTGAAATTCCCTACATACCAATTTATATAGACTCATCCGCAAACACTCTTCCAAAGGGAGATGGCTTACTCATTCCTCATAATTTTAAAGTTGTCATTGGAGATGCGAAGTTTATTGATCCAAAGATGAACGACGAGGAATCTTTGAAAAAAATTAGAGACTCTGTCGTGAGTTTAGCGAGCTTGTGAATTCGAAGCCAACCGACTTAAATCATATTTGACCATTTTATACGAGTAAGTATGTACTGGACTTTTAAATGAAGTCACAACTTTAACAGTAACAACAAGTAAAAAGATAATACATAACTCTTTCATAAAAAGATTAAACTCCTAAATAGACTAACGGTTCCTCCCCAAAAAATATTGAATACCCCTGCCCGAGGTGGAAAAAAACTCCATTGTAAGTTATATGTATAATAAGAGGATGAATGAAAACTTAGTACTTTTTAGTACAACACATTACATTTCCAGCTTAACTGTTATATTTATTATCGCTTTATCAGTCTTTCTTTGTTCTAAATTTAAGATATCATTTGGAAAAAAATATAGTGTCTTTCTTGTCATCTATTACGTACTTGACTGCATGATCAGAAATAGTGTCCGCGAACTTCATATTATAGAGTACCTACCTCTTCATATCTGTAGTATCCTTTTTTTCATCTCAGCATATTCTTTCTATAAGGAAAGTATCATTGGCCATCAAATTACTTTTTTTTGGACCTTTTCACTAACTCTGCAATCATTAATTTTTCCAATTCCTGGTGACCACCTCTACTCGCTAGAGTTTTTTCGCTATTTTCTCACACACGGATTAATTATATTTAATGCATGTTATGTTTTTTTTAGATTAAACATACCTCTTAATTTTCAATCTTTATTAAACTCTTTCTATGCTTTACAAGTACTCATACTCATTGCCATTCCTTTTAATTACTTTTTTGAACTAAATTTTATGTTCTTAAATCAAAAACCTCCATCCCCAACTCCCGTCGACTACTTTGGTCCGTGGCCTTGGTATGTTTTAGTGGTAGATCTCATCACATTTATGGTATTTAGTTTACTGCTCTTACTTACTAAAATAATTTCGAGGATAAGAGGTAATTAAAATTGAAAATTTTACTATTAGTTCTTTCACTTTTATTAACCAAAACTTATGCAGAAAACCCATTATGCAATGAAAAACCCTACTTGATATCTCAATATGTTGATGTGATAGAAAAAAAAGAAGATATTAGTTTTCTTGGTACCTTACTTTCAAAAAGAAACAAAATGGCGCCAGGAATCGAAAGTTTTATTATTGGTTATATCAATTACAACTACACTCCTAGCATTTTCAAAGGTAAAGACAACTGTTTATCTTACTGGAGCCTTATCAGCGGTTTAAATCAATTCCATCGCAAAAGAATTAAAAATCTAATCGGCACAAGTCCAATGAGACACTTAAAAATACTTAATGCTTCGCTTTTTTCAAACTTTGAAGACTATTTTCTACAAAGAGTTCAAATGATTTCAAATTATAAAAAAGGCCCTCTCATCATTATAAAAAATAAAGTCGATGACAAGCTATCTCAGTTTACTAATAACAACCCAAACATAAGCCTTTATACAAAAAGTATTTCTAAACTTCCTAATACATTTACATACAATACCGTTTTTGACATAGCTGCTAATGAGTTTTTAAACAAAAGGCTTGATAAAAAGAGTGTAGAAAAAGTGGTCCATAATATTTTGTCGGCTTCTGTAGAAGATACCCTTTGCCCTACTACAAAAATGCTCAGTAAAAATTATCAGGATTCTTTTTTAAAAGAAAGTGAAGCTAAAATATTCAATTTTTTAAAAGTCATCTGCCCTAGTTTGCTATGAGGAACTGCATAAGCTAGAAAGTAAAAAAATAAAAACTCGTTGAGTCCATACAAGAAAAGCTGACAGAAGAGGATACAGCAAAAAAACCATCCTAAAATAAATGATTCACTTATTATTGAGTTATATATTTTAGTAAGTGTATATATCAATATCATATAACCGACGAAACCAAACTCAACCAAGAACTGAACAAATGTACTATGAGCGTCAATATCTCTAAAAGGTATTTGGTATAAACCATTTTCAATTATACTTGTCCCTGTTTCTCTATAAAGATGGAATAACTTATGAGATTGCAAATAACCTACTCCAAAAGGATTATCTAGAAACATCTCCAAAAACGAATGCTGTATTGGATATCTTCCACTTGTAAGAAAAACTAACTTCATTTTCAAATGATCGTTTAACGTCCATTCAACAACATAAAGTAAAAATGGTGATATCAATATTAATATTAAGAATACATGAGATAGCTTTTTAGAAAACTTGTTTTCTTTAAAATAAATTATGCAGCCAAGTATTGCTAATGCTGTCATTAAAAATGATGACCTACTAAAAGTTAGAAGCTGAAGAAAAATTGAGAAAATAAACCATTTATATTTTTTACTGTGCAAAAAGACTAAGCCTACAATACCCATAAAAAAACCAGAAAAGTTAGAATAACCACTTGCTCCTTCAAATTTTGGGATAAATACTCCAGGAAGAACTTGCTTCATCGTTTGATTAAAAAGAAAAAACTCTAAAAGATATATACATACAAAGAAGTAAACAATACCTTTAGCCAACTTTATGTAGCCATCTTTGTTAAGGTTACTTTGTAAAAAAGAGGGAACGATAAAAACAAACAATGGTAGGATACATCTTATAGCTGAACCAACATCTCCCTTAAATCCAAAAATTATACTATTTAGAAAGAATGGAATAGCAAGATAGATGAATATCCTAGGATAAGAAAGTTCCTTAAGAAAATGAAAAAAACCCATCAGCGGTGTTATTAAATAAAGATAGAAATTAAACCCAAGAATATTATGAGAGATCCAAACTGGAAAATAGAGAAAATATCGTAAGAATCTCATTTTTTTAAAATGAAGAAGGCCATTGCTAGTATCTCAATGGCCTTTTGCCAAATTATTTTTCGTTAACAGTAACAGTTTCGTAAATTTTTTCGAACGTCTTTTCTTCACGTAAAGAGTACATCATATTACTTTTTACTTTTGGATCTTGACCGTAGAATTGTCTAACTTGCTCAACATCTAGATTAGCACCAGCTGCTACTTCAGCCAATTTAGCTTCAAAGTCTTCTTCTTTAACTTCAACATTAAATTGGTTAGCAAGCTTATCTAAAATCAAACCAGACTGTACTTGAAAAGCAGCTTTTTCATCCATATCAGACGCCCACTTAGAGAAATACTCCTCCATCATAGAATCATTAAAGCCTTGTTGCTTTAAGTTTCTTTCGAGGTCTTCTTTAAGGCTTTGTTTTTGACTTTCAACCATGGCCTTTGGAATATCAAATTTATTTTCCTCACACAGCTTTTGAAGAATATCTTGATTAAGCTTATCCTTCACACCACGATCTTTTTGTTGAAATAAATTATCTTTTAGTTTTGTCTTCATATCTTCTGCAGAATCAAACTGAAATTCTTTAGCAAGATCATCATTTAACTCTGGATAGTTTTTCTCTTTTACTTCTAAAAGTTCAACATGAAATTTAACCGGTTTACCTTTTAGTTCTTCAGCGTGGTACTCTTCAGGGAAAGTGACTTCAATTGTTTTCTTCTCACCCTTTTTCATGCCAACCATTCCATCTTCAAAGCCAGGAATAAACTGACCTGAACCAATTTCTAAAAGAAATTCATTTCCTTTCATATTTTCAGGTTTCTCACCATCTTCTTTTTCACCCTCAAAATTCATAACAGCGAAGTGCCCTTTATCTAAAGTAACTTCATCTGTAATTTCTTTCATCTCAGCTTTTGATTCTAGGTATTGTTTAATCGTTGATTCAACTTCTTCTTCAGTCACTTCAACTTTCTCTTTATCAAAAGTTAAACTATCTAAAGCTTTAACTTCTATTTCAGGGAAGATTTCAACAACTGCATTAAAGCTCATCGACTTTCCAGGATCATAGTTCATATCTTCCATTGCCGGCTGACCAACTACTCGTAATTTTTCTTCGTCAATTGCTTCGAAAAGTTTGTTGTTGATAAATTGGTTAACGACATCAAGTTCAACCTGTCCCTTGTACATATTCTCAATCATAGATAAGGGAGCTTTACCTTTTCTAAAACCTTTCAAAGATACTGTTGCTCTCTTTTTTTCAAGAGCCTCTCCAATTTCTTTTGAGAAATCGAGTGTTTCAAAGTTAAATACTAGTTTTTTAGTACAAGAATCAATTTGTTCAATTTTGTAAGACATAGACCTCTTCCGATGCTTTGCGTTAAAAGTGTTTAGATGGTCCGAGAGTACTGAGAATGGCCAGTATTGTCAATAAACTACTTCAACTAGATATAGCCCATGTGCCGGCGCAACCGGACCTATTTTTAAGTCGGTTTTTGCCTCGAGTGATTCAATGAAATGCTCATATGGACAGTGCTCACGTGCAACAGAAAATAAGGCCCCTACCATCAATCTTACCATTTGCTTCAGAAAACCATTACCCTCAACAGAAAAAAGCCAGTAACCTGGTAAAAATGGCCTCCAGAACTGATCAGTATCAACATACTTAAGCTCACACTTAAAAATTTCTCTAACTGTTGAATTTACAGGAGTCCCCGTATTCATAAAGTTTTTAAAATTATGCTCTCCGACAAAAGCATCACAAACCTTTTGGGCTAAAGTGATGTCGAACTTATGGGGGTGAGTAGCCAACATATGTCTCAAATGGGGAGGGCAAGAGTCATGCCCCAGAACAAACCTGTAGTCATATCTTTTCTTGGAAGCGGAATAAACAGGGTGAAAATCCTCTTCACAAGGTTCTATTTTTTGAATTTTGATATCAGTGGGTAGCAGTGAATTTAAGCCCTTTTGAAGGTTATCAATTGGAATTTCCTTAGGTGTAGTCAACTTCACCACTTGCGCTAACGCATGAACCCCAGTATCAGTTCTCCCGCTACCAATAACTTTAATATTTTTTGAGTCGAATATTTTTTCAGCACATTCAATGAGCGAACCCTGAATAGTCGGCCTTCCCCCTGGTTGAACCTGCCAACCTTGGTAGTTAGTTCCATCATAAGATAATGTACATTTATAATTAATCATTAAAGATAATCAAAAGTGAAGCCTGCACCTATTGAAGATCCAGAAATAGATATTTCGTCCTGAAAGTTTTCATAAGTTTGATGTCTCATCATGACATTTAAGTAATAGTTAGTAATTTTATAATCACTAAATAAGTTAAACATACTACTTGAAAAAATATTACCTAAACTTATCTTCAGCTTAGCCGTTGCAAAATATCCCGGGCTAACCTGCCTACGGTACTTATATTTTTCACCAGATTCTTTATCGTCTCTATTTTGATAAAGTCCCATAGCAGATGGACCGCCAGATACTGCGAGGTTCAAAAATCTCCCAAGTGGTAGCTCCATAGTCAAAGAAAAATCTAGAGGAAGAGACCATAAAGTAAAAGTTGTATCACTTTCAGACTGTGAAGTTGAAAAGGAGCCCTTACCTTTACTCATTCCCATACCTAAGTTGAATCCATAGGCAAAGTCGAAAAAGCCTCGATAAAAATAGCGATCCATACCGAGCTGAACTCCACCATATCTATTAGCACCTGAGCTTTGTTCAAAAGTTTTTCTGTATATGCCTCGACTATCCGTTATTTCATAATCGTCACTGATGTAACTAAACGATAACGCCCAAGTTCCTTTTCTATAAATATTTTTAAAAATATCTCTATTATTCGTTTCAAGATAATTTTCTCTTTTATTAAAAGGCATTGTTACACCAAAGCCTCCAATAGAACTTTTTATCTCAGCTTTTTCTGCTTTACTACCAGGAACGTGAAAGGAGTCCGCTTCTTCATCGTCGTTTTTAAATTCAGTAATTTCTTTTTCTAAGTCTTTGGAAGCACCAGGAACAAAAGCACTCTCTCCACTTTCAATTGCTTCAATTTCACTAAAGTCTTTTTTCTGATCACCAAGGTATTGACCAGCATCCTCAGCATGAATGGAACTTAAAATAAGAACAAGGAATATAAGTAAACTAGTTTTCTTCTTCCCACTCAAAAGCATCACCAAATTCTTTCCTACGTTTCAAATAAACTGTTAGTGAAATGATAACATACAAATTCATAAAAACTAATGTCATGATTTTGTAGTAGGAAAACAAAAGAGCAGCAGCAACAATACCAACAAAAAATCCAAATCTTTTATGTCTTTCAGCGAAGCTTGAATCTTTAAATGAGAAAAATGGTATCGTTGTCACCATAAGAATACTGTAAAGAAAGACATAAATTACCGATATAAAAGGAAAGGCATCAAACTCAGGAAATTTTTCAAAGAAAAAAACAAAACCGACGATTGCAGTGGCAGCACCGGGTATTGGTAACCCCTGAAAAAAATCATTTCTTATATTTTTAATATTAGCATTAAAGCGAGCAAGCCTGAGTGCACCGCACAATATATAAATAAAGGCCACGACCGCGCCGAGCTTATTATAAAAAACTAAATATTTTTTGAACATCAAAATGGCAGGGGCCATTCCAAAGGAAATCAGATCACTCATAGAATCAAACTGCTCTCCAAACTGAGAAGATGTTCCCGTCATTCTAGCAACTCTTCCATCAACAGAATCAAAAATTGCTCCCAATATTAAAATCATACAAGCATCATCAAATTTCCCCTGAAGAGAAAAAACAATTGAGGCAAAGCCACATGCCATATTCAAAGCTGTAAAAATATTGGGAAGAAAAAATGCTAGTTTTTTAGAGTTTTGCAAACTGAACCTACCTATTTTCTATCGTGCCAGCGATCAGCGTTTCACCCGACTCTACACTTTGGCCTTCTTGAACGAGAATCTCAAAATTCTCTGGAAAGTAAAAATGCAATGTTCCTCCAAAGGGAAAATAGCCAATATTAGCGACATTTTTCCCACGATCTCCAGGCATAACATAAATATGAGGAGACATACCTAAAGGACAATTCGTAAAGTGTAATCCCAAAGTACCGTCTTGAATAGTTTCAAGCTGTAAGTAATACCCAGGTGGAATCTCACCTCCAAAGGAAATCGGCTTTGGCCATCTATATCTAAAGTTTGGTTTCCCAGCTTTATAAATAAGATCTTTTACTTCTGCTGTTTTCGGTAGATTGATACCAAACTCTTTCCACCAAGGAATAACAATCCTTATCTCACTTAAACTAGAACCAAAAACATCATGATTTATATTTTTTCTAATCGAAGTAACTGTTCCATTTACGGGAGAGAATAACACCTCATCTCGTTTGCCTTTATCCTCTTTAAAAAAATGGTTAAATTTTCTAAAAATTAAAATAAGGGCGACATGAATAATAAAGAATAAAAAGAAAAAGGCACCCGAAAGAAAAATCATCAAGAATAAAGCAATTACCCAAAACCATACATGAAATCTAAATGGTAAATATGTTCTATAAAACCTATTCATTCTTTTTCTTTTTTAATTTAAATTCATTTTCAGGTAGTCGGTAATAATTTAGCTGTAATGCCTTTTCATTTTTTTCAATTTCTGAAAATACTTTTTTTGGATTCTCATAAATCATATTTACAGTGATATGTTTTTCAGACTGTACTAATTCAGTATCATGACTAAATGAAAATTCTGATACCTTATTATTTTCTACGGAAAGTAATTCAGTCTGTTCTTCATCCCCTTCCCAAGCGTAAATAAACATTTCACCTTTATAGGCATTGGCAACCCACTTGCCTGAGTTAATGTCACAAAAACGAGGAATTTGATAATGATAAAATGAGCGAGTTTTTATCCCCTGCCACTCCAAAAGCCTTGCAATTCCTTCACTAACTCTCATACCAGTATAACTTCCCGGTCCTGAGCAATAAAATAAAGTATCAACGCTCTCTAGCTTCAAATTATTTTTCTCTAATGACTCGTAAAGCATAGAATGAATTTTAGAAGCACTTTTTTTATTTACGTGATGTATATAATCGATCCAATTGTAGTCTTCATCTAATAGACCAATTGTAATATTTAAACTCGTATCTAAAAAAATTGAATAACTCATAATGAATACCGTCTCTATCTGAGCAAGGAAGCTCACGGCCTCATGCTAAAAGAAGTGACTAACGTCGTTATATATGGCACCAACCATTAACATAAGTAAAACTGAAAGGCCAAACTGCTGGGCGACTTCCATTTTTCTTCTCGATAAAGGTCCACCATTTATTAATTCTAAGAAAATAAAGAGAATGTGCCCACCATCTAGAACTGGAATAGGAAAGAGATTAATAATACCAAGGTGGATTGAAATCAATGCCATCAACTTAAAAAAGTTTGAAATGCTGGTGTTAAAAGAATCAGAGGCAACTTTCCCAATGGCCAAGGGACCACCTATATTTTTTAACGACGACTCTCCAACAATTAACTTCTTGAAGGATACAAATATTTTATCAACGGTATCAATAGACCTCGTAACAGCACCAGTTGTCGATCCCCAAAATCCTCTTGATCCTGTTTCGTATTGCTTTATTGGTAAAAACTCTCCATTTGAGTAAACCCCAATTAATTTTAACTTTTCTCCAGCTATACTTTTCACTTCTGGCTTTAACGTTAAACTCATTAATTTTCCAGATCTCCAAAGCTCAATTGAAACAGTATCCCCGGTGGTATCTTGTAAAGTGTTTCTTAAGTCTTCAAAACTAAAAATATTTGTACCATTTAAAGACTTTAAGATGTCACCTTCTTTTATTCCAGCTTCTTGAGCAGGTGAATTTGGTGTTGCATTTCTCACAACTAAATCTAACGTTCTTAAATTATTTTCACCAAGGAACCTATAAAATGATTCAATATCTCCGTAGCTTCCTGAGAACTCTTTAAAAAGCTCTCCCGCTTTTCTTTCCTTTCCTGCTATGAACTCAAATAAGTACAAACCACTATACTGCTGACCAGTAGTAAACATCTCTTCTAGTGAAGTCTCAAAAGAAGCCGTTTCTTTATTTGTTGAAAGAATATATTTCTTTCCAGACTCACTTATTAAAATTGGAACCCTCATCACAGGAGGATACTTCATAAATTCTTTTAAGAAGTCGTCACTGTCTTTATTGATAGTCAGAACCATTTTTGAGTCATTCCTCATGACTGTTAATGTTTCAATTTGACTCTTTGTAGACAGAACCATATCTGTAGGTCCACTTATCACTTCACCATTCACTCTTCGAATGACATCACCTGTACGTAAACCTTTCTCATATAGAACTGATTCTTTTTTTAATAATCCAACTTTAACTTCTGGAACTCTCTCTCCCACAAAAAGAAGTCCCCAGAATAAAAAGTAAGCCAAGATAAAGTTTGCAAGTGGCCCACCCATTACAATCCAAAAACGTTGCCATTTATTTTTGAAAGTGAAGCTATATTTTCTTTCTTCTTCGGGAACTTCATCTTTTCGAAGTGGGTCATCTCCATACATTTTCACATACCCACCTAAGGGTATTAATGAAATGGCATAAACAGTATCACCTCTTTTGAAATTAAAAATTTTAGGACCAAAACCAATAGAAAATACTTCAACTCTTACGCCAAAGAGCCTGGCAAATAAGAAATGTCCTAATTCATGAAAAAAGACGAGGGGACCAAGGAATAATACAAAAATAGCAATTTTTTCTAACATAATATTCTATAATTAAGAGTAATAAAAATTTACCATAATTACGAAAAAAGGAGAAAGGAAAAGTAAACTATCAAGACGATCATAAACCCCACCGTGACCAGGAATTAGTCCAGAGGCATCTTTAACATCAGTTTGTCTTTTTATCTTAGATTGAATCAAGTCTCCAAACTGAGAAAGAATACCTAGCAATGAAAACAAAATGATCAGATATGGAGAAATATCACCAACAAAATAATTCCAAGCCAAAGAACCTAGTATACTTGAGCACAAAGCACCACCAATCAATCCTTCAATCGTTTTCTTAGGACTTACTTTTTCCCATAGTTTTCTTTTGCCAAACTTTTTACCAAAGAACCAAGCACCGGTATCCATTCCAAAATTAATCAAAAGCATAATGAAAATTAGAGATCTCCAATTTTCATAACGATACAGTAAGGAAATATTCAGCCATGGCAGTAAAACCATAATTGCAATCAAAAAAGGAACCCACTCTCTTACCGATTTAATTAGATTAGACTTAATATCGATAAAAAATAAGTAAGCTAATAAGACTATATTCACGGCTAAGGCGGTATACATAGTCACTTCACTAGGAATCGTTAAGAACCTTGAAAAATTATAGACCAAATATGGTGCAACAAAGATCCCTTGAGTGACAAAGTAATAAACCTCTAATCTATTTCTACTCAGAATATTACAATAAACCTCATCAATAATGAGAACACCAAAACATAACATCATCATTGTTAATGAAGCAGTACCCCAGTAAATACAAAAGAAGACTATGGCCATTAAGACAAATGCTGATAATATTCTTTTCTTTGTTTCAGACGACACTACTGATTGACCTTAGAGTGGGATGAATCTTTATTCTTTTTTGCCCAAAGAGATGAAATTTTAAAGCCCTCACACTCTTTTACGTAACCAAAACGTCTTTCTCTAGTCGTTACTTTTTCAATAATTTCACCAAACTCTTTTCTTGAGAAATCAGGCCAAGGCGTTTCTGTAAAATAAAGTTCAGCATAAGCAACTTGCCACAATAGAAAGTTAGAGATTCTTTGATCTCCTCCCGTTCTAATAAGTAAATCAACGTCCCCAAGCTCTGGTTGATATAAATATTTAGAGAAGTCCTCTTCAGTTACGTCTCTATCCTTAACTTCTTCCCTTAAGCGGTTAACGGTATCAATAATTTCAGAGCGACCACCATAACCAAAAGCAAAAGTTAATTTTAAACCATTTAAATCTTTAGTTTCGTTTTCTAAGTCTTTAATAATTTTTTTAGTTTCTTCTGGTAAACCATCTAGTTTACCCATAACTTTAAAACGAATATTATTATCGATGATTCTTTTTTTCTCTTTGAGCAAGAACTTTTTTAGTAAAGAGAAAAGTGTATTTATTTCTTGTAGTGGACGACTCCAATTTTCCGTTGAAAAGGCATATAGAGTTAAAGCTTCAATACCTCTATCATCTGCCTCTTCAACGATATCCGAAACAATCGAAGAGCCTCTAACATGTCCCCATACACGTTGACGTGATCGGCCCTCAGCCCATCTACCGTTTCCATCCATAATAATGGCAACATGTTTAATTGAAGACATAGTACTCCTAAACTGAGAGAAGTTCTTTCTCTTTTGCCTCTACTATTTCATCTACTTGCTTTACATACTTATCAGTGACAGTCTGAACTTCTGCCTGAAATTTTTTAGACTCGTCTTCAGAAATTTCTTTCGCTTTCTCAGACTTTTTGATGACTTCATTCTGATCTCTTCGTGCATTTCGAATGGCGATTCTCGCATCTTCTCCAATCTTTTTAATTTCACGAACTTGCTCTTTACGTCTTTCCTCAGTAAGAGAAGGAAATGGAATTCTGATTACATTACCATCATTCGAAGGTGTTAAGCCTAAGTTAGCACCCAAGATAGCTTTTTCAACAGCCGCAATCATCGTCTTATCAAAAGGTTGAATTTGCAATAAACGGGCTTCAGGAGTTGAGACCTGCCCGACTTGATTTACCGGAGTCATCGCTCCGTAATAATCAACAGAAACGCCATCAAGCACAGATGCTGATGCTCTTCCTGTTCTAACTTTTGTGAGTTGGTTTTTTAAAGATTCTATCGACTTACTCATAGAAGCATTTAATGTTTGCTTAATTTCATCAATCATAATTACTACTCCATTAATCTAATTTTCAGTTGAAATCACTGTTCCGATTTTTTCTCCAGAAATAGCTTTTGCAATATTATTATTACCAGCAATATTAAAAACGATAATATCCATTTTGTTTTCCATACAAAAAGTAATCGCTGTAGAGTCCATTACTTTAAGTCCTTTGCTAATAACATCAATATAATCTAATTTATCAAAACGAACGGCATCTGAATTTGTAACAGGGTCTTTGTCGTAAACACCGTCAACTTTAGTAGCTTTTAAAATAACGTTAGCATTTACTTCACTTGCTCTTAAGGCAGCTGCCGTATCTGTCGTAAAATAAGGATTACCTGTACCAGCGGCAAGAATAACAACCCTTCCCTTTTCTAAATGCCTAACAGCTCTTCTTCTAATATAAGGCTCTGCTACTTCATTCATCTCAATAGCGGTCATCACTCTGGTTTGAACCCCTGCTCTTTCTAAACAATCTTGGAGTGCAATCGAATTGATGACTGTTGCTAACATCCCCATATGATCAGATGATGTTCTATCCATTCCAATCGTAGCACCGGCTACACCTCTATGAATATTTCCACCACCAATAACGATGGCAACCTCTGTCTCATTTTCTCTAATACTTTTAATTTGATTTGATAAACTTTCTAATATCTCAGGAGAGATGCCATGACCTTGATCACCAGCTAAAGCTTCTCCAGATAATTTCAACAAAACTCTTTTATATTTCATCAATTAGTACCGTAAAAAAATAAAGGGGCCGTTAGGCCCCTTATTGGCTTTAAAATTTTTAGTTATTACCACCAGTCATTTTTGCAACTTCCTCAGCAAGGTTATCTTCTTTCTTTTCGATCCCTTCACCAAGGTTAAACTTTGCAAACTTTGTAACAGCAATATCAGCTCCCACACCTTCAATTAGCTTTTTCACTGTTAGGTCTGGATTCTTAATATATTTTTGCTCTAGAAGACAAACTTCAGAAGCAAGTTTTTTAAGTTTTCCTTCAACAATTTTTTCAATCATATTCTCAGGTTTACCTTCTTCTTTTAATTGAGCAGCATAAATTTCAGCTTCTCTTTTCTTGAAACCTTCATCAATATCGTCTGAAGAAATAAACTTAGGATCAGCAGCAGCAATATGCATGGCCAGATCTTTCATCAAAGTTTGAAATTGTTCAGAACTAGCATCACCAGCTGTCTTTGCACCAACAATTACTGAAATTCTTCCACCATGGTTATAGTAACCAACAGCAGATGCATCACTTACTCTATCAAAACGACGGATATCAATTTTTTCTCCGATTTTTAATGTGAGCTCATTCACTTCAGCATCTTTCTCAGACTTTAAAGCAGTGATGTCAGCAGTGTTATTCTTTAATGTGTAGTCCGCAATTGATTTCGTAAAACCTTTGAAGTCATCACCTTTAGAAACAAAATCCGTTTCACAGTTTACTTCAACGATAACACCTGTATTTCCTTCTACGATCGCTAGAACTTCACCTTCGGCAGCAACTCTTCCTTGCTTCTTTTTAGCAGCGGCAAGACCTTTCTTACGAAGAAAGTCGATTGCTTCATCCATATTTCCATTGCTTTCAGTAAGTGCTTGCTTACAAGCCATCATACCTGCACCAGTAGATTCTCTTAGTTTTTTTACATCAGCAGCGCTAAACGACATCTTTAATCCTTTAGTTAAATATAATTTAAGTACTTAAAATTTTTTTAAGATTCTGTAGTAGTTTCTTCTTCAGTCTCTTCTTTTAAATCAATGTCTTGCTCAAACTTTGAGATAATTTCTTTTTCAAGAGATAAATCAGTTTTATCTTCAGAAACTTGTCTCATTGGCTTGTTTTTTGAACCTTCGATTACAGACTGAGAGAAGTAGTTAACAAAAAGACTAATTGATTTTATTGCATCATCATTACCTGGAACGACATAGTCGATACCATCTGGATCACAGTTAGTATCAGTGATAGCAACAACAGGAATTCCTAATTTATTAGCTTCTTTGATAGCGGTTCTTTCGTTACTTGGATCAACAATGAAAACAGCACCAGGTAGTTTTCTCATATCTTTAATACCACCTAAGTTTTTTTCAAGTTTGATAACGTCTTTTTCGATTTTTGATTGCTCTTTTTTAGTCAATAAACTGAAGTCACCAGTCTCTTTCATTTTTTCAACTTTTCTAAGTTTATCAACAGAAAGAGTGATTGTTTTATAGTTAGTGAGCATCCCACCAAGCCATCTGTGAGTCACATAAAATGCTCCACAAGAATCAGCAGCATTTTTTACGGCATCAGATGCTTGTCTTTTTGTTCCAACAAAAAGAACTGGCTTACCTTCACTCGTAACTTTCTTCATAAAGTTATACGCTTTTTTGGCCATTGGAATCGTCTTAGCAAGATCAATAATGTAGATTCCATTTCTCTCACCATAGACATACTTTTTCATTTTTGGATTCCACTTATAAACTTGATGTCCAAAGTGCGAACCTGCGGCCAATAAATCTTTTAATTCCAACTCATTACTCATTTTTTTCTCCAATGTTGATGGTTGTTCAAATCACCTGAAGCCACACAAAAACGCGGACCATCAACCAGGTGATTGGGTTTTTTTACATGGATGCATTGATAACACAGGGGCTAAAAAGCGGCAAGTAAATATAGGAAATTAAAGCTTATGCTTGATCAGGAGAGATCAGTACTTTTCTTCTTTTGGATCCCTCTGCAGGGCCGACAACGCCACGCGCCTCCATCTGCTCGATAAGATTAGCTGCGCGATTGTATCCAATTCGCAAACGACGTTGAAGCATTGAGGCACTAGCTGTGCGGTGCTCCAAGACTGTTTGAATTGCTCTATCGTATAGCTGCTGGTCATCCGTACCACCAACTTCTTTGGTTGTTGTGAGATGAGAACCAACCCTAAAAGGGTCATCGCTGATATTTTCGGCACCATTTTCAAGGAATTCAACTGCCGACTCATTATAACTTTGCGGTATTTCAGCGAGCTTATTGGCAAGAACTTCGATTTCATCTTCATCGACAAAAGAAGCATGCACTCTTTTGTTATCAGTACCATTTCGGTACAACATATCCCCTTTCCCAAGTAACTTCTCGGCACCAACAGTGGTAAGAATCGTTCTTGAATCTACGGGAGATGTAACGCGAAATGCTACTCTCGTTGGAAAATTAGACTTTATTAGCCCTGTTATAACGTCAACAGAAGGTCTCTGGGTAGCTAACACCAAATGAATCCCCGCTGCTCTCGCTTTGGCCGCCAAACGACATATATTATTTTCAATTTCTTTTCCGGCTTTCGTCAAAATGAGGTCGGCAAATTCATCAACAATAATCACCAAATAAGGTAATTCATATTTTTCAGAGTCATCAGTATAGTACTGATGAATCGACGCTAACATTTCGGGTGTTGCCTTTTTAAGTTTGTTATTAAATCCATCAATATTTCGAACACCAAACTCTTTTAAGATAGAGTATCTTCGCTCCATTTCTTCACAAGCCCAAAGTAATGCCATAGAAGATCTTTTTGCGTCTGTGATAACGGGCATAACAAGATGAGGAAGTTTTGCATACAACGCTAATTCTAATTGCTTTGGATCGATTAAAATTAGTTTTAGTTGAGCTGGAGATTTCTTAACAAGAATGGAAACAAGCAAAGTATTAATAAAAACAGATTTACCAGCTCCTGTTGCCCCAGCAACAAGCATATGTGGCATCGTCGCCAAATCGACAATAAAAGTTTTTCCAAAAGCATCTTTCCCCATCGCAATGGGTATTTTAAATTGATTATTTTGAAAATCTTTTGAAGAGAGAACTTCATCTAGGAGAATAAATTCTCTTGGATTCCTAGGAACTTCAATCCCAACGGTATGCCTACCAATCATTGGATATACAATTCTAATCGGAGCACCAAGAAGGGCCATAGATAAATCTTTTTCAGAAGATAATACTTTTGAAACCTTTACCCCACTTCCAAGCTCCAACTCAAAAGTATCGACAACGGGTCCTTTTAAAATATTGACAATGCTACCTTCAATATTAAATTCAGCTAACTTTCCTTCAATTCTTTCGATGATATTATTGAAGTACTCCTCATCTGGTCCATGCTCGACGCTACTTGATTTATAACTTTTCTTTAAGTTCACTAAAGAATGATACTGCTCTTCGAAGTTTCTATTTTGCTTGTCTCTGAGCTCTTGTTGCTTACCTGTCGTAACCAATCGACGAGACTTCTTCTTTTTCTCATCACCACTAACTTCATTAGTAGATACAATTGAATCATCAAGCTTTGGTGTGAAACTGACGCTTTCTTCACTATCAACTTCTAGCTCATCAATAACGTTATTATTATGACCTTGAAGCATCGTAGGGACGTTTCTAACAATTTCTGTTTTCTTTCTCTCGATTAAGCGGCTTAAATTAATAAATTTTAAAAACCCTGTAAGACGAGAAAAGACACTGACAACACCATAGTAGCACTTATTAAACATAGATTTGAAAATACCGAGATTTTCAGAAATCGTTCCTCGAAATGAGCTCACTAGAAAAGAAGTAAAAGATGCCATAACAATTACGAGAATAAATGGCTTCGAGAAGTTTTTTAAAATCAAAAAGCGGGAACCTTCACCTAAAAAGCTTGGAGCGAAATAAGCCGTAGCAAACAAAACCATGAGCAGAATATTTACAAAGTTAAGAGCGTCAATCGTGGAGTTTCTTTTGGAGTAAACCAAAGCATAAAGAGATAGAAAAATGATAAAGCTAATCACAATCCAAGGACCCACAAAAAACCCAATAACCGAAACTAAGGAACTAGCATAATAGCTAAGAAAATTTACTCCATTAGAATCCGAAGTAATTGATAGAATATTGTCAGGAGTAGAATCTTGAAAATAAAAAGCGATTAAACTTAACGTTGCCAGCAAAAATAAGGCTAACAGCTCAATTTTAAGAATTTTCGAAACGGATGGCATAGTAATATTCTACCTTGCATCATTACGCATTGTCCATCCTGATGCTTCATTCAACTATTGGATATTTTTGATTTTATACAAAACAAAGTTATCTACTTTATTTAAAGTAACGCCTTCGTTTCTAATCTTTTGATAACAAGGATTATTATTGTTTTCTGCTAAAATTGCGTAGGTATACCTACTGAGCTTTGATAAATCATCAATTTTACATTGACCTAAAAACTCCGTATCTGGACGCCCTCTAAATTGATGAATTCTAATTCCATCAGGAGCATAGAACTGCTGAGCAAATAAGTCTGATAAGACAATTCTCTTCTCTCTAGACGATTCCAAACCTCTCCAAATTCTTGAATAAGGTGAATACTCATTAACAATATCCATTGGAGAACGAGAAATATATTGAGGAATGAAAGTTATTACTTTTTTAAGAGATTTATCAGCTTTGCTATCAATTAATATTATTAATAATAACAATGGTAGAAACTTTTTATAAAAATCATTTTTGTGGATAAAAATAAAAATCGATACTGTAATTAAGAAGTAACAGATAAAGAAAAAACGTTCGACAACTAAACCACCATTAACAATTAAATAAAGTGCAAAGATTAATAAACTAAGAGCACTAAAGAAAAGATTTCTTTTTTTAATAATTTGATAGAGAAAAAGTGGAATCATCAAAATGAAAATTATTTTCCCTGTAAAAAAAGAAACCAGTGCAGAGATTAAAGAGCTCAAAGTTAGAGCACTACTCATATGATACAAATAATAACTTTTCATTTCCTCAGTGAGAACACCTGGAAATATGTTGATAAGACCGGGAAAAAATGGATTTCCAACAAAATAAGCATTTCTCAAAAGAATGGGTGAAAAAACAATTAAAGCGATTGAAGCCACAAAAAAAACTTCCTTTAACTCTTTTCTTTTTAGATAAACAAAATAAATACTTAATGGCCCTACTATAAATAATCCACTCATTTTAATTGCTGGCACCAAGCCCATCAAAACACCAATAAGCAGGTTTCTTTTATGCTTTTTATGGGAGAGAAAGCTATCGTCAAACAACATCAACGCTAAAATCAAACCACAAGCGGCAAGAGCTCCATCGTTTTTAGCGTACAAAAAGAAATCAGAAGAACGAGAGATCGTTAAAATCGTTAAACCTGATAAACTGCCAATCAACTCATTATCTTTTTTCTTAAAGTAAAAATATAAAACAAAAGCAGCTAGGCCTTGACCTAATAAAAAATGTATAAGCTGTGATGAGACCTGTCCCCACAGAGTATTTCCAAAAAGCATTAACGGAAAAAGATAAATAAGTTCAAAGACGCCAGATTGAAAATTTCCCCACAGATCATGAGTCATTTCTAACCAACTTGTCTCTAACCAAAAACGTGATCCAACAAGATGATAGTTAAGAGCATCCCCGTGTCTGAAAAAGCTCACGGCTTCTAGCATTTTCAAAATAAAAAAAGTGAAAAAAATTCTTACAGTTACCTTTTTAAACAGATCACTTTTGTAAAAATTATATGATGCCAATTAATACCTCTTTATAAACGAAGAGTTAGCTTGATGGTGCCACAGTGGTCCCCCTATGTCGAATCTACATAGGGTCACTATGTCTCTGGACAATCTTACATTATAAGCTATAAGGCTATCTAAGACGAGACGAAGAATATAAAGACATGAACTTGGAGGAGATAATGTCAAAGAAAACTAATATATTAATCGCTTCGACCATCATGGGTCTAAGCACGCACGCCGCTACTGTACAAGACTATCAGAATATAAGCATTCAATATGCTGGAAGTTACTTTGAATATCTTGAGTTCAAACAAACAGCTCCATCTAAAATTGCTTCTGTAAAAGCAAGTATCGCTAAAACACAACCAGTCTTTAATACTATTAAAGCTGAATATGATAGAGAAGCAGCTCTTTATAATAGACTTAATAATGAGCTTATCTCAATTCCAGGAAGAATTACGGCCCTTCAAACAAAAAAGCAAAACTCTATTGATGCTATTCCTGCTCTTAAGCAAGCAGCTAAAGTAAAAGGTCTTTTTTCTTCTTCTGAGAACCCTAACCAAGAATTATCACAGAAAAAAATTAATGATCTCAAGCAAATCATTGTTGCTAAACAATCACAGATTTCAACTCTTGAAGCAAAAATTGATGAGATTGAAAATAGACCTGAATGGCAAAACCTAAGCTTTGAAAGATCTTCTAGTCTTAGTGAATTAAACGCTAAGAAAAACAGAAGACTTAATAAAGAATCAGAGGTGAATAGACTTTCAAGCAGAATTAATCAACTAGAAAATGAAATCAGAAATATTCAAACTACCCTATTTCAACTTGA
This sequence comes from bacterium, assembly GCA_030425045.1. GTDB lineage: Bacteria > Bdellovibrionota > Bacteriovoracia > Bacteriovoracales > Bacteriovoracaceae > JAUHVL01. The sequence goes on from JAUHVL010000006.1 coordinate 159,242, forward strand.
TGACAGAAAAGATTTTATCGATTCTCATTTACCAACATTAGCTGCTCAATCAAGTCAGCTTAGTGTTGAGCTAAACAACAAAAACAATGAGGTTTTCTCTGTTGAAGAGTCTCTCTCTGAAGTCAATCGTAGAATCAGTGTTATGGAGTCAAACAGAAGACAATTAGAAAGAGATCTTGAAAATAGTCGCAGAGACTTAAGATCAGCAAGAAGTGAGCTTGCTTCAATTAACCAAGTCTTAAACAATGTTCCTCAATTAGAGAATGAGCTTTCAAACCTTGAAGGAAGAATCTCAACGGGAAGAAGAAACCTACAAAACAAAGAAAATGAGAAGTCAGGAAAAGAAACCAGACTATCGACATTAAATTCTCAACTCAATAACAAAAAAGATGAAGTGAGAAGATTAAATCGTCAAATCAGAGAACTTGAAAACGGTACTGGTGATATCCCAGCTCAAATAGCTCGAATCGAAAGACAAATTCAAGAAAAGCAACAACTCGCTAGCACACTTCCAAATTTAAGAAGTGAAAAGCAAAGATTAGAAGCCGAAATTGCTGCTCTTGAAAACCAAACGCCAACACCTTCCGCTGACGAAGTTAGAGTACTTGAACTTGCTAACAAAATTCTTAACGGAAATATTACAAAAGTAGAAAGAGCTGAGTTTATGAGATTGGCCGTAACTCTTTACGGAAGACTAGAAAGAAACCCAAAGAAATTTGCTCAAAAAATTGTTGATGGTGATGTTCCTTCAGTTTCAAGTGGCTCTGATGGCGACTCTAATCAATTAAAAAGAAAGAAAAGACGTCTAAATAATATCGTTAACAACTTAATACCTGAGGCTCAAGCAGCGAAACAAGAAATTCCAGGACTTCAAGCAGAGCTTCAAGCTCTTCAATCGGGAAGTTCAGATGTTGCCGCTGAACTTGCAAGACTTATCGCTCAAAGAGATGCGGCTCAAGCTGAAGTAAGAAGCCTCGAAAACAGAATCAACCCACTCCAAAGAGAAATCGATACTCTCACAGGAGAAATTAATCGTATTAAGGGTAATCTTGCTCAAGCAATAAAGAGAAAGAATGAAATCGAAACTAAACTTGCAGACATTCCTGAGTTAAGAAGAAAGAAGCAAAGATTAGAAAACAGAAGAATTCCTAATATTAATCAAGCAATAGCAGATTTAGAACAGCAAATTAGAAGAAATAATGGAGCTCTAAGAGTTGCTACTTCTAGAAGAGATAATCTAAACGGTGAACTCAACGTTCTTAGAAGACAGAGAGATAGACTTGATAGTGAGTTTAGATCTCTTAACAACCAGATCTCTTCACTTGGCTCTGAACTTCAAGATATTGCCAATCAGTCTGCATCTCTTAGAAGACAAATGCGTCTGTCTGAAGGTGAACTCACGACAAAAAGATCCGACCTCTTTAGTGCAGAGTCTGAACTAAGTTCACTTAACGCTCAGATTCCAGGGTTACAAGCTAAATATAATTCTGCTCAGTCTGCGTACGATTCATACTATGCTAGTAATCAAGGACCTCATCAGAACAACATCAACAGATTGAGTTCTGAAATCAGTGATCACAATAGTGATATTAGAGCATTTGAAAAGCTAATTGATGAGTTAAATGAAAATGAGCAAATCATTGCTGATTCAACGACACAGATTGCATCACTTGAAGCAAGACAGATAGAGCTTGCACCTCAAGTAGAAGCTCAAAGTGTTGTTTACGATGAAGTAAATGAACGATTTAAAGTTGCTGAAACTGCTTATAACAACGACCTTATTAAATTAAATCGTTTAAAAAGAGACTGGGAAACAATTTCTAGAGAAGCTCGAAACCTCGAAGCTCAAACAGAAAATACTTTCCGTTCAATTAGATAATTAATGATTTAAAAAAGGAATATAGAAATGAAATTAAAAACAATAGCATTAGCAACATTACTAGCTCTACAAACGGTACAAGTTTTTGGAGCAACCATCAGTTCTTCAAAAAGCTGGTCTGCCGCAAGAGAAAGCCAGCACTGGGCATGGAATGAACCTTCATGTAGAGCAGCAACGTTATCTTCAAACAAAAAGTCTGTTCTTGAAGTTTATGCCGAAAGAAGAAACGGTGTTTACACAGAGCCAACTGTTCAGTTTGTTACAAAGTACAACGCTTACCCCGTTAAGTTCTACAAGGTTAAACTTGTCGTAACCTCAAAAGGTCAAAACTACACGAAGTATTTAAGCTTGGTTAACAGACCAGGACAAAATCTAGATCAAAGAGTCGCTATTGCCAAGCTTGGGGATAGAGAACAACTCGTTAACCTCCTTAAAGCTGGAAGTTCTGTTAAGGCAACTTTTTACGGAAGTAAAAACAATGGAATCCTTTTCAGAGAACAAACTTTTTCTCTCTCTGGTTCAAGTGCAACCATCAATAATATGATGTCTGCTTGTAACACGAAGTTTAATACAATCGATCTTTAAAAATCTTGATATTTAAGCGAGAAGGCCACCCATTGCGGTGGCCTTTTTTGATTTAATTTTTTCCCAATCAATCGGGTCTCTTTCATTTAATGAATTTTTAATAAGACTAATTCTTAAAGCACACTTATTTTTAAATCTTTTTTTATTAATTCCTAAATTACTACAATGTAGCTGAGCCGTATCAAAAACAATGACATCACCGGGACACCATGAAAAAATATTTTCAACAGAAAAACCCGAAAATCTTTCTATCGGTGAAGTTCGGCCTAAATCAAGTTGATTAAAAATCTCATCATCAAATCGATACTCTTTATAATCAATTTGTTTTCCCATAATGTCGTATAAATTTTTTAAATGATGATAATCTTCGATACTATTGTAATGACTCTCACTTTTTGACGGCCCATTATCTAATGTCGTACCGTAATCAATTAATCTCTCATTGAAAGTGACAGGATGACAGTCAGAATCAACTGGCCTTAAAAACAGAGGAATTAAAATTGATTTGTAAGCATAGTCACCACTACAAAATCCAAGATCTTCTTCTTCAGGCATATCAGAGTGAAAGCCATATTGATGAGGCGTAATAAAATAATTACCTCTTAAAGCAACCACATCATCTAAGTCTATTAAGTTTTTTAATTTTTCATAAAAAATACTAATAATAAAATCGAAGTTTCCAGAAAAAAATATATTTCCCGATTTCCCTAGTCTTCTCTTACTAGTTCCTTTAAACATAAAACGTATAAGCTTCTCACATTCTTCTTCTGAAAAGATATTTTTATGACATTCACTCTTTGAAAAACTTTTCAAGTAATGATCGATATTTAAATCAATATTTAACTTATCTCTCATTTAAGTTTTTCCCAGTCTATCGGGTCTCTTTTATTTTTTAAGTTTTTATAAAAACTCATCCTTAAGCCAGCTTTATTTTTAAAGAGCTCTTTCTTTAATCCTAAATTACTACAATGTAGCTGAGTAGTATCAAACACCATCGCATCACCGGGAGTCCAATCATATACAGATTCTATAGAGAATCCATTAAATCTTTCTTTCGGAGAAGTAGCTCCCATATTGTATTTTTCAAATAAATCATTATCAAAGTCTTTATCTTCATATTTAATTTCTAGTCCACTCTCATTGTACAGGTTTTCTATTTCATCATAGTTACTAATACTATTATAATGAGTATCACTTTTAGAGGGTCCTCTATCAAGAGTCGTTCCGTGACTTAAAATCCTCTCGTTAAATAGCATGAAGTGACATTTCGCTTTTTGAGGAAGATGAAAAAGAGGAATTAAGATTGTACAAAAAGCAACATCACCTTCAACAAAATGATGATCTCCCTTCTCAGGCATATCTGTATGAAACCCATATTGGTGAGGTGTTAAAAAAAAATTCCCCCCCACTTTAACTATTTCCGACAAATCTATCATTTCATTAAATTTATCAAAAAACTTTATAATTATTTTTTCGAAATTTTCAGAAAAAAACATATTACCAGAACTACCAAGACGATAAACACCTGTTTCTTTAAACATAAAATCTATCAACCATTCAACATCACTTGAACTTAAAATATTTTGGTAACATCTCGAAGAACTAATATTAGACCTATAAAAGCTAATATTGTTTTTTATATCAATACTTGGCATTCTACTTTTCTCTCAACCATATAACAGTTTAGCTTAATAATAGTAACTTTCATATTATTTTGCCTTATAGTAAAATTAAGAGAATTATAATCTCTATTAAAACTATTCTAAACAAAAATCGGTCTTTAGTTTCAATTTATGTCCTCATAAGCTTAATTATTTCACAGATAGCACTGCCTTATTTTAATAATGGAAAAGATTATTTCATCTTTTCAACATGGAACTTGTTCTCATTTCGTAAGAATACCAAGGTATTTCATTTATATTGTAGAGATAGCATTAATAGTTTTTATTTTTTTAGAGATAAAACCTTCCAAACTTACCAAAACCAACTAAATTACAAGGCTATTTTAAAAAGAGTTAAACAGAATAAAAATATCTCTATTCAACAGAGACAAAATGCTATGGAACTTTGCCCGGGTAGGCTTGAACTCCACTGGATTAAAATGAGCTATTTTGAACATTTTGCACTAAAAAAGGATGCAAATAATTATAATGAAATTAAATACTAGTACTTTATCTAAAATTCATTACATTATGCTCTCCTTTGTCGTTCTCATGTTAGGTAGCTTCTTTTCAAAAGGACCAGCAATAACACCTATCTATATTTGGCACGTCTCTTTTTTAAACAATTTAGATTTAAATCCTAATATCCTATACCCATTAATTTTTTCTATTACTTATATTTCAATAATCCTCAATATTCTTTATGAAAAAAAAGCTCTCAAAATATTTACTTTTATCTTTATGATTACTTTATTTTCGTTACGCTATAGCTTCGGACATATCAGTCATCCAAATCATATTTGGATATGGAGTTCTCTTTTTTTTATATTCATAGATCCAAAAAAAGAAATTACCTCAAGATCAAATATCAAAACGTTCCAATTTTTAATTGCTACACATTTTTTAATCTATTTCAATGCTGGTATCTGGAAGCTAAGAAGCCTCATACGCAATAACGACTTTTCTCTTGTTTCCATTAAAGACTCTTCTCTTGAATCAATTGGTGTCTCGTTGGCCCATGGACTAAAAATTAATCCAGCAATTTTAGACTTTTTCATCAACTATCAAGACATAGCAGGTATAGGATTCTTTTTTATCATAGCTTTTCAACTATCAACTATTTTACCCTTAATAAAATATGAGCTTGCGCCCAAGTTTTTTATCTTATCTATCTTTTTTCATTTAATAACAGGGATTTTTACTGGTCATTGGTATATGCAAACTGCATTTATCTTTATTTTTTAACTTCGACTTTATTCAATAAAAAAACAATTATTACTTTTACTTAGCTTCAAGGTTTTCATAAACCCACTTAACGGTATCTTCATTTATCTCAACATTGAGAACTAAGACTGTAGAATTATCACTGAAACTAAATAAAGAATGCTCTTTACGACTATCTAAAAAATATAACTTATTTTTTGTCCAATTCTTTTTTTCACCATCTAACAATAAACAAAGCGACCCTCTATCATCAGAAAAAAAAGAAATTAATCTAAAGGATTTCCCATAATCTCTATGAGGTGGAAAAAAGCCTCCAGCATCCAGCCTCAAAAAATGCGACCTTCCCAAATGAGTGGCCAAAAAAGACAATTTATTTGAAATCTCAGGTATACCTTTCCAAATTTCTGTTGGCGTTCGAAAAGACATTTCATCATATGAAGTATTGTTTAATTTGTTATACTCAAGAACAGAATTTAAATCGATTTCTCCATCAGTCTCTCCCTTCAAAGAAAAAAGACTCATTCCCCAGCGATTATTTTTTTTATTTTTATTATAAGGTCGCCAAAACTCTTTATACTTATCAATCTCACAAAGATCGTTACTTAATTCAAAATATGTGCTTAATGGAAAGAATGAACCGAGATCAGTAATTTTTCGATATAAGTTGTCTTCAATCATATTAACATTCTAAGTTAAGACGACTAAATATTCACATAAATGTTTAGGCAAAAAAAAAGCCATCACAAGGATGGCTTTTTATATAAAAGATTGGTGCACTTTGCTATTCTCACACTCAGTTCCCCGAGCACTACCTTCGCCGATGGCGGGCTTAACTGCCGAGTTC
>JAUHVL010000080.1 GCA_030425045.1 bacterium
CGTTACAGCTGAAGTTAAAACGGAAGAAATTGAGCTTAGAAATACTTTTAGAATGGCCCTTTCTGATTTAGAGGCTTGTAAAAAAACATTTGATGGGGTCAATGTTGGTGGAGACCTGACTGGTATAAAAAATTCTTCAGGGGACCTCACCTATGAAGTAGGAAAAACCTACGGTAACAAAGCCCTGACGATCACAAAAATGTCTGTCATCGATCGTGGAAACCCCGATGCTTTTGGAACAAGGATGGTTACTTTAAGAACCACAATGAAAAAAAATAAAAAGATGGCCATGGGCTCTGAGAGAAAAGTTTTTGATATCAATATCAGAGTCTCTGCTGCTAGCGATTCCGCACCTATTACAAGTTGTTATGATACCAGCCATGGAATTATAAGTTCAGCAATAGTGCTAGGCTGTAGCTCATTAAATGGTGTGTGGGATAGTGCTACCAAAAAATGTGACCTCGATAGCTACGTCCTAAAAACAGGTGATACTATGTCAGGTGATTTAAACGCTCCCCTTTTTAAAGGTGATGTCGAAGCTGGGCAAGTAGACTCTTCAGGAAAAGTTGTGGCAGCCGAGTTATGTACCGGCACTGATTGTATTAAAGTAAATCAAATAGCAAGGTCAAATAACCTTTGTAATAATAATCAAGTTTCCGTCGGTATAAGACCTAACGGAAACACTAAATGTTTAACACTAGAGTGTGCCGCTGATGAATTATTTAATGGAATTGACTCAAGTGGAAACCCTATATGTAAGTCTCTACCGACAGGAGGCTCTTGTCCTACCAATCAGTATGTCGTTGAAATAAAGACAAACGGAACAGTCACTTGTGCCCCTCTGCCACCATCATTAAATGTGACCTGTCCTGTGGGTAAAGTCTTAAGAAGAATTAAAAGAGATGGCACCGCCGTTTGTGTTGATAAAGGTGCTGGAGAAGATTGCTCCACTGGCGCTGTTGTCATTGGAGTTAAAAAAAATGGAGAACTTAATTGTTCTAAAAAAATCATGTGTCCCTCAGGTCAAGCACTCAGAGGTATTAATAGCGATGGAACTCCTAATTGTATTGAACCTTTGACTGTACTTCCGAGAAGGTTAACAATTAGAGAGAAAGAGTTTTGTGATGCTAATGAAATACAAATTCATCAATTCTCATTACAAACTTGTTCTCTCAGTTCAGTGAAATGTCAAGCGGGATTTTGGTGTCGAGGTACTGAATACAATCAAGCTCAGGTTCCTCCTCGTGATTTTTGGAGTGACTCTACGGGACCTGATTACAAAAGAACTCAAACAATAACAAGGCAAGTACAAGCAGAATGTGGCCGGGACGCCTCTTGTCTGGCAACGATTACGTTTACTTGTACACCAAAACAACATAAAACTCATTGTTTGCCACTCACTCTTTAAGTCCGGTTAACCATGCCCCCCAGACATAAAAGACTGAGTAAAGTCGATATTCTTTTTGGCACTTGGAAGGGCGAGAAGATAATCTTCAGTGAGTTTCATCACATCTTCGACATCTTTTGCTTCAAAAAGTTTCGTTCGAAGTTTCGATGCCCCATGAAAGCCTGAAATAAACCAAACGATTAACTTTCTCATTTGAATTAAATAAACGCGCTCCCAATCGGTGTAGTGTTGTAATAAACGATAGTACTCATTGATAATTTCGAGATAATCACTGGTCGTAAAAGGACTGGTAGTGGGATCATCAAGATAACTTTCAAGAAAAATAAAAGGTGAACGAAGCGGTCCTCTTCCCAGCATTAACGCCTGACAATTTGTCATCTCTAAACGTTGTTTGGTGGTGACGGGATGATGAAGATCACCGTTACCGATAAAAGGAAGAATCTTTTCACTAGCAAGCTCTTCTAATAAATTCCATTTTGCTTGACCGCTATAACCTTGAGTTCTTGTCCTACCGTGAACCGCGATAAATTCAACACCTTCTTCTTTTGCAATATGCATGACCTCAAGAGCGTTAATAGAATTTTCATCCCAACCTGTTCGAATCTTTATGGTCAAGGGAACTTCAAGGGCCGACTTAATGGTGTTAAAAAACTTTCCCAGTTTTAAAGGCTCTTTTAAAAGGGCGGAGCCTCCACCTTTAGAGACAACTTTTCTTACCGGGCAGCCCATATTGATATCGATAAATTTCGGGCCACCCTCTTGGGCCACTTTTGAGGCCTCCGCCATGGCCTCTCCCTCTTCGCCAAAAAGCTGAATACCGATATTTTTTTCTGCTTCAAATATCTTAAGCATATTGCGAGTTCTCTCATTGCCATTATTGATGCCATGACATGAGATCAACTCACTCACGGTTCCCCCTGCACCTAGACGCTCCATCAGCTCTCTAAAAGGGGCATTACAAATGGCACTCATGGGGGCAAGAAGTAAAGGGCTATCAAAATCGATCGAGCCCAATTTTACTTTGGGTCTACGCGCCATTAAAGGGTCGATCTTATTTTGCAAAGTTTTTGAAAATGGTTTAAAACTCATAGTGCGTTAATACCTAAAGACAGACAAAGGGACAAGAATGTTTGACACACTAAGTGAAAAATTTTCAAATGCTTTTAAGCACTTACAAGGCAAGGCCAAAATTTCAGAGGCAAATATTGAAGATGCTCTGGCCGAGGTGCGAACAGCACTTCTCGAAGCCGATGTAAATTTCAAAGTTGTCAGAAGTTTTATTGCCGCTGTTAAAGAAAAGGCCATTGGTGAAAAGGTTATTTCTGGAGTTAACCCAGAAGAGCAATTTATTAAAATTGTTCACGATGAACTGGCCCTTGTTATGGGTTCTGCCCATGAAGGTCTTGATTTTAAAAAGCCTGCCCCTATCGTCGTTTTAGTAGTTGGTCTCAACGGACAAGGTAAGACGACATTTTCAGCAAAACTTTCAAATATGCTGACTAAAAAAGAAAAGAAAAATGTTCTTCTCGTTCCCTGTGATACTTTCCGTCCCGCTGCTAAAGATCAATTAATCACCTTAGCAAAACAAGCTGACCTTCCTTGGTATGACAGTGACCTTGGAAAAAAGCCGCAAGAGATTGCCAAAGAGGCCATCGCTGCAGCTAAAACAGAACACCGAGATGTAGTTATTATCGATACCGCCGGCCGACTTCACGTAGACGATGAACTAATGGATGAAATCGTCGAAGTCAAAAAAGCGATCGAAGGGTCAAACCCTGAAGTTTTATTAGTTGCCGATGCCATGACCGGACAAGAAGCAGTTAACGTGGCAAAAAGTTTTCATCAGGCCATCGGTCTTACCGGAACCGTTCTTTCTAAAATGGATTCCGATGCCCGTGGTGGTGCCGCTCTATCGATTCGCCATGTAACAGGTGTTCCCATTAGTTATATTTCAACAGGAGAGAAGCTAAAAGATTTAGAACTTTTTCATCCAGATAGACTAGCTGGTCGAATTCTAGATATGGGTGACGTGGTGACTTTAGTCGAGAAGGCCGAAGAGGCCATTGACCAAAAAGAAGCCGAAAATATGATGAAGCGGATGGAAAAGGGTCAGTTCACCGTAGAAGATTTTCTTAAGCAAATGGATATGATGAAAAACCTTGGTTCCATGAGCTCTATTCTAAAAATGATTCCAGGTATGGGAGGAATGTTAAGAGATATTGGTGATCTCTCTCCTGCTGAAGATGAAATGAAACGAATGAGAGTCATCATTGGATCTATGACTAAAGATGAAAGACAGAATTATAAAATCGTCAAAGAAAGTCGAATCAAAAGAATCGCCAGTGGTTCAGGAAATACCATCGCCAACGTAGAAGAGTTTCTTAAAAAATTTCGTCAAATGGAAAAGATGATGGGCGGGATGATGCAAATGATGAAAGGTGGCGGTATGGGACTTCCCGGTATGCCTGGAATGGGAGGGGGAATGCCTGACCCTGGTGCCATGGGTGCTCCCGGCTTTCGTCAACAACCAGGTGCTGGAAAGAAGAAAAAGAAAAAAGGAAAACGCAAAGGCCCTTGGGGTGGTGGTTTCTTTTAGCAGCCAGAACCAGCCGGTGGTTGCCCCTGATCAGAACAACTCAAATCATCTTGAGGACATTTTAATCGAATATGAAGATGGGTATCGTG
>JAUHVL010000081.1 GCA_030425045.1 bacterium
TTTTGTCATTTTGATAATTGTTATGACTCAATTAGTCCCAAAAGTGTGGACGTACTTTCTCTAAGCTGTTAAATTCCTTGAAATTTATCGTTCATAAACCTTTTTAACGGAGATTCTTTATGACAACCACCACACCAACGGGGCTTGGCCTCAGAGATTCTAGTCTTCCCAATCAAATTACAGAAATCGACCAAAAAACTGGTCAAAAAACAGTAAAAATGGGTGAAATGATTTTTCCTCCGCGAAAAGTATGGATCAAAACATTTGGTTGTCAGATGAATTATCACGATTCTGAGCGAATCCTCTCTCATTTATCCGATTTAAACTTTTCTTTAACTGAAAATGAAGAAGAAGCAGATATGATCCTCTTTAATACATGTGCTATTAGAGATCTATCGAACCAGAAGTTTTACTCACAACTTGGGCAAGTTAAACACTTAAAGAAATCAAATCCTCAATTAAAAGTTGGGGTCGGAGGCTGTGTTTCTCAAACAGAAGGGAAAAGTCTTATCAAAAAATATGATCACCTTGATTTTGCTTTTGGGACTGATGTGATCGATACCATCAACGATATGGTTTATCGTACTTACGCTGGAGAAAAAAGATTTAGCATCAATTCATGGGATCGAAGCCAAAACTTTTCTATTGAAACGAAAGTTACTCATGGATCACCACAAGCTTTTGTGAATATTATCAAAGGGTGTAATAAATATTGTACCTACTGTATTGTTCCTTATACTCGAGGAAAAGAGCGGTCACGGAAAAAAGCTGAAGTTGTTGAAGATATCAGACGCCTGGTCGAGTATCAGGGTATTCAAGAAGTCACCTTACTGGGACAAAACGTAAACTCCTATGGCCATGATAATGGGGAAACTCTTGCCGAATTATTAATGGATTTAGAAAATATAAACGGGCTTGAACTTATTCGTTATACAACAAGCCATCCTTATGATGTGAGTGATGAACTGGTTGCGGTTCATGGAAGTTCAAAAAAATTATCTAAGCACCTCCATTTGCCTGTTCAGTCGGGGTCTGATGAAGTCTTAAAAAGAATGCATCGTGAATACTCTGTAGAACATTATTTGGGGTTACTTGAAAAATTAAGAAAAGCGCAACCAGAGATTGTGTTGTCGACAGATATTATCGTTGGTTTTGTTGGTGAAACTGATGAAGAGTATCAGATGACTTTGGATCTACTCGAAAAGGCCCAGTATGATTCCATCTATTCTTATGTTTACTCTAAAAGAGAAAAGACTCGCGCTGCTAATATGGTCGATGATATTTCTAAAGAAGTAAAAGGAGAGCGCTTAAGACATTTACAAAAGTTTCAACAAGGAATTCAAGAAAAAATCCGTCAAGGGATGCTTGAGAATAGCTACCGTGTCTTGGTTGAAGGCTTTGGAAATATGGGCGGTGTAAAAAAGTGGAAGGGAAGAACCAATTGTAATCGCTTGATTCATTTCTTACCTGAAAATAATGATCAGGATTTACAATGGAATTGGGTTGATTTGAAAGTGAAGTCGACCACGGCCTTTTCTTGTCAGGGTGAAATCGTCAAGATTTACGGGAAACGAATGCCTCGTTGAGATGCACTGAGTAAAAGTAAGTATAATATAAGGTGGAGGGTATATGATCCGAAATCTTATAGCTCTAGTTTTATTGCTAACATCTTTTAATACTTATGCCTTACTTGAATTAAATGGGCAGTATGGATATGACCGCCAGGTTTTTGGTGAAAATCGTCAAAATAAAATGGTGGGGGAGACCTTCAGTGGGGCCATCGCTTGGTATCTCTTTGAAACGACCGCTATCGAAGGCAATTATAATCAAACGGAAACGACAACCAATCAGCAAACAGACGTTGCAATTGATAGTACTTACTCTGTCACTGGTCAAAAAAATGTCGTTCTTCTTTACTCATATGGTCTTGGTGTTAGGCAACTTTTGGCCGGAAGAAAGGCAAGAATTCTTCCCTCGTTAAGTTTTGGATACGCCAGACAGTTTCAAAAAGATCAAACAACTTATACTTTTAAAAATGAAAGCTCTGGAGATTCTTTTACTCTGACAGATGCAGCTACTAAAGTGAGATACGATTCGGTTTTTGCAACCTTTGCGATCAACTTTAAAATTACAAAGCGTTTCTCCCTAAGAGTTAGTGCGAATACTATTTTTGAAGCCTTTAAATTTAACCGCGCCCAAGATAATATGAAGTATCTTGTGGGCTTTACGTGGTATCTATAACGAAACTTGTTATTCTTTTAGTTTTTATTTCTGGCTGTGCCAAAATTGATTATTTGTGGGATCAAGGCAGAGGTCAGGTAAAAATGCTTACCAAAGCGAAGAAAAATGAACTTCTTTTAAAAGATGTGACTGTCGACCCCGCACAAAAAGAAAAAATTAAGCTGATTATTGAATATAAAAAGTATTTTTATGAATATTGGCAAAGAGAACCCTCTGAAATTTACAATAAAACATATATCCTTGATCAGAAGGCCGTCACTTACCTCGTTACAGCTTCACCTTTTAATAAAATTGAGGCAAGACAGGAATGTTTTCCATTTATGGGATGTTTTCCCTATCTCGGTTTTTTTTCCGAAAAAAAGGCAAAAGACTTTGCTCTTTCTTTAGAAAAAGAAGACTGGGTTACTTATATTAGACCGGTTTATGCTTATAGCAGTTTAGGTTATTTTAGTGATCCTATCTTAAGTAGTTTTTTCTATTACTCAGACCGACAACTGGCAGAGCTCATTTTTCATGAATTATTTCACACGATTTTCTTTGCTAAAAATGAAGTCAATTTTAATGAGAATTTGGCCAATTATTTCGCTAAGAAAATGACAGTTGAGTATTTTAATGACGATCAAAAGACACAAGAGTTGATGAAACAAAAACTGGCCACCAGAAAGAAAGTAAATAGAAAAATTGTCTCATTGGTCCAAAAATTAAATGAACGTTACAAAAAAGAAAATCCAAAAGATAAAGAAATGGCCCAAGGAATGATAGAACGCTTTTTAGAAAAAGAATTTCGTCCCTCCTTATTAGATTATTGTAAAAAGGAGAAAATATCTAAGTGTTATGGCAGTGACCGAGCATGGAATAATGCTTCATTTGTGGCCTTTTTAACCTATGAAGAGCAAGAATCTAAGATTAGTGAGCTCCATAATAGGTTAAACCTTGGTTTAAAGGATTTTTTTAAATATATTGAAAAGAAATATAACGACTATAGAGAGAGTAGCGAAGAATTGGGTTTTGAGAGCTATCTCTTTGATCAGTAATTAGGCATTTTATGATCCACATACTTTTAATCGATCCCCTTGAGAAATTATCAATTAAAAAAGATACAACGATTCAATTGGCCCTCACGATGAAGCAACAGGGATTGGAAGTATATTTTCTTTTTGAAGAGAACCTATATTTTTCAAATAATCAAAACGTCGAATTAGAGTGTTATTCTTTTTTTGGCAAACTGGATGAATCAGCAATAGCGCCTGAAAGCTGTACTCTTGGAGAAAAGAAAAAAATTGAGATTAATGAAAAGGTTAATCTTCATATGCGTTTAGATCCTCCATTTGATTCGCGCTATCTTCGTATCCTTTGGATTTTATCAGCGATTGAGCAAAGAACGAACTGTTCTGTTACCAATGGTGCCAATGCCATTGCGGTTAATAATGAAAAACTTATTTCTTATATGGCCTCTGATGCTGTTGAAAGTTATGTCGGGGGAAGTACTTCTGGTTTTCTCTCTTTTTGTGAGGGTCTTAAAAAGCAAGGGCATGAAGAGATTGTGATTAAACCTCTTGATCTATATCAAGGAATTGGAGTCGAAAAGGTTAATTTATCAGATGACCTCACGGCGATTTTCAAGAATAGAACAGAAGAGTTTGGTGGTGCACTGGTTGCCCAACCTTTTTTAGAAGGTGTTATGAATGGTGAAGTGAGAAGTGTTTATTATGCTGGTGTTCATCTTGGCAGTATTATTAAAACGCCTA
>JAUHVL010000034.1 GCA_030425045.1 bacterium
AGTATTGGCCATCTCCTATTTTAAAACAAAGGATATTTAAAACTTGCCCACGAAGTGGGTACGACCACGACGGGAGCATTTTAAATGTCAAAAAACAGGGACGTTTTTATGGGATTATCAAAAATAGTTTAAATTTCAAAAATGAAACATATCCATTTAAGTACATCAGTTTGTAAAAATCACTCATCTGGGAAGTTGTATTCGCCGCTACTCATTAATTTTAGAACGGTCTTAATGACCTTTTCAAAGAGTGAATGTTCATTATCAACTTTAAAAAATTCGTCATCATGATATTGCTCAGTCTCTAAACGAGCGACTAAAGACTTGGTTTGTTCCATATCCACATTACCAAGAATAATTTCCTCGAGCTCATTATAAATGGCCTGCTCTTTTTGATGAAGATGATTATCTAATCTCGACACAATATGAAGAATATGGATTAAAAAGGCAGCATTGGCGGGATCTTTTATTTTTTTAAATTCATCGATAAAGTTTTCAACGGGTGCGTGAATTGTTTCGCTAAGAGTTTTCACTTGTTCATCTGTAAACGCTAAAATCTTATTTTGTTCTAAAGATTTAATTTTTTCTTCAAACCAATTTTTTTCAGCAGAGCTGACAGTATCATCGGCATGAATCGTACTCAATGCTAACTTCCACATCTGAAACTTATCTTGATTCATCAGATTCTCCCTTACAACTTAAAAGGGCCTCTTTCGCCCTGTATTCAAAAATGTCTTCACCTAAGTGTTGAATTAACAAATTATTATCTATGATACATGAGTATTGAATATAATCGATTAAATATTCTGGAAATCTCCAAAAAACGGCCCTCGTTAGTTTCGCTGATGCATGAAGAACAAAACTTGGGATGGGAATACTGGGCATTTCTAAAACTTCTCTTGCTCGATCTAGCCCAATCACATCGGAACCGGCGACATTATAAACTCCCGTTGGAAGTTTTTTTAATGAATGACAACAGATCAAGGCCATATCTTCTTCGTGAACGAACTGAAACATTGGATTGAAATCAGCGCAAACTGGAGCGTAAGGTGTCGTTAAATATCTCGTCATCGTATTTTTAATTTTTGCCCCGATAATCGTACAAGGCCTAAAGACAATTGTTTCAATCTCATTTTGATTTTTCCACATCCAATTTGTGGCCAATTGATCCATTTCAACAACATCTCTTAATTCAGGATGATTAATACTGGCCCTAGGGAGAGAGTCCTCTGAAAGAAACATCGGGTTATCATGAAGAGCACCGTAAACATGGTAAGTACTAAAAAAGATAATTTTTTTTACTTTATTTCTTTTTGATAAATCTAAAATTCGTTTTGTACCGATTAAGTTTTGTGAAACCCTCTCTTCATAATTATTTGAAGCATGAGTCATTCTTGCCAAATGAAAAACAGCATCAAAAACATATTCTCGAAAAACTTTCTCGAATTGATTACGCGTGTACTTCATTCGAATGGTTTTGATATCATCTCGTCCTGCAAAAAAAGGAATATATCGAGAATCAATTCCTACAATATTACAATCGGGATATTCTGCGAGAAGTTTTTTAACTAAAATTTGAGCGAGTCCACCGGCGATACCTATAATTAAAAAATTTCTCATAGGCCAAACTTCTTTGCTAAGTCTTCAGAAAGACCAAAGACTTTTCTTCTTTGCTCTAGCCCTTCATCAATCATCTCTTTAATTATATTTTTAATCATGACAACGTGTTCATCAATTTCATCATCACCGGCATCACTGCTGAGATCACTTGGAAGCGTAATGGGATTTCCTATATAAATATCAACTGGTGAAGGAAGAGGAAAATAGAGAGGACTTAAGGGAAGCGCTGGTATTCCAAAAAATTTTGCAATATCTTTCGCTTGATAAACCCAAGGAAAAATTTGTTCCGCTCCTACAACTGCGACAGGAAGAATATCGACCTTTGACTTTAAGGCCATACGAATAAAACCTTGTGTGAAATATTGTAATTGGTAATAATCTTTCGTACTTTTGGCCACTCCGGGAACACCTTCAGGAAAGGCCATCACACTCTCCCCTCGTTCCAGAAGTTTCTGACAGTTTTTACGATCCCCTAAGACAGCTCCCCCCTCTGAAGCCCAAATATTAACAAAAGGAATTTTTGTAAAAAAGCGCTCCACCATCTGCCTTAAAATTCGTGGCGGATGAACATCTAAAACAAAGGCCATCGAAACAAGCATGGCATCGATAGCAATCTGCCCACTATGATTAGAGACTATGACCAAAGGTCGTCCATCTGAAATAGCAGAAGGTTCTCGGTGAAAAACTCTCACATCAAAGTATTTTGTATAAAGAGGATATGACTTTTTTAAAATTGTTTTTGCTTTCTTAAGATTGAGCCCCCAAGCATCCTCACCCGTGGGATACTGATTTTTTAGCTCTTCAAAAACACGATCAATTCTCTGATCGATCTTCTGGTCGTAGAGATCATCTTTTAGTTGAAATAATTTATCAAGCATAGCTTGATTATAGCATATTTAATTGCGATCTTTTTGAAATCTATAGTCAAGAATCCCCGTGGTTAAAAAGCTTAACAAGTCCTTCTTCTCATCGTCTGTCAGTTTTAAACCACTTTTTAATTCAGCTAAGGATATCTGATCAAAACGTTTTTTATTTCTTGTCACATCCTTATCAACAAGGATCTCTTGATTATAGTGAGAGAGGTTCACATTTTTTAAATCATAATTTTCAAGAGAGTCTTTAATATTATTGAAATGGTTAACCACTTCATTTAAATCACTCATTGTTCCGTCGTGAAAATAAGGTGCGAGTAAAACAATATTTCGAAGTGGCGGTGTTCTAAACTTATAAAGATCAGCTTCATTACCCGTTACTTCAAAACGGCCTTTATCATCTAAAGAGCCTGCCACTCCAATTTGTGGCACACCAACGGCCTCAAAGCTAAAATTACTGAGATGAGGTCCATTGTGACATTTAATACACTGAGCTTTTGTTGAGAAAACTTTAAATCCTCTTTTTTCAGCAGCCGTTAAAGCACTCACATTTCCTTTTAGATAACGATCATACGGTGTATCGACGATATTAAAGTTATGAGAGAAAAATGCGGCCATGGCATTACCGATATGGCCAATATTTATTTTTTGACCGGGGAATACTTCTTTCAGTAATTTTTTGTATTCCATTTGCTCATTCGCTAGAATTCGCTCATTTAAAATCGTATTCCATGTTTCGATATTCGTTTTTGCTTTTGCCACATTATTATCACCAGAACCTTTCATTTCTTCGACATTTAATAGAGGAAAAATAGATTGAGCTGCCAACGCCGATCCTAACTGATTAGTGATCTCTTTATATTTAGGATTGGCACCATTTAAACCTGGCTCAGGTGTCATGAACTCATTCTTTTTGGGATCAAAAGATACTCTACCGTCATAAAACATCACTGTAATATCATCGTAGCCAAGGTTAATCATCGGTGGTGAGTGACGTCTAATAATATGTCCCGCAGCTTGTACTCTATTTTGAAAAAGACCCTGGGCCCCCTCACCTAGAGATAAGGCCATCATATCTCCTGTTCCAACTCTTGGATGATGACAATGGATACAAGCTATATTTCGATTTCCACTCAAATTCATATCGTGAAAAAGTCTCGCTCCAATTTGAATTTTCTTAAGAAGTAGTTGATCCTTAGGAAACTCTATTTTCTGAAGGGCCTGGAGATTATACTTTTGAATTAAGGGTGCTAACTCACGATCTATTTGGTTCGCTAGAGTCAACTGAATAAAAAAAACGCTTATACTTAAAAATATAGACTTCATGATCTCTCACTAGAATTTATGACAGAACAAAAATCATATGATTATTAGATGGAATGGGTCAAATAAAATACTTTAGTGAATATGCCTGATCTTCATCAGCTTTTAGAAAACCGTTTGAAAGAGAAGAAACCATTTTGAAGTGAACGAAAATCAGGAAGCAATGCTTCAGAAAATGATGCTGCATCACTATCAATAAGACCAAATTTTAACTGCTTAGCTTCACCTACCGAGGGACGATAAAAACTCCCCATCATCATATCCCATATCGAAAGGGCCACACCGAAGTTCTTATTAAAATGCTTTGAGTCTAAAGAATGGTGAATTTGATGCATACGTGGAGAAATAAATAGATATTCTAATGGCCCAAAACTAAGGGGAACAGAGCTATGCCTTAAGTTTGCGAACATTGAATTAAATAAAAACCCAAAAGCATTAACTCCTAATATATCGATAGCGGATACTTTCCCTTGAAATAAAAACGAGTATAGGCCAAGAGTAAGACCAAGGGAAAGGATAGATCTGATAGAACCAAGTAAACTCTCAAGTGGATGAGTTCGAAACAAGGTAAATGGTGTGAGTACTGTTGCCGAGTGATGAGTTCGATGAATTTTAAAAAGAGGTTTAAATCGATGCATTAAATAATGCTGAAAAAAACGTAAGAAGTCTCCAAGGACAAAGGCCAATAACGTTGCAAGAACTGCTCTTGAAAAGTCACTGATCAAAAACCCTTCAAAGCCGGGAAATAATTCGGACAAACTTTTATGAAGACCTACTGAAACACTGTAGCCTGAAAATAAAAATAAGGGAAAGAGAAAAACCTTAAGCACATTATTTAAAAAGAGTAGTTTAAAATCAACAAATGAGCTTTTGTGAAAAAGAGTTTTTTTCGAGAAAAAACTCATATCTTTGGTATAGAAACATACTAACAAAAGAGAGCTCAAAAGAAGTGGCCAATACAATCTCTGTTCAGGAGAAATAAAGAGAGTAAATGTCTTATTGAGTACGTCGAGCATTTCTTATTAAAACCTTTGGTTTACACCAACGACCATCGTTCGAGGTGACCCTGGTCTCGCACCAAAAGGTCTGTAACTAACTAAGTAAGTATTATCGAGTACGTTATTAACTCTTAGAAAGAATTTACCTTTGCTGGTGTAACGATATGAAAAAGCGGAATCAACGATTCCATAACTTGGAACGAGCTGCCTATCTTCTGCTACTGCTTGATCGGCCATCTGTCCTTTCCATAAAATATTTAAATCGAATGCGAATTTCATAAACCCAAGACCAAGCCCTAGGTTCACTTGATTTTGAGGTATATAAGGCATAGGATCGTTTACTCTAATTGTTCTTTGATCACCAGAAGTTGGCCCCCATTCAGGATTACTATTAATCAGCTCTGTCTTGAATCTTGCCACTGTAAAAGTATGAGATAACTTTAAAGGAAAGCGCCATTTACCGGAGTTGAACTGATACGAAGCCGATGTTTCAAGACCGTAGACTTCAGCTCTTCCCCCATTAAATTCACGATCGAGATTATTCTCATCACAGCCCGTTGAAAAAGAGCAGGTCCCTTTAAGATTTTTATAATCACTATAGAAGGCTACTGACTCCAAATAAAACGGAGATTTTAACCTAAAACCAAGCTCATAATTTATTGCCTCTTCTGGTGTTATATCTTCGGCTTGTCCTGGTCCAACCAGCGTCACACCTTTATTAACTCCAGCAAGAACAACTAAGTCATTTGTAAGCGAATAATTCAGCCCAAGTCCTGGAACAAAAACACTTTCATTATTTGTTAAAAGAACAGTATTATCGCGGAAGTCTCTTTCGTGCTCAACTCGCTCAGCTCGAAAGCCAACCTTGGCCGAAAAATTCCCCACCATCATTTCATTTTGTAAGAAGATCGCTA
Source organism: bacterium (assembly GCA_030425045.1). GTDB lineage: Bacteria > Bdellovibrionota > Bacteriovoracia > Bacteriovoracales > Bacteriovoracaceae > JAUHVL01. The sequence continues at coordinate 5,728 of JAUHVL010000034.1, forward strand.
ATGCAGAGGAGGTATCTTTTGTTTTATTCGTGGTGATATATGTATTGTCTTCGTATACAAGCTCTCCATTAATCATGGCCGCTAATTTTTCCGAATGATTTCTCTTCACTTGATCACGGTGATACCTGATTCCTAAGTCAATATTATGACCTACATTTCCCGTATCTGCTTCAAGAGTCAGTTTGGATTGTACGCCTTGAGAGAAGTAACTACGATCATTGGCCCCAATTTTAAAAAACTCAGAGCGTCCTTCACTATCTCGTTGCCCCTTTAAAAGAGCGACAAGATTATCGGGGTCGTCTCCAGAATTAAGCGGCGTTTTAAAATCTTGATTAAAGTTTAAATTATTAAACTTCTCCCAGTTTCTTTTAAAGTAATGATGATAGAGCGTGTTTTGAATCTTGAGATTGCTTAAAATTTTAGTTTGGTGATCAATTCTTCCAGCATAACGATGCCAACTCATTTGATCATCTTGGCTAGCACGATACCTTGTATAGGGATCGTTATTATAATCATTGATCGAAGTTCCAAGATATGTTTCATCAGAACTTTCGTTTGAAAAAGATGTTTTGATAGAAAAGTTTTGTGCACCAATAGATGTCTGATATTTTAGAGTTAAATCATTTTGATAGAACTCAAATTCATCGCCATTATCTAATTCTTTGATCAGGTTCCCCTCTTTATGAATACCTTCGACTAACCAATTCTTTGAAGAGGAATAAGCATGAACCTGATTGTATTGTCCTCCCGTTACTTCAACCATATTTCCTTTTTTCAATGGTCTTGTAACCATATTGATGGCACCACCAACAGAGTTTGGGCCATATTGAACAGAGCTTGGACCTTTATAAACTTCCATAGAAGTAATTTTAGAAGTCGAGGGAAAATAATAAGCTGCAGGCTGAGCATAGGGAGCCGGTGCTACCAAAACGCCATCTTCCATCAATGTTACTTTTTTGGATCGATGAGGATGCGCTCCCCTTAGGCCGATATTAGGTCTTAGTCCAAGACCATCTTCTTCTTGAATATAAACTCCAGGAACCTTATCTAAAATTCTAGAAACATCTTGATAGTTAAAAGTTTCTAACTCTTTTTCATCAACAAAATGAGCACTACCTGGAGTATAGAAGGCTTTCTCTTTCGAACCAATAACATAAATCGTATCTTCTTCTGAAATCGACGATGAAGAGATTTCGAGAGATGATAAACTCTCCGTAGATGTTTGTGCGAAAGAGAGTTGAATGAGACAACAAAAAAGAAGTTTAATCATTATCACCACTCGCCTCTTTAGGAACGCTTACCTCTTGAAGTGCATTTGTTAGTTCGAACTTTAAAAAATTTGTAATCACTCTTATGTCGGCAATTAAAGCACATGCCTCTACTTTTCTTTCTTCTGACGTTGAACTCAAACAATCGAGCTTATTTACTCCTGTTAACATTTCTTTTAACGTCGTCGTTTTAGAGAGCTCTCTTACTTTGTTAATGAGTGCCAACGTTGCCTTATCAACTTGATTAACCATCTCAACCTGGTCTCGAAATATTAAAAAGTCGTCATAACCCATACCATTTTGTCCATTAACAGGGTTAATACCAAAAAAGAGAGCTCGAAAACCTTCGAGCGAGGCCAGCAGAGCATTTAAACTAAACCCCGAAAATTTATGTTCAACTAAATTTGGACAAGATTCACTACCGCAGTTTTCATTTTGTCCATTAATCATGACATCGAGACCAGCAGGAAAAGTTAATTTTTGATCTTTAGTCACGGTATCAAGAGTAAAAAGAGCGGCCGTCATATCATTTAACCACTCAATCGAGCTTTTTTCTCCGACCAACATGCTGGAAGTAAAATGGCCATCGTTTGGTGACCATGCCCGGTAGAGCTCATCTACTTTTTTGGCAATATCTGCTAAAAGAAATTTGTTATATTGGCAAAAGTCCTTTTGCCTTTGGTGAAGACCAAGGCGAAACCAATCCCCGAACTCGACACGATCAGGGTTGCGATCTTTCATATAAGAGTTTGGACAAGCTGAGCTAGTGGGATCACTAAAAATCAAATGCTCAATTGATCCCATTCCTCTTTTGGCATAATTATCAATTTTAAAGAACTCAATTTTCTTATTATTAACGACAAGATTATACGTAGAGTTTTCGACTGTACATTTACTTCCACTATCATAGCTATAGATAGAGTTCATCGCTGTTGACGTCACATCTTTACCCGGTCCGAAGTTCATGGCCGCTAATCGATGATACCAAGTCATTGATTTTTTCCAATGCTTTTGAACAGGAATTCTTAACTGCTTTAACGTTTCAAGTTTAAGTTCAGGAAGAACTTCAATCGTTTGGCAAAACTGATTGTAACTGACACTAAACTGAGTGAACTCATCTTTAAGACTTTGCACAGTCGGACTCATGACAAATGTTCCAACGTTGGCAATCATCTTTTCTCTGGAGAACTCTCCCTCATTAATTTTTTCAAGATTTCCAAGTAACTGCTCGTTTGTATTTTCAACCGCTACACTTTTTGCTTGATTTTGATCAATATTTCGATCGGAGAATTCATTACATGAAGAGAGGAATAATAAAGATAAGAGCGTGGGCTTAATAAGTTTCATCATTTTAACCTTAAAAGGGGCCTAATAATTCAGACCCCATCATCAACATTAATTAGTGCTTCATTACCAGTTTTGAACATTATTGTCAGAAAAACCGTAAGTGTTCTGAATAAGTTCTCTCGCTTTGTAAAGATCAGCTACATAGGCCGAAACTTTAGCAGCGTCAGCATGAGGAAGAACTGGAGCATCTCCCATAAGTGCATGCATTTCATCAAACGTGGTATCTGTCATTGTCCCATTTGGATTAAATTGAAAGGCAAAAGCAAACCCTTTCATCTCACCCCAAAACTTAGCAAAGTTAGTAAAGAGATATTGGTCTGTTCCATAAATACTATACTGCCATAAGGTATAGTTAATATAATGGATCGTTAAAGCGGCAAAAGTTCTTTCCCAAGCACCGAGGGCCACTTGTCCCTGAGCGACAACATAGTCTTTATAACCGGCAGGCTTTTGTGTAATAAGATGTCTTCCCTTTAAAAAAGCATTGATTGCAGTACCAGAGAAATCAACATCTTGATCAGCAGCTGTTAAGTCCATTCTTCCAAAATTAGTCGCCAGACCTGTATTGTATTCTGAAAGAGCTGAGATTAGACCATCACCATTTGAATCAAAAGAAACCTTCGATCTTAACTCAGTATCAGTATAAAGTTTGTAATCTCTAGCTCCACCAAAGTAACCAAATGCTTCATCAAAATGATGTTCCATTGCTGTATAAGTAGCTCCATCTTTTGGGTTTTCGTTATCGGCATTGAGCCCCTTCGAAGCACCTAAATCAACCGATAAATAATCTCTCGCGGCTTGAGAATAAGAAACAGCGCCATGAAGAAATTTTTGAGCGAGCTGGGTTAGATCCATTCCGTTTTCTGTTAAATTGGCACCATTGATTGTTTGAGGTGCAAGATTTCCATTGGGAACAGTAAAGGCTTTTCCCTTAACGGCGTTTTCAGCAAACATATCAAAAAGAACATTGATATACTCATCTGGAGTTGTCGCTAAGTTTGTTCCATATAACTTTCCTCTTCTAAGAGGGTTATCAATTCCGGCCATTTTTTTATAAAGATTTTTCCCTGGTGATTGAATATCTGAGTAAACAAAACCTTCTTCGATCGACATCTGCATTCCCGAGGGGGATTTTGCTTTTGCTTTAAATTCTGTAAAGCCATCGATCACACCAATGCCAGTAAGTGTTGTTTCTTCACTGTAATTGTAATAACTCATCAGCATATTTTTTGCTTCACCAACACTTCCTGGATAGCCCCCCATAGGAACAGAGCCCATGGTTGCTTTCAAATCATTGATAAGATGTTGTCTAAAAACTTGGCCTGTATAGGCAACCGAAGACTCGGCTCCAAATTGACTTTGAAATTTATAAATCTCAGGTGCACCGTCCATGACATTTGTAATTGCCTGAGGTGCATTTTCTAAAAACGTAATGGCATCTCTAAAAGAATCGGCCTGGGTAGATATACTCAAGGCCAATGTAGAAATAAAAAGTGATTTATACATTTATACTCCATATTGTATTTTGTTAGTTGATGGAGAAGTTTTACGCCCAGGAGTTTGAAGTGTCAAACTTTTAATTGATTGAGTAAACTATTCTTTTTTTAAACTTAAAAACTTTTGAGAAATTATTAGATATTTGCTTGAATTTCCACGTTTTAGCGGCAACGAGAGCTGAGTGATCGAGAGAGTTATTACCTGAACTTGTTTCGACAATTAGCTTTTCCAAGGTCCCATTACCTTTTACCCACAGCGCCAAAACAACCTCTCCCGTTATGCCTCTTCTTAGAGCAATCCGTGGATAAGAGGGTTTAACGTAATTAGTGATAATTGAATCTACATTTTTAGGAGTGACTTCTTTTTTTATCTGTTCACGATCTTGAGAAACGATCTTCTCAGTTGAGATTTCTTTTTTCTCCGTCACAACACTCTTTTTATTAATTTTATTCTTAAGTGGCTTAGTTTTAGGACTAACGATGACTTTTTTATTGTCCATCACTTGAAGCCTAACGGCCATGCGACTGGTTTTTGGCCCATGCTCAAAAGTCTGACTTTTATCAATTAGCTTAGTGGCAAGGATTGATATATGAAAAGTAATAACGGCACAAAATGAAATGATAAAGTTTCGTGAAAGAGTTGTGTTACTCAAGGTAATTGTCGTAGCCGATTCCATAATTACTTATAAGTGACCAATGATTGTTTGACAAGTCATACTTATGTCAAGTACCTAAAACAATAGCTTTTTTAAAGGATATGAAATGCGTCAATATATTTTATTTTTAATTATCACGATGATCTCTTTTCAAACAATTCAAGCTGATGAACTCGTGGTCTATACTTCGAGAAAAGAGCATTTGGTTAAAGATATTTTTGAACTCTATACCAAGAAAACAGGAACTAAGATAACTTATAAAACGGGGAAGGCCCCTGCTCTTATACAAACTCTGAAAGCTGAAGGAAAAAATACTCCTGCAGATATTTTTATGACTGTTGATGCTGGTAATTTATGGCATGCCAGCTCGCAAGATCTCTTAGCTCCTCTATCTTCTTCACTCTTAGAAAAAAATATTCCCACTCACTTAAGAGAAAAGAATAATAAGTGGTTTGGTCTTTCCATAAGAGCAAGAACAATCGCCTATAATACAAATAAAGTTAAAGCAGATGAACTCAAATCTTATGAAGATTTAGCTGATAATAAATGGAATAAAAGACTTTGTTTAAGAACATCAAAAAAAGTTTATAACCAATCACTGGTTGCCATGTTGATTCACGAACTAGGGGAAAAGAAAGCAGAAGAAATTGTTCGTGGATGGGTCAATAATACTGTTGAAATATTCTCAAACGATACAGCTGTCTTAAAAGCGGTTGCCAGTGGTCAATGTGATGTGGGAATTCTGAATACTTATTATTATGGAAGATTAAAAAATAAAGAGCCAAAGCTTCCCGTAAAACTCTTTTGGCCTAATCAAGACTCTTATGGTGTCCATATCAATATTTCAGGGGCGGGGGTAACAAAGTATAGTAAAAAGAAACAAGCGGCACAGAAATTTTTAGAATGGTTGGCCGGTCCTGAAGCTCAAAAACAATTTGCACAGGTTAATATGGAAAACGCCATTTTAAACTCTGTTGAGCAGGCAAAAGAAGTTAAAAGCTGGGGAAAATTTAAAGGCAATAACACTTTTCAGCTTTCTAATGCAGGAGTGCTGCAATCAAAAGCGATCAAGCTCATGAGAAGGGCAAATTATAAATAGTGAAACAAAATAAGTTCACCATTACTCAATTTATCTATATGGTCCTCTTTGCAGGGCCATTTCTTTTTATTTTTTTAAATTCATTTTTATCTACAACCAAAGAAGAAAGTGAAACGTGGAATTTTATCCTAGAAAATACTCTTCCAAGTTTAATTTCAAACACTTTTCTTTTGATTTTTTTATGTGTGATGTTCACTTTAGTGTTTGGCGTAATACAAGCCACTCTTACCACGCTAACGAACATAAGATTTAAAAAGCTATTTCACTTCTCCTTTATCATTCCCCTGGCCTATCCTCTTTATGTTATTAGTTATATCTATGTGGGAATGTTTGAGTATGGTGGTGATATTTCAACATACTTTAGAAATACTTATAGTCTAAATCTCAATCAATTTATCGACATTAAAAGTCCTCTTTCTATCGCCATCATTTTCTCAATGGTCTTAACTCCTTATTCTTATCTTTTTTTTAGAAACTTTTTAAAACGTATTAACAAAAAACAAATATGGTGTGCGAGAAGTCTTGGTTTTGGACCTTTCGAGACTCTGTTAAAAGTTATTCTCCCCCAAGCGAAATCTTGGATGATCGCGGTTAGTATTCTAATCTCACTAGAGGTTCTGTGTGACTTTGGAGGAGTTTCTATCTTTAATTATGAAACCTTTACGGTTGCTATTTATGAAGCGTGGATGGGTCTTTTCTCATTAAACTCTGCAATCAAATTAAGTTTTATTCCTCTGTTTTTAGCTCTCATCTTTTTTACTTTAAACCAGAAGCTTACGATAAAATATGACAAATTAGAGGCGTCGAAGCCTTTTTCTTTATTTCATCCAAATAACGTTCAAACTTACCTTATTTTTAGTATTATCACTTTTTACACTTTGTTTTCTCTTGTTCTTCCGCTAGCGGTTTTACTTTACTGGTTAAGCCAAACTATAACAGTTGATTTCTTTCTCTCTACACTTCCCTACCTATGGGATTCTCTTTTACTTGGCACAGTTTCCGGTCTTTTTATCGCACTCATTTCATTATTCTATCTCTATAAAGATCGTTTTATTGGTGGGGTTAAATCTATGACCAATTTTCTAAAATTGGGTTATGCTCTTCCGGGAACAATTGTTGCTATTTCTCTGATGGGCATCTTATCTATCTTTAATATTAATTATTTTGGATCAATTGCTTATTTCATTTTAGTCTTAGCTCTCGCCATCAGATTTTTTGCCCCCGTTTTTGATCTCCAAAATAATTCTTATAAGATGATTAATAAAAAAATCGATTGGGCATCAACTTCACTTGGAGCATCAAGGCTTAAAACTTTTTGGAAAGTTCATTTTCCTATTTTAAGACCGGCCATCGTTTCTAGCTTTTTATTGGGCTTTCTAGAGATCATCAAAGAAATGCCTATCACTATGATCCTCAGACCCCACAACGTAAATACTCTTTCAACTAAGATATATGAACTTACCTCTGAAGGAGAATGGGAACAAACTTCTCTTTTTGCTCTTTGCTTGTTTGTTTTTGGCTCACTTTCATTATATTCTGTCATGAAAAAGGATGAAAATTTATGAGTGGCCATTTTAAGATGGAAAAAATTAGTTTTTCTTACGATGAAAAGCCTCTCATTGATAATTTTCAACTTGAGTTTGATAAAAGTGATAATGTTGCCCTTTTAGGTCCAAGTGGAAAAGGTAAATCGACGATTCTGCATCTGATCGCAGGTTTTTTAAAACCGAAGTCAGGAAAGATAATTCTTGATGGGCAAACTCTTTTTGATCAAAAAGGAATCTACCTCCCGCCAGAAAAAAGAAGTATGGGTGTAGTATTTCAAGAGCATTGTTTATTCCCCCATTTGTCTGTAGAAAAAAATATTCAGTTTGGATACCAAGAACATCAACATGGAATTCAAGACTATCTCGACTTAATAAAACTATCCCATAAAGCAAATTCTAAACCTGATGAGTTGTCAGGTGGCGAGCAACAACGTGTTTCCCTAGCGAGAGCACTCGCTTCGAACCCAAAACTTCTTTTATTAGATGAACCTTTCTCAGCACTAGATGAAGACTTAAGAGTAAAACTTAGAGAAGATGTTAAGAACATCTTAACAGAGCTTAAAACCAGCTCAATTATAGTGACTCACTCAAAAAACGAAGCACAATACTTTGCAAATAAGATTATCGATTTGAACGATTTGCGGGCAAACGACTAGGAAGTGTTCCTCGAACAGATTGACTTTCTATATCAAAAATTCGATTCATTAATTCACGATTGATTTCATTGGCCTTTTTATAAGCGAGCTCATTTCTCTTATTATCAACAAGGCTTTGAAGCTGACTCATCTTTCGTTTTTTTATATCGTTGAACTCTACACTTTTAGAATTGGCCATTACAAACATATCATCTAAATCTTTTATTGATTTATATAATTTGGGATCATTGGTTGGATTTAATTGATTCAACAATGTCGCAATTGTTTGATTATTACTTTTGGCCCTTATCGCACGGTTATCTTCAAGAGAGACTCTTTTTTCTTTTAATTCAAAATCAACTTTTTGATTAAAGCTATCAACTTTAACTTGTTTTTTCGTGTCACTAAAAACAAAGACGTAAGTCAGTGTTCCTAAAAACATAAAGAAACAAAAAACAGTAACTTTTAACATATCTATTTTAGAAAATATACTTTTCGATAGGTTGTTAAATGCTATTTGAATTTTTGAATCTGTTGAATGACTTTTACTTAGTTTTCTGTTTTCTTTCTTATCGCTTTTTTGCTCAACCTGTTTGGCATCGTTTTTAAACTCTTCAACAATTTCTTCATCTAATATTAATTCCTGGCTCTTTTCTGTCGGTAACGGAATACTAGGAATTTTTAACTCTTCAACTACGGGATGTTTCTCGTAGGTTTCTAATAAAACCTGCTTTTCCTTACTTGTTAAGGTTTTACTTTTTGGAATCGAAACAGATCGATGCATAATTCTTGTATCTTCTTTTTCAATATGACCGGCCCTAATTTCTGTCAATGTTTTATCTTTTAAAGAGTTGGACACCTGAGGAGTGAGATTATCTAAGATTCGCACTACCTCTTCCATATCTTCACAGCGAGAGACAGGATCTTTTTCGATTAAATAAAAAAGAAGATCAATAAATTCATCGGGTAAGTTTTTCTCGAGTGTTGGTGGTAAAACTCCATCATCTTGAGCAACATTTCTTATAATTTCTTCAGAGGTTTTCCCTGAGATATAAGGCCTCGCTAATAGAACATAGAGAAGTGTCATACCAAGGCCATAGACATCAGACTTAATAGAAGCCCTCGCATTGAAAAAAACCTCTGGCGCTAAATACCTTAACGAACCGACAAAGAAGTTTGTTTTTGTCTTGTGACTATTGGGATCGTCTTCCCATTTAGAGATTCCGAAGTCGATAATTTTAAAACTACCGTCTTTGGTATAAATTATATTTGCAGGTTTTATATCACGATGAAGAATTCCTTTTTTATGGACATATCTAAAAGCACTGGCCAACTCTCTGGCCATTTTTAGAAACTCTCCAAATTTCATTTCTTCGTTTTTAATAAACTCTTTTAAATTGATACCATCGATATATTCTAAAAAAAGATAGTAATTATCTTCAATTTTATCGATATCATACACTGCTGTTATATTTGTATGACTTAATTGGGCCAGTGAACGAGCTTCTGAAACAAATCTTTTCACTGTTTCTGCTTCAACTTTATCTTCACGAATCGTTTTGATTGCAACGTCTCTTCTTAACTTCTTATCAAACGCACGATAAACATGGGCCATCCCACCACTATCGATTTTTTCTATGATGGTGAAGTGTCGAATCAATGTACCTTTTTTAATAAATTCTCCCATAATACCAATAACTTATCGGAAGAGTTCTACTTAAGAATTAGCTTGAAATTAGTAAATTTAACTCAAGATTACCAAGACTTAGTAAACTTTCGCCGACCATTTAAGTCAAATACCAAAGCACCATATTTACCGTAGTGAGATAGTTTTGGCAGCACTTTACTCATCGATGTTTGGTCAGGGGCCAAAACGAGAACATGCTCATAGTTTTGGTAACGAAGATTGAGAACAATGACATTTTCTTTTAAAGGGTAAGGTACATTCGCTAATGTTAAAAGAGACTTAGTCAAAGTAAAGTTGAGTTCAGTTTCTTGAATTGTTCCCAGTGACTTATTGTTTAACATTTTACTATTTAAAATAATGAAAGAATTTTCTTTTACATCTTTCAAGCTTTTAAATGGTTTAATTTCAGAAATATTATCGGGATAACGAGAAAGAAAACCACTAACGAAGTTTTTATCCATATTAGTTAAATAGCTATTATTCTCTTTACTCCAAAACTTATTTAACGAAGGTGGATTCTCTCTTTGAGTAATAACTCTCATCAATTTGAAATTTGGATCTATTTGAAAGTCTTCAATTTCTCCAAAAGAGGATAAATCAAAATTTTCTTTTTCTTGTGAGACTTCAAAGACTTCTAACTGCTTACTTCCATCTTTTCTCTCTAAAAGAACCTCAAGGTTAAATTCATAAGGTTTGTTCGTTTTTTGCTCAATTGATAATTGCCTACCGCTTAGTCCATATGAGAGATCAATAATATCGTTATAATTCACCCATTGGTTAAAAAATTGAGTTAGGTTTTGTCCACTCACACGCTCAAAAGCATCCTCAATATCACTCCAAGCAAAAGTATTAAATAGTCCTGTTCTTACGAGTTCTTGAATACCCATATCAAAAGTCATCGTACCAAGCTTTTCTTCCAGCATATAAAAAATCATCATGACTTTTCCATAGCCAATAGATTTAGAAACTCTGTCATAACGAGAACGAAAATCCTTTACAGGAAAGCTTTTAGCTTTCGTTACATAGTTATTGTATTCCCTTAAAGCTTCTAGACGATACTGCTGAGCTTCGCTAGGGCCTTTAAAGGTTTCATATAGATAATCTGCTTGGTAGGTTGTTAAACCTTCACACCAATTTCCTTTAGACCAATCAACATAGACACCATTGCCCCACCAATTATGTAAAAGCTCGTGGCCAAGAGATGTATCAACGATAAACTGATAAGGGATAATATTTTTATCTAAGAGAGTAAAGCCAGGCATCCCATAGCCCGTAGAGAAAAAGTTACTGATAACAGCAAATTTCTCGTATGGATAGAGTCCAAAGTAGTTTAAATAGACATCGATATATTCTTTTAACTTTGCAAGGTATGATGCTGAATGTGATGCGATATCTTCATGAAAAAAGGTTTGTAACAAAATACCTTTATATTTTTCTTCACTTACAGAAAACTTATTTGCAATAAAAAAGACACGATCAATTGGCTTTGAAATCTCCCAAGTCTGAGTTTTTAACGATGCACCATTTGTTATACTAGTCTCCACACCAGAAGTAATAGAAGTCCAATCTTTTGGGAGATGGGCCTTAATTGTTAACGTTTCAAAATCAGTCTTAACATAAGGATACCAGTAACTAGACGGAGAAAGATACACTCCTTGCTCTGATACCACGGCATCGATCCCTGGAGAAATAGCACCTACTGGCCTAGCTGGTTCAAAGTCATAACGAATAATTAATTTTTTATCTTCAATTTTTGGGTACTGAGGAATAAGAACGTTTGCATTATTTTTTTTAACTGATCTAAATTTAATGCTCTGATTACCATATTTAATTTCGATATTTTCAGCTCGCTCAGGTACGGCAATTTCATTGGGCTTAATTTTAAGACCAAGATCATCACTGATACTTACTTTTCCACTATAAGGATTAACGACAATTTCCAAATTATGATGGACTATGTTTTTGGCGAAAATAGAAAAAGAAAAAACGAACAAAAAGGTAATGAGATAATGCACTTGAAACTCCTAAACTATTATAAATTCGTTATATAATTTAGGATTTTATCTGTCTATTAACCTTTAGAAACTGATGAACATAATTGTTGATATTTTATTCATTTCTCCATTGTTCCTCAAAAAACATCCATGTTTTTGATAATGAATAAGATACTAGCTTTTTAGATTTCTGGGAATAAGAGGACCACTCCACTTTCATGTCTCTTATTATTTTTTCCAATAATCGAGGCTTTAAAGCGGTAGTTGTTATTTTTCCAAGAAAAAGTAAGGATGTCTTTAACGTTAAAAACCTGCTTCTCTGGAACGAATATCCCAAACTTTCGGTTTTTTTGGTAGATCACGATTTTACCATTATCGTATTGATCAATTTGAATCCCAGGTAAAGTAAAGCCATTTCCTACACCGTCTCCTAGTTTAGCTGGTAAGTTTTCACCACTTGGAAGACCTTTTTCAGGCCAGTATTTTGAGTCCTCAATATTTTTTAAATAGTCTTTTTTGTTTAATCTTAAAATAATATGAGATCTCTTTTTATCAGCATTTAAAATAGGAGAAACTGTAATTGTCGAGCGAGGGTAATTGGGAACCTTCATGGTTGTTGATTTCGTTGGGAAGTAACTTGTTAAGCCCCTAAATTCAACCGTATCGTCATATTCTGTAATATTAATATAATTACTAGGAGAGGTCGCTCCCCCACATCCGGTAAAGAGAAAAGTAATCGTAATAAGAAAGGTTAATAAAATTATTGATTTTGACATGGTATTTTAGCCTTTTTTAAATCCGTGTGGGAGAAAAATTGAATATTGAGTTGATAGATTTCAGTGAAGCCATCGTTATTTGAAAACCGTTGATTGAAATCTTCTTTAAAGTCTCTAATAAATTGCTTCGCTTCTTCTAGGTTGTTATCGTCTATTTTAAGAGTGAGTGATTGAAACTCCCGTTGCTCAACGGGTTGTTCGTAAAGAGATTCTCTCGCTCTCTCCAACATTCCGTTATGAAACGATTTTATCGCCTCTGAGGGAATGTCATTTGTGGTGTTAAAATCTTGATTGGTAGCAACAAGCTGCTCACCTTCTTTTCGAATTAGTCCTAAAGTAATGAGATTTGAGATGGCCTCTTTTATTTGTCCTACTGAAATTTTATTTCGCATACCCTTTTTAATTAATTCATAATTTTCCCCAAGGCTCATCCCCGTAAACAATTGCTTTAAAACAAGATGATACCAACCTGAAATAAAATTAAACTGAACTAAATCAAAAGTTTGAAAAGTAGATTTTCTTGGGTTAAGTCGCTGAAGGTTTTTTAAAATATCTTCAACAGGCCGCTCTTTATTTTTACATTTTTCTAAGTTAACCAGTTCTCTTAAATACTCATTTTCTCTTTTTGTCAGTTTTAAATATTCAGAGAAACGTTCAAGAAACTCATCACTTGGTAAACGTTGGCCACTTAAAATCATCCCAAACGAACGAGGTGAACGATAACCCAATCGCATTCCCCATTCACCTAAGCTACTTGGCTTAAATTTTTCATTTTGAAAATTTTGAACTACGGCATTGAAATAACTTCTGTGATCTTCAAATTCGTAGATGTCTACATTTGAACGCATAAACTATTCTTCCTTGAACAAAATAATTATAGATTTTTAATCAGCATAAGCACAATTTTATTAATCAAAAAGCACAAAATGTTAGAAATAGTGCCCGAGTGATTCTATCCAGTAAGTATTATCGTGCCTAATAACTTTCACTTAGCTCTTCCATTTCTAATAAGCACAAACTGTGCGCGCTTTTTAAAAGCTAAACCTTGTTCCAGTCAATTCAACACCTATATTGTAAGTAAGACGAGGAGAAAGAATGGAAGCTTACTTAAATCCAGAACAACATAAATTCTTAAATCAATTAAGACCATTAATCGACGACGCTCATGTTTATTGGTACGGAAACGGACCTTTTTCAAGAAAGAACGCTGATGGCATTATGACCTTTATCGTGAAAACGAGAAAAGGTTCTTTTGGAATCATTTATAATGATTTTAAAATCAATGGTGGAAGCTTCGGTCGTTCCCCAAGTAAAAGGGCCATTGCTTTTGTTAAAGAAATGAAAGAGCAAGGCAACCCTATCGCCGTCATGACAAACTCCATTGGGGTAAGAATTATGGAAGGAAGAAAAGTATTTAACGATGCTTTTGGTCTTATCCCCGCACTTTGTGATTTTGCTGAATCAAATTTATTATTAACTGCAAATATGGGGCGTAGCCTTGGTATTGGTGCTCTTATTTATTCACTAGGGCATTATCGCTATAGTTTAAAAAGTGAAAGTCTATTAAACCTAACAGGACCAGAAGTTATCAAAATGTTTTTTGGCAAAGGTTATGACTATGAATCCATTTCTTCTGCTAAAAAACATTTAAAAGACTCTGCTCTTATTCATGAGATAGCTAGCGATAAAGTTGATTTATACAATAAAATAAGAGATCAGCTCGATTTTGTACTTGAAGATCAAATTTTTGAATTCAAGGCCAGCTACAACCTGATCAAAGATATTTATCAGGAAGGCTCTATCGATAAAAGAGTCAATCTTATTGTCGATAATATTGCAGAAGAATCGATCGAACTTTTTTCTCAAATGGATGAAACCGTACGTGTTTTTCTCATCAGAAGAAATAACTCCCTTATGGGAATTCTTATTAATCCTCCGGGAAGAACAAAAAATATTATTACCGTAAAAACATTAGAAAAATATCAAGCCGCTTATGATTACTTCAAAGTATTAAATATTCCGCTTGTCTCTTTTCTTGATACTCCTGGAGCTTCACCTCTAAGCTTTATCGACAGTAAAAAAGAAGTCATCCAAATGCTAAGAGATACTTCGGCTAAAATCATAAAATACCCTGCTCCTAAAATGGGTTTTGTCATTGGCCGCTGTTTTGGTGGTGCTTCTGTTTTAGGCTTTCCTAAAGTCTTTGGCTCTTCTTTTCACTATGTACTGGAAGGGGCAACTATGGGGATTATGCACGAAAGTATTATCGAAAAACTCTTTTCACAATCTGCTAGATTATTTTCACAATGGAAAGAAACGAGAAAAACAGAGCCTGAAGATTATAGTGATATGATTGGTGATGGATTGCTGGATGGAAAAATTATGTATGAAGAGATTAATTTGAAACTTGACGAGTATCAACTTCAGATTAATTCCACAAAGCAATCAGCATCAAGCGAACAACAGCAAAAAACAAATATCATTCCTTTTCAAGACTCAAACACAGACACATTTGTTCGAGAAGCTTTATAAGAAAGAGGCGGTTAGTTTTAACCGCCTCTTTTGACTACTCACTAATCGTGCAGTCATCTATAAAGCGATGGCCCATACTTTTTGTGAGATGATGAGAAAATTTTTGTCCGTCGATTTCAACTTCAACAATTTCTTCAAGTGAGACCTCACAAATCCCCCTATTATGGTTGATCGCATATCTATTTCTTAATTCAATTGTTACCATTTCTCTTACGGGAAATGTTACATTTAATTGAGTGTTCACTGGTTGCCCAAACACGACCTCTCCAGCGAGACAAGGTCCTTCTTCACCTAAGTTCCGATGATCTAAAAGAGTATGCTTCGCTAACTCGTGAGAAATCACCTTTGGAGTCATCTGTCCGTACCCGAGTGCTGTAACTTTGTGGCCAGTAAAAGCTAACTCAACTTCTTTTTTGTGGATTGTTTGAGTCACAATCACAGCTCCAGGCCAGGGGTTTTCTTGTTTTTTTACAAATTGTGGATCGGGATCAATCAAAGGATTAAAACTTGTATCAATTAAGTTGATATCAAGAGCATTAATCTTTGATATAGTTAATAAAATAGTTAAAAATGTTGCCATACCCTTCATTTCGTTCTCCTCGTTTGAATTGGTACCCCCTGTTTTATCCGAGGCTAAGAAATAAATAAAATAACAAGTATTACTTATTGTAATTAGTATTTTTTATTTCTAAGTGTAGCCTATCCTATTGTTTTTATTGAAATTCTCTCTTTCTTTTTATTTATTTTTTAATAAAATCAATGCTGAAACGTTTTAATAATAGAAACAAATTTGGGAGTAAACATGAATCCAAATGGGCAAGATAAAAGAAAGTGGTTTCAACAAACCGTTATTGGTCTGGAGTCACCTCTTTTAAAATATACAATGAAGATTATTAATCGATTGGCCCCAAGTGAAGAAGTCGTCCAAGATAGCTTCTTAAAACTTTGGCAACAAGAATTCCCAGGTCAATTTGAGCATTATCCAAAAGCTTGGCTTTATAAAGTTTGTCGAAATTTTGCTATCGACTATTTAAGAAAAGAAAAAAAGTGTGACCTCGACGAGAACTTAGAAGATATTCTTTCTACTCCTTGCTTAAACGAAGCACTTCTCGATGCAAGTCATATCTTAAAAGAAATAAATAAATTAAGTCCATCAGAACAAGAGGTCCTGATTTTAAAATTTAATGATGATTTATCTTACAAAGAAATTGCAGAGTTAACCGGTTTCTCAGTTTCTAATGTAGGAGCAAAAATACACAACGCTCTAGAAAAAATTAGAAGTGTTGTCCTCGCTGAGCTTAATGAGCTCGCGCCAACAAAAACAAAGGAGTAATCCCATGAATACAGATCCTAGATTTACAGCATATGCCTTAAATGAAATGGAAGAACAAGAAGCTCGTGCTTTTTTAAATGAGCTTAAAGAAAATGGTCTCTCTCTAGAGGAGATTGAAAAACAAGCGCAAGAAATTAGAAATATGGGAAGCGCTGTTAAAAACGAACTCGCTAAAGAAGAGAATATAAGAGTCTCTCCCGCTATCCGTGAGAATATTATGTCTGTAGCAAAAGAAAAAAAATCAAAGCTCACCTGGATTTTAGGTGGACTATCTTCTGCTTCAGTTATCGCTCTCACTTTTATGGTATTAGATCGTGGTAATTTTAAAGAGTTTAATACAGCATCTCAAGTGTTCACTGATCAAAAAGCAGATAGCTTTGTCGAACTCGATGATGAGGGAGGAAACGCTTTAAGTGAAAAGCTGGAGGCCGCTCCGTCATTAGCGAAATCGTCGACGGCCGCCCCCAAAAAAATGAGAACAGCGATCGCTCGAAAAAGAATTCAGGGAAGGGCCGGAGCAAAAGGTGCTCCAGGATATGAAGCCGACCAAATGGCCTTTTCTGGGCTTGCACCAGAACCAGGAGAATCCATTAGAGAAGCAGAAAAGTTTAATCGTGAAGCTTACGATAAAATTGATACAAACCAATACAAACTTGTTGAAAATAACCCCCTCTCTACCCTTTCTGTCGATGTTGATACAGCTTCTTATGCCAATATGAGAAGATTTCTTCTAAGAGGGCAACTTCCTCCAAAAGACTCACTTAGAGTCGAAGAATTAATCAATTATTTTCACTATGATTATGATTTTGATCATAAAGATCACCCCATCGCGATCAAAGTTAATCAAACGGAAAGCTCGTGGACAAAGGGAAGAAAAATTGTACGTGTGGCCTTAAAAGCCGACTCACCTTCAAACTTAACTAGCGCCTCTAAAAACCTTGTCTTTTTGATGGATGTTTCGGGATCGATGAGTGATCCTAAAAAACTCCCTCTTCTTAAAGAGTCGATGAAACTTCTCTTAAGAAAATTGAAAAAAACAGATACCATTTCCCTTGTGGTTTATGCTGGCGCTGCAGGTGTTGTTTTAGAGCCAACTGAAGTGAGAAATAAACTTAAAATTTTAAAGGCCCTTGAGAATTTATCGGCAGGAGGATCGACAAACGGTGGTGCTGGGATTAAAGCCGCTTATAAGATGGCCAAACAAGGTTTTATTAAAAATGGCGTCAATAGAGTCATCCTTGCTACAGACGGTGATTTTAATGTAGGAACCTCCTCTCAGAGTGAGCTCATTGAGATGATTGAACAAAAAGCTAAACAAGATATCTTTTTAACAGTGGTCGGACTTGGTATGGGAAATTATCAGGACGCTCTACTTGAGAAGATCTCAAATCGAGGTAATGGAAACTACGCTTATATCGACTCGCTAAGCGAAGCAAATAAGCTTTTTAATATCGATCTTGAGAAAAACTTAACGACGGTTGCAAAAGATGTAAAAGTTCAGGTTGAATTTAATCCGAACACAGTTGCTGCTTACCGATTGATTGGTTATGAAAATAGAGTTATGGCCGCAAGAGACTTCAATGATGACAAAAAGGATGCTGGTGAAATGGGTGCAGGACATACTGTTACTGTACTTTATGAAATTATTCCTACAGGCGAGAAACTTCCTGAGATTCCAAATGTAGACAAACTTAAGTATGCAAAAGTTGCAAAGTCAAAAGGGAACACGGAAGATCTTTTAACTGTCAAAGTGAGGTATAAAAATCCAACAGAAGACAAGAGTACAAAGTTTGATACTGTCTTAAAAAGTAACAGTACTTTAAAGGCAGATAGAGATATGAACTTTGCTATCGCTGTGGCCAGCTTCGGTATGAAGTTAAGAAATGATACATTGGTAAAAGACATTCGTTATAGAGATATAGAAAACCTTGCTAAAAATAATAAAGGAAAGGACCCATACGATTTTCGTGAAGAGTTTTTAGAGATGGTAGACCTTGCTAAAGATATTGATAATTGAAAAACGTTCTTTAAAACCCAATAAAACACTAAGAGACCTCAACAGAGGTCTCTTACACTTCCTTAAAAACAAATATTAATTAATTCCCAACTAACCCCCCAATATTACTAATAAAATATCAAAACCCCCACTTTCCCGACTAAAGCACTCAAGCACTTCACCGATAAGATTATGTTCTCTTTTTAGTGGGTTAAATATGAGTAGAAATAGAAAAAATAACGGCAATAAAGATAGTGGTAGCAGCTGGACCTCTTATAGTGATTTGTTTACCTCACTAGCGGTGGTCTTTCTTGTTATGTTTGTCTTTGCACTTATTAAAGCGGCCGTTAATAACGTCAAAATGGCCAAAACAAAAAAAGAAACAAAAGAATACCTTGAGGGAAAAGTTCCTAAGAAATTAAAACAAGAGGTCGCCAAAAAAGAACAGATGATTGAAAAGTCGATCAAAGAAATTGACCAATACGACAATATCATTGATCAAAAAATTCAAGATCTAAATCAATTAGTAAAAAATCTATCGAAGCAAAAAAAGATCATGAAAGATCTTCTCGCTGACAAAAAGGAAAAAGAAGTTATCTTAAGTGATATTAATAAAGTGGTTACGGCAAAAAACTATCAAATCGAAGAAATGGAACAAGTCATTAAGCAATATGAAGTCCAAAAAAATAAAGTAACAAATGAGCGTAATAATTTAAACCAAAAAATGGTATCACTTCAAAAAAGACTAGAGCAAATGCTCAATGATCAAAAAACTCAGTCTGAGTCTATTAAATTTTTAGAAACAAATAATAATAAGCAACAGCAGAGTCTAAATCAATATCGATCAACGGCATCTGTACTTGAAAAAAACCTAGAGCAGATGAAAGAGAACTACACTGTTACATCAAATGAATTAACTGAAAAAAATCAGCAGATTGAGGTCTTAACTAAATCAAATCAAAACTTTCAGCAAGAACTTAATGAAATGAGTAAGGATTTAAAGTCTCATCAAAATCAACTACAGTCTGCTCAAAAGAGTTTAGCTGAAAGTAAAAACGAATATAAAGAGCAGTCAAACCTTGTTTCACAATTAGAGTCGAAAGTTAGTGAATTAAAGTCAGAGTTTGGAAAGCTAAAAGGTGAATACGCTCGGGCTAAGTCTCAATATGAAAGTCAAAACTCCAAATTAGGCTCACAAGTCGAATCTCTTGAAGGAAAACTTGCGGGGCTTGGTGGCAAACATACAGAGCTCAAAGGAAAATATGGTGACCTAAAAGGTAAATTCAATCAACTCAAAGGTGAATATGCTAATGCAAAAGGATTATATGAATCACAAAATAATGCCCTTGGAGATGAGCTCAAAGGTCTCAAAGGAAAACTCGCAGGTCTAGGAGATCAAAATGCGGGACTAAAAGGAAAGATAGGAAACTTAAAGGATGCACTTGGAGGACTAGAGGGTAAATATAATAATGCTCTCTCTTTAAACAAACAATGCCTGCAAGAAAAGAAGTATGTACAAAATAAATATAATAATTTAGCGAAGAAAGAAAAAGCTGTTCGAAAAATAGCTAGTGTTCAAGAGTCGATTAGAGAAAATATTGCGGAAAACTTGGCCAAACGTTTTAGAGAAGCAAACCTTCCTGTTGTTGTCGATAAAAGAACAGGAAATATTGTTTTTCAAATGGATGATCTTTTTCTCTTTAAAAATAATAGTGCTGAATTAACAGAGGGAATAAAAGAAAAACTAAATAAAATTGTTCCCATCTATGCAGATGAACTCTTGGGGAAACCTGAAGTGGCCCAGCATATCTTAAGAATTAATATAGAAGGTCATGCAAGTCCGACTTTTAAAAAGTCTTTTGTCGATCCGCTTGATGCCGATCCAGAAGCCTACGGTTATAATTTAGAGCTTAGTACGAAGAGAGCGACCCAGCTTGTTCAATATATGTTTGGACCTGAGATAGAACCATTTCCCTATCAAAACAAAATGAGAGTGAAGACAAATGCTGTTGGTTACAGCTTTTCTCAAGCGATCAAAAAACAAAACATTACAGCGACCTGTGGCCAGTACGATTGCCCAAAGTCAAGAAGAGTGGTGATTAGCTTCACTCTCAATAATAATCAAATGATTATTGATGCTTTTGAAAAACAGAAAAAACTAAGTGCAAATATTCAATAGAGGATTGAGCTATGTATGATTTACTCCCCATTTTAAACTATTTTGCAGAACATTTGATGATGATCATGACAGGATTACTTGGCTCGGCCTTGGTCTTTCGATGGCTGTCCTATAAAAGTAGTAAGTATGATTATAAATACTTTACAACCTTTACTCATGAAATTGAGAGAAAAGTAAGTGAGGATTACTCAAGTAGAGTTGAAGTCGTCGATATCGATGATTATCTAGAGAATATGCTTGATCTTGTAAATGAAAGGTTACCTAATCGTTCGTTAAGGATGAAAGGTAAAGAGGCCCAAAGAAATCAAAATATGAGTGGAGCATCTCAAGTTCTTACTTTAAGTGATTATAAATCTGATAAAAAGTCACTCTCCAACAGTATCCTCAATGAGATTGGAGCATTTAAAAGTCAACACCCTCCCCACTTTAACAACTTAGCAGAGAGAGTGTTAGAACAAGATAATTATTGGACAAAGCTTTTTGGAGTACTCCCCATTGATCCGATGTCGAGATTAATTGATATTCTCCCGGGAGTCTTTGTAGTCTTAGGTATTTTTGGTACTTTCATTGGGATTTGTATGGCCCTTCCAGAAATTGCACAAATTGATTTTAATAATCTTGATGAGTCGAGCGAAATTCTCTCTCGTTTTGTTCAAAACGTGACATTTGCAATGCAAACTTCTATTGCGGGGATCATGTTTTCACTTGTCTTAACTTTTTTAAATACACTTTTTCCTGTTCAAGGGGTTCGTGATGATATCATCAAAAAGATGGGTGAATCTTTTGAAATGCTCTGGTATCGCATTCAAGGTGGAACAAATCTTGAGAAAAGTCTCATGAAAGTTCTTCCTAGAATTTTAGACTCCGTAGAAAGTATCGAAGAAAAGTTTGAAAAGTCTGTGCATAAAAAAGGGGCCTAGGCCATGAGTTATCACTTTATCAAAGGTTGCCCTCTTTTTTATGAGATGTTCGAAGAAGAAATTGATTATATCGTCTCGAGGGCCAAAATTTTAATTTTCGAAAAAGATAAATTTGTCGTAAGAGAAGGAGATGAAGGAGCCGAGCTCTACATCCTTCTGCGAGGACATGCTGAAGTGGTTAAAGTTGTCGATCATGAACCAGTGGTTTTAAATAAACTAGAAAAAGGTGATGTTTTCGGCGAGATGGTTATTATAAATGAAAATACAAGAACCGCTGATATCATCACCACTGATAAGTGCGAGATTCTCTGTCTCGACTATCAAGACATTTTTAAACTCTATGAGAAGAAACCTAAACTTTTTGCTCTTTTAAGTTTTAACCTCTCTCGCCTACTTGTCAAAAGGATCAAAGGATTTTCAAGTACCATCATTGATGTTTCAACGAATTCAAAAAAGGCAAGCTAATGAATGTGAAAATAGTTTTGATCATAGGATGCTACCTATCCTGTCTTTCTCTTTATGCTAAAAGCGAAATAAGCGAAGTCAAGGTTCCTTCAGATATTAAAACTGAACAAATCTATTTAAAAGTTGTCGTCGATAAAGATAACCAACTTGTCGTGCACACCTCATCAGAAATTGCTAGTTCTCAATGTGAAACAGACTCGAAAAAAATGATGATTTCTCTAAAAGATTTATCCTCTGAGCAAATTAAGAATTTAAAATGTAAAGAAAATGGAAGCGTAAAGAAAATCTATCACCTAAATGATTTTTTAAATGAAGTATCCTTTGGTAAAGTTAAAAAAATTTTTATAGAACCGATGATTATTCCCTATATTCATCAATCAACTCCAGCGAATAAAGACTTTGCCAAACTGATAGATCGTTTTGTCAGAAAAAATAATTTGCTAGAAAAAACACATATTGTGTCTAAAAGCTTACGTTTTCTAAGAGTCTTAAAAGGTCAGGTGAATAAAGACCATAAAATTATTTTAAGACTTGGCGATAACCGACCTGACTATCTTCATTTGGGTCTGTACTATAATCTCTACGGAGTTATGCCTCATTATCAATGGGTTTATGACGAAGATTTCAAAAAGATTAACCAAAACGATAAAAGACAACTAAGACTTTTTTTATGGGGGGATATGAGTCCCTATATCAAACAAAACCTTTTAAAAAAACAAACCAATGGTATTCTAATAACTCAGTAAGGAGTTTAACTTGAGTAAAACCATTCTCATAGATGATGTTGAGGCCACCAGAAGTGCATATGCACTAAACCTCACCACTTATGTGGGAACTGAAATAGTTGATCGAAAAGGACCAAGAGATACCATTGATCTCCTTGAGGTTTTAAGTGACTTTGATCTCATTATAACGAGACAAACAGTTAGAGGTAAAAACGCTCCAAAACTTATTCTTGATTATCTTAAAACCAAAAATATCTCTATTCCGATGATCGTTTTAGGACAGCAAGAGGGAGCAGAAAATACTCCCCATATTCATTATCTCGCTCCCCCGATTCAAGTGAAAGATCTTATTGAACTGGCATCTAAAGTGCTTGGGGTTGTGGTAACAGAAATTATGGAAAAAAGGTCGTGGCCGAATATATTCCTGTTCCTATCAATTATTTTCTCCTGATGGACACAACACCTTGCGAAGTTTTCATTAAAATTAATGATGTCGAAGGTCCCAAGTATATCAAAAGAATTCATGAGAACGATGATATTAGTCGAACCGTCATTTTAAAATATCAAGATTCAGGAGTTAAAAACCTCTACATCCATTCTGATCATCGGTTTTCTTTTACCGATTCTTTTACTGAAAAAATTGTTAGTAAACTTGAAGATGAGTCTTTAACGATTACAGAACGTATTCAAGTAACAGAAGATGCCATGGATTTTGCTCATAACGAACTTCGAACATTAGGTATTAACGAAAATGTCATGTCTGTTAGTAACTCTGCCATGAAGTCGATGATGAGATCGGTGAAATCAACACCAAAGCTTGCCGATATGCTGGCCATGCTCCAAAAAAACTCCAACGGCCATATGTACAAACATTGTATTATGCTAAATCTCGTTTCTTGTAG
>JAUHVL010000035.1 GCA_030425045.1 bacterium
GTTAATATTTCAAGATAAGGAAGCTGCTTTCTTTCCCTGGATACACTATTAATTAAATTAGTTTTCGTAAGACTCATAATAACTCCTCAAGAAGTCATTATAACACTCTTATTCACTACTTTGGTTGTGTCATTTCTTTTAATTTTTCGAGAATTCTGAGTGTAATTCTTGGGTTTCCGTACTTGAGCTCCTCAATAGCTTTTGAACTCATATGGTAAATCTGTCGTTCTTTACTCAAGTTTGTTTGTGAAGAATCTATCAATTCACCCATAACCATCATACAAAAAAACCTTAAAGATAAATCATTTTCCATCATGCATGATTGAGTTTCTTTTTTTAAATAAGTTTTGTCTGTAATAACCTCTACACAATCCCTACGATCAATATCGCGATTAAAACTTAAACAAACACGTAGGGGACGCTCTTCAAAATATCCATTTTTAGATCCGGTCAGACATTCTAAGCGCATTCCGTTGTCATTAATTGAGTTACAGACATCATAAACACTAAGAGCAAATACTTGATGACTAAAAATGAAAAAGACTAAAAGATATTTTTTCATGAGATCTCCTTAGAAGCCTATTATGAAAACGAAAACAATATTCGTAATTGTGCGTTGTGGTGATAGGTTAATTCTTCAAAAATTTGAAGTGTAAATATCAAGATTTTGTTAACGCTCGACAATAGATTAAACCCCATTATATATAACATGAACAAACAATCCTTTGGAGAACAACAACATGAAAACACTTACTATTTTATTTTCTTTATTACTTTCTCTTAATACCGTTATGGCCTCAGGTTATGGTGGTTATGACGAAGAGCCAATTGAGGTTGAAACAATTGAAATTGAGTTAAGAGGGCAGCTAAGTCCAACATGTGAAGAGTCTGACAAGACAATTTCAAGTATGATTAAAATTAATAACTGTGATGATAAGTGGGTCATTGCTGAAAACTGTAAATGTTTAGAAGATAACGGTTTTCAAGTCTGTGAGATGACGAAGACAATAGGTTGTAATGCAAACGCCTATCTTTACTAGAATCAATGAATAGACGTTCACTAATAATAAAAGCCTCATTAGTTTTAGCTGGAAGTTGCTTTAAAATTAATGAGGCTTTTGCTTTTTCTGTCGATTTTTTAAAAAAGAAGTATCAAAATTTCTACACACCAGAAAATTCTAAGTTTCATCAATTAAAAAAAACATTTAATACTTTGATCATAAAAAGAGATCCGTTTGGTATTTTGTTTCCCAAAAAAGCAAGTGAGATATCAAGTTTTCTCAAGGAAACAAAAACTACGGGGCAAAAAATACTGATGAGAAGTGGGGGGCACTCTTACGCTTCTTTTAGTACTGGAGAAGGAATTGTACTAGACTCTAGAAATCTCAGACAATTCTATGAGTTAGAAAATAATGTTATTAAAACGTCATCTGGTATGGTGCTTTCAAGTTTAAACAATTCTCTCGATGAGATAAACCGATCTTTTCCCGTTGGAGCTTTTCCTAGTGTTGGGATTGCTGGTTATTTGCTTGGAGGTGGGCATAGTCGTCGCTCCAGGTTCTATGGATTGGGAGCAGATAATGTTTCCAGTATGGATGTGATACTCGCTAATGGTGATAAATTACATAACGTTTCTCCTTCTCATTATGGTGATTTATTTTGGGCCATGTTAGGTGGTGGGGGAGGAAACTTTGCCTTTGTTGAGTCATTTACCTTAGATACCAAACCAAAAACAAAAGACTATTTTTTTAAGTTTGTTTTTAATGGTTCTCATTTAACAAAGGCAAGTGAGATCTTCAGCTTTTGGGAAAAAGAGTCGTCTTTTGATTCTAGTGAGTTTGCCACGAATCTCACGGTTTATATCCAAAATGGATATATAAAAAAAATGATTGTTCCAGGGCTAAGAAATAATGTCTCAAAAGATAAAAATGAATTAGATTTTGAACTTAAAAATTCAAAATGGGGAGAACTCTTTAATTTCGAACATTCTCATTTTGAAAGTTCGATCAGTCATTCTAATGATATAAAAGAGACGACTATCGAAAGTATGTCTTTTAAAGGTTCATCTCATTACGCCAACTCTTTAATCGGAAAAATTGGCTTTGAAGATATTCAATCTTCGATTGCCAAACATACAAAAGGAATGTCTCTCTATATGGGGTTTTATTCTCTTGGTGGTGAAATCAAAAAACCAAAAAGAGAGATTTCTTTTCCTCACAGAAATTCTCTTTATATGGTCGATTTATTTTCAAATTTTCGGGCAGACAGAAGTCGCTTTTCCCAGATGAACCAAAAATTTAATAATCATTACACTCACATTTCACACCTTTTTTCTGGTGGGGCCTATGTTAACTATCCAAATTTAGACTTCGAAAACTGGGCAGAAAAGTATTATGGTAAATCTTTATCTAGGCTTTTAACGGTGAAAAAACGATATGATCCTGATAATAGGTTTAATTATGGACCACAATCTCTAAGTTCTTTGTTAATTTAGTTGAAATCGCTATGCGTTAGTTAAAGTTATTTTTTATTGACATAAATAATAATAAACTAGCGTTATGAGCAATTCTTTTTATCAAGTTCCAAAGTCAATTTTAGAAGAATTTGAGTCTTTATCGCTACCAAAAAACTTTTGTGTTGTTCCTTTTGTGAATCTGATCTTCAATCCAGGGGGGAGAGTTTCTGTATGTCGTCACAAGGGGACAGATCACTTTGTAGGCGATTTAACAAAAAACTCAGTTGGCGAAATTTGGAATAATGATTATATGAAAAAATGGAGAAAGGAATTTCTCGAAGGAAATGTCTCCATCTGCAAAAAAGAAGTTGAAAATAATAAATGTAACTTAAGTACCAGTTCCTACTTTTTCTTTAAAAACGCTTCATTTGATCTACATCAAGAAAAAATGCCTTTAAAGATTACGGCGAACTTTAATGGCCAATGTAATTTACGCTGTGAAATGTGTCATGTGTGGACAATGGAAAATGGTTTTTATGACAAAATTAATTTTTGGGATGAACTAAAAGAAAATTTCTTTCCATATATAATTGAAATGGAACTTTTGTCGGGAGAACCTTTTATCCAGAGTGATACTTATCGACTTATCCATGAGGTGAGTGCCGTTAATCCAAAATGTGTCTGGTCTTTTACCACAAACGGTCACTGGACATTTAATGATAAAATTAAATCGGATTTAGATAAAATAATTATTAAAGAAATTATTTATAGTATCGATTCCCTGGATGAGAAGCTTTATCATCAAATTAGATACCCTGGTAAATTAAACGTTGTTTTGAAAAATTTTGATAAAATGATTGCTTATAACTCAACTCGAGAGCAAAAAATCGCGCTAACACTACATTTTCTCGTGATGAAATCAAATTGGCATGAGTTAAAAGATATTGTCGATTATTGTGACGAGAGAGAACTTATGTTGGATGTGAAGTATCTTGCCAGGCCCGATCAGTTCTCTTTGAGCGAATTAGACTTAAATGAAAGACTTAATATTCTTGATACATGTTTAAATGAATATAGTCCGTATTATTTAAAACGAGTTATGAGAATATTAATCAATATTGTTCATACATTACCAATTGATCTAAAGGCAAAATATCTTTTGAGTATCAAGGAACAAATTCATGTTCATTAATGGTAATCAAGACAAGTGTCAAAAAAGTATTGATTATCTGAAATCAAAAATTAGAAATCATTTTGCCCCAGAAGAGCAGTTGTTTTTTCCCGATGATTTAACAGAGTATAAAAATAATTATGATGCTAATGAGGTTGTTAATATTTTTTTGTTTGGCTCTTTTCATCGATCACTGATGGAGTCTTGGAGTTGGAAATTTAAAAAGATTCGTCTTTTTGTTTTGTGTGAGTCTGTAAAAAAATGTCTAGTAGAATTATGGCAAATTCCAAGTAAGTTTGTTTGTGTTTTTCCGAGAACGCTTTTGGGTGCTCATTCTACTTCCAGTCTTGTTAAGCCAAATTTAAATAAGGCGTCCTTTTTCTACGCAGGTCGAATAAATGAAGATAAAAATATACCACTACTTTTATCCACAACTTATTATCTTCAGAAAAATTATGATTTGAATTTAGCTCTTCATTTAATTGGTCCGCAAGATAATACCCCGAAGCTAATTTGTGGGGAAGTTGCCGATAAGAGTAGTTTTGATATTTCACACTATCTTTCTCAATACGATTGGAAAATTGAACCTGTTGTTTTTCCCGAGGTTGGCCCAGAGCAGTGGGTAAATTATGCACCAAAAGAAAACCCGATTTTTATTTCTCTTTCAACAAGTATGTTTGAAGACTTTGGAGTTTCTGTATCCCAAGCAAAGGCAGAGAGTTGGCCCATGATCCTGAGTGATTGGGGAGGGCACCTTGAGGTTAGCGGGGTTAGTTGTTTAAAAGTTCCTTATCACTATTTATGTCAAAGTAAAGAGTATGATCTCAAAGGCAAGATGCTCGCGAGCTATATTGTAGAAAACCAATTTGATTTTTTAGACGAGAAAAAAGAGGTCCTATCATCACCAGAAGTAATGGAACAAACCAAGCTTAATCAATGTGTAGCAAAGACCTTCGAAAAATTCGGACCAGAGTTGTTTTGCTTATCACGAAATAACTGGCCTGAATTTTTTCAAACTCATCGTGGTATTAAGTTTGTTTCAGAACATAGAGCATCTTTTATGAGTGAGCTAAAATATTATGATGTTTTGATTACCAATGATTTTTATAATAATGAAAAAACGAATAAAAGAATTAATTCTTATGATTTTAAAAAGAGTCCCATCGTTTTAAATATCTATGAACTTTTGGCATCAAAAAATATGAAGCTGTTTTTAAAAGCTGATTGTGTTTATTCTACGTTTAAAAAACAATATTGTGATCAGCTTCCTGTTCATTATCGTTCGATTCTTAGACGTAGAGATGTTGAGTTTATTTAGATAGGCAGATCAACTGAGTTGAAAAATGGTGGAGTAAGTCAGATGCCATGCGCACCGGAAATAAGCGCAAGAAATCATTTACATTGAATGACTTCACAATTCGTCACATCAACCTCTGTTTTTGATAAAATATGCATAATATGACTAAACCAAAAGAGAACCCTTTCAGCTTTTTTATCGTTATGCCAAACTTCAATTTGTTTTTCAGGAACCTTTAAAAGCTCTTTGTACTCATCTAACTTAAATTCCCAGAATTTATTTAAAACGGGATCAAACTTATCAAAATCATAGTTGAAAGATTGAAAGCATATAGTTAATTCTTCTGGCAATCTTTGGATAGGTATTTTGTATACTTCAAAAACTTCTCCCTTTCGACTCTCTGGCACAAGATCCTCTCTATTATATACATCAAGTATTAGTTGAGGATTGATAGGAGAAAAATGAAGAACATCATTCCAAAGGCAGTCTAGGATTGGAACTCTCTTTTTAAGGAGCTTCTCACGCCCATCGTACTTCTTTACGTGCTCATTGTACGCTTCAGGATAGATATCTTTTAATTTATTGAGGGGGATGAGCTTATCTCCAACCATATTTTTGCGTTTAAAATGATAAATGTACATAACGCCTCCCCACATATACTAACATTCATTTTGAATTTTGTTGAATCAAGGAGGCAATCTGCCAATATTCTACTTCCCTAATTGAGACCCACATTGTGGGGCATCTAAAGTTTGCAACCAGTTAAAATTGTTGTCTTTAAGATTTAAATTTAAGAGTTAAAATGTGTGTATTTATAAAATCAAAACCGGCAGTCTTTAAGACTTCGGTGCGCATAGTATCTGGAATGGTGGTGCGATGCCTATTCTGGTTGAACCAAGACTTGTTTACGACGAATTCTCTTGGAACTTTGAAGCTTGTTTGATTGACACGGGTAAGCTGATTGAATTGAAGACCGAAGGGATGTCTTTAAGAAAGCTTGCGGCTTATTTTGGATGCTCTCGGGTCACAATTAAGAGAAGACTCAACAACCTTGGTATCTCAACTTGAAATGGAGGTATTGAGTATGATGACCACGATTATTAAGGATTTAGTTTTCATCATTGTTTATGTCACTGGTTTGGCTTACGGAAGTTCCTATGGGCTAAAATATGTTTATTCCAAGGTTAAGGTTATGGCTTTGGAAAAAGTGGCCCAAGGTCTACCATCAATGACCTCTATCTCCCAGAATTTAACCTGCTGGAAATATGATAACGACATGAAAGAAGTTAAAGTAATGACTGGTCACTGTGGAAGACATTGGAGAAAACAAGCTTTGAAAAACCTTCGTTAAAACATCTTAAAAGACAAATTCTCCTGAATATCGCTAATTTTCAGCTAGTTAGCGTGTTTTGAGAAAAATTGCGGTACGAAATCATTAGATACCCGAGTATATTCCTTTAAAATATCTTCACAATTTTGCCGATAAGATCTTGTTAACTGTGGATAGCTAGATGAATTTATTTCTTCGCTTAATTTTATTATTTTGGATATCAATCAATTTGATCTCCTGTTCTGTTTTTAAAAGAACATCAGAATCCAACAATCGCTCTATTGCCAGTGAAGTCTCGACTAATTGTCGTGAATCATTAAAAGCTCTACTTGCTCCTGCTCGCTTTTTAAGAAGAGCGGATGCTAGGCTTCATGAATCACGTGCTGTGATTGAAGCGTCTCAAGATGTTTCTGGATTAAGAACACCGGAATATAGAATCGCATACTGGTTATCACGGCTAGAAAATAGATTTAAGAATTCAGATAAAGCTATTCGTGATCATGATATTGAGTTAATTCGTCGTTTTTATCGACAACATAATATTATTAGACGTGAAGACGTTCCAGAAAGTTATTTTGATGCCCAAAGAAGAATTATGCGTGAACAGGGTCATGGAGATGTAACGATCACCGATGCTATGAGAGCTGACGCTATTGAAAATATCAGAGAAGATCAAAGACAGTCTCTTGATAATTGGATGGATTATTTATTATCAAGTGATGCTGATCAATATCCTGTCTGGGTAAGGTATTGGGCATTTGAAGGTATGTTGAAACTTGGAACATTTAATGAAGAGACTGGAAAGTTTTCAACCCGAACAACTTCAACGGTTGCCCCTTTTGCTGAACTTAATCATGAAGCCTTTTCGAAAGTTGTAGATGCTCTTGTTAGAAGGGTTAATGGCGATTCTCTAGATGATCTTACTGATCAATCCTTTAGAAATCTTGTGGAATCTGGTGCAAGCTTTGGAAGACTCTATGGCAGACAATTAAAACTTTTAAAAGAAAGTGGTGGAGCAAGTCTTCTAAGTGAAACCGAAGGTGTTTGGGTTAAATATAATAAGGGGTCACCCGCGGATGAACTGGTTGAATCCCTTAAAGGAAAAAATACTGGCTGGTGTACAGCAGGTCATTCTACTGCCACAACTCAACTGCAAGGAGGGGATTTTTACGTCTACTATAGTAAAGATGAAGTGGGACAAATGAGTAATCCTAGACTTGCCATTCGAATGCAAGGTAATCAAATTGCCGAAGTTCGCGGTGTAGCTGCCAATCAAAACGTCGATGAATTTATAGCGGGAACTGATATTTTAGATAATAAGCTAAAAGAATTTGGGAGCGAGGGAGAACGTTATAACAAACGATCTTCTGATATGAAACGATTAACTGAGATTGAAAGAAGAAATAAAAATGGAGATGAATTAACCAGAGAAGATCTTCGCTTTCTTTATGAAATTGATGAAAAAATAGAAGGATTTGGTTATGAAAGAGACCCAAGGATAAATGAGATATTAACGGGGAGAAATACAAGAAGAGATTTAAGTATTGCTACTGGATATAAAGAAAGTGAAATTAGCCTCACCCAAGAAGAAGCTCTAAGAGGTGGCATAAAATATCACCACGGAAATCTCGATCTTCACTCCCTCACCTCAGCCGATGAGCTTAAATTACCCGAAAGCATTGGAGGAGATCTCTATCTTAGCTCCCTCACATCAGCCGATGGACTCAAATTACCTGAAAGGATAGGAGGATATCTTGATCTTCACTCCCTCACATCAGCCGATGGACTCAAATTACCTGAAAGCATTGGAGGAAATTTATATCTTAGCTCCCTTACATCAGCCGATGGACTAAAATTACCCGAAAGCATTGGAGGAGATCTCTATCTTAACTCCCTTGCATCAGCCGCTGGACTTAAATTACCCGAAAGTATTGGAGGAGATCTCAATCTTAACTCCCTCACATCAGCCGATGGACTTAAATTACCTGAAAGCATTGGAGGAAGTTTCAATCTTGACTCCCTTACATCAGCCGATGGACTTAAATTACCTGAAAGGATAGGAGGATATCTCAATCTTAAGTCCCTCACCTCAGCCGATGGACTTATAATTCCACCGGGAATAGACCGAAGTCGAATTATTTCAAAAATTGTAATTCCTTAAATCACTTGTTACCAGAGCGATCTTTTTCTTAGATCGCTCTAACTTTTGAACCAAAGACCCCGTTCTAAATACCTCGTATTTCAAAAAAGATTTACCTCAATATATTGAATTTATTCAAAAAGATAAATTTAGTCAGATTTGGCCCTTGCCATAGAGTGTCGAGTCTTGATACTCGTTGCATAGGTATTTTGCCTAAATGCTTAGCAGTGGTCTATGATCGGTGAAAATCGATCTGATAAGCGTATTCAGTAAGTCTACAGGGCCTAATGAATAAATAAAAGAGTTAATCTTTAAAAACTCTTTTAAGACCCGACGTTTTTTTGCGCCTAATTTTCAACTTAAATCTATTTTTTGATAGGGCCTTTTTTAAAAGGTTCTATGGATTGGAATACCCAGATTAACCATTTAACCAAAGGAGGTAAAGAGCTTTTTACTGGGGGCGGAGTTTTAAAATTTTATTATTAACATTTAACAAAAGGAGAGATTATTTCAAATAATTCTAATGACGGTTCAGGGTTTGAACTGGCCTTATGTGGCCTAGTATTTGGAGTTATAACCTTATCGGCCCTAGGTGATATGGTTAATAAGGGATTGAGTTTATCTCAGTACCTCGGCAGGATTTTTCTTGCTCTTATGAAGCTATTTGTAACAGCTATGGCCTATATCGGAGCAGCAGCTATCACTATTCTTTTACTTTATGGAGGTTATTTAATGATTGAATCATTTTTTAAATGGCTTGGTAAAAATCACAAATGGTTTGAATTAACGGATAAAAAAATTGCAACTCTTGAAAAAGAGCTTAATCGAGAAAAAAGTTATTCGTTCGATTTAAGTCGAAAACTAGAGAAACAAGAGTCTTCAATTAACGTGATGCTTGAAGAAATTAAAAAGCTTCGGGCCATTACTGAACTTGAAGATATGGAAAAAGTTAAAACGGCGGCTAAAAAAATTGAAAACGAAACGGATGCCTATCACTTTTGAAAGTCATTCTTACAGGTAGGGATCAAAAATTTTTGGAGACATTATCGGATTATTCACTTTTATCTACGGGGCAGATTCGGAAACTTATTTTTAAAAATGTTCATAAAAGTGCGGCTCACAGAAGGCTTAGAAAACTAAGAAAGAAAAGGATTATTGAGAGAATCGCACGTACAGATTTTGGTGAATGGGTATGGACTCTTGGGGAAAAAGGACGGGCACATTTTGGAGTTAAAAAACTAAAGATTAACAGGAACTCCCTAACGCATGATCTTTTGTGTAATGATGTACGAATTAAACTCGAAGAATTAAAAATAGCGAGACATTTTAAATCATCATTTAATTTAAGAGAAAAGGTTTCAGAAAAAACTAATCCAAGAGATAGGACACTAGATCAAATCCCTGATTGGATTTGTATGATGAGCTTTAACTCTGGAAAGAGACTTACTTCAATTGAAGTTGAACTCAATTACAAGGGTAAAAGAAGAATGGATAAGGTGTTTGATACATACTGGAGGAAAAAAGAAATTGAAAAAATTGTCTACTTTGTTTCGACACTTTCCATGGGAAAAAAGATGTTGGAGTTAGTAAAAGAGTACAAAAGTTTAAAGGGAGAAACGTGGTTTATGTTTGTCACTATTGATGACTTTTTAAAATTTGAAATGGAATCAAATGTTTATTTTTTAGGTGGAAAAATTAAGCTTAATAAAATCTCACCTGTCTTATCCCCTGTCTATGGGGAGGACAGGAGGATTGAAAAATTAGGAGCGTAACTAATGAATAATATAAACAAAATTATGTGCGCAGTGCTTCCTTGTTTTTTATGTGGTGATAGGGGTATTGAATCGTTTGGCTTTTTTGATGGGTTTAGAGATTATTTCCAATTTGGATTTTTGATTGAGTAAAACTTCTTTAAAGAAGGGACAAATAAGAAGGACAAAATGGCAAATTGATAAAGTATTGGTGATAAAAAAGAAAATAGAAAGTGAAAAAGAAGAAATAATAATTGATGAACTAGCGGAACTTTTTTATACTTTCTTAGTCAATCAAACGCTAAAAGTTTCAAGAAAAATGTCAAAGCAAGTCTTCCTACAAAAATAAGGAGGCAGCATGAAAGATTCAAATTACAAAATAGGGTTATACGTTCGCGTATCCACAAAAGAGCAGGCAGAAAATCCTGAAGGCTCCATTAAAAATCAAAAGCAACGACTTTTAGAAGAAGTTTCTAGGAAAAATGAGAAGGAATTTTTTGGAAAAGTTGTTCATATTTATTGTGATGAAGGACTCTCTGCAAAAGACACTAAACGTCCTGCTTATCAAAATATGTTACGAGATATTCGAGCAAAGAAGATCAATATGATTATGACAAGTGAACTTTCAAGAATATCCAGAAACTTAAAGTACTTTTGTCTATTTTGGGATGAGCTGAAATCTTTCAAATGTGGACTTATTTCACTTCGAGAGAGCTACGATACTTCAACTGTTATGGGTGAATTTATGGTTCAGCATGGGGTTTTAATGTCTCAACATGAACGGATGATGATAAAAGATCGGGTAACTCAGGGGATGAATGATCGAGCAAAAAGAGGACTTTTTAATGGTGGCAATATCCCCTTTGGTTATGAATTAAT
The DNA here is from genome assembly GCA_030425045.1 of bacterium. Classification (GTDB taxonomy): domain Bacteria; phylum Bdellovibrionota; class Bacteriovoracia; order Bacteriovoracales; family Bacteriovoracaceae; genus JAUHVL01. Next base: position 11,024 of record JAUHVL010000035.1, read on the forward strand.
TCCAGATAAAAAAGGATATCTGGCTATTAATGAAGAACAAAAGGATATTGTGATTCAAGCTTTTGAATTATTTATTCAAAACGAAGGACTCGCTAGCACCGCTAAAGTACTCAATCAGAGAGGATTAAGGATTCACGAGAGAAGTTTTACGGTATCGAGTCTTGATTATCTTTTAAATAATCGCACCTATTTAGGAATAAGAAGATTTAAAGATAAGGGAGAAATCAAAGAGGTTAAGGCATGCTGGGAACCCATCATTGACGAGGTGAAATTTGAAAAAGTGCAAAAACTTTTAAAACTTAATCGCTTTAGTAGAAAGTCGCCGTCAAAGTCGAGGTATCCTTATTTGCTTTCAGGGCTTTGTTTTTGTGCCCATTGCGGTGATCCTCTGGTTGGAAAGTCTGCACATGGAAATAGTGGCAAGGTTGGCTATTATGCCCATGGAAAGAAAATAAAAAGGCTTTCATGTGATCCAAGTGGCGAGTTTGAATGCGAGGGGCGAAAGCGTTATCCGGCCAAGAAATTGGAGCCTGTTGTTTTAGAAAAAGTCGGGAAAATACTTGAGGATGAGATGCTTTTAAAGAGAATTTGGCAAAGATCACAAAACATAAGTGACAATACACCTGTTAAAAAAGAAATGGATTTTTTGTTGAAAAATCTTGAGAGGATTAAAAAAGAGGAAAAAAATCTAGCGGGAAGGATTGCAAAGCTACCGGAAGATATTCCGGCAGAAGCTTTGTATGGCCAGCTAAAGACTTTAGCAGGTCAAAAGCAGGAAGTTGAAAAACGGATTTGTGAGATGACTCCGGCCAGAGAACTTGAGGATGCTTGTAGTCTGGCTGAGTTTAGAGAATTTGTGGGGTTGGTGAATGATTGCCTGAATAAGGCGGATGATTCGATGAAGACAAAGCTGATTGCTAAGCTTATTCATCGGATAGAGGTTGGAGAAAAAGAGGTTAAGATTTGGTTTTACGTGGGAAGTGAAACAATTAGGGGGCAGAGAAATCTCTGCTCCCTCTTTTTGAAAGAGAGCGGTGAGAAAAAATTTTTAGTGGTTAATAGTTCGACTGAGTTGACAAATGGTGGAAACGAACGATAATTTCGTAACCACTTGTTAATAATCATTTTTCCCACTTTATTCTAGGCTTGTCTAGGCTAACTGCTGTAATGTCCAGTAACTTTTGACGCGACCTAAAAAAAGCGGTCTGATTAGACCGCTTAACTCATTTTGGCGATTTTTAGAAAAGAGCAACCTATGATGAGATTGCATACAAATCTCTTACATGGTTCAAAATTGCTGCTTCTGTTGGTAGGACTTTGAGTTTATCTGTCACGCCTAGTACATCAACACCAGCCAGACGAATATAAATCTCAAAAGTTTTAAAATCCTTCCATCCACCAATTTTCATAACCTTTGCTGGTTCCGCACCAGAGGCTAATAAATGGGTGGCAAAGCAAGCGCGTAAGGTATGAAAGACAACATAATCATCTATGCCATGCCTCTTAAGAAACTCTCTTAAGTGTTTAGCGGCATAGCCATCCTCCCAACCATTTGCCCTTGGCAGGACATATTCACAATCTCCTGTAAGGCCCTTAAGCTCTACTATGAGTTTAAATAGTTGGTCAGAGATGGGTACGTTTCGCCAGTAACCAGCTTTTGTGCTTTTTGTCTTCTTTTTCCTCCAAGCATAGGATTCATATACACGAATCAGCCTGTTATCTAAGTCAATCGAAGACCACTTTAGCGCAAAAAGCTCACCACTTCTCATTCCCGTTAATAGAGCAAAGGCCCAAATGGGATACCAAGGGTGATTAACGCCTTTTGCTTCAGCTAAAAGTATCTTTACCTGAGCAAGCGTTAAAATGGGTGGCACTTTCTCTGTCTCGTCATCATCTTCAATTTGAAGACCGAAGACAGGGCTTTGGTGAACCCCCTTGATAAGCTTTTCTTCAATTCCCCAGGTGAAAACCATGTTAATTGAAGTTTTAAGCTTTCTCTGTAGAGTGATGCTGGCGTTGTGTTTCTCTTTCGCAACTCTAAGAATCTCCCTTCCATCACCCCTTGTTAGTTGTGAACATATTACGTCCATCCAAGGAGCACAGAGGCGGTTGATTCGGTTAATATGATCGTTCAATGTTTGTTTCTCCATTTTGCGACCAATATAACCAGCTTCAGCAAAAACCTTAAAGCGGTGAACAACTTCACCAAATTCAAGATCGTGACCTTCAGCTTTAGAAGCTTGCTTTAAGAGCTTACGCTTCCAACTTTTCTCTTCTCTTAAAGCTACATCTTTTTCATTTAATTCAAAAAGTAAGTTCTTTTGAAGTTTTTTGACTTTTCCACCTGGCAACTTTGCACGTTCACAAACGTACATTCGCCAGTATTGCTTGCCGTTAACTTCTACTTGTTTTACCGACATTGCAGACCTCCTGTTAATTGTGAAGTCTCCAATAATTCGTTTAACTCACACTTTTTAAAATAAAGTCGTCTATGAAACTTACGAGCGCGAATTTGTCCTCTATGAACCATCACTCGTAAAGCACCAATAGATTTCCTTAAAAATAGTGCAGCTTCTTTTGAGTTAAGCCATTCTAATTTTTCAAAGAGCAAATCAGAATCGCACATTTCATGTCTTACATTCTGATTACTGTCAGTTTTTTCACTTTTATTATCCTGACAATTATCTAAAACCATATCAAATTCTCCTTAATTGGCCAAGCATAAAAGGCCCCAATTCCAGTCATAAATTCAAAAAAAAATGTCACAAAATTAAACTGGATTTTGTGACAAATACTGGTCGAAAACTTCCATCATTTTGAGTTCTAATTGCTCCTTAGAACCACTGAATTTTGAGAGTTTTTCCTTAAGAAAAAGCTCTCTCTTATCAGTGTGAGTAAGGGAGTCTTCCTGTGCCTGTTTGACCACATTTTCAAGTAGTTTCTCATCAGCATATTTGAGTAGATTTTCAAGAATTGCTTTTGGCTTTACCTTTCTGCCAAATGGCTTTTTATTTGCTCTATCTACTAAACGTGCAATTTGTCTCATAAAAGCTTTGTCAAAGCGAATTGCTGTTGAGTCTGTTTTCTTGACGGCTTTTTTGATTGGTTTTGATGTATTATTTTGTTCCATAATTATTACTCCTAAATTTAAAATTAAAGTTCCAGACCTTTTCCATGGCTTCGGCCTCTTGTCTTTTCTTGCTCTCGGCTTCTTCGATCTTTCAAGCTGACAGTTGAAACAGAAAACCCGTAGGAATTGAGAAGCTTCCTTTGACGATCTATGAAATTCCATTGGTTGATGTTGTGTTCTTTCATTTCAAACTCAACAAACTCAATGTTTTTAATGTTTGGTCTTGTCGCCAGGAAAATGTGCAAAGCTTTTTCCTCTAATCCCATTAAAACAAGGCTAGAACCTGTTTGGTTATTAAGTGCTTTTTTGCCATTAGTTTTCAAAAAACTAAGAAAATCTGTATAGACTTTTAGACTTTTTTCATTCTTGTAAGAGTGAGTAAAAGGAGAATCTTTGTCTCCATAGAAGTTTTTATTGTAATTTTCGTTGAAGTCCTTCGTGTACTCGATGGCTTCTTTGTGGTTTTCATCAGAATAAAGCCAAATGCTACCATTTTTATCAACTTGAACCTTCTTTTGCTTGAATAGATCATCAGCAAGCTTTTGGTCAATGTTATGATGCTTTAGTAGCTGTTTGAACTTATCCTTTGCAATTCGAGGCTTTTCTTTATTCACTGTTGAAACGTAAAAAGATTTATACGGTCTTTTTACTTCGCCAAAGTGTTGCTCAAGAAGCAGAAGATTTTTGTTGTCTGTAATCTTTGAAATTGCCCCCAAAAAGCTTACATCATCGTGAAGACTAACAAGCTCAATTAGTGAACCTTTTGTTTTGTTTTTTGTATTAGTCCATCTATTGCCATTGATGACAATGTGTTCTCGACCTTTTAAAACGGTGTCACCATTTTTGTTAGTTTGGAACGGAATGTTTTGTTTTTTGCAATACTCTAAAATGTCACTATTTGAGGCCTTTCTTATCTCACTAATAGGTATAATAGAGTTCCTAAGAGCATCATCTGAAGGAAGAGGAGTCCTGTCACCACGACGGTTGCTTTTAGTATAAGACTCGTAATTTTTTTCTTGAGATTTTTGTTCATTTCCTCCACCCAATAGTAATGGGCTTGGAACTCCCAAAGAATCTCCTTTTCCAGTTTTGAAATCGCTGATTCCATCTCTAATTTTCCTCCTTAGTTGAGGTTGTTTTGAGAATAATTCATCATTTGATTTGAAATTATTCACCAGGCCAGCTTTGTCATAAGCAGAGCCTAATTTTTTGCCTCTTATTCCTTTCTCATGTCCTTCATAGTAATAAGTGATGTTTTTATTTGTAATTGCCACATTGATAGATAGCTCATGCAAAATACTCACATACTCATCGAAGCTTGTTGCATAACTACGAGCGAAGTCAGCTTTTTGAAAAAGGTCTAATCGGTATGACTTGCCACCTCTACGTTGAATTTCTTTAACCTTCGGTGGGATATTTCTTTCTTTTTCCTTGTCTGTTTTTTTAATAACAGAAAGACCATTTTCCCTTGAAATATCGTTAGCAATAGCTCGAAGGTTGTAGAGGTGTTCTTTTTTGTCGATAACATCACGTTTGCCCGTAACTTCGTTAACTGGATTTACCAAAATGTGATTATGGGTCTTATTGGTGTCAGTATGTGTGACCACCATAAATTCATGGTTTGGGAAATAGCGTTGTGCTAATTCCGTTCCCATCATATTCACTTTATCAGCAGATAAGGTTTTACTTTCTTCAGGGCTAAAGCTGTGAATTACCTCAAATGCCACATTCAGATTTTGTCCTCTTCGAGCTTTATTTTTTCCAAACATAGCTTGAGTTGTTTCAAACTTATCTATTGAATTTCCTTCAATGCAGTTGTGGCAATTTGTCACTAGCTCTGTTCCTCTATCTTTAAGTAAATATGTCTCATAATCTTTGGCAGACATTTCTTTATTTTTAGGAATGTCTTTTCTCCACTTAACCTTTATGTACGCCATAGCCGTAATGAATTTGGTTTGTTAAAGTTTGAAATTGCTCTAAAACTAAATCTAAAGTGTTACTCCATCCGTGCATAAAGCCAGCATTTAACTTTCTCGCTACCTGATTTAAATTGTTTCCAATTTTGTTAATGTCTTTTCGCAAAACCGCTAAGTCATCCTTGTTAACGAGAACTTTCCTGGGAGGTGTGCTGAAATAGGACTCTCTTAAAAGTTCAGGTATTGATTTTCCTGTTTTGTTACTTTCCTTTCTAATTCGTGAATATTCGTGTGACGACATTCTCACGCAAGTTGATCCACCTATTTGTAATTCTAGTTGTTCTTGTTTACTCATAAAGGCTCCTTGGGGTGTTAGTTTAAAATTACGTTTTTGATAGCTTTCAAAAAGACAGTTAGCCATCCTTCAATGTCTTCTGTTTTTTCTTCAGCTTCTTCCAGTGCTTCTTCATGTTGCTCAATTAGCACTTCAGATTTTCCGATTGCTTTCATTAAATTATCTTGTTTGATAATTTCGTTATCTTCTTTCAACATTTCGTACCTCCTTTTTGTTTTTATTTTTAAATTCCTTTTTGAGAGAATCGTTTGACTCAATGACGGCGTTTATAGCCGTTAAAAGTCTCTTTTCTGCTCTTAAAAGTTCAGGTGAATCCTTGATAATCGGTGAGATCGTTTTGCTAGATCGTTCTTTTTTAATTTGCTTTAGAATCACGTTGTTATTTTTTACTATTTTTAGTGCTAATCCTTTGTGGCGACTATTTGTTGCACAGCCTGTAGTAATTGAGATCATTGCTATTAGTATTATTAATTTTAGTTTTGTCGCTTTCGTTTTCTTAGTTTGTCTCATCTTTTTTTCCTTTGTTAATTTGAGGTATGGTTTGGTCATTTGGTGTAGTTTTTTTCATGCAAGTATGGACATTGATATCAATGTCCTCAAAAAAACTCCTACGGAGTACGGGCAAAGGCCCTTTTTTTACTTGTTGAGGGCAAGCCCCCAAACCCCCTTGGGAGCAGCTTCGCTGCTCCCATACGCTCATTTCATTCGCTAAACTCTTGCTCATAATACAGCTCCCACTGCCTTAACTGCTGTAGTAGCAGTGCTCGCAGTATTCTTCGCATCACCAAGAAACTCTGGTGCTACTTCTTGTCTGTTTTCCATCAGTAGTGGTCTAAGGAAGAAAACAGCCGTTCCTGTAGTTAGGGTTGCAACTAGCAGTTGAACCCAGGCATAGATGCTGTAGAAGTAGTACATTCTTGATGAAATTAGCTTTGCTCCATAAAGCGAAATTCCATCAGAAAACTGACCGATTTCGTGCATAACTTCTGTGGATTGAGCTATGCTTGTCATTATGTGATAGAACAAAATCCAAAGTGGAGTCCAAAGAAGTACCGAGAAGTAAATCACAAACCAGTAGATTAAGACCTTCCACTTTCCAGCAACTACAAAAAAGATTAGGAAAGGAAAAACTGCAACCAACGCAAGTTTCAGTAGCCCAGCAACATGAGGGGCGCGGGCCAAGTGCTCACTGAAGCTCTGACTTCTAGCTGCTGCCTCAGATGCTCCATGACCTTCTTTGAATCCAAAGATTGAAAGAACAGCATCAAATGAGAATAGTCTGTTAAGATACTGAAATACTCTTCCTGTTGTTCCTGGGAGCTGAGAGCCTTTCATAATACCCATGACAGACTCTTTGTTATCTAGGTAGTGGTTCACAAGCATATTTGCCATGTGTAGGTTCTGTGCAGATTCATCTTTAATTGGATAAACGTGTCTTCCGCTTGAACGAATGAAACGCACATGATGATTTATGGCATATTGCTTGAGTTGACTTCTGACTTCGTTTTTTACATCAAGACAACTGTACGGAGTATCTTCTTCTGTTTTGATTTCGATTTCAGAAAGCTTCTGATCTAAACCACTTTCCTGATTGAAAAAGGCATTTAGCTTGTCTTTTGATCTAGCGTCACCAATCAAAGGTAAAGCTTTCTCAAAGCAGTTTTCAGTATAAAAGTGAACCAGCTCTTTCAAGTTTTTATCTTTGATAGTCGCTGTTCCTGAATACATTATTGCTTTGTAAAAGAAGTTCGGTGCTCCTAATTGGGAGTGGCTTTTTGCCATTATTTTGTCGATAATTCGCCCAAGAAACGCGCTCGATTCCTCAGCAGTTCGGCTAAGTAAATCGAAGACAAAGCTAACCTTTGTTTGATCCTTTACATCACCATATCTGGTCTTGATATAAGGGTTATCTGCCCACGAATCTCCATAGTAGTTTTTTACACCTGTATTTGAGCCAACTCTTAAAAGTGCCAGACCAAGAAACAGGCAAAAGATGATTTTGAAGAACGCAGAAAGTGGAATGTGCTTCTTTGAAACCAGAGTGTTTGGCATATACCTAGAAAAGAACTTGATCGTAGTAACGAAGAAAATTACTCCGAAGATAATCAAAACAACGGCCTTGAAGAAAACTTCTGAGGTTATGGCAGAAATGAATTGAGAATGAAGCTCCAGACCAAGGTATTGATAAAGAGCTTCATAGGCAGTGTTACTAAACATTACTGACCTCCCTGATCGCAAAGAATACCGTCAGAACAGTCAAAGAACTCGCCCTGAGAACGCTCAGAATTGATTCTGCTGGCCTCGTTGTCGAAAGTCCTCTCTGTTGCCTTGCCTTGGTAGAAACGTCCTTCCTTGGTGATTTGAGAGACTACTGTGTTGAGTGGGGTGTTTTTCGCCTCTTGAAGCTGAAGTGTTGAATCAATGGAATCTTTCAGCTTCTTTCTTTTGTCTGCGATCTCATCTTTTCTTTTAGCTGGTAGATTTGGGTTTTGCTCTAATATGTTGAGCATATCCAATGACTGATTCATTTCGTCGGAAAACTTAGTCATAGCGATAGATGACGCTAGTTTACGGCAATAAGAACCTCGTTTTATGAACGGCAAGTAAGAGAGGTATCTAAGTGTTTGTCTATCAACATAAGGCTCAGTTTTATTGCCACCAACTTTCGTCAATTCATCCTGGCTAATAAGGCGGTCTAGGCTAAGTCTATTGTTGTTTCTATCAATTTTTTTTAGCAATCCTTTGCACAAGCTTTCGTAGGTATCTTTTTCAAGTTCATACAGCCTAGTTCGGGGAGTAATTGCCTTTCTTCTAGGCCCATACTCAACTGAAACTTGTCCCTTACCAATGACAGTATCGCCAACTAGAGCTTTTAAAAGCCCAACTGTTCTTTGTGCTTCACTAGAATTAAAGCCAGCCCACTGAGCTGAAGACTCAATGAGTTTATTCTTACTTGCTTTAGCTCCAAAACGACTTCCAGCCCAATTTGCTAGATCAACTGAGTAGTTTGATCCTGACTGACATTCCTTCATGGCATTTTCCATATTTCCACCATTTCTTTGAATGGCTTTATGGACACACTCTTGACGCTCTTTTTTGAAATCATCAGTTCTGTTGTCTACATATTTGTCTATCAAGGCACATTGATCGAGTCTCATATTAGAGAGAAAATTTGCATTAACTCTAGTGTGCTTGAGAATCGAACACCATGTAGGACTGAAGTAACAAGTTAAGAGCATCGGACTTGCGGCAAGGATACTATTTCCAACGGACTCAAAGTATTTTGCATCAAGTAAGTTCTTCAAAGTTCCTTGAAGAGTGCTTTTGAAATCTACCTTTCCACAGTCTGCACCAATCCCAAGATTGAAGCCCAACTCAATAGTCTGGTAATTGTCAAAAACAGAATCGTTCTGATTGCTTCGCTCCTTAAACAAGTAGTCAGAAGAAGACAATTCAGAGCTATGTTTATAATTAAAGTCCTTCGCTTTTACTGACGTACTCAGAAAAATTGCTAGGAATGGTATTATAATTTTCAATTTTTACTCCTTCTTCTGGATCATGTTTTTCTTTTAAAACCACATATAGAAGTGCTTGCCAGGCATTGCCTTTGAACTTCTCAATGGCCTTTTCTAAGGTCACTAAATCTTCGTTGTTGGTCGGTGCAAGCCATCTGTCGTAAGTTGTCTGGTAGTAGCGAAATGCTCCTGATCGTGACTTATCCTTGTTCGTATAGAAAATTTCTGTGAACTTTCCCTTTTTAACAGTGAGTGACTTAATGATCTGAGAGTTAGCTTCATCAATTAGCTTTGAATTTTTCTGAAGATAATCTACGTTGTCAGGATTCATTCTCAAGAAAACATAGTTGTCTGCAACGGCCCACATAGCCTTTCCTGCCTCAAGCTCAAAATAGTTTTGAGGTCTGGGAGTGAGGCCAATAAGCCAAAAACCAAGCTTCCTGAATGTCTCGGCAGCATCAACAATGAACTTTTTGGCAACAGGGTTGTCTCTGCCAAGCATCCCAAGTTCTTCAATTACAATGAAACCACCACGTTCTTGATTTTCTGGACGCTTAATTAAGCTTCTGATTTCTTCGATTACACTCATGGTCATCAAGACCTGAAGTTTTTCATCAGTTAAAGCGTCTAGGTCATATACAAAAAGAGTTGTTGAGTCGTTTTTCTTCTGGTTAGCAGAAGCACGAAAGTATTTTGCATAATTACCATCACCATAGAACGGCTTGAGTTTAACTAAGAGCTGGTCGATTTGATCCTTCATTTTCTCAAACTCAGGGTCAGAAGTGAGACTCGCTAACGCAGCAATAAAGTCATCCATTGTGACTTCTACTTCCTCTACAGATTCTCGGCGAACAAGCTCTCCATCAATATAAGTAGTACCAGCTTCTTTATTCTTTTTGATAAAAGCGTGTTTTAGAGCTTTTGAAATACTGGTAACGTGCTCACTTTCAATATTGAAATTAGGAGAAGTAAGATTTATCCCTGTAGTGAGAAGATGAGTAAGAAATGTTACCTTTGCATCATCAAAGACACCTCTAAACGGCGAAAATGGCATCTCTTTGTTTGGATCAAAGATTGTTAAGTCACCATGATAAGGCCCAACAACTCCTTTATAGCTGGACTTTTTATCAATCACGAAAACCAGTGGTTCAGGATCAAGCCTTTTAGCAGATTGAATACAATCAATAATAAAAGCTGATTTACCACTACCACTATCTGCAAGAACAACAGTGTGGTTTGATGTCTCATTTTCCAAGAGGTTAAAATGAACTAGGTTCTTTTCTCTTGAAATGTATAGCTGTAGTGGATTATCAAGCCCTTTAAAAGAATCAAACAATGGCAAAAACATGATCGCATCATTTTGTAGGATTCTGATGTATCGTTGTGAGGAGTAGTCTGCTTCTGGTGAATAGTTTAACGGAAGAGTATTTAAAGCAAGGCCCAAACCAATTTCATCTTCAATAATGACCTCGCATTGAAGTTCATTGTGGAAAATATTAACCAGCTCTCTTGTTCTTTGAGCTAACTCTTCTTCTTTTTCACCCTCAATCACGATGCAAAAAGTGAGATAAAGGCATTTTTCACCATTTTGTAATCGTTCTTGTGTGTGCTTAACCTCACTTTTTTGAACCTTTGCTCTAGCGTTTGTTCCATTCTCAAGAAAGAACTCTTTAATCGAGAAAAACTTCTTTACAGAAGCTTTAGATGGGAAACTAAAGTTAAGGGACAGCTTGTAAGGGAACTTTAACTTTGTGAAATAGGCCATTCCTCCTGCGTAAGCAAATTGAGGACTTGTCTTTAAAGTTATTGTTCTTGTTTTTATTCCTTCTCTTTCAATTCCTTTGTAATCCAAAGTCGGACTGTTGTAGATGAGTTGGTCTGATATAGGCAAATGTTTGTTGTATTTAGCAAAATCTCGTCTGTAATACTCTTTTGGGTTAAAGAACTGTCTAGCGTGAGTGATTAACCCTTGAGCATCGAGCATTTTCAGAGGAATCTTAGAGTTTTCTATGTACTGCTTAATTCCATCAGTAAAATACTTTATCTGCCTAACAAACTCGCTCATTTCATCAAATAGAAGTTTTTCTCCTTTTGCTATTGATCTTTTCCACTCGGCTACAACTGCTTTTTCTGGGAACTTCCTAATAGAGATTAAGACTTTTCGCTTCATTGGAGATAACTCACTTCCTGAGTTACATTCTTCCCGAAGCATATTAACTTTCTCTTTAAATAGGAGTTCTGAAACAGGGTGAGGATATTTATACTCAGCTAGAATTTTGTCCCAATACTTATCTTGCTTAGAGATATAGGACTGATCGAAAAGAAACTGTAAAACACAGTTGTCAGGAACATTGAGAAGCGACTTAAAAGATTCTACGCTTCTTACAATATCTTTTCCTACCATCGGTTCGTGTTCTAGTAGGTCGGCCTCTAATACGACTCCAAAGCTACCGTCCTTATTAACAAAAACTCTGTATGCTTCTACATATTCGCTATATGGAAGAAGTTTACTCAGTGACTCTGATCGCTTGAACAAGGCATCTGCCAGTTCAAAGCGATTTGAAAGAGCACTTTCAATAGGTTTTAAAAGATTCTGAGCTTCCAATTGATTACCTCCCATTTTGACCTTCTGGAAATGTCCATTGTGTTTCTTCAACAAGGAGGTAAACCCAGGCTCCACCAAAATAGTCACCTGTTGGCATTTCGTGAGCATGAAGCCATGCTTTCTTTACCTTTCCCTTGGTTCGAGTAACTTTCTTTGGAATATTCTGTTCTTGAGGCTCGTTTCCGTAGCCAGCACGTTTTTCAAGGATTCCTTCTTTTGCAGAGTTGTGAGCACAGCTCACAGCAAAAGCACTAATCAATGATACGAGTAAGATATGAAAATACTTTCGCATTACTATTTCTCCTTTCATTTTTTCTAAAAAAGTCATTAGGCAGCAGAACTTTTTCCTGCATGACGATCCATACGTCTTGACCTGAATTGACTGAGAGGGTTGGCATTAGTGATGTGACTTGTTTTAGATACCAGTCACTAACTCTTGAAGCTGCACCTTGAGCACCATTTTGAACAAGCACATTGGCTGAGTCTGGATTCTTGCCACCAATATTTTTGGCCTTTCTAGTGATGATTTCACCTATGCCATCAACCACTGATTTTAAGAAGGCCATCTTTGCGACTCGACCTTGTTTTGAATTAAGTTCGGCCTTAACTGCAAATGTGTTGTCAGAATTGTCGGCAACAAAACCACTGATCTTGCGTTCAAAGAATTTTCCTTTCTTTGATACACAAGAGAGTCTTGTAGCTTGAAAGTTGATTCTTTCGGTTGCCATTGACGGCGAGCTTTTAGCAATAATAAAGCAGCCTGATAGATCAACTTTGTGCTTATTGGGGCCTACATAAGAGAAGTCAAGTGCAAGTAAGACAGGATATGTTTTACCCTCTGGGGCATCTATGCCTGTCATTAACTTTGCTTTTACATAACTTCCTGTTGGAAGAGTTACACCTTCTACCTTTCTCTTATGTTTAACAGGAAATGAGATAATTCCAGGCCCACTAAAGCGACGACGGGTTTTCGTTGCTTTGGTTTTAAAAGAAGCATTACTAGGTTTAACTGATGAAGTTGGAATACTCCCATCAGTTGCATGAAGTCTTACTTCTTCAGGTTTTTGCCCATTACTGCTTTTAGGCTCCTGGGCTTTGCTAACAGAATTTTGGTTGTCCTTTTTTGCACTCGTTTGCGGCCGTGGTGCTAGGACTTTGCTTCCATCCTTTTTTCAAGCAAAACCATTCGATCTTTCAGAGCTTTGTTTTCTACCATAATCCTTCTTGCAGCTTTGTTTAGCTGTGCTTCCTTACTTTTCAAATAGGTTGATGTTTGGCTACCAAGAATCCGTCCTTCTGAAAAATTGGGCTTTTGATAATCTCGGTAAACAACTGTACTTGTTTCTGACATTTTGCTGACAACGTAGATTAAGCTAACTACAGAAAACAGAGCGATCCAAATTTGAGTCTTCTTATTGCCCAAAATAAACTCTTTTATGTCGGAAAACGACCTTGAAAAGTTTTTAGGCATCATTTCGTTTAATGACTTCATATTTTCTTTTCCTTCTTTTCAATGATTACAGAAATTGGCAAAGCGATGTCACTGATAGAAGCAGTTGGCTTTGCAACTACCTTAAGCAGTGTTTTGTGACTGCCTTTTCCTTTAGGTAAAAGTATTGAATCGTCAACGAGAGAGATTATTGCTAGGGATGCTTCTTTAAACTTGAGCTTATCTACATTAATCTCGTATTTCTTTGTCTTGTAACGGTTTCTGAGTTCAATGACATAACCTTTGTAGTCTTTCCCTGAATACAATCGTACAAGTTTGGCAGAAACTCCTTTAATGTTACCCGTAGATACCCATTTACTTTTTACTTCTCGTTTGTAGCCGACAATACTTGCGTCTTTATCCATTGATTTCATAAAGTCCATGACTGTGATGACGGGTAGATTCTTTTCCGATCTTTCAATCAACATACTTTTGGGCTTTAGATCATAAAATGGATCAGTATTACGACTCTTAGATACTATCCTTAGTTTTAAGGTGACTACCGTTCCATCACTAAGAACAAAAGCTACTTTCCTTGTTCCTTTTGCGAATCTTGGGCGAATTGATAGTACAGAATAGTCAGGATCATCGGGGTCTGCTGGTTTAATCTCAAACCTATGGGCCTGAGATATTGTTCTGACTTGTTTGTGAAACCTAAAGATTGTCTCTTTTGAGATATTCACAAGTTCAGGGCCAGTGCCGTAGTAAATATCCTTTGCGAAGGTATTTACTGAGAGCATTAGACCAAAACATAATAAGATAAAGTGTTTTATCATATTTACCTCGTTACTTTTCTTGGTTTAGACTGAATTTCTTTCCCTCTAAAGGAATTTGCATCAGTTCTGGTTAGTGAATTGATTTGAAGAAACCACTTTTTACCTTGCTTTGGTGGAATTAAACTCATTACCATCTCAATTACTTCATCTGTTTTTCCAAGATACTCATTGTTTGCGTACCTCTCTCTAGTAGTAATTGCGACTACCTTATAATGACCGCTTTCATCTGACTGAATCTCTTTATCTGTTACTTTTAATACCTCTGAGATATTTTCAAGTTTTACAGTTTCAATCCAATCGGCAGTTTCCATGTCAAAACGAACTTTTAAATCGTGTGACATATACTGTGAAAGCTCAGTGTACTGCTCGGAAATGTTCACAGGATTAGTATTCCCAAGAGTCCTCAAGAAAGACATTACAGCATTTTCAACATAACCATCTGTCACAGTCTGAGGAGAGGCAGGAGTAAAATCAACAACGCCAGGTGCGAGAATATATTCTTTTTCACGCAATTGGGTATAAAGTGATCCAATTTCATGTCTACTCACAAAGAAGTAAACTGCGAACATACCAATAAGCAGAAGAATAAGATTTTTAAGTAGTAATTTCTCTTTTAGCAAGGCTGCCTTAAAACAGAGATATTTTGGCATAACAGTCAAGTCCACACCCTCGTAGCTTCCTACGGGGGGCGTGGATACTTGTGCTGCCTCGATCCCTTTTTCCATTGCTCCAATCATGTTACTGCTCACTTCGTGATACTTTTTCCTCAGAGGCTCCATCCTTGTAAGGACTTTCATTCGTAACGATTGCATGAGCATAGTTAATCGGAAAAATGCAAGTTTTAATAACTTGGACAACGAATGATTTTCCATCTTTAGATTTAAAAGCTTTGATCTCTTCAATAGGCCTTCTTGCATAGTAATCTCCTCCTTTACTTTGTGTTTGTTTCTCATTGTTCTTAGACATAGTGACTCCTTTGTTAGTCTGAATATTTACGTTTTCCCTTTGGATTAATTAGAGCTGGTAGACTCATGTTTAGCTTGCTGTAGGGCCAATGCAGAAATACGCCTTTATTATTTCGTTTTTTAATGACAGGGCCGATTCCAAGAAAAAAGGCCAACAGAATAAACATTGTCCACCATGAGTAGAAAATGACTCCGAAAATTAGAATGATAAAAAGTGCAATGAAAACGTCATTTAGCTCCCAAAATTCAAATACAGTAATTGGCGAGTCTATTGTTTGGCTTACTTTGCGACCTAGTTTGTCTCTTATTTCTGAATAATCGTGCATCTCTACCTCTAATTAAAAATTCCGTTGCCACCACCAATGGAGAAAATGTTTTCCACCCATATAGGTGCTGTACCCAAAATAATTGCTGCAATAATACAGATGATGGCGACTCCAAACCGTTGTTCTTTCAGGTTGTAACCAGCAGATAAAATACTGATCCCTGAAAAGAGCCTAGCTCCCCATTTAAAAAGAGCTGTATCTACAATTCTTAAAACTGTTCCTGCCGCTTCTAGTTTGTCGGCGGCATCTGCGCCAGGTATTCTAGGGCCTGCGTATGCAGTTGAAGTTGCCAGAATTGCAAATAGTAGAAACCAAAACCAATAATGGGGAAACCTTGGGTCTTCATCACCAAGACTTAAAGTTCTATTGGTTTCTATGATTGAGTTAGCAAGTACCATGTTCATTGCTCCTCCTTTTCAATTAGTGTTAAACAATCAGGGCAATAGCCTTCATTGTCTGTGGGTATGATCGTTTGACAGATTTTGCAGATCATAGTTTTTCTCCTTCCTTAATTAATGCCGTCATCCTATTAACGCTTTGAAACCCTCGTACTGGTGGGTAGAGAACTTTCTTTTTCAAATCAGCTATAAGCGTGTAAGGAACAGACGAAATGTTTTGTTTTTTAAGTTCAGCTTTAGAAGCTTTTCTCGTTGGAATTGGGTACTGACTCTTTGAAACCTTTGCGTCGTCTATCTGAAGTGCTTCGACGTAAACCCCTTTGCTTTGCAAAGAACTCAAAGTATTGAACATTCTTTTGCAATGAGGGCATTTTGAATCAAAATACATTCTCACTCGATAGCGAGCTGGATCAAATTGTGTGTCAGTTTGAACAGTGTTTTGAGCTATAATCGTTTGTACTTCAGGAGTGAGCTTTTGATTTTTGGTCAAATACTCACGCATCCTGACTTGCAGGCGTTGATTTAGGTCATTTTTCTTTTTGTTGTAGGCAATCCAATTCGTGATATTTCTATCACTTGGATTTCGTGCCAGCTCCATAAATGGCTTTGGAGGCTGGTAGTTGCCTTCTTTGAAAAATTCATCATTCTTTGGGTCTAAATACTTAGACCAGTCAAACGACTTTTTTGTTTGTGTTGGCTTTTCTTTCTTTTGACCTTGGAACTCGTTTGCGGCCGTGGTTCCTAGTTCTTTTTTCCTTTATCCCAATAGTTTATTCCATCTTCAAAGAAACTTAGTTCGTCTGCTTTGAGTTGGTGGGACATTAGGAGAAGCAAAAAGCAAATCCTAATTAAATTACTCATAGGTTAGCACCTCCTTATAATCAACAATTCCGTTATTGACTTTGTTTATACATTCTTGAGCGAGAGTCTTTTTGGGTATTAGTAACTCGGCATTGTTAAGTTCTGATTTTGTAAGATACTCCATTACAGGAATACGACCACTAATACCGTTTTTACAATATTTGCATCCTTGAAGGTTTTGCGTTCTTAAACCGTCAAGTTGGAAACCATCTTTTACATTATTTATATCCTCCTTATCAACTCTCTTGGAGCAATTATCACAAAGCTTCTTCACAAGTCTTTGTGCTGCTGAAAACTTCAAGTTCGATGTAATCATGTACTGCTCAACACCCATATTTTTGAGCCTTTCGATAACTTTAGTTGCACTATTGGCGTGAAGAGTGGAAATTACCAGGTGGCCTGTGGCGGCTGCTTTAAAGCAAAGGTCAGCAGTTTCATAATCTCTAATTTCTCCCACCAGTATAACGTCAGGGTCTTGTCTTAGAATTGCTCGCAAACCATCTGCAAATGTGAGTGGTTCTTTGATTTCAATTTGGTTAATTCCTTTGAAGGTGTACTCAATTGGATCTTCAAGTGAAACAATGTTTTTGCGTTCTTTGTCTAGTGAATTGAGTAAACTAAAAAGCGTTCGTGTCTTACCACTACCAGTAGGGCCAGAAACAATAATAACTCCATTTTTTTCCTTAGACGCTTCCTTTAAATCATTAACAACATCGTCACTTAAATTGACTGTTGCTAAATCAAAATCTGTCGTCATATCGAGAAGCCTAAGAACTACTTTTTCACCATACAATGTAGGTGTGCTATTAACTCTAAGTGCCAGTTTCCAAGACGGGAGAGACAAACGACTATCCTGTGGACGGTTGCTGATAGCAATTGATAAATTTGATAGCCTTTTCACTTCCTGAATAAAGCTTTGCCTGTGGTCGTTACATAAAGTTTTATGAGTATAGAGATCGCCATTAACTCTTATCCTAATTTGAAGACCATCGGCTGTAGGCTCGATATGTATGTCACTTGCATTGAGCTTATGAGCCTCTTTTAAGGCATCTCTAAAAAGCGAGGTATATGGAGCGCAGTTGGCAATCTTTTCTTCACTTGTTTCTTTATGTTCTATTGTTAATTGGCTCATAAAATCTCCTAAAACCCCACGCACATAGGCTTCATTGCTGCTATCGCTGCAGCAGAAGAAGCAATATACGGTATATCTCTAGTGCAGCTTACAGGTTTCCAGACCACGAATAGATGACCAGATAACTTACCACTTGTGAGTCGTCCTATTTCTCTTACATTCTTAATCGTTTCCAGAAGTCCAATGTTTTGTCCTTCGTTAAAACATGAACTACTTCCTGGGCTAATCATTTGCCATTTTTCTCCAAATGATGATGGACTAGACCTAAATACTTCTGATGAGATCGACTTCATCCGTGAAGCGATCATCAAGGCCCCTGAGAGTGAAGAAGGCCCATTGTAGCTACCCATTCTTGGGTAGAAGACACCCCAACCATTACACGCAGAATGACTAGAAGGAGGAAAACT
>JAUHVL010000007.1 GCA_030425045.1 bacterium
AGGGGCCAAGTAGTAGTTTTCAAATCCTCTCACTTCATTTTTTTGCTGCTCGAAATATTCGCCAATCTTTTCTTGAAGCGGAACAATTCCACAGCCGCGATTACCAGTATCGGCCATTAAAAATGTGGCAAACTTTTCAGAGAGACTCAGTTTTTTACATTGCCCAGAGCCAAGAGGAAACGTGACAGCGGTGTCGCCATTAAAAATCAAGTTCGCAGCATCTTGGTAGGCATTGGCACCTCTGGTGAAGTTTTTCGATTGATCAACCATGGTATCCCTAACATCCTCAAGGGCTTGGAGATAAGTATTAAAAGCCGAAGCATTTTGCTGCAAGTAGTTTTGTACTGTCGAGACAATAGTGGTGACTTCTGAATAAAGAGCATCATCACCATAGAGAGGACCAAATAAATGATAGTGTTGAAGGTCGGCATTACCATTACCCGTGATTCCTGGAGCGGGGACGATATAAGAGTTATGTTCAATTCCTGCAGGATTGGTGGTGGGTGTATCGGTAATAATAGGAATCATATAATTAAGAGCATCGTATCTCGTTGCTCTTCTAGCATTAAAAATAGATCGTAAAACTTCGTCACTATCAAGAATCCCTGATGCATCCTGATTCTGAGCAAAGATTTCAAACTGCTCTTTATTGTATAAACCAGATCTTTCGTTAGTGCTGACACTAACAGTGTAAGCTTGATTGAAAGTCGTCGCTTTATTTAATTGTTGAATTTGCTGAACGTTTAAATTTGATAATGTCGCCGCATCGGTGAAGTCATAAATAATATTGGGGACAACATAAAAACTACTCGATGCATTTGAAGGTGTTCCACCGAGAGTTTTGTTGGCAAATTGATCTGCCCAAAAATTTACTGTTGTTGGTAGGGGAAGACCACCAATTCGGTCTCTTTCTGTTGGAGTTAAAGCAGCAACGTTGAGGGTACTGGTATAGTTGGCCGTGTATCTTTTATCTGTCGATTCTCTCGCTGAAATTCTTCTATTATCTTCGATTCTAAAAAGCTTCGGTCCAATTCTTCCCCCCATCGGTTTGGCAGCAGCGTAAGCAGTGAGTTCTACACCATCTGTTTCAGCAAACGGATAGAAAAGCCCTACAAACTTAGCTTGTCCTTTGACAGGATAATAAGTCATCACTTTATGATTTTTAGTAAAGCCTAAAATATAACCAGGAACAGGAAGGGCCGCTTTCATAGAGCCGCAGGTTGCTTCTTCAGCGGTTGATGCATCAAAGTCACCAGATTTTGAAGCAAACATAGTAAAGAAAGTTACATAGTTAATAGGATAGACTTGAAGGTCGACATAATGTTTAGTGCGAAACTCAGATCTCTCTAACGGTATGAGAAAACCACTCAAAGTATCATCTTCTGCAATAAAAGGTTCCGGTCTCAATTCCGTTAATTTAAACGTTCCAGCAAAGGGATCATCAACTGTTTTAAGATGACCACCGGATAAATTTCTAAAGCCTGCAAAATAAGCTTTGATTGTTCTTTCATGTAGCGGAAGAGAAGAAGACTGAGAAAGAAGAGTGTCCATGGTCGTACAATTTCCAGCGTTGGCATTATTACAAATTGGTCGATCTTGTGGATACATATTCATAATCATTTCAACATTTCGGATACGGATGGCCAATTCGATGGCCGAAATCCAAGCCCCCGGTCTTGATGAAGCAATTTGAGGTACGTCGGTAAAGATTCTATTTTGTGCGGTTCCATAGGCCCAAAGCATGGCCGCCCCTAAATTAATATTTGATCTCGCTGAACAATCTTCTGCTTTTGTTCGCACAATACTATTGAGAAACTCTTCGTGGTGTTTTGAAATTGAGGGAAGGCCAACAGTATCAAACCTGGGAAGACCGGGAACAGAAACGATTTCACAAATATTATGAGGTGAACCGTAATGAATACAAATTGAAGGAACATTAAAAGGATCAAATGCAGTTGAATCAAACTTTGGATCAGCAGGGTTTTTATAAAAAGGTCTCAACCTAAAATTCATGCCACCGGGGTTTAATGTTCCATCATTAATTTTACCAAGCTCTGTTGCTTCAATTCCCTTTTGGCCAAGGACATAATATTTGAACATCCACTCTTTAAAAGTATTACGAAGTTCGAAATTGAGATAAGCAATATTTGTTAATTGTCTCGCTTGGACAGCGGCACCAGAATAAGCGGCTGCATCGACAGCATTTTGAAGGTTGATTTTTGCTTTAACAAAGAGACCGACATTGATCACAAAGCCTAAAAAGCCAATGATAACCATGACGGATATTCCAAGGAATACACTTATCTGACCTTTTTCTTTTAAACTTTTTTTTATTTTCATGTGTGTCGAATTTTAAAAAAACCTTACCGCTCTCTATCAATGTAGCAAAACGCTCGGTTACGGTTCTTTATGGTACTAGTGTCATATATTGAGCACCATTTGTAACCCTTGGAATTTTTGTGCTTTGTGTTGGAACGAAACTTGAAAGGGTAATAATGTTCCATGGGGTTATTCGAGACCATGGATGTGGAACGTTGATTACTCGAAATTCACTTCAAGCATATTCAAAGTCTTCTTACTTGAGTGAAAGCTCTGGTAAGCCAAACGGATTTGTCTTGCCGGAGGGACCGAGGGGTCCCCCCGGACCTTTTTTACCGGCTTCTTAGCAATGGATTGCTAACGGTATAATGGAGTGAGGAGTGTATGGGTAAGAGAATGAAGATAAATTACAGACCGCTTGAAAGTAGAACTTATCGTTATAAAAATCCTGCAATGGAATTCTTCTGTCCGTTGTGTCGTACAAAAAGGGCCATCACCACAAACCCACACCTCACGCTAAAAAACTACCTCCAAATTAGTATGCTTACGGTAGTCACTTCAATGGTGCTATGGCCGATAATGAGTGGGCGATCAGTCTTTTCCTTTTTTATTTTCTGGGCCGGATTTGAAGGGGCTAGAAGGTTACTCTTCAGAAAAGAGATCCCCTGTCCTCATTGTGGGTTTGATGCATCTTGGTATAAACGGGATGTGAAGGTGGCAAAAAAGCTCGTTCACAATTTTTGGGAAGCTAAAAGTCCGGAATCTGATGAGTCAGATTCTGAAGCGATCAATCAAGCTTAAACCGCCTATTCATGGTGCTTTCACACTTTCAATAAGTTAAAATTCTTTTAATAAATCAGCTTGGCATATGAATTATGAACGGGCTAAGCTTTATTACCGTTTTTAAAATAGATTGTTTTAGTAGGTTATTAAACTCGGTTACCTACTATGAAAAAAAGGGAGAACATTTATGAGTATTAACAAAGTAATCCTAATTGGACGTTTAGGACAGGACCCCGAATTAAAGTACACACCTTCTGGTGCAGCTGTTGCCAACTTTTCAATTGCAACTTCTGAAAGCTGGACAGATAAGTCTGGTCAAAAGCAAGAGAGAACTGAATGGCATAGAATTGTTGTTTGGGGAAAACTGGCCGAACTTTGTAATCAATATCTAGCGAAAGGAAGACAAGTTTTTGTTGAAGGTTCACTTCAAACTCGTTCTTGGGATGATCAGCAATCTGGTCAAAAAAGATATATGACAGAAGTAAACGCTAGAAATATTCAATTTCTAGGTGGACAAGCGAGAGAGTCACAAGGTGATGCTTCTTTTTCTCAGCAACCAGCCGGACCTGAAATGAGTAATAACGGTGGAATGATGAATCAAGATTATAATATCTCAACAGATTCAAACTTCACTGCTGATGATATTCCGTTTTAGTCATTAATTTAAAATTCTTTTATTTTGTAAGGCCAGTTTTACTGGCCTTATTTTATTCTTCAAGACTTTCTAAAACCTGCTTTAAAATTTTAATAGAATAAACTCCAGAAGGGTGATTGCTGTCATCGTAGAACACTTTGTTTGTGTTATGGGTTTCACAACGGCCTTGAGAGATAGTATTGCAAACAAGTTTGTGAGGATAAACTTTTATGAGATTAGGGTGATTAAGTTGATCAAAAGTATCGAAAACTTTCTTTGAGAAGTTCTTATAGTTTTCATAAGAAGTCGTAACTCTATTTTTTTGAAAGTAATCTTGAACTTTATTGATATCAGTTTTTCCTTTTATCGTTTTAAACTTCTGATAAATAATGTTTGGGATATGCCAACCTGCAGGTGGTATAGGATAAAGAAGAACGACTCTGACATTATTATCTAACAGGTTTTGAATTGAGGAGATGATTCCTTTTTCAAGGGAGACATCGCCTTTCATTATATTCCAGTCTTCACTGGTTTCAATACCACCTTCGCCGTTATCATAGGGCTTTTGGTTAAAATACATTGGAAAGCGACCACCAATTATTGCTATGGGGTTTTGGCTGTTAATTATCTCACTGGTTCTTTTTTGTTGGTACTCTCTATTGCAAAAACTTTTAATGAGACCAGTTTTTCGATCTATCAAGTCAAAGTCTTTGAGGTAAACACAGCCCATTTGGCCATGAAAATGATAATTGAAGTTATGCTGCTTAAAGAAAGGTTCAAAGACAATATGAAGGCTTCCCATATGACTGTCACCAACTAAATGAATGGTTGACTCTTTCAAGTCATCGATGTTGTAGTTTTGATCTAAAGTTGCAATTAGGTTTTTGGCATATGTTCTTCTACCAGCTTGACTATCAAATGAGTCCCTTACAATAGAGGGGAGTCTATCTACAAAGCCATTTTTTCTAATTGCTCTATTGTGATACCACAAAAGAGTAATTGTTAATAATGCTAGAATACTGAAAAGCCATTTGTGTGAAATGATGTTTTTATATCTACATGTTTTTTCAATGGCAAAATAAGATATTAATGAAAAGATAAAAGTTAAGATGATAAGATAAACTTTTTCTAGGTTACCTAAGTTGTGATAAGTCATTCTCGCAAAGGCAAAAAATGGTTGATGCCAGAGATAAAGAGAATATGAAATTAACCCAATAGAAACGAAAAGTTTTGTTGAGAGTAGCTTTGAAACAATATCTTGTCCATCTGCTATATAGATAATGAGACAAGTGCCTACTATCGGTATTAAAGTTAAAAAACCTGGGTGAGCAGTATTTTTATCAAATATAAAAAACGATACAACTAATAAAATTAAGCCAGTCAGGGTTAACAAGCTTGGCTTTTTTATATTAGGCTTTTTATATTTTTTTACCTCGAGATAGGCGATAAGCGTTCCTGCAAGTAGCTCCCAGGTTCTAGATGTTAAATAATAAAAGCTAGCGGAAGGATTTGTGTTTGTATACCAGATGGAAAAAAAGAAGCTAAAAACAATTACTAAAACAATCGCTAGTAAAACTTTTTTCTTAAGTTTTTTACAGCAAAATAAAATAAAAGGTGGGAAAAAAATATAAAATTGTTCTTCGAGAGATAGGGACCACGTATGTAGAAAAGGACTTAAGTCAGTTCCTTCTGCCCCATAATTTTGTCCAGCATGATTAAAGAAAATATTTGAGCAAAAAGCAATAGAATAGATAATAGACTTTGAAAACTCTATATATCTAGATGGAATTAATATAAACCAAGCCAGAATTGTTGAGACAATCATAACGAGGAAGAGGACTGGAATGATTCTTCTAATTCTTCTTATATAGAAATTCAAATAAGAAAAAGTATTAGTTTTATCAATCTCTTTAAAAATAATTCTTGAAATGAGATAGCCAGATATGACAAAAAAGACATCAACACCAATATAGCCACCTTTTAAGAAAGTACTTCCGTTTAAAAGGAACTGTGCATGATAAATAATAACGGCCAAAACGGCGATTGTTCGTAAACCGTCAATCTCTGGACGATAAGATCTAGATTGCATTAAATGATATTACTTGATCCCGTGATCAAGAGCAAACTTTATAAGATCTACAGTTGTCTTAAGATTTAGCTTTTCTAAAATACGTGATCTATAGGTAGAAGCTGTACTGGTACTGATACCCATTAATAAGGCAATATTACTTAAAGAATGACCTTCGGAGAGTTTACTTATAAATTCAAATTCTCTCGGGGAGAGTTGTTCTAAGCCTTCTTTTTTGGCACTTGTGGTGGTGAGCTTTTGAATAACTTCAGAACTAATAGATGAAGAAACGTGACTTTTTCCTTCATAAACTTTCTTGAGAGCTAAAATCAACTCGTCGATATCATCAGACTTAACCACATAACCGAGCGCCCCTGCATTTAAGGCCTTTACTGCGTAGCTAGCATTTTTATTAAAACTAAAAAAGAGAATGCGTATTCCAGATTTATTATTAACGATATCTTCTGTGACTTTTAGGCAGTCAACTCCAGGCATACTATAGTCTATTAAAAGAATTTCGATACCTTTATTTTTTAGTGCTTTTTCAAGTCCTAAGCTATCGCCAGCTGTTGCCAATACTTCGAATTGATTTGTTTCCTGCAGAACCTGAGCGAGAGCATCTCTTACCATTGAGTGATCATCTGCTAGTACAATTTTTATTTTTTCTGCATTCATATTATAGTGGTACCGCAATTTTTACTCTTGTTCCAGCGCCTGCTTCTGAGTTGATCTCTAAATGACCATTCATAAGATCAACTCTTTCTTGCATACCTTTTAGTCCAAAAGTATCTTTTTTGGATTCATCTAAAAATCCAACGCCATTATCTTCTACTATAGTTTGAAGAGTATTATTCTCTTGCGCAATATGTATTTTAATTTGATTGGCCTTTGAATGCTTACAAACATTATTAAGCGCTTCTTTAATGGTTTTATAGAGGTTCTCTCTTGTAAATTGATTTGAAATACCTTTTTCAATATCAATATAGGTATGAATTTTAAGTCCAAAGATCATTTCATATTCATGAATCAGCTCTTCTAGCGTTTCAAAAAAATTAGGGTTTGAATAATCAGGTGTTCTGAGCTCTGAAATAATATGCGATATTTTTCGACTTAAACGATCAATGCAAGCTTTTAAACTCCCATAAGCATCATTTTGTTTTTCATTTTGAGGGGGAGATATTTTTTTTAGTAAATGGAGATTTAAATTGAGAGCAGCTACATTTTGAGCAAGGTCATCATGAATATCTCTTGCGATTGACTGCCGCTCTTTTAATTGCAGCTCCATTAATTTTTCCGACATTAGGTTTAGACGGTATTGATTAACTTTATCTCTTTTTTGGGTTTTTACATAAAAGTAGGCGATGGCCAAACAGCAAAGAGAAGAAAGAATATTGATGGAAATAATAAAATAGAGTGAGTCACCAACATTAAGACCAATAATTTCTAAGTTTTTCAGCTGGCTTTCAAATGAGTTCCTCATTTGAAAAGCAGAATAAGAAGTCGTCACATTGGCAATTGTAGTTGCTGCCCAGAGAAGCCATGGCCAGTTATCTTTTATCTTTCTCGTAAATTGTGGTTTCGTCATTTTCCTATAACCTTAATTTGTTTATAGCCTATAAATTATTCAATGACGATGATGATCTTAATTAGTTAGTTTCGAGTTTTTAGCTGAATCAATGTATGAGAATCAAGTTTGATCGTATTTAAAAGCAGCTCATGATCGAGAAAAGAGTCAATTTCCTCTTTTGTTGGAGGGTATAATAGGCCATCTCCTATCAGGGATTTGATCAAACGAGAGTTATTTTCCACCATCGCTGCGGCCACTTCAACAAGATCAACATCGTAGTCGAGTAGATATACTTTTTCAGTAAGACCTTCTTGTTCAAGATCGGTCCAAAGACATTCTGTTTTTTGATTTTCTATTTTTGATTTTATTTCGTTTGAATCTGTCACGGCATTTTAAAGACCACTTGCTTTTGAAGACAAGTGGTCTGTTTTTATTTTTTTAATTAGAAGTCTGTTGCTTTAACAGTTTTTCTTCCATTAGCTGTACAACGCTCTTGAGCATCTTTAATCATGTTGTGAACTCTTTCATTTAATCTTTCTAGAGCTTCACCTGAAACGTTAAGTCCAGTAGCTTTAAGAGCTTCTTTTGTTTTTGATCCAACTAATAGCATTTCTTGATCTTTAGACATCTGCATCTCCTATTTTTATGTTAGTGGGTGATTACTAAAGGTATGGCAATATTCTAGTGAGAAAATACGTGCTTTCAATCAAATAATTCATTTAAAGGCAGTTAAATTACAAAAACACTGAAGTTTAGTGAACTTATTGCGCTGCTCTTGACTTATTTTTTTGCCGCATCAAGAAAATTTTTCAATAAAAACAGTCCAAGAGAGTCAAAATTAAAGTAGACTTCTCCACTCATTGTTTTCTCTATGAGTTCGTCTACAGTAAAAAGTTTTTTTTCTAAAATAAGTCCTTCATCGTCCGCATGAAAAATTTTTGAGTCACTTAAACCTCGAGCGAGCACAAAATATTTATCGACATTAACACTCCCTCTATTTTTTACATGAGATAATAAAATGAGGTCTTGTGCTTTTTTTCCGATTTCTTCTTGCAGTTCTTTTTGTGAGTTTTCTTCCCAAGAGAGATCGTCTTCAAGAAAACCTGTTACGGGTTTCCACCTTTCTTTAATCTCTTCATGAGGTCTGACTTCCTTAATGAAATAGATACGACCATCTTCTTCCATAGGAAAAACAATGACAGCTCCTTTTATATAGGCTTTTTCATAGATAACATCATCAACATAGAGTTCTGTTAGCTTTATATATTTGCCATCATAAAAAGTTTTTTCATTCACTTAAAAAGTTCCAGGTATTCACCATAACCTTCAGCTTCAAGTTCGCTTTTAGGAATAAATCTTAAGGAAGCTGAGTTGATACAATAACGTAATCCATTTTCTGCTGGACCGTCTGGAAAAACGTGACCAAGGTGGGAGTCTGCATTCTTCGATTTTACTTCTATTCTCTCCATGCCATGAGAGTGATCCATCTTTTCTACAATATTGTCTTCTTTGAGTGGGTGAGTAAAAGATGGCCAACCTGAGCCGGAGTCGTATTTATGAACAGAAGAGAAGAGAGGTTCTCCTGAAATAATATCTACGTAAATTCCTTCTTCTTTATGATCCCAATACTGATTATCAAAAGGCCTTTCTGTTCCCCCTTCTTGGGTGACACAAAGTTGAAGTGGGTCGAGTTTTTTTATGGCATCTTTTTTTGAATTTTCATCCATAGGATTCTCCCTTTTTTTCAGCAGAGAGATTACATACAAAAAGGCCCTCCATCAAGGAGGGCCTAATATTCTAAAAAACTTTAACTAGTTTTGATTAGTTTCTAGTACAAGTGATTTCACTTGTTTGGCTAGTTCCAAAAGCAGTAGTAGTTTCTGTTAACATAAGAGTGTTAGCATCTGTCATGTAGTCAGTTGTAACATATGTAAAATCGAATCCACCGTTAGCTGCGTCAGTTTTTCCTGCCATTTCTTGAACAAGCTTGTTTGAACCATCACAGTAAGCTTTAAAAGTACCACTTGCTAAACCGTTACCAGCAGGAACATCGTAAGATACGTTGTCAGCAGGTACAGGTTCATTGTTGTAAGAAACAACTGGGAAACCAAGAGTCATATCAACAGTTACGTTAAGAGGAACGTTAACCATTGAACCATTTTGGTCTTGAACAGCACAAGTGTAGTTTCCGGCCATGTCAGCACAAGCAATCGCAGCAGGAACCATAAGAACAGCAACTAAGGCCATTAATCTTTTCATATTTTCTCCTTTTTATTTTGTGCACGGAACATATAGCATTGCTTCATGTGTGTAAACAAAAAATCTTCGTGGAGTTAGAAGATGTTAATGCGCTGTGCGCAATTAGCTGTTTATGAGTGTTCTAGGGGATATTTTGAATAATTTTCTCAATGTAAAAAAAGAAATTGCCTGTGTAAGAATAATCAGAATCACTAGGGTCACCAGGGGTGTTTCCCACTCGAACTGGGGGATACTATCAAAAATAAAGTAAGCAAAACAAAAGTTGAGAAGGAAGCTTAAGAGGATTCCAAAAAGAGAAGCAATAATCGTTACGAGTAATGTTTGCAAAGAGAAACTCGATCGTATTGTCTGGTTATTTGCACCGAGTGCTTTATAGAGTCCTATCTGATTAATATTTTTATTCGACTGAAAATAGCTAATAGAAAAAATAACAAAGAGACCACAAAGTATACAGAGAGCGGCCATCCATCTCAGAGCATCGCCCATTTGATCGATATAATAAGCAATTTTTTCAATAAGCCTAGTGACATCGATAATAGAGACATTGGGAAATGTATTTACAATTTCGTTTTGAACCATATTTCGTGATTGTTTATTAACTTTAATAGTTGCGAGATGGGTTTTGGGAGCAAACTCCAAGACCCCTGGTTGAAAGAGGATAAAGAAATTGGGATTAAATGTGTTCCATTTTACTTTTCTAAAACTTGTTACCACGCCTTCAATTTCTAAGCCTTGGATAAGAAATTTTAATTTATCATTCATCTTGATATCGAGACGTTTTGCGAAGCTTTCGACGATTGAAATTTCAGGAAGTTTTGAAGAGGCTTCATCCCAAGTACCTTTGAAGAAACGTCCTTTAAGAATCTCTTCTCCATTAAGAAGTTCTCCTCGAAAAGATAAGTTGAAGCCTCTGTTTCTCATTCTTCTTTCTCTTTCTTCCTCTCTCGTCATGGCCTCATTACTACTCTTGCCTTTTTCAAAAGCAATATCGTTAACACTGATAAGTTTCGCTCTAATCATAGGTGCCGCAATATTGATTGGTATATCCTTCTTCTCTAAAAAGCTTTCGAGAGGTTGCATCTGATCAGACTGGATATCAAAGAGAAAAAAACTGGGAACTTTACTTTTATTGGGAGATTCAAATTCCGTCGTGAGAGTTGTTTTAACTTGAGGAATAAAGTTTATAAGTAAAACTCCAAGCCCAATGGCCATTAGGCTCGTTGTGGTTGAGATTTTATGTCTAAGGAGAAAACGGACGGCCCATTTCCAAGAGAGGGCAGAAGAGCTTTTGAATTGGCTAAAAATTTTCAGCGTTGGAAAGCCAAAGAAAATAAGTAGCACACTACTCAAAAATAAAAGACCAAAAAAGAGCCCACCAGTTTTGAGAGACTTTGCTTGAATTAAACATAGAATGAAAAACATGACTAAAATGGGAATAAAGGAAAGAACTTGTTTCAGCTTCCATTGAAAAGGAAATTCACTTTTTTCTTTAAGTAAAATATTTGGATTGAGAAATTTTATTTGAGATAAAAAGGGGTAACACAAAAAGACACTTGTTAGTGCTCCTGCAGCTAAGGCCAAAGCGATTGTTCCGTAGGTAATACTGAACTCAAGTGGAAAGGGTGAGAATTCATTCGTGAGGTTAATCAAAAGTGGAATTAAAACCCAAGAGAGAATTGTCGCAATGAGAGCGGAGACAACTCCGAGCAGAGCAACTTCTATTAAATAGAATCGAAGTATTTTTGTGTGGGAAAGACCAAGGCTTAAAAAGATCGCCAGGTCATGTATTTTACTGGCGAGGAACGATCTAATGAGATAACAAGCTCCGATGATCGACAGAAAGAGTGCAGAGAGAGCTGTGAGTCCTAAAAAGTCGTTGAAGTAATTTGCCAGTCTTGCCGTTTGTTCACCAGAATCTTTATGTGTTGAAATGCGAATATCTGGATCAGGCAGTAAAATATTAAATTGGTCCTTAATTGTTTCGAGTTCATCTTCAGTTGTATTTGGTATATGGAAGTGGATTTTATGCCTTACGATACTTCTTTGTTTAATCAGCCCAGTCTTTTTGAGAGTGTCGATACTCATGAAAATCCGAGGTGCCATTTGGGTTGAGATTGCGGCAGAGGGGTCATCGTTGACCACATCAGCAATATCGAGCCACATATCACCAACTTTTAATTTATTATTTACTTCAAGTCCAAGCTGAAAAAGTATTTCCGGATAGGCCCAGATGATTTGTTTATTTTTTATGGTGGCGGCTTCACCATTTTTTTCAGTTTTTATTGTGCCATAAAAAGGAAAGTCTCCAGAAATGGCCTTGATTTGAACCATTCTCGAGTTTGGCTTTTCTCCTCTCACCATAGAGTAGAGCTCTTTTACGTGAGCGTACTTTGCATTTTCTGGAAGAGTTTCGACAACTTTTTGTAACTCACTTTCAGAGATCGGTCTTCTTGCACTAACGGTTAAGTCCGCCCCAAGTATCGCTTTAGATCTTTGGCTTATGGTATTTCTTATGGACCCGCCTAATCCCTCAATAGCAATAAGGCTGGTAAGTCCCAAAGCTAAGTTTAAAATAAAAAGTCTTACAAAAGAGAGTTTCCCAATGATGTCTTTTTTTAAAAAAGAGAATAAACTCATTGAACTTTTCCTGCTTTGAGATGAATGGTTCTTTCACAACGAGCAGCAAGCTCAAGGTCATGGGTGATAAGGATAAAGGTCATTTTATACTGATCGATAAGGTTAAATAATAATTCCATAATACTATTACTTGTTCCTTGATCGAGGTTTCCGGTGGGCTCATCTGCAAAGATTAATTTTGGAGAATGAACAAAGGCCCTCGCAATGGCCACTCTTTGGCATTCCCCTCCCGATAATTGGTTAGGAAAGTGGTGCATTCTATGATCAAGCTTTACATGTGTTAAAAACTCTTTTGCTTTTTCTTCGGCGTTAGGGTCACCATTTATTTCCAGTGGAAGAGCCGCATTCTCAAGCGCCGTTAGGTGAGGGAGTAAGTGAAACTGTTGAAAAATGATACCAATATCTTTGGCGCGGTATTTGGTGATCTCTTCCAAACTCATACTTGCGAGTGATTTGTCTTGAAACTTTATGTCTCCCGAGGTTGGGCTCTCTAAGCCTGCTAGCAAGGAAAGAAGTGTCGTTTTTCCACTGCCTGAAGTACCTGTGATAGAAACAGTTTCACCTTCAGAAAATTGAATTTGAATATCGTTGAGTACTTGAAGACTATTTTCACCTTGCTGATAGCTCATTGATAAGTTTGTCGTTTGTAAAATCATCTTTTACCTACTCTAAATGATTGATTAAAAAGTCATAAACGGTTTTCGCCACTATCTTGTGACCTTCCTCATTGGGATGAATACCATCACTAATATTATATTTTTTTATTCCCCCAACTCCTTTTAAAAGAAAAGGGAGATAAAGGGTGTTGTATTGCTTAGAAAGTGAAGAGTACATTTTCTCAAAACTGGTTCGGTACTCTTCTCCATAGTTGAAAGGTAACTTCATTCCAACGAGAACGACCTTAACATTTTTCTCTTGGAGTAGCTTGATAGCTTTCTCAAGGTTTTTCTTCGTCGCTTCGACTTTAATTCCTCTTAACCCATCATTTGCACCAAGTGCGATTAAAACCATATCGGGTTTATTTTTTAACTGCCACTTTAAACTTGATGTGGCGATGGCCGTTGTCGCTCCAGCAGTACCCGCATTGATAATTTTGAGATTGGGAAATTTTTCTTTGAGTTTATTTTCTAAGATTGTTGGATAAGAGTTTTCTTTCGAGACACCATAACCTTCTGTAAGTGAGTCTCCTAGGATAACAATTCTCTTTGCTTCGCAATTAAATATAAAAATAGATAATAAAAATGTTATAAAATAATGCATAACAATCTCCTTGCCATAAGTATAATCG
Organism: bacterium; assembly: GCA_030425045.1. Classification (GTDB taxonomy): domain Bacteria; phylum Bdellovibrionota; class Bacteriovoracia; order Bacteriovoracales; family Bacteriovoracaceae; genus JAUHVL01. Next base: position 13,556 of record JAUHVL010000007.1, read on the forward strand.
CAAGAGAGTAAAGCATAAAGAAATAGCGGTGGATCAATTAAGTTTTTTGTCTAAGAAACGTGAGATTTTAATCGATAGTGATGGCAGAGCTATCGTATATCCGCAGGTTATTGAAGAGCATCAACGCTTAATGGATGAATTAATTCAAGAACTCCCATGGCGGCAAGACTATATTACCATGTACGGAAAAACTCATCCCATTCCACGGTTGCAATTATGGATGGCGGACAATGGACTAAGTTATACTTACTCAGGAATTGAGATGCAGCCAATTGAATTTCATCCTGTTGTTTTAAAAATAAAAGAGCTTACCGAGCAAAAGGCAAAAATCAAGTTTAACTCCTGTTTAATTAATTACTACCGAGATGGAAACGATTACGTTGCTTGGCATGCCGATGATGAGAAGGGTTTGGGTCCTACCATCGCTTCCGTTAGTCTTGGGCAGCAGAGAAGCTTTAAATTTAAACATCGAAGCTTACCACTAAAAAAAGCAGTTGATTTGCAAGGGGGAGATATCGTTGTGATGGAAAAACCTCTTCAAGAATTTTGGCTTCATCAAATCTCTAAAACTAAAAAAGAGGTTGGTCCGAGAGTGAATCTAACTTTTAGGACAATGAGTAGACCTTGAGGAATTACTTGAGAGGCTTAAGTTCAAATGGTGAACATTTATACCTAAAATCTCTTCCTTTTTTTTTCTTATGACAGATCATATTTACGACAATGGAGTTTGAATTTTTTTTCTTACTTAGTTTTTCTATATGATTAGATAGGTGAAGTGAGTCACCTACAGAAAGAGTCAAAGGTGGTCCTAACTCATTTTTTTTCTCTGTAATTCCTGCGAAACATAAACTTTGTCCAATTAAGTAGAAAAAGAGTAATCTTCTCATTGTTCAATTACTCCTGAGCGAAAGTTGATACCACGATTAACCTGAGGTCTTCCTTGGGGGGAGACCCATGATGGAAAGTCAGCATTAGCGCACTGTGAAGGAGAAGGGCATTGATTATTTTGGGCTTCACAAGCTACATCTGCTAATTCCCCATTTCGAAGAACTCCTGAAGGGCAATAAATAACACCCAAACATGCTGGTGTTCTTCCGCAAGCAGTTGTACCCGGGTTTATTATAGTTTTTGTAACAAAGTAACATTGTGATAAGGGATCAGAAGATGCTTGTTGTCCACCTTGTCTTCCTTGGTCACTGATTATCTGATCGATTCTCCCACGGTCAAAGTCACACTGGCTTCTCAATAGAGCACTTCTCATTTCTCCTCCTGAGCTGGCGGTTCTTAATGCCTGAGCAAAAGCAAGTCTACATGTAGGTGAATCAACGTTGTTACCATGACAGTTTTGCTGCTGACATGCTTGCTGCACTTGATCTGCAACCCTTCTTTCTAGTAAAAAATTACGTGCATATACTGTAGATAAGCTGCCTCCATTTCTACAATTTACAACTTCTTCTGCGACATTTCTGAAAAGGTCTTTCTCTCCTCCTCTTCGACAGGGGTCTTGAGCTAACACAATATTTGTAAATAAGAAAAATAAAACAGCGGTTATGACTTTGTTCATACGAATTCCTTTTTTATCATCTCTTAAATTATAATCTTAAATTCTTAGAAATATTATAAGGTAAATCTTTCCACAGTTTAAAAAACGATGTCTTTTCAGTTACTTGGTTTTTACTTATGTGATCTGAATGCCAACTTTTGTTGGAGTATGGTGTTGTTATCTTGAATGATCTTTAATTAAGAAGTAGGTACTTATCAAATGGAGGATCATCTAAGTTTATTTTTTCAATAAACTCTATTCCGTTTATACCAAGGTAGATATTTGGAAGAGTAGTGAAGAGCTCCTTTGCTCTCGCTAGATGTCCTATCGCTGCCTCTTTCATATTCATTCTAAATTTTACACCAGCAGCAGCTATTTTTATGAGGGCTTTTAATAAGTCAGCTTCTTTTCCTTTTCGATTATTTTCATTCCAAATGGCCTCTAGGTAGACATGACTTTCCCAGAAATAACCAAGGTTCAACAAATCTAGTGAATAAAGATAATGTTGGTGAGTTTTGTAATTACTTGTAGAAATTGGATAAGTTTCTAAATCTTTTCCAAATCCATGCCCACCTTCTTTTTCTGGATGAGGGTGGTGCCCTGGGAGAAAAGCGTAGGGAGGTAAAGGCTCTGCCGTAAGCCTGTTATACATCATTAAATTCTATAATTTACAATAATGGCCGCCACAACAAATAAGCACATTGCTACCCAGTAGGCAGTATAACCGTGTTGTTTGAAACGTTTACCAACGACTGGAAGACCGACAGCTAGAGTTATCCAAATCGCAATTTTAAGCATGGCCCAAACAGGCATGCCACCATGTGAAACACCAATTCTTGCGAGTAGACCCATACCACTGACGAGGATAAAGAAAGAGCCAACTCCAGAGAGAATTTTGAGAAGTTTGATTTCTTTTTCACCAACAAGTTGAATCGACATTGAGGTGAAGACAATCATTAAGCTTGTAAGGTGAATAATCTTATACAATTCATATGAAAACATTGATGACTCCGTTTTTTTTGATGAGACTATAATTTCTAAATGATACTGACAAGTAAACTTCGTTAGTGATAACTAAAATATAAGGAGTTCAAAATGTTTGATAAGATAAATGTTTTTGGAGAAAAGCTTCAAGAGTGCGGTTGTCATCCTATGACTGGATTTTTTAGAGATGGTTATTGCAACACTGACTACTCAGATAGGGGAATGCATACTGTTTGTTGTGAAGTGACTGAAGAGTTCTTAGAGTTTAGTAAAAAGGTCGGAAATGATCTCTCAACTCCTAAGCCAGAGTTTGGTTTTGTTGGTCTTAAGCCTGGAGATCATTGGTGCCTATGCGCTGGTCGTTGGTTAGACGCTTATAAAGCAGGGAAAGCACCTCTTGTTAAACTTGAAGCTTGCCACGAGGAAACACTAGCAATCATTCCTTTGGAAGCCCTGAAAGAGTTTGCCCTTACGTGACATAAACGCTTTTTCGTTGTCTAATACAAACTAAGCATTTAAAAATTGGAACGTTTTTGGAAAGTTTAGAAAGACGCCTTGGTCTTTTCTCTGTTGTGACCATCAGTATGAGTTCGATGGTGGGAAGTGGGATTTTTATCTTACCTGGAATTGGGTTTGCTGCGACTGGTCCTTCTCTTTATCTCGCTTTTTTACTTTCAGCATTATGTATTTTACCGGCTGCCATGAGTAAGTCTGAGCTTGCTACTTCTATGCCAAGTAGTGGGGGAACATATGTTTATGTTGAAAGAACATTCGGTCCCCTCTTTGGAACGATTGTAGGACTGGGTTTATTTCTTTCAATCTTGTTAAAAGCAAGTTTTGCTCTTGTCGGTATTGGTGCTTATTTTAGTGTCATTAGTAGCTTTCCGCTGTTGCCCACCATTTTAACTTTTCTGTTGGCCATAGGGCTTTTAAACGTTTTTGGTGTCGGGAAAGTGAGTACATTTTTAACGGCAGTTCTTTTTATCACCATTATTGGTATGGTTGTTCTAAGTATTTACTCTGTTCCTTATTGGAATATGGATAATTTTAATCCTTTGTTAACAAAAGGTGAATCAGGTCTCGCCGTAGCAACTGGTTTGGTTTTTGTTTCATTTGCAGGTGTAACGAAAGTTGCAGCTATTGCTGAAGAAATTAAAAACCCTGAGAAAAATCTACCAAGAGGAATTCTTTTATCTCTTTTAATTGTGACTTTAATTTATTGTGGAATGAGTTTCATTTTAGCGGCAACTTTTAAGAATGCAGAAATTGCAGGTGATCTCATGCCCATTTATCGACTAGCAGAAAAAGTAGGTGGACCTACAATTGCGATTGTTATTTCTGCGATTGCCGTTTTGACTATGGTGAACACCTCTAATGCTGGAGTTCTCGCTGGTTCTAGATTTCCCTTCGCGATGTCGAGAGATCATTTACTTCCCGGTTTTTTAGGAAGACTTCATAAAAGTTTTTTAACACCTATTTTCAGTATCATATTAACGGTGGTTATTATTGCCTTCGTACTCACCACGATGGATGTGACAAAAATTGTAAAGCTTGCTTCGGCTTTCAAAATTATTATCTTTATGGTGGTAAATGTTGCTGTTATCGTTCTCAGAGAAACAAGAGTTCAGTGGTACAAACCAAGTTATAAATCTCCTTTTTATCCTTGGGTTCAGATTTTTGGAATTCTTTCGGGTATTTTACTTCTCATTCAGATGAAAGAGTTAGCTATTCTTGCGGTGGTTGTTATCGCGATTCCCGGAACACTTCTTTACTTTTTTTACTCAAGAAAGCGAACTACCAGAAGAGGTGTTATAGGGATTAGGGGAAGGCGAACGGATCTTTTACAACAGGAAGAAACTATTGAGCCCGTATCTCCTCTCACCACGAATGACTTTCATCGTGATGCCAAGGTGATTTGTAGTATCTTCGGAAAAGAAAGATCTCCCGAGATGTTAATTGAAATGGGATTGGCCATTAGTGATAAATCAGAACTTGAAGTACTTCACCTTTCTGAAGTTCCCGAGCAAACAAGTTTACACGATATGGTTGAGGAACCGCCGGCTTTACGCTCACTAAGAAGACGTGTGTTGGCAATGGTTTCAGAGACTGGTGAGTCTGTGCATTTTGATAATGTTGTTAGTCGTGATATGTCGCGAACTATTTTTGAAATTTCTCAACGACTTCATTGTAAATGGTTAATGATTGAATACCGTGGACGAAATCGTGGAGCTCTGACTGTCGATAATCCCATTGGATGGTTGAAGTCTCATCTTCACTGTAATCTTGCTATTTTTAGAGATACGGGAATTCGTTATATTCGTAAGATAATGGTTTATATTAATTTAGATAGAAATGATGCTCTGGTATTAGAAACTGCCGAGCATCTTGCAAGAGTGAATAAGGCACAAGTAACGTTAGTACGCTTTGCTAAAGATGATGTTGATATTGAGAAAGTAAGGTTTGAAAAGTCTTACCTTGATAGTTTAAAAAGTAAACTTAAGGTTATTACGCATACTAAAGTTTTAACGGGAAAAAATGAAATTAAAACATTACTCTCTGAGACGGTTGAGTTTGACCTCTTTGTTCTTGGAAGCGCTGATCATACATTTGTAAGAACAATTCTAGGATCTTTTGATGATAAGCTCATTGCAGGAGCTGCATGTTCAGTATTAGCAGTTCATGCTTCATCCAATCTTGAATAATATGAATATTAATTATCCCCAAAGAATTATTTGTTTAACGGAAGAGTCTGTAGAATGGTTATACAAACTTGGAGAGCAAGACCGTATCGTGGGAATCTCTCAGTTTGTAGAACGCCCACTTAATGCTAAAAAAAATCATCCTATTATTACTTCCTTTATTAAATCTAATTATAAAAAAATTAATGAACTTAATCCGGATCTGATTCTAGGGTTTTCTGATATTCAAAAAGATATCGCGAGAGATTTAATTGAGATGGGTTTTAATGTATGGATTTCTAATCATAGAAGTCTCAGTGAAGTGATGGAATATTTATTGGCCCTCGGGACACTTGTTAATAAAAGAGAGTTGTCATTAGAGATAATAAAAACCTACCAAAGTAAGATTGAAAACGTGCGAAGTAAATCAACAAAAGAGTTTCGTGTATATCTAGAAGAATGGGATGATCCAAAAATTTCAGCTATCAAGTATTTTTCAGAGATTGTTGAAATCTGTGGTGGCAAAAATATTTTTAAAGAAAAGGCAAATGGGTTTCTTGCTAGGGAAAGATTTGTCGATGATAAAGACGTGATAAAACACAATCCCGAGTGGATACTCGCCTGTTGGTGTGGGAAAAAGGTTTCACTTCCCTCGATTCTTTCAAGAGAAGGGTGGCAAGAGGTTGAGGCCATAAAGAAAAAACAAGTGCTTGAATTGGATCCGGCGATCTTCTTACAGCCAGGTCCAGCATTATTTGAGAATGGACTAGATATTATGTATAACATTTTTAATGTTGAAGATAATCGGAATCGTTTATAGCCCTTTTAAAGAAAAGTTTGGTATCCCTAGACAGCCACGTCTTGCTAAAAATATCAAAGCAACAATTACTATCTCTAAAGAGTTTAATGACCCCTCTTACTTTAAAGGACTTGAGGACTACAGTCATCTCTGGTTAAGTTTTTTATTTGATAATAAAGAGAATGAGTCTCCGACTGTGAGACCACCTCGGCTTGGTGGTAAACAAAGAATGGGAGTTTTTTCAACTCGCACACCTCATCGTCCTAATAGTTTAGGTTTATCTGCTGTTAAATTAGAAAAAATTACATATGACGATGAAATAAAAATACAAATTTCAGATCATGATCTTTTAGATGGTACACGTATCGTAGATATAAAACCTTATCTTGCAAAGTGGGATATCATTGAACATGCTAATAATGGTTGGGTTGAAAAACACTCTGTTGAAAGTTGTGTAAATGTCATTTTTGATTCTGGAGCCAATAGTATTTTAACAAAGAGACTTAAAGAAGAGTTGGTTACGATTATTGGCCTAGATCCTCGTCCTGTGCATCAAAAGGGTGTTTTCGACTTCTCGACAAAGATATATTCCATGAAGTATGATTGCTTCGATATTCATTGGAAAATGAAAGATAATCAAACGGCCATAGTTTTCAAAATTGATGGCCTAACTGAGGAGAATTTTAAATGAAAAGTGTTTTATTATTTCTTGTTCTCTTGGCCTCTTGTACGACGACCCCAATCGCTCTGAAGTCTGATTTCCAAAAGCTTTCAGAGAGAAAGTCAGGAACACTTCTTACGATAAATTTAAAAACAAATGGTCATATTAGAGAGGGGCGAAACTGTCACTTAAATTTTGAAGATGATGTAAATAAATATGAACTGATCTTAAATGAAGGAATATGGGATTACGCGCTTCCGTTTAATCAAAATCAAGCTGAGCTAACAAAGATTACTTGTGGCCCTTTTTATTATTATGATCTTCGCAATCAAGGAGCAAAGTTCAAATTTACTAACGATAAAATTAAGTATCTAGGAATTCTAAATTTTGAGTTAGAAGAAAAAGGTAAGATGGAATGGGGATTGGCCACCATCAATAAAGACAAATTAAACGATAGAATTCTAGAGATGGGACTAGATCAAAATAATGTTGAAATTGATATTTTAAAAATTTAACAATTTTTTTGATTTAACGTTTCAATAACTTCTTTAATAGACTCAACGGCAAGTTGTAATTTTCCAAAAAAAGATTTTTGATGGGGAATATATTTAAAACAATTATGCTGTTCCCAGATTTTTCTTAACTTGTTGTTAAGTTCTACAGCTTGTTTATTACTTTCAGTTCTGGCAGGGTTTCCGCCTTCAATGGAGATATCACCTACTGCTGCCGTTTCAAAAAATAAAACGGCATCGTATCGTTTTAATTCATCTTCATAACTAGAGTGAAGTGAATTAAAAAAAGAGTCTTCTCCATCAGGCCAGTAGGCAGCACCATCGATTGTTCCCCTATCACAGAGAAGTACTCTATTTGGATAAACTGAGTGTTGAATATCCTCCATGTTTTTTTGAACATGGTAGATGGCCTTCTGAGCAGATCTACATGCTTCGCTTTCGTCTCTTCTTGGAAATCCGCCAGTAAATAGAATCGTTGCTGTTTCAGGAACGACAACAACCTCTTCTCCTAGTTCTCTTCGTATGAGGTCGAGAGCTGTTGTTTTCCCTCCTCCGGGACCTCCTGTTAGAACAATGCGGTGTGAGTTGTTTTTAATCATGTTTAAGTAATAGTTATTTACTGGTATTTTAACATTAGTTTGAAAAAAACATAGAGAATTCATCCATGGAAAAGTCTGATAATCTAGAAGTTATTGTTGAGAAAATAATTGAGAAAGTTGGTCCCCAATTAGTAATGGGTATTCCTCTTGGTGCGGGAAAGCCTAATCCTCTGGTCAACGCAATTTATCAGAAAGTAAAAAGTAATCAAAATTTAAGTCTGACGATTTTAACCGCCCTTACCTTACAAAAGCCTGGCGAAAATAGTTTCATCGAAAAAAGATTCTTTGGTCCTTTAAATAAAAGAGTTTTTGGAAATTACCCTGAGCTTGAGTACGCTGTCGATCGTGACAAAAATAAAGTTCCAACAAATATAAAGATAATAGAATTTTATTATCCTCCTGGAAAATTACTCAATAATAGTTATGCTCAAAGAAATTATCTTTCGACCAACTATACTCATGCTGTCAGAGATATATTAGATCGTGGAGTTAATCTGATTTGTCAGCAGGTAGCAAAAAGAGAAGTCGAAGGTGATACTCTTTATAGTCTAAGTTGTAATACAGATATCACTGTGGACATAATCAATGGGGCACATCAAAGAGGTATGTCTATCACTGTTGTAGGGCAAGTAAACCAACAGCTACCCTTTATGTACGGTGAATCCATATTAACTTCAACTCATTTTGATTTGATGCTGGATGATCCAACTTTAGAGTTTAAAGTATTTGGTCCACCTAAAATGAGCGTAACAGCCGCTGATTATTTAATTGGTTTTCATAGTTCTACTTTAGTTAAAGATGATGGTGAAATACAAATTGGAATTGGTTCGCTTGGAGATGCTCTCGTTTACGCCTTATGTTTGAGGCATGAAGAAAATGATCGTTATATGGATTATCTGAGAAGATTAGATATTTCTCCTCAGGTTTTTCCTGTTTTGAAAAAGTTTGGAGACTTTGGGCATTTTCATCGGGGGCTCTTCGCTGCAACGGAGATGTTTGTCGATAGTTTTATCTTTTTATTTCAAGCCAAAATCTTAAAAAAGAAAGTTTACGACCATGTTGTTATTCAGCGCCTTCTCAATTCTGGTGAACTCGATGAGGATTTTAATCCTGGGATAATTGATCTTCTCATTCGAGAAAAAGCAATTGGCACTATTTTATCTCGAAAAGATTTTGAATTCTTAAAAGAATTTGGAATTTTTAGACAGAGTTTAAAATGGGTGGATAATAAAATACTTTTAGAAGATGGTACAAGTATAGGGCCCAATCTTCTCGACAATATGCTTACGATAAAATCTCGTTGTCTCGGAAGTAAATTAAGAAATGGAGCTGTTTCCCATGCCGGTTTTTTCTTAGGTCCAAATAGCTTTTATAAGTATTTAAAAGACCTTCCTATTGCAACAAGAAAGCTAATTCGAATGAAGCAAATTTCAAAAATTAATCATCTCTATGGTCATGAAGAAATTGATAGGCTTCAAAGAAAAAATGGACGCTTCATAAATAATTGTATGAAAGTGATGTTAAACGGAGCTGCTTGTTCAGATGCTCTTGAAAATAATAAACAGGTGAGTGGTGTAGGGGGGCAATATAATTTTGTGGCCATGGCCCACGAACTTCCCGATGCGAGATCTATTTTACAATTGAGAAGTACGAGAACAAACTCAAAGGGAAAAGTAGAAAGCAATATTGTTTTACAATATGGAAATTGTACTGTTCCGAGACATTTAAGAGATATTGTCGTGACAGAGTATGGAATTGCTGATTTGAGAGGTAAGACCGATGAAGAAGTTGCTATAGAGCTTATTCAAATTGCCGACTCTCGTTTTCAGTCTCAGTTAATGGCGAAAGCGAAGAAAACGGGAAAACTACCTTACTCTTATAAACTTGATGAAAGGTTCAAAAACAATTTCCCTTGGAAAATTAAAATGTTTATTGAAGCCGAACAAGAAAAAGGTTTTTTCTCTCCCTTCCCATTCGGTACAGATTTTACAGACGAAGAAATAAAAATTGGCAAAGCTTTAAAATATTTAAAGAAAATTAAAGGAAGTAAAATTGGTTTTCTTTTCTTTTTACTAGGCTCATTTTTTTATAAAGTTGATTCCCAAAAGTTTGTGGGTCTACTTAGGAGAATGGAGCTTCAAAATCCAAAGGCATTTAAAGAAAAACTGATGAAAAAGATTTTATTAAATGCCTTTGAAAAGTCGAGTTCTTAATAACGAGCGTTTGGATCGTGATCATCTATCCAGATAATATGATCGGGGATGATCTCTGGAGTATGACCTAAAATATTTTTAGCTTGGTAAAATGCATCCACCATGAGGTCTAATTTTTTTCCATGGAGCTTTTTCATTTGTCGGATAAGCTCATTACTTTTCTTTTGATCATGATTCTCTTTTGTAATGCTATTAAAAAAGACAACTTTTAATTTTCTGAGTTCAAGATTAAGCTCTTGTACTTTTGTGTAAGTTTCATACTGAAGAGCGATGAAATCATCTTTTACTTCTGGATCAATATCTGGTGAATCGAGTATATCCTTGTGAGCACGATCTAAAATAGTCTTTTGCTTAGCAGTGAGTGTGACTTGATCTTTTTCTATTTGAACCTGTTTTTTGACAGGATTAGCACATGAGGTAATGAACCCTAAAAGTAGAATAACCCATAATATTTTCATAAAAGCTCCTTCTGTTTTTTATCATCATTAATGAAAATACTGGCTATGAGTATGAGAGTTTATACAGAAGAAACTGATTTATCTCAGCTTTTATTAATTTGATGAAAATCAAAGAGCTAGTGAGCGAATATACTGTTCAATATCGCTCACTTCTTTATCTGTGAGCATATTTTTCCAGCCAGGCATGTCACCCTGCCATCTTGAAACCATAATATAGAACTTAAAGTTGGGGACTTCTTTGGCCATTTTTACGAGATTCCGTGGCACTTTATTGATTTGATTTTTCATGGGCCCGTTACCTGTGCCATTGACACCATGACAACTTTGACAATTTTGTTGGTAAACCAACTTGCCTCTTGCCACAGCTTCTTCATTAATGGGAGCAGGACTTGCAACTTGCTTCGAATTTTTTTCTTGAGTAACGGGAACAATTCCGTGACGAACTGGTTTATTGTTTTTGTAGTAATAATTTCTAGATTCTCGGTTAACGTTAGAGCATGAATAGAGAAATAGAGCACTTAAGAGAGTAATCGTAATTGTTTTCATTATTTTTTCTTATTGATAGCTTCTTCGTATTTTGCAATTTCTTCAGGAGATAAGGTTGTTCTGTCGAAAGTTTTTGTACTTTGTCGTGATTTTTGAAACTCTTCACATTCGTGTTTCGCACCATCAATTTCAACGGGAACATTTTTTCTTCCGTCTTTCATCCATACGATTTCTTTATTACAAAACTTACATTTGGCCACAATGATCTCCTCGAATACTTAAGATTATCTCCATGTGGAGGATTTGTCAGCTTATATTAAACGCTCGATGGCCCGATTTAAGGTGTCGTTATCTTTAGCAAAACAAAATCTTAACATTTTGCTTCCCTCGTTTGATTCTTGATAAAAGGCTGAGGGAGGAATAGCAGCCACTCCTTTTTCTTTAATAAGTTCCAAACAAAAATCAACATCACTTTTACCCGCTGGTAATTCCGCCATTGCGAAATATGTTCCTTCGGGCTTTATGATCTTGAGTTCACTTTTTTCAAGAGAGTTTACGAATAAGTTTTTTTTATCTTCATAGATTTTTTTAAACTCAGGAATGTACTGATCAATTTTTTGTAAAGCCTTTGCCGCCGCAAATTGAAAAGGGTGGTTGGCGCAGAAGACATTAAACTGGTGAATATTTCTCAGTGCTTTTGTCATGACTTCAGGTCCACAAGCCCAACCAATTTTCCATCCGGTTACACCAAAAGTTTTTCCTAATGAAGATAAGGTGAATGTTCTTTCTTTCATTCCTTCTAATGTCGCAATTGGTGTGTGTCGTTTTCCGTCAAAGACCAGATGTTCATAGACTTCATCACTGATGACAAAGAGGTCGTGTTTAATGGCAAGCCCAGCGATAATATTTAATTCCTCATGGGAGAATACTCTACCTGTTGGGTTATGAGGATTATTGAGAAAAATGACTTTGGTCTTATTGGTAATATTTTTTTCAATAGCAGATGCATTTATTTTAAACTCTGGTTTTTCAAGAGTGATAAATTTTGCTTTTGCTCCCGCTAATTGAGAGATGGCCAAATAAGAGTCATAAAATGGCTCAAACAATAGAACTTCATCACCCGGGTTTAATAAGGCAGTTGCGGCACAATATAATGCTTCTGTGCATCCTGCTGTGACGGTGATTTCATTAGTTTGGTAATCAAGATTGTAGAATCTTTTATAATATTCACTAAGCTCATGAACTAATCCATTATTACCACTCGAAGGTGAGTATTGGTTGTGGTGATTTTCATTCACCGACTCTCTTGCCAGTTCTAGTAACCACTCTGGCGCATGAAAATTAGGAAAACCTTGAGATAGGTTAATCGCTTGAAATTCATTAGCTGTTCGACTGATTTCAGAAAAAATACTTTCTTTAAACGTTGTGGCAATTCTATTTAGTTCCTTCATCCCTGAAGACTATGTTTTTTTCAAAGGTACGTCCACACTTTTGGGACTTGTTGTGTCAACAATGACTCTGTTAGTCCCAAAAGTGTGGACGTACCTTATGGGTTTTCGTAATATCTCTTGTCTTTTATAGAGAGGGAAAAAATGAATCGTTACGCTTCAACTCAAAATTTTATGGAATATGTGCAAAGTCGGAATGTTGGTCAACCAGAGTTTCATCAAGCTGTTGAAGAAGTTATTGATTCGCTACTTCCTGTCGTTCAAGAAAATAAAGAGTTTCAAGAAGCAAAAATTTTAGAAAGAGTTGTTGAGCCTGATCGGATCGTTTCTTTTCGAGTTGTTTGGTATGACGATAAAGGTGAAGCTCAAGTGAATCGTGGTTATAGAGTTCAATTTAATAATGCCATTGGACCGTACAAAGGTGGGCTTCGGTTTGATCCTAGTGTGAACGTTAGTATTTTAAAATTTCTCGCCTTTGAACAAATTTTTAAAAACTCCTTAACAACTCTTCCCCTAGGGGCAGGAAAAGGTGGAGCTGACTTTGATCCCAAGGGTAAATCAAATTTAGAAATTATGAGGTTTTGTCAGAGCTTTATGAATGAGCTGGCCAAATATATTGGTCCGGATATTGACGTTCCTGCGGGAGATATTGGAGTCGGTGGACGAGAGATTGGATACCTTTTTGGCCAATATAAAAAAATAAGACAAGAATTTACGGGAGCCTTAACGGGTAAAGGTCCAACTTGGGGTGGAAGTTTAATAAGACCAGAGGCAACTGGCTATGGTGCTGTATACTTCGCTAGAAATATGCTTAAGTTTAATAAGAAAGATATAGCTGGAATGGAATGTGCCATTTCTGGTTCAGGTAATGTGGCCCTTTATGCTGCCGAGAAAATTATTCAACTTGGTGGTAAAGTTCTAACTCTTTCTGATTCGAAAGGTTTTATCTTTGATAAAGATGGAATTAACGCAGAAAAACTAAACTACCTCCATGATTTAAAAACAGTTCGTCGTGGGCCATTAAAAGAATTTGCAGAGAAGTTTAATGTTGAATATCACGAAGGTAAAAAACCTTGGGGTGTAAAATGCGATCTCGCTTTTCCTTGTGCTACTCAAAATGAGCTTAATGGAGAAGACGCTAAACTTCTTACAGGAAATGGATGTTTTCTCGTTAGTGAAGGAGCTAATATGCCTTCAACTCCAGAGGCCATTGAAGTGTATAAAGAAATGAAAGTTCTTTATGGCCCAGGAAAAGCAGCTAATGCTGGTGGTGTGGCCGTCTCAGGTTTAGAGATGGCACAAAATAGTATGCGTCATTCTTGGAGCCGCGAAGAAGTTGAAGATAAACTTGCTTGTATTATGTCCAGCATTCACGATTCATGTATTGCTTACGGTCAGACCCAAAACGGTGTTGATTACCTCAAAGGGGCTAATATCGCAGGCTTTATGAAAGTTGCAAAAAATATGGTCTCATTTGGAGTAATGTAAGACTCAATTTCTTGTATTATCGTTTTCCCTTGGACACAATTTCCGGATGAAAATTTTAGTCATTCTTTTCATCCTCATTTCATCTTCTTACGCCGATATTGTGCAAGACCTCCATACCGAGATTGAGCAAGATTTTATTCCAAAATTAACGGATAAATTTGGCGATTGTGGAGAGAAATCTTGTATTGAATTTAATGATGGTAAGTATTATTTCAAAGGGGCTGATAAAAAGGTTTGTTTGCCTTGGACTGCTTGTAGTTTCTATAGCTGCATGGAAGAGAAATACAATTGCGAATCTCAAAAGATAAATTATTTTACTGAATTGGCAGAACCAACTTGTAATCAATATGTAAAAAATATTGGAAACAATTATTACTCTCAAGAGGGTAAAGAATGGGTTTACTCGGTCATGGTTTGCTTACAAAAAGGTTTAATCGAAGAGTGTGAAATTAATGAAAACTGTGATCTCGCTAATCCTCGAGTTTCTTGCCCTCATATCGTAGAGTTTACCTTAGATTACCATCCCGGTTGTTATATCAATAGTGGAGTGGGAGTTTGTCATTTATCTTTTCAAGATAAATGGCGTATTTGGAATACGGTTTATCCTTTTATGACAAAACGTGAGCGCAAACAGGCTTGGAAAGTTGTTTGGTACTGCCTCACTCCTAATAAATCAGAAATGCCTCGTGGCTTTTAAAAGTTAAGGAGAAAGATAATGAATTCGCACAATGATAATATTCCTGTATGGGATAACACCGCTGTTTTTAAATCAAGTGATGATCCTGAGATAAATAAAACATTAGAATTGGCTTCTGTCGATATTCAAAAAATGGCAGAAAAAATTACGGGATCATTAGATATACCTCTTATTCAAGAGATGTTGAAAGAGTATGAGCGTCTCATTGTCGATCTGGCCACGATTCGATCTTATGCTCACGCTTGTTTTTCTGTTGATTCTGGAAATGAAAGTGCAGGAGCCTTGATTCCAAAAGTATCAAAGGTATTAAGTGAATTGAGTATAACTATGGTTCCTGTCATGAACTTTATTCAGAAAACTGATGAAGAGACGATTACAAAAATTCTCGATGATGAGTTTATAAAAGAGATGGATTTCCAAATTCGCTACTCAAGAGAGCAAAGAGACTTTTCTCTTTCGGATGAAGAGGAAAAAATTCTTGAGGGAATGGGGCAAGATGGAATTCATGCTTGGGGAAGATTGTATTCGACCATCGCAGGAAGTTTGCAATGTGAGATTGATGGTGAGTTAACGGGTTATGCCAACGCCGCCAATATGATGTATCAGCCTGATCGAGAAAAAAGAGAAAAGGCTTGGCGATCAATTCAAAAAGCGTGGGGTACGCATGAAGATACAATAGCGTCAGTACTAAGTAGTATTAATGGTTGGCGTTTAACAGAAAACCGTTTTCGCTCTAAGAAAAAAGATTTTCATTATTTCGATAAATCTTGTCATGAAAGTCATATCAATAGAAAGACATTAAATTCTTTAATGGATACGACTTATGAAAATCGTGAAATTGGTAAACGCGCGATCAAGGGCATGGCAAAGTATATGAAGCTCGATAAACTTGCTCCTTGGGATATCATCGCGAATGCTCCTGTCGAAGGAGAAGGGAGTTATATTCCTTTTCAAAAAGGGATTGATTATATTGCTGAAGCTTATAGCGAATTAAGCCCCGAGATGGGTGAGTTTGTTCATATGATGAATAAGAAAAATTGGATCGATGCTAAGCCTACAGAGAAAAGATCTCCCGGAGCTTATTGCACAGGGTTTTATAAATTAAGAGAGCCTCGTGTTTTTATGACTTACGATGGGGGAATTGGAAATATCACAACACTTGCCCATGAACTTGGTCATGCTTATCACTCTTGGGTGATGAGAGATTTACCAATTTGTCGAACTCATTATGCTATGACAACAGCTGAAACGGCTTCTATTTTTGGAGAGACGCTTGTTCGTCATTACCTTTTTGAAAAGTTAGAAAGTCCAAGTGAGAAACTTCAGATCGCTTGGGATGATGCTATGACTGCTTCTGCGATGATTTGTAATATTCCTGCCCGCTTTGAATTTGAAAAAGAAATGGTAGAAATGAGAAAACAAAAATCATTATCACCAAGTGATTTAAAGTTGATTATGAATAATGCTTGGGGAAAATGGTATGAAGATTCGCTCTCTGAGTATGACGAAATGTTTTGGGCATCTAAATTACATTTTTCTATCAGTGAAATCGGTTTTTATAATTACCCTTATCTCTTTGGCCTACTTTTTGGTCTAGGAATCTATTCTTATAAAGATCAATATGGTGATAAATTTCATGAGCTCTATGTCAATGTTCTTAGAGATACAGGCTCGATGAATGCTATCGATTTGATTCAAAAGCATTTTAAGACAAGTATTGAAGATAAAGATTTTTGGCAGAACTCTCTTAATATTTTAGATGACTCTGTTAAACGATTTGAATCGTTGATTTAAAGTATATAGGTAACAGAGGTCACTTCTTTTTTTACAATGTCTTCACTTACCCAAAAGTGTCCATTGCGACAGTTTTCACGGTAAGGTGAAGTGAAGTTACAGCTAGTGCCCCAAGTGTTTCTAAAAAGGTATTCTTTAACACCATTCTTTATACGTCGATCCACAATCGTGTTGACATGAAGTCCAACAAGTTTTCCATAAAAAGGCGCTCTTTCTCCGAAAAGAAAGTCTACATTATAATGAACTATAGGAACTGCGCCTAAGTTCAGAGCTTCATTGATAAGCTCAATTCTTTTTTGTTTACTTTGAAAGCCAAGCTCTGAGCCTATGATTTCATATTGGTCAATTTTTATCTCACACTCATTATCAATCCACTCACCATATGTTTTTTCAAGAGATTTAAATGGGCTAAGTAGAGAAATGAGATTGTCAGAGTTGAGGCCCGGTAAAAATGTTTCACCAAGTTTTTTTAACTTATCAATTTTTTCAACAGGTTCGTAGGGGCTTATGGTAGACCGGTAAGATTGGTGGGTCGTGAGGAGCTCACTAAATTGATCTTCATGAACTGTTCCATCTCTAAACTCTTTTCTCTGATTGCAAACGGTGTTCTCTGCAGCTGTTCTTAAAGCTTCACTGGACATCCCTGCTTGTAATTGGTTGGGGAGGGTATTGAATACTGGAGACATGAAAAAGTATTCAAGGTTTCTTCTTTTTTCAAAATATCGAATTGCTATAGAAAAGGCACCAACTCTCTGACCTGTTTTAACAGTAAGAGCATCGGCAACGGCATGAGCAAAACAAATATTGGTTCGCCATTGGTTTCTGACTGGACCAAGTTGATCTCGAAGTTCATTAGCAAAACTAGCACTAGATAAGAATAAACAGAGTATTAAAAATTTCATGGGGTAAGTTTATAATGAAATTCGGATAGAAAGAGTAGAGGTGGTAATTATTTTAGTTGGCGTTTATAAAATAAACAGTTCCAAGTGGTACAAAGCCTAGAGGTATAAAACAGGAAGATTAGATTGGACCCAGTTTTTCCATAGACCTTGTACCACAAGGGAACGATTAAGCCGCAGGCCGTGCGGCTTATAGTTTTTCTAAGCAGATATATTTTTCTAAGATTGGTCTATCGTTTGGAAGGATAAGAGGTTCGATATCATCATCGTTGTAAAAGATCTCTGAAAGAAGCCAATGCATTTTCTTGTTTAGATTAAGTGGGAATTCTGTTGTTAACTCGTGGTGTGTGTTCATTTTTTCTCCTTGTTAAGTCCCATCCGTGGGAGCTTGAAAATTGGGTGCAGTTAGCCGGGTGCCCTGTTTAGGGCAGATCAAACATTCTGCGAAAGTTACGCTTTTTTTCCGTTTTGTGTGTGTAATATTAGTATAAGTTACGCATAAATTACGCGCAAGTCACATTGAATCACGACTGTTTTTCTTTCTTCAATAATTAAATAATTCTAGATAGATAGCTGGGTTTATTTTTTAACCTTTTTATTTGAGCGATGAATATTTTGATAAAGTTACGCATTTTTATAAATTTTAAAATGCGTAAGTAATTGATAATTCCAAACAATAAAAACTGTGATGTTTTTAGACATACCGATGTAAAGATTTCTCAAGTTTCCAATGCTCTAAGTTTTTAACTTATGATGTGAAAAACAAAGGAATTTTTAATGAAATCTATATTAATTTTGACCATGGTCATTCTTTCCCAAACGGCGCTTGCTGGTACTCTTATTCACGAAAACTCTCTTGATCGCTATGAACTTTCAGCAGAATGTGTTGATTCTAAATGTAATGAGATTGATATAACTCTTTTGAGTTCAAGTCAGTCGAGACCAGCGACAGAAAAAGTTGTTCGGTTAACGAATGATAAAGTTGCTATTGAAAAGATTAACCGATCTGTCTGTAAGCAAAACCTTAAAGATACTGCTGTTGAAGCTGGTCTTTATATGATTGCCGCTGGACCTCTTATGGCAAAGCTTGTCCATACTCCTAATCAAGGTATTGTTAGAGAGACTATCACCAGAGGTTGTGCTTTTGCTGCCGGTGTCGCTTTTAATGTTGTCGCATTTCCTTATTTTGCTGGGCGAGGGGCTTTTGATATCGCCAGAGCGATGAAAGATAACAGGGGCTTTTCTGAGGCTTTAAATGTACTTCTTTTTAAAGACGAAACTCTCAATATCGACCATGAAGTGAATCACCTTATCGTGAATGGTTTTTTCTACGGACTATTAGATAATTAGAACGAAAGACTTTTAGCGTTATTATTTTCCATCAGGTGATATTTTGGGTATATTCCGCTTCAAATAATGAACTTAGGAATTACCATGAAAAGTCTTTGGGATGATAATCACGCTAAAACTCTAAACAATGACCCTCTCAAATTACGAGCTTATACTTCAAACCTTCTCGGTGCAGATCAAGATTTGGTGATGCATGGAGGAGGAAATACTTCTGTAAAAGTAATGGAAAAAAATATTCTTGGTGAAGAAAAGGAAATTCTTTACGTCAAAGGATCGGGCCATGATTTAAAAACGATGGGGCCAGAGGGGTTGTCACCATGTGATCTCGAATATCTTAAGAAATTGTGTCAGCTCGATACGATGACGGATATGGAAATGGTACGGGAGATGAAGTTTTCTCAAATGATTCACTCGGCACCAACTCCATCTGTAGAAGCCATTTTACATGCCGTTATTCCTTTTAAATTTGTCGATCACACTCATACTGATGCCGTGGTTACATTAACAAATAATCCAAAAGGGGAAGAAATTATCGCTAAGGTCTACGGTGATGATATTATGGTGCTTCCCTATACGATGCCTGGTTTTATTTTGGCGAAACAGATTTATGAAGCCACTAAAAATGTTGATTGGAATAAGTTAAGAGGAATTGTGCTTTTAAATCATGGAGTCTTTACATTTAGTGATGATCCAAAAGTTGCTTATGAAAATATGATCGCTATCGTTTCTGAGGCAGAAAATTATCTCAAAGAAAATGGAGCTTGGGATAATATGGCGAAAGGAAAAAGTAATCTACACGATAAACATCTTATCGAAATCGCATCCATGAGAAAAAAGTGTATGGATTATTTTGGTGCTGCCATGTTAACAAGACTAAAAGATGATGAGCTTTCAGTCGGCTTTAGTAATCTAGAAAATGTTAAAAATAGTGCGACAAGAGGACCGATCACTCCTGATCATGTTATCCAAACTAAAAGAATTCCGGTTATTCTAGAAAGTGATAAAAGTATTGATGAGTATGTTGGGGAGTATAAAAATTATTTTGAAAAAAATAATGATGGAACTTTGACATGTCTCGATCCTGTTCCGCGAGTGGGGGTTTGGCCTGGACTTGGTATGATGGCCTTTGCTCCTAATATCAAAAGAATGAATATTATCTCTGATATTGTTGATCATACGATGAAATGTATTCAACAAGGGGAAGCTCTTGGCGGTTGGAAAACGTTAACAGCGGAACAGATTTTTGAATTAGAGTATTGGGAATTAGAGCAAGCTAAATTAAAAAGAGGGCCCGCTAAAAAAGAATGGGATGGAAAAGTTGTTCTCATTACCGGCGCTAATTCCGGGATTGGAAAAGCTTGTGCAGAAGACTTTTTAGCTCAAGGTGCATGTGTTGTAGGGCTAGATATTAATCCCGAAGTTAAAGAGTGTTTTTCTTCTCAAGCTTTCTTAGGCTTGGAATGTGATGTGACGAATACTGAAAGTTTGAAACTTGCCATCAAGCAATCGATTCTTAATTTTGGCGGTATCGACTGCGTGGTAAGTAATGCTGGCTCATTCCCTAAAAGTTCTGCCATTGAAGATCTTGATGATGAAAGTTGGCAAAAAGCTATCGATCTTAATTTAACCAGCCATCTAAAATTAATGAGAGAATGCATTCCCTATCTAAAGTTGGGGTATGACCCCAGTTTTATGATCATGGCCTCCAAAAATGTGATGGCTCCAGGTCCTGGAGCGGGAGCTTATTCAGTTTCAAAAGCGGGAATCACTCAGCTCGGTAGAGTTGCTACAATGGAGCTTGGAAAACATGGAATTAGAGTCAATATGGTTCACCCCAACGCAATCTTTGATACAGGGGTATGGACTGATGACGTTTTAAAAAGTCGAGCGGCTAACTATGGTCTCTCTGTAGAAGAATATAAAAGGAATAATATTTTACAAACAGAGATTACTTCTAAAGACGTTGCTGTCTTAACACGAGTCATGGCAGGACAAGCTTTTTCAAAGACTACTGGTGCTCAAGTTCCAATTGATGGTGGTAATGAGAGAGTGCTTTAGTCGTCAAGAACTCCGACCTTACACGATTTCACGAGAGAGAGAACTTTGGTCATTTTTAATGGCTCAGTAAACTTGGTTGCTAATTGATAATGTTTATTTTGCTCGTCAACCAATCTTTTGTGAACAACAACCGCCTCAAGCATTTCTGTCCCTTCATTTGCAATACGATTAATATTGATAATGTCTCCAGGTTGGAGAGGATATGCGTGTTTTTCTTGTAATAAGACAGCACAACCAGACTGTGAAAGATCTATTAAAATACCAATTACTTTTTCATTTATTCTTAGTGATGATAATTCGACTTTTGCTTTTAACTCTTTTTGAATTTTGAAGCGAGTATTTTTTCTACCGTCCGAGGTATCAATGGTTGTGTCATCCGCCGTAACTTTGACAGTAGAATATTTTACAATGATATAATAACGATCAAAAATAAAGCCACCGGGTCCAATTTCAATTTGATCGTCACCAACGGAAAAAGTAAGTGGTTTTTTAGGATTAAAATCGTAATCGTGGTTATTTCCACTAACTCTAAAAACAACGAAGTGTTGAGTTTCTAAACGACAAAGCATTCTGAAAAGATACGATATACCCTCTTGAGAAATATTTACTTTAACATTTTCGCGCTCGACATCTTTGGCGAAAGACAAAAAGTCATTTGTATTCACCGACTAAACTCCTAATTTTGTTTAACTTATTATCGGTTTAGTCGGTGACTTTATTTAGAGTGTAGGTCTACTTTTTTCTAGTAACCATGTTTTGAGATCATCAAACGTGTTCATATAATCTAGTTTGATGTTTACCAGAGAAACGTGGTCAATCTTTTTATATAATCCAGACAAGAAAACTGTCGTTTTGATATTTAAAAAGACATCTAATTTCATAAGATAATCAATTAAGTTCTTCTCTTGCCAGTCTTCAGAGAACGTCGAACCTAAAATGATATAGTCTGCCTTAATTGTATTAATGGCCTCGGCAAGAGGTTGGGCAGGTAGGTTGATACCAAAATAGTGACTGTTGATTCTAAAGTGACGACAGTAAACATTGGCCATTAATAACCCAAGCTCGTGAAGGTTTCCTTCTGGTGTAGAAAGAACCAATTTTGGAGTATGCGGGCTAGGTGGCGTTAATTGAATTTGCGATAAAAGATCTCTTGCAAGGGCCGAGATGGCATGCTCTTGAGTGATCGAGTATTGTCCATTGGCTACTTTTTGTCCCACTTCTCTAAAGAGAGGAAGAAGAATTCTATCGATAAAAGGAAGGTCTCCTAGTTCTTGCTTCATTCTAATGAGCTCATAATAGAGATCATCTAAACGGTATTCTTTAAGAAGTTTAAAAATAAGATTGATACTTTTTGTCGCTACTTTTTGAATTTTAGGAGCTTGGTTATTGAGTCCGTGGTAGAGATCTCTTAGCTCCTTTTCTTCCATTTTAGCTAGCTTAGAAATCCTATGTCCTTGGGAGACTAAGAAGGCCAAGAGCTGAAGTTTGTCTAGGTCTTGTTGAGTGTATAGCCTTTGTCCACCATCACTTCTTAGTGGATCTACGACTCCATATCTTCTCTCCCAGGCCCTTAAAGTGTGGTCAGAAATGCCACAAATGTCTGAAACTACTTGAATATTAAAATTACTCATTAGACAAATCCTTTTTTGTACAGTTAATAGCTCGACATTAGTTTGACACGATGTTAAACTATTGTCAAGGAAAAGGGGTGAAAATGAAAATACTTATTTCAGGTGCTACAGGTTTAATTGGAAAGCAATTAGTTAAGACATTAAGTGATAAAGGTAATGATGAACTGGTCCTGCTCGCACGAAATAAAAGCAAAGCTGAAAAAATGTTTTCAGAAAAAGTTTCTGTCTTTGAATGGAGAAATCCTGCCAGTGATATGGTTGCACAAGAAGCTTTTGAAGGTGTCGATGCTATTATTCATCTAGCAGGTGAGCCTATTGCCGAAGGGAGATGGACTACTGCTAAGAAAGAAAGGCTTTGGAACTCGAGAGTCGATGCAACTAAAAACTTAATTTCCTCTTTAGAAAATGCAGCAAACCATCAAGTTAAGTCATTTGTTTCTTCTTCGGCCATAGGGTTTTACGGAAGTAGAGATGATGAAACATTAGATGAAGAAAGTTCAAAGGGAAGCGATTATCTGGCAGATCTTTGTTCTAACTGGGAACAAGCTGCTCATTCTGAAAAATTATCAGATACTCGGTTTGTTCAACTGAGAACTGGAATTGTTCTTTCTACTGAAGGTGGAGCACTGACAAAAATGCTTCCTCCTTTTAAGCTTGGTGCAGGTGGAAGGCTTGGCAGCGGTACTCAGTGGATGAGCTGGATTCATATTCAAGATATGGTGAATTTAATTATCTTCTCGATGGAAAATAATAACGTAAAGGGAGTTGTTAATGCGACAGCACCTAACCCTGTGACGAATTCAGAGTTTACGAAAGTTTTAGCGTCAACATTAAATAGACCGGCAATTTTTCCAGTCCCGGGATTTGTATTGAAAACAATCTTCGGAGAAATGTCCTGTATTCTTTTGGAAGGGCAAAAGGTTATTCCTAAAAAGTCACTGAACCACGAGTTTAATTTTCAATATGCGAGTTTAAGTGATGCCCTCGAAAGTTTACTTGTTAAAAAGAAAAATTTAAAAGCTCTCACATCGGAGGCGTAGGTGGAAAACCTAACATTCTCGTCAGTTCATGCTTGCTTGGAAATAAAGTTCGCTATAATGGTGGCCATACAAAAAGTGATTCACTTTTGGCCTTAGAGCCATTCGTAAACTTTATTCCGATCTGTCCTGAAGTGGATATGGGAATGCCGGTTCCGAGAAAAACCTTAAGAGTTGTCGAAGGTGAGCTCATTGATAGTGAAGAAGTAAATTGGACAGCAAAGGCAAAGGCAAAATTTCATGAGTATAAGTTAGAAATCGACTGGGATAATATTCATGGAATGATTCTTATGAAGAAATCACCTTCTTGTGGACTTGAGAGAGTTAAGCAATACCAAAAGGGTTCCAAACAGCACTTAGAAATGGGACAGGGATACTTTGCCAAAAGATTGAGAGAGAATTTTCCTCATATTCCTTACCTTGACAGTGGCAGATTAGAATCAAAAAGTTTAAGAAATAATTTTTTGATACAATTATTTTCGTATTATCGATTTAGAAAAACACCTCAAACAGTGGCTTTTTTACAGGAGTTTCATAAGGCCCACAAATACCTTCTTATGGATAAAAGCCAAATTGGTTTGACCAAGTTAGGGCAATTGGTTGCTGGTGCGAGAAAAGATAATCTTCATGAATCTTTTGAAGCTTACTTAGAAGGATTCATGGAGAATATGAGAAAGGTCGATACATCTAAAAAGAAACTAAATACTCTTTATCATTTGATGGGATACTTAAAGAAAGATCTACCAAAAGATGATAAAGAATTTCTTTTGAAGCTATTTGAAGAATGTCGTGCAAATCAGTCTCGACTTGCAGAGCTTGAAAAACTTATTCATTTTTTGGTTAATAAATTTAAAGTAAATTATCTTTTAGACCAAAATTATTTTGAACCGTACCCCGTAGAACTTAGATCATAAGTGTTTGAGCAAGCGCCCTTTTTTTATCAAGTTCGAACCTTATAACAGGGCATTCGAGAGATTTTTTTTCAAGTAAGACTGGATTGTAAGTTTCATAACAGGGGATGAAGAGTTTTAAATATTCGATGATCTCTTCTTGTCCCATCGCCCCTTTTCCCATCTCTCTTCGCTCTTTTTCAGCTTGTGCTCGCCAATCAAGAACATAATGAGACTCCAAAGCATGGAGGTGGATAAAAAAATCAAACGAACGATTCAATCGATGATAGCCCTCGAGAACTTCATTTATTTTTTTCATATCATCGGATACTGTTTCTAATGGTGCATAACCTAACATCCAACCTTCAAGAATAATCAGATCCGGTTTATGTTCGAGTCTTGTCCACTTTTCAAGAGGAAAGCGATCTCCCTTTCCGTCGAAAGCGGACTTATTATAGCGAGGTATATCAACAAGTTTTCCTGCCTGTAGAGAATCCAAGGTTTCATACATGAGGTTCATGTCATGTGTTCCAGGATAACCTCTTTCTTGTAGGTAGGGGTGAGCTGAGGATTGAGCAAGTTTTAGTTGATCATCTCTTGTTAGATAAAAGTCATCAATTGAGATCTCAAGCGCGTTTATATTTTTTTCTTCTTTCAGATTCTTCACTAAATAATTTGCAAAAGTACTCTTGCCTGTACCTTGAGGTGCACTTATACCGAGCAGAGGAATCTTTTCTCTTTTTATTTGAAGTTGTTCACTAATCCAGGATTTAGCAGGACTATAAAAATCTAAAACGCGTTCCACATCCATCTCGTTGAAAATTGAAAATGATCACCATTTCCTCTGACATAGTCTGCGTTACGATTTGTCGTTTGGGTAACCCAGCTTTGTTCAAAGTTATTGATAATTATTCCATCCCATGGAACGAAAGGAATGACAATTGTTAATCCTAAGGCAGCATAACCGGTTCCAGAAAGACTTGTTGGCCCGTAGAGATACTTGTTGTAACGACTGTCGGCAACGCTAACCTTACCTGAGATTTTTGTCAGAGGGAATAAAGGGGCTTGAAGGCGAAACTCACTATAAGTTCCTTTAAAGCGGTAAAGCTCTCGAGAAACCATGGCACCAACTTCAAATTTCTTTTTGGGGCCAAAAGCATAAGAAAACTTAATATTGCTATCGATACTATCACTTCTTTGGTTACGGTAATCTTCTTCGTGGTCATTAAAACGTATCCAAGGTCGGTCATCATTAAAATAACGCGCTCCAATCTCAAGTTTAAAAACACTCTCTCGTTCGGGAAAAAAGTCATAAGAAACCGAAGGGCCAAAAACCTTTAAGTGTTTGTCGAAAAAGAGTAATCCAGGTCCAATCATCATTGTTGGATAAGGCCAGATTTGTGCTCCGCGATAGATGCTTTGAGTACTAAAGGCGCTCATGACAGTAATATTAAACAGATCAGCTTTAGTATTGATAGAAAAGAGAAGAAAAATGAGCAGTGTTTTCATTATTTTTATTATTCTTGTTAGATATTTCGTTAAAGTACCCTTAAAATCTTTATCATGAAAGCTCTTGTTGTAGAAGATGATAAAGATATCTTAGATATCGTTTCTGGTTATTTGAAAGATTTAGACTTAAGTGTCGAAACGGCATCAAGTGCTGAAGAGGCCATTGAAAAAATGGCCAGTAATCGATTTGATTTTTATTTTGTCGATATTATTTTGCCTCAAATGAATGGTATCGAACTCACTAAAAAAATAATCAGTCATGACAAAAACTCAAAAGTTGCCGTGATGACTGGAGGAGGAGAGGGGATTGATATCGTCAATCAAATTCTTCTCGATGCAGCTGTACATAAAGGCGCACTTCATAGTCTTGCTAAGCCTTTTACCTATGATGATATTGCGGATCTTGTGACTCGTTTTAAATCTTAAAGATGAAGTCACTCCATCAAAATAAATTAATACAAAAAAGAAGAGAAAGTGTGCAAGTTTCTAAGCAAAAGTTTAGAGAACATCAGCTTGATCCTCAAAAATTTTGTATTATGCCATTTGTGAATATTATTCTTGAGCCAACGGGTTCAATCGGGATTTGTCGTCAAAAGGGTACAGACTTTTCCATGGGGAATATCAAAGACGGCGGTCTTAAAAAAGTTTGGAATAATGATAAAATTCGCGCATGGAGAAGAGACTTTCTAGACGGAAAAGCGGAAGTCTGTGATCGTGAATTGAGACATCGTCAATGTCAGCTTTGTCCTCAACTCAATCAACTCCTTCCTCATGCATCATTAAAAGAAGTTATCGAAAGCCCTCCCTTAAGGTTAACAGCAAACTTAAATGGTAAATGTAACCTCGAATGTCAGATGTGCCATATCTGGCAAATGCCTAACGATGTTTATAACGAAGAAAACTTCTGGGGCCCAGCTAGAGAGATGATGTTTCCCTACCTGAAAGAAGTTGACATGCTATCGGGGGAGCCTTTTATCCAAGCTGATACCTTTCGTTTAATAGATGAAATCTCCAATGTTAATCCAGATTGTGAATGGTCCTTTACAACAAATGCTCATTGGCTTTTAAATAAAAAAATAATTGGTGCGCTCGAGAAAGTTAAAGTTAAAAACCTTATGATAAGCATTGATAGCTTAGACCACGCCACTTATGCCAAGATTAGGAAAAAAGGTAACTTGGATTTAGTACTTCGTAACCTTGAATTGCTTCAAGCTTATGAGCAAGATCGAATAAGTAGAGGACTTAGTAATTTCTCTATGAATCTTAATATCACGATACAAAAAGATAATTGGCGTGAAGCGAAGGATATGATTGATTGGGGGTTAGAGAGAAATCTTCATCCACTATTTATTTTTTGTTATGAGCCACTTCAGCATTCTTTACTTAGTTTATCCCGTGATCAAAGAAGAGAAATTCTCGATTGTTATTTAAATTATGATTGGACCTATCTAAGTATGTTAAAGAAAATCTGGCATCCTGTTGTCGACTCATTAGAAAAGCATGAGAAAGCGTATTATTTTCAAGCTTTCTTGGGTAAAAGAGAGCAATTGCAAGCAACTTATCTGTAAAAATAATCGACACCACTTGAAATTATTACAAATATCAACCATTTAGCTCATCTGGATGCTAAAAATAAGTATGAAAATATTAATACTTATTATGGTGAGTCTGCTCACCACTCATTCATTTGCTCGGTCTATTTTTAATTTTGCCGACCAAGAGTATGTCTTTGAAAATAACGATCCTGTGGAGATCTTTATTATTGGAGAAGGTGATGAGCTTGCTCATAGTTTTGTTGAGTCGGCAGTCACCAGGGCCAGAAAGCATAAGCAGGTTTTTCCTGATAGAAAGCAATTATTAATTTGGACAACAGAGCATGGCTCAGAAGAAGATCGTCAATATCTCGAAGAAAGAAATTTAAAGCCGATACTAATTGATGAAAAACAATTACCCGTTCTCGACTTATTAAATGCTCTTTCTAAAATTAAAAATATTCACTCCCTACATTTTTTTGGACATCATAGTGCTGTGTATGGAGCAGCTCTTCAATCAGGTGAGCAAAAACTTAACTTTATTGATCGCCATGATCCTTGGCAAAAGAAGCATCCTGAATATGAACAAAAATGGAGAGAGGTTTTAAGAAACCTGACGGAGTCTGCCTATATCTATTTACACGGTTGTAATACAGGTTTTATTACAGCAGTAAAAATGAGCCAGCAGTTTAATATTCCCGTTTTTGGTTCTCTCAGCGCCACTGCTTTTCAAAACTTATTTGAAGATGGAAAGTGGTACCATCGTCATCCTGGACAATTTCCTGATGAGGGAAGCTGGGCATCTGTTAATAGAACAAGCTTTGATGAAAAAGAAGTATGTTGGAAAGGTTATTGTTCTCGGTTAAAACCAGAGGTTTATCCTTATTATGGGTACTGGGGTGATTACGATACAGGTCTTCCGTTTTATAAAGCATTTTGTGCTTACGACAAAAGTTATACCAAAGATGTTGATCGATGTTATAGGGCCATGATTGAAACGATTTGGACGTGGCCATCGACAATAAAAGACTCACATCTTTCTTACGAGGGATTTGTGGATTCTTTAAAAGACTTCTTGTGTCCTCTCAATACGAAAGATGAGTTTTCATATATTAATGAGAACTGCATGCAAATGTTAACAGATATTCAAGAGGGGAGAACTCCCTTTCTCTTTGGTGAAAGAATGTTTCACGGTAACACTACTTTTTGTAGTCTTGATGGTTGTGAGTACGACTGGCAACTTGAACATGTTGGAGATGAAGATACCCCAACATATATTTTCATTAGTGAAGACTATGGAAATGAGCCCTTTGCGCGCGAGTTTGAACTTTATTTAAAAGCATATGAACAATTATTTTTATAAACAACTTTAGGGAGTCCTTATGAAACGTTTATTAATTTCTCTTCTTCTTGCTATTTTATCTTCAGGTTATGTTTTTGCTGGAGATTGTGATTCTATTTCACAACGTGATCGTCGAGATTTATGCCGACAGAATAAAGAGATTGAGAAAATTTTAAATACGGGTAGTATTACCGCTAACTTCTCTGTTAATTGTGGAGTTTTGGGACTAAGTGATTATCAAACACTGTGTAGACAGAATAAACAAATCTTAAGACTTGCACGATATAAAGCAAGGGCAAGTAATCCGAGTTTTGATTTAAGAGATAAGTTCAGATCAGGTGAGTATCGTGAACTTAGTGGAGACTGTCTAGGTCAGCGAGGATTTGTTCAGGTTTCACAAAAAAGAATTACGTTGAAATGGCATAATAATTTTCAAGTAACCTACGAGTGCCCAAGTGCTAATAGTAATCGATGTTTAGCTGTGGCGACTAATGGAGAGGATGTTTCACTTGATGGACGATATCTTTCTATTATGGGAAGAAACGATTTTATCGTTACGAGGCATAATACAATTAAGTGTCATTACAAAATGTAGTTAAGCGACTTGCCTGTTGGTGAGGAGGATTTTCTTTAGAACCTCTCCATCAATGAGTCCAAGGAACCTTATTCCTGCTCTAAAGATTTTTACATCTGGCATATCAAGTACAGGGCAGATGTAAACGACTTCACCTTTTAAATTATTGGGAACGGGGATATCAGAAATACTTCTTATTTCGATAATATCACCAAGTTGATATCTTAAAAGGTGGTGGGTATGAAGCTCAAGACCCATTCCCGTTTGGGAAAGATCATAACAGTTAATAGAGAAGTTTTTAAAGTTACCTGAACCCTCAAGTCCTACCTCTTTTCTGTGGAGAACAGATCTCGACGAAAAGCGTTTTAGGTCAAAACGCTGGCTTTCTCTATGCTCGATCAGTTTTACTTCTTCTGGAAACTTAACGATGAGTTTTGATTTACTAGAAATAAAATCAGTCGTTTTAAAAATAATACTTCTTTCTTCTCCATGCATGTAAAGAGTAATATTTTTTTCAAATTTATATTTTGTCTTTTTGTCATCTAGAGGAACAATAACGAGGTTTCTGCTTTTTTTATCAATTTTTTCAATAATAGAGTCGCTGACGATTCTTTCTTCTTTTCCAATGTTTTGCCACATGACAATAGGAGTCGCCTTTACACTAATCGCCTCAAGGGTTTTAAGTATCTCAGCAATATTGCTACATTCCTGATATTTTTCAAAATCCATATTCTCTCCAAATATATTTCATTTTATCATTGATTGTGTTTGTTCATTATTAGGCATAAATTGCATCTCTGCTTTAGAACCGTTCTCAAGGTAGAATAGAAGTGGCTGTGTATGGAAAATAAAGTAGACAATTTTACTCTGAGTAGCGTCTCCTTAACCGATGTTGGGGTTAAGAGAGACCATAATGAAGACTATATCCTTATGGATGAGTCTCTTGGACTTTATATCGTCTGTGACGGTATGGGCGGGCACGCTGCTGGGGAGGTCGCCAGTGAGGAAACAGCTAAGGCCATTTTTCATTACATAAAGAAAAACAGTAACGTTATAAAAAAATACGCATCAAATATTCAAGAAGCGACAGCTAAAAAGTTTATCAAAAAAATAGTAATGGACTCAATTATTCGCTCGAATAAACAAGTTTATGACTTAAGTGAGAGTGATCCCGATAAAAAGGGAATGGGGACCACGCTTGTGATGAGTTTGGTTGTTGGAAATTTCGCTTTCTTCGCCCATGTCGGCGATAGTCGCGGTTATATGCTGAGAAATTCAGAGTTAAATCAGCTTACCGAAGATCATTCTTTTGTGAATGAGATGGTCCGAGAAGGAGTCTTGACTAAAGAACAGGCCTTAAATCACCCACAAGCTAATTTAATTACACGTTCGATAGGAATTCAGCAGACGGTAGTTGCTGACTTTTTGTCTGTGGAGTTAATGCCTGGTGATCGCATTCTTCTTTGTAGCGATGGACTTTACGAGTATTTTCGTGAAGAAGAATTGACGAGGCTGATGGGCGCTAAAAGTATTTCAAGTGCTTCAAATAAAATGATTGAAGTCGCCAATAAGCGCGGTGGGAAGGATAATATATCAGTTATTCTTGTTGGTATACAAGACTCTTGTGAAGCTCCTGTTCACCCTGATCAGGTTACTCCAGATAAGAAAGTTAAAATTCTTCAAAAGATTCCTCTTTTTAGAAAAATGGATTATCGAGAAATAAACTTATTATTAGAGCATTCTTCATCTATTAATATTCCTGAGAATATGAATGTGATCAATCAGGATGAAGAAGGTGATGATATGTTTGTCCTTTTAAAAGGAGAGGTTAAAGTCATCGCTCATGGCAATGAAGTTGCAACGTTAAAAGCAGGGAAATATTTCGGAGAAATGAGTCTTGTGGATAAAGCTCCACGCTCTGCTACTGTAACCAGTACGACACCATGTAAACTTCTTGCGTTTAATAGAACAGAGCTTTTTAAATTATTACGTAAAGAGCCACTTATTGGAATGAAGGTATTTTGGGCATTTTTACAAAATATGAATTCACGTCTAAGAGAAAATGACAAAATTGTACGAGAAATTATGCAGTCAGAGACTGATAATAATGAAAACGCCCAAAATGAAGTTCATGATCCATGGTCACATGAAGGCCCATCTGAAGAAAATGAGACTGACGCTAATCAGCCTCATCGTTTAGTATTTTAATGAGTTCTAAAAAACTTGTCCCACCTTTAGAGTTTAAAAGCGATCGTTTAGTCCTTAGACCTTTAAAGATTAGTGATTATGAAAGTTGGATAGCGGGATATAAGAGTTTACTTCCCAAACAGACAGAATTTGATGAAAGCTTTATTCTAAGATCAGACTGCAAAAAAGAAAACTTTAAGAAGCTTGTTACTTTTTTTAATAATAATATTAAAAAAGGTGAGATCTATCAGTTATTTGCCTTTGATAAAAGTTCAAGCATTATTATTGGTTCGGCTCAATATTCTTTGGTGCAAAGATATGAGTCTCAAAGAGCATACCTCGGTTATAGCGTTCTAAATAATCACTGGGAAAGGGGATATGGTTTTGAGCTTGCAAATGCAATGATAGATCATGCGTTTAAAAAAGTTAAACTCCATAGACTAGAAGCTGAGATTCTTCCACATAATAAAATCTCAATAAAGTTATCAAAAAAACTGGGAATGAGTTGCGAGGGAATTCGAAAGAAATGTCTGTATGTAAATGGAGAATGGAAAGATCATAAAGTATACGCTATTACTGCTGAGGATCGAGGTATATTTAATATGAAACCTAATAAGCGTTTTCTATAAAAGTGCTATCCAAAATATCTTTGGATAGCACAACTAGTTACTCAACTAGGTAAGAAAGAATTTTTCTTTCATTTCGCTCTAAACGAGATAGCTCTGGAATTTCGTAAAAATCTCCATATAAATCCTGAATGACAAATTTTCCATTGCCTTTTTTTTCAGGCCAATCTTCAAGATTGGTGTAGAAGACACGATCGCCACTGGCCGTTCTCACATCATAGCGTCTTAACTCAACATCTTCATCAATAGAGTTGATACCGACAACCTTGATTGTAAACTCAATTCGATCAAGGTACTCGGTAATCATCTTAGAGTCTCTTGCCGTAAGTTCACTAATGTCGCCGACAAAAAGATACTCTAAACCTTCCTCATCATGGAAAGAGAGGAATTCCCTGGGCTTAGTCCAGGGAAAACATCTCGTGATTCTAATATTGATCCACTCTTCTTTGTGAAATAGTTGCAGCTGACCAGAATTATTAAATTTAAATAAGTTTTCACTATAAGTCATAGTCACCTCCTTTTTTAGACAACAAATGCTTCATCCATTTCTTTTTGCATTCGTTGTAGTTTTCTATAGGTTCCATTCTCTTTTGCTAATAGCTCGGAATGTGTCCCTTTCTCTTTAATCGAGCCTTTTTCGACAACAAAGATTCGATCAGCTTTTCTTAGCGTTGATAAACGGTGAGCAATTGCTAATACAGTACGCCCTTCAACAAGTTTATCTAAAGCATCCTGAATTTTTCTTTCAGTCTCAGTATCAACAGCTGAGGTCGCCTCATCAAGAATAAGTATTTTAGGGTCAGTTAAAACTGCACGAGCAATACTTATTCTTTGTCTTTCTCCACCTGAGAGTGTGTGTCCTTTTTCTCCTACAACGGTGTCGTAACCATGTGGTAGTCTTAGGATAAACTCGTGAGCGTTCGCGATTTTAGCTGCTTCTACAACTTTGCGACGATCAACTTCATCCATTCCATAGGAAATATTATCAAAGATACTTCCATGAAAAAGATAAGGGTCCTGTAAAACCATTCCTACTTGTTTTCTAAAAGATCCAAGTTTTAAATCTTTTAAATTCATTCCATCGATAAGGATTTCTCCACTATCAATGTCATAAAAACGAGTGAGGAGTTTGGTTAACGTCGACTTACCACCACCACTGGCCCCAACTAGACCAATCATTTCTCCTGCTTTTATGTCAAAGCTCATTTGATCAACAACTTTTCGTACACCATCGTAGCTAAAGCAAACTCTTTTAAAGCTGATGTCTCCTTTTACGTTGAGTTCAATACTTTTCCCTTTACTGCTATCAATACTAGGGTTGGTATCGAGAATTTCAAAAACTCGATGAGCTGAAGAAAGAGCTCTATTTAGCATTCTAGCCATCTGTCCAATGATTTCAATTGGTGTTGAAAACATCGTCACATAAAGTAAAAACGAGACAAATACCCCAGCGCTTAAATGTGTTGGGCTATTGCTCTCACTAAAGAGTCGTGGAATAGCTAACCACCAAACGGTAATAATCGTTAAGTGCATACTAAGCATTAAAGCTGGCCAAAATTTAGTCCAACTTCGGTGAATATTATTAAACTCAACGGTTACAGTGTCGTTTCGCTCGTTAAACCTTTTCTTCTCTCTCTCTTCCTGATTAAAAGCTTTTACAACTTGGATACCAGGAATCGTGTCAGAAAGAACGTTGGTCACCTCAGTCCACTTTCTCCAACCACGAAGAAATAAATTCTTCATATGCTCACCATGACGATAAATACAAAAGAGCATAATCGGTACGGGGAGAGTCATGACTAGTCCAAGCCTCCAGTCGAGTGTGATAAGCACAGCACTTAAACTAATTAGTGTAATGATAGCAATCCCAACCTCTACGACTCCAAAAGCGATAAAGTCCCAAATACGATCTGTATCAGAGCTAACTCGAGAGATGATACTTCCCGTTTGTTTTTTCGAAAAAAAGTCCATACTCAAACGTTGTAAATGAGAATAGAGCTCTTTTCGAAGATCCATGGCAACATATTCACCTAAGATCGACATTTTTCTCAAGCGTAACCACATAAATACTTCTCTTAAGACATAACAACTAATAAGAGCAGCAAGAGCGATCCAGGCTAAACTAATCGCCTCACTTGCCTCTAACTTTCCATCCTGGAAGGGACGAATCATTTTATCGATCATTAAACCTGAGATATAAGCAGGTGCTAATGAAACGATCGTTGCCAAAAAAGCACCGAGTGCACCCCAAATAAGGCTTTTCTTATAGGGGAGTAGGTACTTTAAAAGTCGAACCAAAGTGGCTGATTGTTTTTTCGCGATTGAGTTTTGTGCCTCTAAGATGGGACGCATAACTGACTCTTGGTAAAGCTCATCAGAGTTGCATTCTAAGTAGTCGATGCTTCGACCTTTAATCATCTGATTCACTAGGTAGCTAATATGTCCCATGGCAATTTTTTGCCTTGAGGTAAAATTGATCTCTGCTAATGGGTAACAATCGTGATTTTTAATAAAAATCAATGAATGAGTACTCAAAGAATGAACTTCTTTTACTTCTTCAATAGAACAAAGAGTTACTTCTTTAATGTTTTCCTTTGTCGCAATGATCAAACATCTCTCGGTTACAATAACCCAACTCTCACTAAATTTCTTTTCGCTATCAAGATCAGCAAGTGCATACAGATAAATGTTTTCTTTAATCCGGTTACGGATCATATCTGGCAATCTGCCTTCTTGATGAATGTATTCTTTTATTAATGTATTCATTTTTTATTCCTTTAGGTTTGCCACCCACCGATTAATAAAGGTTCGGAGGGTGGCTGTTCCTAGACTTAACGTATTCTTCACTATTGTTGAGTTCTTCTGGTCTATGATGAGGACTATGATGCCGGTAAAGTGTCGGCGTCGTTAGTACAGCATTGGCCAGATGAACTAAAAAAGCATCAAAGTTTAGAAAGAGGGACTTGATTGCCCTAGCAAAACTTCTTGTAGAATAGTTCAGCCCTTTTGCTAAACGGTTCAGTTCTTTTTCTAGTTCGACTAGATACTTGTCGTTGTACATAATGCACTCCTGTATTGGTTAAATGTTAATAGTTTCCCGGTGTTATGCTTGTTCGCAAGACACGTAAAAACTCGTATTTCCCAAAGGGAAATTCAAAAAAATAAAATGGTTAAAGTAGTTTCCGCGTTTTTTTGCGCTAGGAATCTTGGGTGTTATCCGTCAGCATTCCCGTCTTCTTACGTGGTTTGCCGGTCAGATCATTACAGATAAAGGCAACCACTGAGTTAGATACTAACTGCGAATTATAAATTGAAATGTTCATGGCTACCTCCTTCTTGGATATGTATGTTTTAAAAATAACTTATATTAAAAATAAGTCAACAATAAAAATAATATTTTTTTTAAAGATTCTGTTAGGGCAGGTTGGCCTAATAAAAACTTATTAGGCCAATGTGTGTTTAGGCGAGGTCTTTTTGAATATCACCACCGAACCTTTCAGATAATTCTATCTCGTATCCGGATGGGTCAGTGATATAAATTGATTTGGAATATTTATAATCCCAATCTAAATCGATAGGGATGTTATTCTCTTTTAATGCTTGGGTGACATCTTCAAAATTATCGATATGAAAACCGAGATGAGAGAAGTCTTCTTTTTTAAATTTAAAATTCGGATCTTCATAAACACAAAGATAAACAGTATTTTCTTTTCCGATGATAGCATAGGGATGACCGGAGTTATCACCTTCTTCGAAAACCTTAAAGCCAAATAGATTTTTATAAAAGCTCTTTGTTTTCTCAAGATTATTTGTATTTATATTTAAATGATCCATTCCTGTAATGTTTAACATTGTTACCTCCTGTTCTGTGGTTACAATTTAAACGGCTTTGGTAAAAAAATCCAATTGTCTTAGGCTATTTGATGATAGGGAAAAGTTATATAAGTGGAAATGAGAATAAAGGTGGCACATTGAAAGTGCCACCAGAATTTATTAACTAGCTTTTTTAAAAGCTAGTTTTTCAGTATTCGACCAATTTGTTTTGAGTTCACGATACTTTTTAAGGTCTTTGTGGAAAGCTCTGTCAAATTGTCTATGAGCAGTTGGAATCACTTTGTTAATATACTTGTAGTAGTGATTGTAGATATGATTCCCAAGAAACTTTGTATAGAATGCAAAAGAAGTGTCTTCTGTAGCCCAGTATCTTTTAGCGAAGGTTTTTACTTCGTTATTCATTTTTTTATACCACTCATTAGCTTCTTTCGATTTAATAAAGTTACCAACAAAAAGTGGCTTTCCTTTATAAACGATACCAACCTCATAACCGTATCCTGCTTTTTTAAGATAAGACTTGTAAGTTGATTTACCATGCTTGTAGCTTTTTGATTTCATAACAATCTCCATGTTTTATTTGAGATACCTTTGTCGGAGTATTGTTTTATTAATCAAGATAATTTTTTTATTTTAATAACGGCAAATTAATCCTAAAACAGATAAAGTTGATTATTAACGATATTGAATTGGGTCAATCGTAATTTCGCTTAAGTTTACGTTCTCTGGTTGACTTAAAACCCACTCAACGAGGTTAGCAATATAGCCTGTATCTATTTTTCTAACTTGAGGATGTTTCTTCTCTACGTTTGGTGTGGCTAAATATCCCATCGATAAATAAGTAATACGAATGCCAGAGGGTTCTGAGCCGTGACCGCCTAGAGAGGCCATACTTAAATTTCGACAAAAACTTTTCAATGCTTTTTTTTCAATGGGGTACATCCACTGTGTTCCTTTAACAGGAGTGTCCGCGGTACTACCAAATGAAATGATTTGGCCTTTTTTGCTATTTTCTAGCCAAACTTGATAAACCTTCTGAAGTAATAAAGTCTGTCTGAAGTTTGATAAGGCACTACAATTGATAAATACATCATAGTCTAAACTTATTTTTGCGAATTCATCTCTGGTATCAAATTTAGCGAGGTCATAGTTTTCATTAGTTCGACTTATGAATCTAGCATCAGGAAACTTTTCAAATAGTGCCTTTGCTAACCCATACTCTTTGTTCCCTGATATAATGATTTTCTTCATCATAGATCCTTTTAGAACTTATCTTTAAGCAGTTTTCCAACTTTTAATACTTGGACTTTGAGTGTTGTTGTTTTGGGGAGCTCACCTTCGAGAACAAAGATATACTGTGGTCTTTTATAAGACGCTAAAGACTGAGACATTTCGAGTAAGTCATTTTTTACTTTTTTAATATTGTCCTCAGAGTACTCTGGGTAGAATTCAGGGTTCAATGTACAGGCCAGAATAACTTGTTCGTTTTCACAATCTTCCTGACCTTCTATTTGTCTTTTTCCTAAGATACATAGGTCGCCAATATCTTCTTTTTGGGCAAAAAAGTTTTCGACCTCCTCTGAGTGAACCTTCTTACCTCCATCAAGAACGATAAGTCTTTTCGCTCTTCCTTTGATAAAAAGATAACCATCACGATCAATTAATCCAAGGTCACCTGTTTTAAAATATTCACCATCAAAAGTGTCTCTGGTTAACTCTTCATTCTTATAATAGCCCTTCATGATTTGAGGACCTTTGGTATAGATTTCTCCAATACCTTCATCATTTGGATTATGTATTTTGATATCGATACCTTCAATTGGTTTGCCAACGCTACCAAATCTAGTGTGAGAAACAGTATTAACGGCCAGTACTGGTCCTGTTTCAGTTAGCCCATATCCTTCATATAAATTCAGGCCAATTGTCTGGTACCACTTTGGTAACTCTAGCCCTAGGGAAGCTCCTCCTGTAACCATTCTGTAGAGCCCAGGGCCAATTTTTTTATAGAGACTCGAAAAGAGTTTACGTTTTATCTTTTGAGATTTGATAAACTTTGCAATTGTAAATAACGTATAAAACATTATTTTCTTTAAGATTGGTCCATCATTTAGACCTGCAATAATACCTTTTCTTATACTATTGATAAGAAGGGGAACTGTAATCATTTGAGTGACACCACGCTCATGAATACATTGAAAAAGATGTTCTTTTTCTAAGCTTTGAGCAAGACACATCTCACTGCCGTTAGAAAGATTGATAAAAATATCTGTGGTAATAGCAAACAAATGATTGATAGGTAGCATAGACAAAAAGACTTCCTTATTGTCTGTTAATAAGTGTTTTGCCAAACTCTCGCATTGAAAAAGAATCGTCGACGTTTTAACCATGACTCCCTTTGGAGTTCCAAATGTCCCCGAGGTATAGATCATCACAGCGATATTTTCAGGATCTGGTGTGTTGAGATAAGAATCGACAAAGTCAGGCACATCACGAAAATATGTTTCGTTCATCCCCGGATCTAAGTTTAAAATTCTGGGGGTTGATTCAATCAGTTCATAGGCTGATCTGAAAAGATCACTTTGAGAATTTGAGTAAGCAATGACATCGCAGTCACTATGATCAATTAATCCCGCAATTTCAAGTGGCGAAAGTTTTATATCAAGAGGGATGACGGTGTTATTACTCAGTAAAGATCCAAGTAAGAGGATATTAAAATTAGCTGTTGGTTCGGTAATAACAATTATTTTTTTATGATTAAACTCAATCGAATTAAAATAATGAGCAAGAGTTTTTGCTTCTTTCACGAGCTCGGCGTAAGTAACTTCAATAAACTGATTATCTTTCAGCCATGAAAACGCAATTCTATTGCCATAGTTCTTTTCTAAACAGTTAATAAAGGACAGGACGTTACTATAGTCCATAAATGTTACCGACCAGTTGTTAAGTATTTTTAGTAATATCAATCAACTTATCGACAAATGGACCAGGTTTCTCAAATAGATAAAAGTGATCACCATCAAAATATTTAACTTTCGGTGGTTCTAAAAAAATATTAGACCATAGGAGTTGGTCTTTTTTGGGGGCCAGTGAGTCTTTCATGGGGATAAACAAAAAAGAATTAAGCGGAACAGGGGGGGATTTTTGGTATTGATAAGTCTCTAGGAAATGAAGGTCACGTCTTAGAATCTTCATAAAGTAATCAAAGAAATCTTTATGTTTTTTTATCTCCTCAGGAATAAGAGGAGATTCTCCAAAATACGCATTAAACTCTTCAGCACTGATTTGGCTGATCTTTTTTCCTTTTACTTTAAACTCTAAATAAGGGGCTCGATAGCCAGAGAGGACTAACTGAAGTTTTTCAACGGCCATTCCTTGATCTATAAGATGTAATGCAAACTCAAAACCTGTAACAGCACCCATACTATGACCAAAGATAATAACGGGGTCATCAAGGAGTTCTTTGATTTCTTCTTTTAGATTTAAAAGAAATTGACCTAAATGAATCGTCTCTGAATCATTTAATCGACCAGGAAGATCAACCAAAACCAGGTTGGCATAGTCAGTTAATGGTTTCACGATACGAGAATAACTAGCAGAGTTGCCACCGGCATGATGAAAGATTAAAACACTACGGTTTGTGTTTTTTCCTTTGATAATTTTACAAATTCTTTGAGATTCCAATTCTTTATCCGATACGAACATTATAACTAATTTTTTTTCAATAAGGATAGTATCATGGAAAATGAGATCGGTTCTCTAAATATTCATCTCGGTTGGATATGGATGGTAACAGGAATAGCCTCAGGGTCAATTCTTGGAATGTGGGCCTTTGATGGTCCGCTACCAGCACCTCCTAATCATAAAGACTATAATGACTTACCACGAAGATTAGTAAGGCTGGCGCATATTGCCATGTTTATGCTGCCTCTTATTTCAATTGTTTTTGGTGGGTATATTAATTCGATTCCCTTAAGTGATGAGACAAAACAATTGGCCTGTACTCTATGGTTGATTTGTATGTTTGGAGTTCCCACTTTATTGATTGCTGCGTCTTTTTATTTGCCATTTAAATATTTAGAAGTAGTGCCAGTAACATCAGGCTTTGTTGCCTTATGTATTATGGGCTACGGCCACTATTTACTTTTATAAATTTTAATCAAGTAAACATTTTATTAAAGGAGAATGTTATGAGTAACAAAGTCGATGATCCAAGAGGTTACGGAAGAAAAGCATGTCAAGACTCTGTTGACCCTGCTGTTTGGGAAAAAAATGTAAAGTTTACACAAAAGCTTCAAAGCTTATTATTAAAGCATCCTATCTCTAGTCATCCCATTAAAGAATTTTTTGAAAATGAGACTATCGATAAAGAAAAAACATTAAAGCTTCACTATGAATTTGGTCATGGTTTTGCTCAAATTTTTACAGATGCGGTTGTGAGAGCAATGTATGAATCAAAAAGTTTAGAAGCGAGACTTGGACCTGCTGGGAAGTCAACGTCACGTTTTTTATGGGCGATAAACTTAATGGATGAACTGGGATACGTTCCAAGTGGAAATACTGAATCTTATGCAGGTAATCCCGATGGTGCTCACTACTATCTCTACATGCAAACAATTAATCAATTGGGTGGAGATGGAATGAATCTCGTACATTATGATGCGACAGCTGAAACAAAAGCTTGTCGTGCAAGCTTTGAAGATAACTACTCAGACTATGAGCTTCTTTGCTGTGTACTTGCACTATCTGAATCAATTTTTGATAAGTTTGCAGGTGCATGGGCAGACAATATTAATAAATCAACAGGGATGGATACATCACAAGGATATCATACGATTCACGTTGAAGATGATGAAGGTGAGTCTATTGATGACGATCACTCTGAAGATGGATGGTGTCTTGTAAACCAAGCTCTTCAGCCAGAAAGACACGATGAAATCGAAGCTAGAGTAAAAGAGTGGTTAGATGTTTGGTACAAGTTTGCAGATAAGATGATGGAAATCGCTGCTTCTTAACTAGAAATGAAAACTAAAGATCAAATAATTGACTGGTTTGTACAAAAGATTGCAAACCTTTCAAGCTGTAAAAGGGAAGAGGTCGATATATCTCTTCCCTTTAATCATTTAGGTCTTTCGTCTCTTGACCTTGTTCAATTATTGGGAGAATTCAATAGTTTTGTAGGTGAAGAGTTTTCTCCAACTCTTTTTTTTGAATACCCAGATATAGAAAGTTTTGCAACTTATGTTGCTGATCCACAAAGAGATAAAGTAGCGATAGATTTTAGTATCGATACAAGTGTTGAAACGGGACCTGTCTCTGTTATTGGAATGTCTTGTCGCTTTCCAAAGGCCAACTCTCTTGAGGAGTTTTGGAAGCTACTTGTCTCGGGAAAAAGTGCTATCTCTCAAGAGGGAACAAAAAGGTGGAAGCGCCAAGGAGATTTTCCACCTTACGCTGGTTACCTAGATGATCCTTTCTCTTTTGATGCTGCTCACTTTGGAATATCGCCTGCTGAAGAAAAAGAAATGGATCCCCAGCAAAAGCTTCTTATGGAGTTAAGTTGGCATGCCATAGAAGATGCAGGTTATGCTCCAGAAGAGTTACGAGGAAAAAAAGTTGGAGTCTTTATTGGGATTTCGACAAGTGATTTTTCACTTGAGAAAATTCTCTCTTCTCAAAAAGCGGGAATCTTTACCGGAACGGGTATAGCACACTCCATTGCAGCAAATAGAATCAGCTATTTTTACGATTTCAAAGGGCCAAGTTTTGCTGTTGATACGGCCTGTTCGTCTTCACTTGTGGCCCTCGATCAAGGCTATCAGTCTTTAAATCGGCATGCTTGTGATATCGTTCTTGTTGGCGGAGTCAATTTACTACTCTCTCCTTATTTGTTTGAGTCCTTCTATAAAGCGGGAATGCTTTCTCCAGATGGTTTGTGTAAAACATTTTCTGACGATGCCAACGGATATGTTCGTGGAGAAGGTGGTGGCTTTATTGTCTTGAAAAGAAAAAGTGACGCAATTAAGGACAAAAATAGAATTTACTGTAATCTACTTTCAACCGCAATCAATCAAGATGGAAATACAAATAATATTACAGCACCAAACGGGAATGCTCAGCAATTGGTGATTAGGGAAGCTATTTCACGAGCAGGACTAAAAACAGAAGATATCGACTTTATTGAAACTCATGGTACGGGGACAGCTCTTGGTGATCCTATTGAATATGAATCTA
The DNA here is from genome assembly GCA_030425045.1 of bacterium. Taxonomy (GTDB): domain Bacteria; phylum Bdellovibrionota; class Bacteriovoracia; order Bacteriovoracales; family Bacteriovoracaceae; genus JAUHVL01. Next base: position 55,613 of record JAUHVL010000007.1, read on the forward strand.
TAAGAAAAGTTTTTAGTAAAGATGAGAATACTGTAAAATTAGGGGCATTAAAAACGGTGATAGGTCATCTCGAAGCATCTGCGGGAATTGCTGGAGCAATAAAAACATGTTTATCCCTCTACCATGGCCATTTTCCTGCTAATTTAAACTTCAACAAATTGAATTCTAAAATTACCAAGGTTTCACCAAATATTGAACTATTGCTAAAGCCTGAAACGCTTAACCCTAAAGAAGTTTATCGTACGGGAGTGAGCTCATTTGGTTTTGGAGGGACTAACTCTCATGCTATTTTTGAGTCTTATAATAATCAAAAATTAATGATTCCTCTTAAAAGGAGTAGAGATCAAAAAAAATTTGGTTTTTACTTAAGTGGCAGTTCTAAAGAGGCGCTGATAAAAATGGGAGAGTCTCTCGCAAATATGAAAGAGGAGTTATCTCTTTCAGATTTGTCATCTCATCTTTTTTATCACAAAGACAAATTGAAATATCGTATCTTTTTTCAAGCGAAATCATGGGCCGAATTTAAAAAGAAATGTGCAAGTATAGCATTAGGGAATTTTAGTGATGTTTACTATGGTGAAAATACTGTTAAAACTAATCTGAAAACGGCATTTCTCTTCACTGGCCAGGGATCACAATACCCTAATATGTCGAGAGAGCTGTATTATACTAGTACTTTCTATCGTAAAGTTTTTAATCAGTGTCTTAATACTTTTCAGCAATATTTTGAACAGGATCTTCAAAAAATCGTCTTTCCCAAAGACGAATGCATGGATATTTACGAAACAGCTTATGCTCAACCCTTATTATTTTGTTGTGGTTATTCACTATACAAACTTTATGAGCATCTTGGATTAACGCCAAGTGTGTCACTCGGTCATAGTTTAGGTGAAATCATTGCTGTCACTTGTGCAGAGATGATGAGTTTAGAAGATGCTTGCTTACTCGTTTATCACCGATCAAGGTTGATGCAAAAAACAACTGAAGGGGCGATGCTTGTTGTTTATCAGTCTTATGAAGATTGTAAAAAACTAGCAGATAATGAAACAGTTGATCTCGCTGCCGTTAATGGACCGAGATTATGCGTACTCTCAGGAACGGTTGAGAAAATTGAAAGAATAAAAAATATTTGTGAAGAGCAAAATGTAAAAACCAAACTTCTAAACGTAAGGCAAGCTTTTCATTCTAGGCTAATGGAGCCAATTGTTGAAGAGTTTAAACAGGCAATTGATAGTATTGTCTATAGGGAAGCTCTTTTTGATGTTATTAGTGCTCACTCACTAGAAGTATTAAAACCTGAAGACTTGAGCGCGGAATTTTGGGCGAAACATTTACGAGAACCAACATATTTTTACAAGGCAATGACTAAACTTGAATCAAAAGGGTGTCAGTTCTTGCTTGAAGTTGGAGTTAATCCCGCTCTACTTCCTATGTACAAAATGTTTCAAAAGGAAAGTGCAACGCTCTTAACGACTCTTGATCGAAAGAAAGAAGATGACCTTGCCTTAGAGAGTTCTTTGGGAAGACTTTTTGTGAGCAATAGTAATTTAAAAATTCATCCCTTTACTTCGAAGAAGCCAAGACAAAGTCTCAATTTACCTTTAACCCCATTTATTCATAAAAAAGTAGTTAGTGTTACTGAGGATAAGAAGATGAAAAAATCTAAAGAGGATTTAAAATCAGAACTAAAAGATATCATGGTGAGAGAACTTGGTATCGAGAGAGCATTAATCGAAGATGAAGGCTCACTCATGAATTTAGGAGCAGACAGTCTTACTTTACTCAATATCCTTGAGATGATTAATGATGTGTATGGTGTAAATATCCCTGTCTCAAGTATTTTCTCTGAATTAGATAGTTTAAATAAAATTGTCGAATATATTGATTCAAACACTATTGTTGAACAGAAGCCTGTTGAGATTAAAGGGCCTTCATCATCAGCTTTTGAGGATCTTGATTTAAGTTTTCAGACAAATGGAAATATGAATGTTAATGAAGTTATTCAAAAACAATTAGAAATTATCCAAATGCAACTGAAAGTTCTCGGAGGACAACCTGCTGGGAGTGTACCGAATGTCCTCGATTCAGTACCCGTACCCAAATCAGATAATAAAAAAGATGATTCTATGTCAGGTAAAGGAGTTCTTGGAAATTTCAATACTAAGGCCATGACGATAACAGAAGATATCGAAGAGGGGAAAAGAGAATACTTAGAGAATCTGATAAGAAGATTTACTAGTAAAACAGCAAAATCTAAAGAGCATAATCAAAAATATAGAACATCATTGGCCGATAACAGAGTTAGTGCAGGCTTTAGACCTCAACTAAAAGAAGCGGTGTATCCCATTATCTTTAAGAAAGCGAAAGGGGCACGTTTTACTGATTTGGATGGAAACGACTTTGTCGATTTTACGATGGGCTTTGGTGTTAACCTCTTTGGTCATTCACCAGACTTTATTCAAGAAAAAATAACAGAGCAATTAGAAACCGGAATGGCGGTAGGTCCTCAATCAGACTTAGCAGGACCTGTGGCTGAAAAGTTTTGCAAACTTACAGGAATGGAAAGAGTTGCATTCGTCAATTCTGGAACAGAGGCAGTGATGACGGCGGTCCGACTGGCCAGGGCCAAAACAAGAAGAAATAGAGTTGTTCTTTTTGAAGGTTCTTATCATGGTCATTCTGATGTCGTTCTCGGAAGAAAAAATAGAAGAAACCAAACACTCCCTGTAGCTGCTGGTATTCCAACTGGGTTGATTAATGATCTCATCGTTCTAGACTATGACTCTGATGAAGCACTCACTTATCTTCAATCTCATGGCAACGAAATAGCTGCGGTAATTGTTGAAGGTGTGCAAAGTAGATTCCCTGAAATTCAACCAAAAGAGTTTCTTTTAAAAGTAAGAGAGCTTACTAAAAACTCTGGTACGGCAATGATTGTTGATGAAGTCATCAATGGTTTTCGATCAAAAGTTGGAGGAGTTCAAGAAGACTTTGGTTTTAAAGCCGACATCGCAGCTTATGGAAAAATTATCGGAGGTGGACTTCCTATTGGTGCACTGGCTGGCAAGAAAGAATATTTAGACTTTATTGATGGTGGCTTTTATCAGTTTGGTGATCAAAGTTTTCCTCAAAATGAAATTACCTTTTTTGCAGGAACATTCTGTAAGCATCCCCTTGCGATGTCTGCTTGTTACGAAGTCTTAAAAAAGATGGAAGAGAAGGGAACAGAGCTTCTCGCAGATCTTAACCAAAAAACTAATGCTATGGCGGCTGAGTTAAATGAGTACTTTGATTCATTAGGTGTGCCTATTCAAATTGTTAACTATGCTTCTTTGTTTAGATTTAAATTTCAAGGGAATATGGACTGGCTATTTATCTCACTCAATGAAAAAGGGATTTATATTTGGGAAGGACGTAATATGTTTATTTCCACGGCCCATACTGATGCAGATATTAGAGAATTTGTTGATAAAACGAAAGAAGCCGTTAATGAGCTCATTAATATTGGCTATATTAAGGCAAATAGAAAGGTTGAAATAAAGCCTAAAGAAAAAGTCATTAGCAAACATAAATTTATAGATGCTCATCATCGGTTTGCAAAATTAATCCAGCAAAATCAAGTTGGAGAACAGGCAGGTGTTATTGCATTAGCAATGGAGCTTGAAGGAGACTTTAACTTTAAGGCGTTAAAGTCAGCTGTTAGTGAAACTCTTAATCGTCATGAAGTTTTTGGTTCTCGCTTTTTTGTAGAAGATGGTGTTATGGAACTTGGTCATGAAAATACTTGTCAGGTTCAAGAAATCGATTTCAGAGATCTGGAGAATAGCTCATCTCATCTTTATGAATGGATGTTGGAAAACGTAAAAGAGCCTTTTAATTTAAAAGAAGAAACAGCTCTTCGTTTACATGTTCTTCATACGGAAAAAGAAAAAGCGACTCTCTCTCTGGTTTGTCACCATCTCCTCATGGATGGTCTCTCAATTGCTTTTTTAATAGATGAGCTTTCAAAAAGATATACAATGCACTCAGGAGGAAAGAGGCAGAAGTTAATGGATGCCATTCCATTCTCTGAATTTGTTAGTGATTATGAAGCGAATAAAGAGAAGGTAAGTGAGCAGAAACAGTTTTGGCTTGAGCAGTATAGTGAACCTTATACAAGAATAGAAAAACTAGAATCACAAGATCTTCAAGCCAATCGTCTCCATAAAACGATAGAGAAGGAACAATATAAAAAAATTAGGATGTTTGGTTACAAACATAAAAGCTCGCTCTTACAGACGATGTTAAGTTATTTTTCTTTTTATATGCGAAATTATCTAAAAGTTAATGATCTTTGTGTCGGAATCCCAACGGCAGGACATCAATCAATAAAAAAATCTATGGTTGGGAACTGTGTAAATATTATACCCTTAAGACTGAAAATAAGTAATCATGAAAACCCCTCATTGCTTATTCCTGAAATTAAAGAACTTCAGTTAGAAGCATTTAGAAACTGTGAATATCCATCCACAGTACTCAAAGAAGAATTAAATATTGATCCCATTCAAATAAGTTTTAATATCGAGCCCGTTGATGAGCTTCCTAAGTTTGGAAATTTAAAAGCTAAAATTAAGACTTATCCTATTACGGCATGTGAATTTGCTCTAAGTTTTAATATAATGAAAGTTGAAGATAATTTAGAAATTGAGATGGATTATCAAAGTGGTCTGTTTACTTCTTCAGAAGCAGAGTCATTTCTTGATGGTTATCTCGAGTTATTAAAGAGTATTTCATGAGAATGTTAATCGTCATTTTTGTTTGCTTTGTGATTATTGTTGGGAGGCATACCTATAAAGTTTATGTAGACTCTGGGGGTAATTATGAAGTTCCAAATAAAAGTCTAGGCTATTGTAGAAGTATTACTGATATCATTGGGCCAGAGGACTTGGCGCTAGCCGGAAATCAAGTTTACATCTCTTCTAATGATAATCGTATGCTGGGTAAAAATATTAAATACCCTAATGGAAATATCTTTTTATTGAATTTAGAAAATGGAAGAATCTCTTTAGTAGAGCATGATTACCAAGGAGAATTTCACCCTCATGGTATTGACTACCTAGAATCTAAACTAGGGAAATTTTTATATGTGGTCAATCATAAATCAAAAGAGGATTCAATACTTATTTTTAGAGAACTTAAGGGAAAGCTGATTCTTTATAAAGAAATTACAGATAAAGAAATTGCAAACGGAAATGATGTTGTCGCTTTTGATCTAGAAAAGTTTTATATGACACGTGATCATAAGTTTAGAAGTCATATCGGACGTTTTATTGAGAATTTTTTAAGAATAGGTTATGGCAAATTAGTTTTTTATAATAATGGCGATGTAAAAGTTGTTCGAGAGGGGATTAAGTTCTCAAATGGCTTGGCCATCGATAAAAAGTCATACCGACTATACATGGCGGAGATGTTGGGGAAAACTGTGCATAAATTTGATATTACAAATTTGGCGAAACCAAAACATATCGGTCAGCAAAGCTTTGATGGGGCGCCAGATAATATTTATCTCGATGGAGATCATCTATACGTAGCAACTCATAATAGAGTATTAGATTTAAAACAACATCAAGCTTCAAGTGAAAAGCTTTCACCTAGTACTATCTATCGTTGGTATGTAAATTCTGGAAGACCTGAAATGATTTACTCCAATGATGGTACGGAGATTCCTGCGGCATCTGTCGCCATTCCGGTAAACGATAAAATAATTCTTGGAACTATTTTTGAAAAGAAGTTGTTGATCTGTGATTATGCAAAAAATTGAAAACCTGATTTTCAAAAAGTCTAATCTCTCATTAATCATTGGATTAATTTTATTTTTGTGTTTCTTGCCTGGAGTGATGAACGTCAAGCTAAATTTTGGTATCAGGATTTGGTTTAAACAGGGTGATGTTCTGATTGAGAAATTTGATAGATTTCAGAAAGTATTTGGAAGCGAGAATACAATTTTCTTAAGTGTTTCCCATCAGGATGAACTTTGGGAAAAAGAAAAAATTGCGAAACTTTTGTCTCTTCAAGAAAAACTTTGGGACTTACCCGATGTAAGTCGTGTTGAGTCTCTTTTTAATTACAGTATGATTAAAATGGAAGAGGATGACTTTGTTATTGAACAAGTTTTAGAAGATCCTCATGTCAACCTTGCTGAAATTAAAAAGTTAGCATTATCTAATTTAGATCTCCCAGGAATTTATATTTCAAAAGATGGATCTATGGTTAATACGATTATCCGTCTTAAGCCAAGCTATCAGGGGAATGAAGATTATTCTCATGTGATGAAAGAATTAAAAGATCTCATCTCACCGCTTAAAGATGATGGTTTTGATTTCGCTATTATTGGAACAACTCCGGTTGTTGAAGAATTTAGAGTTTTTGGTGAAAATGATCTTGCGCTAATGATTCCAGTCCTTCTGTTACTTGTTGCGATTTCTCTTCTTGTTATTTTGAAATCAAAGCTTGGACTAGGAGCGACCTTTTCAGTCATCACCTTAAGTGTTGTTTCAACATTTGGTTTATCGGGTTACCTTGGTATTCAACTTAATAATATCAGCTCTATGGTTCCCATGGTTATTATAGCGATTGCCTTAGCAGACTCGATTCACTTTATCTCTTCAATTCATATGAAAGGGAAAACGTTACTTGAAAATTGTCGTTATTCGTTTCAAAAAAACTTTGCGGGAACTCTACTTACTTCGGTTACAACGACACTCGGTTTTTTAAGCTTAACGACATCAGATATCGTTCCAATCAGAGACTTTGGTATTCTCTGTGCGTTTGGTTCTACTATTGCGTGGGTTTATTCAATACTTGTGGTGATACCACTTTATTTAAAATTTGGAGAAAACGAGAAAATGCTAGAGCATTCTATGCCTTTTCCTTCTCAAGCGATTTGTAACCTTGTTGAGTTTCACTATAAGAAAATTGTTATTGTGTTTATCTTTATTACGGGTGGCTTCTTGTGGTTGGCCTCCCATAATAAAGTTAATTCTAACCCTTTTGAGTACATTGATCCTTCTACTCAGATCTATAAAGATAATGAGCTTCTAAAAGAAAATTTCGGAGGTCTTTCTGCATTTGAAATATTATTTGATAGCGGAAAAGTCGATGGAGTTTATAACCCAGAATTCCTTCGTAAAATGGATGAGTTTCAAGCGTGGTATTTAGATAATTATCCTGATGCTCGAATGGCCTCAATGATCAATACAATGAAATATTTGAATCAAGGTTTTAATGGCGCCAAAAAAGAAAACTTTAAATTGCCAACGGATTCAAAAATTGCAGCTGAGCAGATGTTATATTATTCGATGGAACGTCCACCAAACTTAGATATAACGAATGTAATTGATATTAAGAATAGATATTTACGTTCAACTCTTTTTTGGGAAATTCAAGATTCTGATCGCTATATTGGTGAAACAAGAAAAATTCAAAAGAAGATTGAAGAGCTTGGTCTCGATGGATTAATTACAGGAAGAGAGTATCTTTATAATGGTATGAATGATTACGTTGTTGAATCATATTTTACATCTATCGCTATTACGATTTTCCTTATAACAATCTTAATGATGTTTATCTTGAAGTCATTTACCTTGGGCTTAATATCAATGCTTCCCAACCTTGTTCCTCTCATCATTGGCGCGGGAACAATTTATCTAAGCGGCAAAAATATTGATGTGGGAATCGTGTTGGTTTCGAGTATTTGTTATGGAATTGCAATTGATGATACGATTCACTTTCTTCTCGATTATAAAAGAAAGGCCCATACGGGAGAGAAGTTAAGAGATATTTTTAAAGAAGTATTAGATGGTACCGGTACTGCTCTTACTACGACGACATTTATCATTGTTTTAAGCTTTAGCGTCTTTTGGTTTGCTCGCTTTATCCCCAACTATAATTTTGGTGTTTTTAGTAGTTTGATCTTAACAATTGCACTGCTAACAGATTTTCTTTTATTACCCAGTCTTTTGTATCTCTTGAAATTGAAAAAAGTTGCGGATGAAAGTAGAGACGCTGCCAGATAAGGCAGCGTGGTTTTAATTAGTTTCTTCGAGGCCCTCTGTTTTCTCTTTCTCTAGCGATTGAAACTCTAAGTCCTCTTCCGCCAAAGTCTTGACCATCAAGTCCATCAATACAGCTTTTTGCTTCTTCAGCTGTTTCCATTTCGACAAACCCGAAACCTTTACTTCTTCCCGTCTCAAAATCTGTAATTACTTTACATGATTTTACTGTTCCAAATTCTGCAAACCTATCTTGTAATTCTTCGTTTGATACTTGGTAGGGAAGGTTTCCTACATACAATCTGCTACTCATCTTTTTTCTCCTGAGCCTATTAAAACAACCCTTAGGGCTAATAACGCGATCATAACACCGAAAAGTTCAGCTCGTCTATATCGCTTTGATGCAACTCAAAAAAAAACTTCTTGTTATGAGAAGTGCTTCATAATAGATTGGAAATACTTAAAGTTAGTGAATCCAGTGAAACTCTGGAACTGTCCGGCAACGGTAAGGGTATGGCCCAAGTCCGATCCTACTTTAGGTTTAATTTTCCCTAGGAGGATCCATGTCAAAGTTTCTTATCACACCATTTTTATTCTTTTTCATTATTTCGCCCTGGGCAGAAGTGATTACTGTAACTGCAGAGAGAATTGAACGCGGTCTCGAACAGACAACTTCCACTGTCACAGTGATAACTGAAAAGCAAATAGAACAGTCTCAAAAGTCTAACCTTAATGACCTGTTAGAAGAACAGGCGGGATTATTTTTAAATTCAAATGGTGAGTTTGGAAAAACCAGCTCTCTGTTTTTACGAGGTGGAGATTCTAGTTTTAATCTCGTTATCATTGATGGCGTTGAGTACAGTGACAAGTCTTCTGTTGGAGGAGCTCCCCTTTATGAATACCTCACCCTTAACAATATTAAACAGATTGAAATACTAAAAGGGTCTCAATCCGTTCTCTACGGAAGTGATGCAATTTCTGGTGTGATAAAAATTACAACGAAAGATGCTGGTACTAAAGGGGGAAATTTATCTGTTAGTTATGGCTCTTACGATAATAAGTCTGTCTCAGCCAACACTCAAGGAAAAGGCGATCACTTTGATTACTCACTTGGTCTCTTAATGAAAGAGGCTGAAGGAATATCTTCTTATAATGAGAACAGAGTTTCGATGGCCGAAAAAGATGGTTATTCAAATTTAACTGGCCAAATAAAACTAAAGAAAAACCTATATCACGATAGTAGTATTCAATTTAGCTTCTTAGGTATTAAAGCAAAATCAGAATATGATAATAGTAGTTCCGATAGAACGGAGAACGTGGCAAAAGATGATCAATATCTCTTTTCATCTATCTATAATAAGTCAATTTCTGAGTTCATTAACCCAACGATTCGTTTTACCCAAAATAAGTCAGATCGCTTAAATACTCTCTATAGTTCTTTTTCAAATAGCACTAGTGTGAACCAGCTGATAGCCAAAACAAATAAGTATGAACTTGAAAATATGTCTTTGTTTGAAGGCTTTAATCTTGTTAAAGGCTTTGAGTTTGAAGATGTGAAAGCAAGTATCTCAAGTCTGGAAAATCAAAAGACACATAAGTCTTATGCTGCTTACTTAAACTTTCAAAAGTCATGGCATCGTCTTGAACTACAAGCAGGTGCGAGAGCAACAGAAGAGAGAGATTACGATACTCAGCTTGTTTGGAAAACAGGTGCGAGATTAAATCTTATGGATCGCTTGAGTGTTAAAGGAAATGCCTCAACAGGTTTTAAATCTCCTTCTCTTTATCAATTACATAGCTCTTCGGGGGATGAAAACTTAAGGCCTACGAAAAGTAAAAGTTATGATTTGGGAGTCGACTTTGACTTATTCTCTCATAAAATAGATCTAACCTACTTTCATGATATTTATACAAACTTTATTGATTATGACTCCACTCTTTCTAAGTACGCTAATACTTTTAAATCTCAATCTAGCGGAGTTGAGCTAGCTTTTGGTGGTAAGCTCCAAAGTTTATCTTATGGCTTTAATGCTACATGGTTGAGAGCAATCAATAAAAGTCGTGGAAAAGTTGGTCAGTACTTAGCAAGGCGTCCCAGAGAAAAGTATAGTTTTTACCTAGACCATTCTTTTGAAAAGACAGGTCTTGGCTTAGATGGAAGGTATGTTGGGCAAAGAGAGGATAGTGATTTCAATGATATTGTTCTTTCAAGCTACTTCACGATGGATATACGAGCGACCTATAATTTGACTAGCAACAGTAAGTTATTATTATTGATAGGTAATATTTTAAATAAGGATTACGAGCAGGTTCATGGCTTTGGAAGTCTTGGACGGCATTGGCAGCTTAGCTGGAGTACTCGCCTTTGAAGACAACGGGCATCTTGATAACAACACTTTTATTTCATGCTGGGCTAATGTTTATTCCTGTTGGTGATATCACCAAGAATAATCAAAAAGCTCAGTTTAAAAAAGGAACCGTTGTCACAAGTGTTGTCTTAAAGAGCAAAGTTAAAAAGATCAAAAAAGTTATTAAGAAGAAAATTGTCAAAAAGAAAGCTCCCCATAAAAAAGTAGTGAAAGAAGTTAAAAAGGAAATAGTCGAAGAAGAAACAACGACTAATGAAGTTGTGGGTGTAGATGTTGGCTCTGTAATTGAATTTCGGCCAGTTCCTAAGTATCCAAAGATATCACGTATTCGTGGTGAAGTCGGAAAAGTAGGAGTTTCTGTCACCATTGATGAAAGAGGGTTGGTGACCGATGCTAAAGTTGTTGAGTCAAGTGGCTATAAGCGCTTAGATAAGGCAGCAATGGAGGCCTCTCTTAAGGCCAGTTTTTCTCCAGCTATGAAAAATGGTATCCATGTGGCCAGTGATCACGTTATCTTCTACAAATTTGAACTTAAATAAATCCAGTGCCTTTTCGATGCGTCACTATAAATAATACCTCTTTATATAATGTAAGATTAATTATTTTTTCAAAGCTGAATCTGTACGTTATGAATCTTCAAACCCTTAACTAATAACAAGGATAATCAAATGTTTAAATCGATTTTAATTCTTGCGTCTTTAATCGTTTTTTCTACTTCGGCAAATGACGAAGCTACGGCAAAAAGTCTTTACGAAGCACGTGGAGAAAATGTTCAAAACGCTCTTGATTCAGCAAATATGTACGCTGCACTTGCCGCTCAAAAACAAAATGATGAGTTTGAATTTGCACGTTTAAAATTAGCTGAGACAAGATCAATGTATTATTTCGGCAGAGCTCAAACAACGAAGAGTAACAAAATGAAATATCATGAACTCGGTTATCAAGCTGCTGAAAAAACAATTAATCAACTTTCTGTGAGAATGGGTGCTGCTAAAAAAGAAAGCTATAAAGAAGTTCTTGCTTCGGCTCATTACTTTTATGCTTCTCATTTAGGTCAGTGGGCAAATGCAAATGGAAAACTAGCTTCGCTATTTAGATATGGTGAACTTGTTAAGCATCTAGATGCCATGGCGGCTTTAGGTCCTATCGGTAAATCTTCTGAGTTTTACGGAGAGTCGAGAGTTCGTGGACGTGTTATGCATCGTCACCCAGGAAAGAGTAATGACAAAGCTTATCAGAGCTTAAAGTATTCTTACGAAAATTCACTAGACGAGGATTTTGGATTAAGTAGCAGCACGACAACAGCTATGTTCTATATCGATATTCTTGCTAAAACGAATAAAGATCCGGGAACTTTCTGCGAAATTTATGATGTCTTAGAAGAGCTTTCTGAACTTGATGAAGAAGAACTGATTGAAGAGTTAGAAGACCTTAACCCTGAGCTTGTACCTGAAGGTGTTCTCGATATTCAAAACTTTAAAGACGATAGTGACTTCGAAGAAGACGTAAAGTCCTATGCTAGAAGAAACTGCTAAGATGAAAAGTCTTTTAATCTTATTATTAAGTTTAAATACATGGGGAGGCGATTTAAAGCCTCCCTTTCTCATGCCAACTGCGAAAGTCCTTCCAGAGGGAGTCCGTAACTTAAGTTATAATGGAATCAATTCTGGAGCGAGTACAAAATATTCTGATGTTGGAACAAATGTATCAGTGGCCGAGCCCTTATTTAAAGACTTAAGTTTTGATAACTTCTTAAGTGGTTCCGTCGATGCAAAAGATAAGGCCACGATTCAAAATATTATGAATCGTACAGGACTAAATGGTACGGATTCTTTTGGTACATCTACTGGAGACATTGATGTTGATGCTATTGCTCACGTTCCTGTTTTTGCGATGGGTGTAACCAAAAAGCTCACAATGGCCGTCGCCATTCCTATTGTTAAATACTCATATAGTGTTTCCTATGGTGTTAATCAGGCTAATATTAGAAACTATGAAGCCGTTGAAGCTGCGATTTTAGAAACAGGAAAATATGGTGGAGTCGAAGAATTTTATGAAAAACTTGGCACTCCGATTCAAACAAAATTAGAGGACTATAATTATAGCCAGCCTCAAAATGAGCAGGGAACAAAGCTTGGAGATATTAAGCTTATTTCTCGCTACCAGATATTAAATAATAAAATTAACCGCTTTGCTGTCTTGGGAGAACTCACACTTCCGACAGGAAAAGATCAAGATATCAATAAAGTTGTCGATGTCCCCAGTGGTGATGATCAATGGGATGTGGGAGCAGGTTTTGCTTACGACTATCTTTTAAGTAGAACATTAACCCTTGCAACTCAGACAACCTATACGATGCAAGTTGCCGATACCAATGCTGAAAGAATTCCTTATCAATTTGATTCAAAAGCTTCTCCTGATGTCGACTTTGATACTGAACGAGACTTAGGAGATATTTGGGCTTCACAGGTAGCTGTAGTTTTTAGTGATAATGGATTTAACTTCGGTCTAGGTTATGGCTATCAGCTAAAGGGAAGTGATCGTTATACAGGAAGTAAATATAGCTCAGAAAGATATACTTGGCTTGAGGATGAAACGGGTCAAGAAATGCATAGTGCTCAAGCAATGGTTGGTTTTGATACGATTTCTTTGTATCGAAAGAAAAAGTTTTTTATGCCATTAAGAATTTCGATTAACCACACCAGGGTTTTAGCGGGAAGAAATGTTGTTAATGATCCACTGACGTCAATGGATCTTTCAATTTTCTTTTAGGATATGTTTATGAAAAAGTATTTTATTATAAATTTATTATTTGTTTTGCTCGCGAGTTCAAGTTGTGGCGTTGATTCATCAGCTAAGGCCGGAACGGGTTTTGTTGAGAGACGATCTTTTTTGAACCTTGCAGCTGCTGATTACGAAAAGATTGATAATAATATTAGATCAACGACTTTTTTAATTTACCCGAAAGCTAGCGACCTCGATGGCTTCGAGTTTAATACAGCGACAGCTCAGTCGTGGAAGGGTGTTAAAGAAATTCTTCCCTACGGGGATAAAGTTCAAACTGTTATTCCACGCTCGATGCCTTCATTTGAAAAGTCGTCTCAGGTGATCTTTACCATTATTTCTGCTGGACAAGCCCGAGATGATGCTTATCTTGCTAAACAAAAAGCGGTAGAAAAACTATCGGCTTTAGAAGATGAAAGAGCAGAGTTATTAAGTGATGTTAAAAAAGAGTTGAGATCTCTTGGAAAAAAAACGCGAAAAAAAGTTTGCTACTATAAAGAGAGACCAGCTGATGGAGAAAAGTATATTTGCCAGCTTACTCCTGATGATGTCTTTCTCGAAGATAATGACCGTAAGGCCCGAAATTGTGAGAAGTTTTTAGAGCACGAATATATCAATACTAATGAGGAAGAAAAGTTAGAGCTTGACCAGTTGGCAGCCGATTGTACTACTCAGCTTAATAAAGAGCAGGAAATTAATAATGGTCCCATCAGTGATAAAATTGCGGCCCAACAAGAAATAGAAACGCGAAATTCTCAATATCGTGATGATGGAAAACAAGTGGTGATCGATATATTAAAAGCAGTAGAAGCTTTTAATCCCAATGTCTTCTTAACCACAGGTGCAGAGAACGAAAAAGGAACCGACGTTGGTCCTTATTCTCGAATCAATTTTTCCAAAAATGATCAAGGCCAAACTGTGATTGATGAGTTTCTTTTGCTTCTTGATTTAGGAACAAATTACTCAGAAGGTGCAGGTTTCAAAGAGTACAGCCTTGCCAATGGTAAAATTCAAGATCTTCGTCATTATGTTAGAGGGCCGCTTGAAACCGTTTTAGAGTTTAAAGTGGTGACAAGTGATTTCACTATTGAGGCAGAGTTGTTTGAATCAAGCCAGCCTTATCATGGCCTTCGTTATGTTGGTGATCTGATTGTTCGTTATCCAAATGGTGACACCAGAGAAGGTGTTGGGAAAATCGAAATTAGTGAGCTCAGTCTTTAAAGAAAAGGGTCTTGATTAGATTATCAAAGACCCAAAATTGCTAATGTATTTTTAATTAGAATAATTCTAATCTCTCTTTTTTAAGGTCATATTCAAGGTTCAAATAGCTCATACCGCATACACTGTTGTGTATATGATCATCAAATTTAACTTTATAGTACCCATCAATTGTTAGATCTTCTATAATCCCAGGCTCTAGGTTTCTCCCACATGAAGCTCTTACTCTTTCTTCAACTCTGACAGTTTCTATAATAGTTTCAATATCTCTAAAACCTTGGAAAAGGCCACCTCTTGTTTGCTCTACGATTTCATATTCTCCTATGGGTAAATATTTAGAAATTTTTTCTTTGTCTTCGAGTTCGTAAAAATTATCCCCACAAGAAAACTGATAAGCCTCTTCGTCGAAGTTTACATAGGCATTTCCTCTTTCACTAATCTCAATGATTTCTCCTCGAACTTTATTAAACCCACATTTTGCTAAAACTTGATCTCCAACTTCAAAAGCTTGAATACTTGCTGAGGCTGCAAGTGCGAGTGCTAATGTTGTTATACCTTTCATTTTCTCTCCTCATAGAATTTTTCAAAATATTATCATTAGAAGTGATTTAAATGAGGTTTGTTGAAAATTTATTTAAGACCGTAGAAGTTTTTGACAGGGTACTTATGACACCTGATTTTTTATTGAGTTGATTCGGATTATTAATGATTTGGCAATTCGCAGTGGGAGAAAACTAGTAAATTTTTCATGTTTCCCCATGCTGACACCAAATTGTGATAAAAGCTTTTTCAGCAAAACACACAAGGTTTTTAACAAGAAGGCGACATGAAATTATTAGGAACTTTATTATTAATTTTATTAAATATGAATATTCAAGCTCACTCTGCTCAGGCTGCGACATGGGTAGAAGGGTTTGATCCAGAGACTCCAAGTATTACAGGTGGGTGGAGTTCTCAATTTAACGAACTGGAAAGATCTCTTCAGGACAACAACGATGAAAGTTATGTTTTTCTTATCTCGTTTGCTCCTGAGAAGACTGTTAGTTACGCCAACGGTACGAGCCTGCGAGATAGTTTGATCGCGCTTCGGGGGGAAGAGAATGGTTCAGTTGGGCACACGTTAGTGGCCTGGCGCTGTAGTGACGGTACAGATGTTCAGTATCGTGGTCTTAGTGGAATGTCAGGAGAGATCTCGTTGCAAGCCCCAGAATTGAGGAGCAAAGGTTTTGGTCTTTTGGGAGCTCTCGCTGTTTTCACTGATGGGCATTTACAAGATGCTCATTCATCTGCTCTCCAGTACAAGTATGAAATGGTACAGAAGGGGAAGTTTAAAATGAAGTGGATCGGTATGAAAGTATCCGATTCTCAATGTCGTAAGGTCAGACTTTTTAGAAATGAGTTTTATCAGAGGGGAGCTCATAAGAATTTTGGTTTTACACTTGAGCCATCTCGTTTTGAGGGAGCAGGTTGTTCTTCTTACGCCAGACAGCTTCTTTATGAAGCTGGCGTGATGGAGCAAACAGCACCAAATTGGACTAGAGAATTAAGAGTTCCTTATAAGCTTATAGCGAACCCAACGGGTGAGTCTTTACCAAGAAATACGGAATTTAGATTCGATATCAATACACTTTCAAGCGAAAAAATTGAAGATAAGCACCTTCTTTTTAGAAGCTGGAGATTTAACCAACCAGGTATTGATATGACTTTTGCTGATACAGAATTAATTTACTACACAGTTCTAGAAGCAGAAAGACAGATAAAAAAATATAATCGAAAGAGTTTTCCTAGAAGTATCAACACTCGTTACAGAAAAGAAAGACAAACTGGTAGTGGTGAAAGCAAAACCGTTGACATAGATAAAGACCTAGATTCAAAAACAAAAGCGATCTATCAGTCACTTATGAGTAACGGCTTAGACAATATTAACTTTGAAGTATCTAAAATTAATGGCGTCACGGGTTTAATTCTTGATCGTCCATTAAACTAATAATTGTAAACAAATCCATTGAAAAGGCCCCATTTGGGGCTTTTTTTTTGACACCACTCCTTGTAATTTTTTTAAAAAACCCCATCACCATCTCAATTTATGATTTATTGTCACGACAACAACGATGAGACATTAAATGAAATTGATAGCAAGCTTTCTCTTAGTTTTAAGTATTCAGATAAATGCCGGGCCAGGGCATAACCATGAACTCCCAAGTGAAGAGCATCTTCGTGCTCATCAAACGGATGCTTCAAGACCTCATAGTCTTCAAAAACAAATTAAAGGTATCACCGGAAACCTTCTTTATCCTATTGAAGGAGAATGTCGTCCTTGTGGTACCTATAAGATGAGAAGTAAATACTTTCACCCCGGTCAAGATCTTTGTACTGATAAAAAAGGTGTCCCCTCTCGTGCTATTTACACAGGTATTGCTGTCGAAGTGACGGATCACTGTACAGATAATTTTTGGGAAGGAAAAAGCTGGAAAAATAAATCGATGAATTGTAAAAACTCACGAGGTTTTGGCAATCGCATAATGCTCATGCATAAGACCGGAAGCCAGATTTGGTATAGCGGTTATCACCACCTGGGTGATGTTTATATCAAAAAGGGTGATATCGTACTTGCCGGTGAAGAAATCGGAACTGTTGGTAGCACGGGAGTTTCATTTAATTATCACCTTCATTTTGAAATTATCAACGGTGAAAACCCCGGTGCTTATTCTCACGTAAGAAATGATCCCATTAAATATTATAAAAGTAATCGCATGTGCGGAGAATATTATTATTCAAGAGCTAATTAATAAGGAGAAAAGATGAAAACATTATTAACCCTAATGATGGTAATGTTAATGACGTCAACATTGGCGCAAGGTGAACACAGAACGACAATCAATAGTCTCATTATGAAAGCAGATAATATAATTTATCTACTTGATGACAATTCTCATATGTTGAGAGGTCGTCGTAATGCTGAAAAAAGAGCTGAAATTGATAAAGTTTTAGAAGAGGCGATGAAAAATATCGAAGGTATTATTTTTCAATCTTCACATGCTGTGACTTTACCAGCTTCATTCTTTGAGACGGTAAGAGGTATGTGTAGAAGTACGGGAACGTGGTCTGGAGATAGAGCATGTTATGTTAATGGTCTGCAAAGTGAAACAAACTTAAAAGTTCAAATTATTATGGCCTGTAATAGTATTTCTTCAAATTCTGGATCATCAAATTGTTTTCACAAAGCTCTCGGAATGGCTGCCAATAATGCTAATATTTACGATATTATGTATAACTCTTGTCGTAGCACTGGAACGTGGTCAGGCGATAGAGCTTGTTATAATAAAGCTGTTGAAAACGCAGGTGGCTTTAGAAACTTAGATGTTTTAAAAGGTGCTTGTGATTCTATTTCTTCAGACTCTGGATCTTCAAACTGTTTTCATAAAGGTTTAGGAATGTTGAAGGCTAATCCTGAAATGTCGATGAGACCAGTTATTAAAAATGTATGCCGAAGTACGGGAACGTGGTCTGGAGATAGAGCATGTTATATGAATGGTCTTGAGCCATTAAGAAATGAAGATGTTGAAATTCGTTTAATGCTAAATTCATGTACATCAATTTCAAGTACATCAGGTTCAGCGAATTGTTTTCATAAAGCATTATAATGATAAAACTGATACTGTTTACACTTTTTATTTTCAACTCCAACGCATCGGTGTTGGAGTTGAAAGAAAAATACTTGGCCATGGGTGGAAACCCTAAGGCCTTTGAGCATTTAAAATGTGTCTTTAAAAACAGTATGGGCAAAAGTTTTGATACCAAAAGAATTGTAAAAAACGATTTACTTATTCCTCGATGTAACGAGCTCGAAGGAAATTCAAATAGTATCAGTGTTAATAAATCAAATGTTGCTGTGATTGTAGACTACACGAAAAAGGGTAGTGAGAAGAGAATGTTTATTCTCGATGGATATCATGGCATCGTAAGTTCTCATTATGTAAGCCACGGTAGTTTTCAAGCTGATATTTTTAACAAAAAATTAAGACCGATGAAAAATAGCCTCGATTGGGCTAAGTATTTTAGTAATGAAGAAGGGTCAAAAGCTTCGGCCACGGGTCTTTATATTACAGGCAAGTCATATCAAGGGCATTGGAAAGGTCCAAAAGGCGACAAGTTTTCCATGGTATTACATGGAGTAGAGCCTCAGGTTAATGATATGGCCTGTGAACGGACTATTGTTATGCATGGAAATGAGGATATTCGCGAAAGTGGTTACAGAAAAGGTGCCCGTCAAATGAGTAATGGTTGTTTTATGGTGGACTATAAGCTCGTTAATAAGATGGTGAGAAGACTTCAGGGTTCGGCCAATGCTGGTGGTTCTGTATTTTTTGTTTATGGCCCTCGTGAGGCGGCCATGGATGCTTCTGCCTACTGCCAATAGAAAGCTCGTTTAAGCGCTATAATGACCTTATATGAGGTTATTTTTCCCACTTCTTTTACTCTTATCTTGCTTTTCATCTTATGGTGATAACGACTTGTATCCCTATGTGGGAATGCCATTAATTTGCCGTTTTGATGACGGACGTTTTGAAGGAACGATTTCAGCACTCACACCTCAGCCCATATCGACAAACCACTCTTATACTTTTCAAACCTCTCATGTGATTAGACTTGATCATCGCATCAGGTTGAGAAGAATTGCTCAAAGTGATTCTGCTCGTCAGATTAAAAACTTTGATCGCAACTTTGTCAGAGAAAATTGTCAGTCTGCCAGAAGAGATACGGGGCTTATCATTCGCCTTTTTGGTCGAGGTGGTTTTAGTGAAGGGGACTCCGTTGACTGCGATGGCATTCGCTCAGTGATAGAAGAGTTGCGGATGAATGATGTGTTACTTTTAGAAGATGAGTATCTTTTTCACCAAGAGCAATGTTCTAAGCTTGAAGATATCGAACAAGAAGATCCTAGTATCGATAATGGTCCACGAGAGACAAGTCCTGATAGAGAAGAAGTAGGAACTGGTAATCGTAATTCTAGTGGAAGTTTAGCTCAATAGAAAAAATAAAGGCCCTCGGGAAAGGGCCTTTAAAAACAACACAAATGGGACTATTAACGTTGAGCCTTCGCTCTCCGTTGAGCAAGTTTTACCATGAGTTCTGATTAAATTGATGGTTTTGAATTAAGTACAGTGTCGAAACTGTTCTCAATCAGGTGAACAGCTTCTTTTTACAAAAGGCCTCTAGAAAGGCTATACTGGCAAAATAAGAATAGAGGAGAGAAAATGAGCGGTAAAATAGAGGCCAGTCATATCTTGGTTGATCACATGCATGAAGTCGATGATTTACAAAAGAAATTAGATGAAGGTGTGAGTTTTGAACAACTCGCGCAAGACTTTTCTAATTGTCCTTCTGGCAAACAAGGTGGCTCACTTGGTGCTTTTGGAAAAGGAATGATGGTTAAACCTTTTGAAGATGCAGCTTTTGCTCTTGAAGTTGGAGCCGTTTCTGGTCCCGTTAAAACTCAATTTGGTTTTCATCTCATTAAAAGAACGAAATAATTTTAGCTTGCTATAAAGTGAGGTTTTGTTTTGGGAAGAAATTCAACTTGGTGTTGATAGCTTTCTAAACGACCTTCAAGAATTTCCTGAAACTCTGATCCATGTTGATCAATCATCGTTTTATAAAATCTTATAAGTCTTATCAGCTCCATTTTTTTTTCGTGTAGGTTTCGCGGTTTTGCAGAAAGAAGATTTTCAAGGATGGAGTCAATTTTTTCTTCTACGGCCGTAATTTGGGCCGGGATAACAGCATCGAGATCTTCACATTGATAATAATCTAAAGGATTATAACATTGCGGATTCCCTTTTCCCCCATAGCGTAAACATTCTTTTGAATAGCCAAAGGTGTGATAAGAGTGTTCTTTGTCACGAATATGAATAGGAGTTTTTCCTATATAATCAACACCTGTTTTTTCGAGAACTGTATCTTCATCATAATTATAGAAGGCATGAATAATATCAAAATCTTTAACAGAATAAACACCGATATCGCCAGGCTTAGGGGTTTTCACTTTACTGCACTGATGTTTAAGAACAGCTTTGAATTCACTCACATCAACGGCCCTGATAATCGGATTGATTCCTGCTGCGTAAAGGGCAACACCAAAGCAATTAGGCCCTGCGTAAGCAAAGGTTTTACCTTTGAGAGAATCAATCTTTTCATTGGCAAAAGTGATACTGATTAAAATGGTGATGAGTTTTATGATCATTAAGTTGTTATCGGCTCTTTTTTTAAACTTCTAAAATTAGTGCCAAAAAGAGTTGGCATATTTTTGAGAGACGATTTTTATAAGTTATTAAAATAATAATGAGGCTACTTAAATTTAGGTATATATAAGATAAGAGGCTAAGATAACTCTACTTAATTAATTTAATTTAATCTTTTGGAGTATCTATGGGTTTCTTCCGTTTAAGCCTTATGTCTGTCTTGTTCTTTTTAATGGGTGCTGTTTCAGTAGCTGCTAATGAATGTGAATCCTTAAGGTTGTGTCGGGCCTCATGGTGTGGTGAAGAAGCTTATAATCGATGTATGTCCGGTGAAAGTATGAGCTCTATTACAGGAGTAGGAGATGATGAATCTTCAAGTGATAGAGAGCAAGAGTGTGGACATTTAAGAGTATGCCGTGCTTCTTGGTGTGGTGAAGAATCTTATAGTCGCTGTATGAATGGCGAAAGCCTCCAGTCCATTACAGGGTTTAACTTAAATGATGAATCATCTCAAAACGCAGCAGAAGAATGTGGTTATTTAAGAGTCTGTCGTGCCAGCTTTTGTGGTGAGGAGGCTTATGCTGCCTGTATTGCTCAACATGCTGTTAATAGTATAAATCGTAGTCCTTGTGAGGGAGGAACCCTTAGTGGGCGTCGTATGCAGTGTCCTGAAGGTAACTATATCAGGGAGAATCGAGCAGAAGAAATTGGCCGTTTCGTACAACGTGATGAAGCTGCTCCTGTTAATAATGTCGGGAGATTTCGAGCAGTTACGAACGAATAAGAATTTGTCTAATACTTTTACATAGACTGTAATTTCGATTGCATCTCAACAACCCATTTCGTTTTTTTGTTAATCTCTTAAAAACGGGATGGAATAATGAAAAAACAATTTATCTGTATGATGATTCTTTTGGGATCATTGAGCTTTCAAACGAGCGCGAATACTCTACCTTTTTGTCACGATACAATGAGCTGTGTAGAGCATTACTTTTACCAACAGGTTAGTTGGGTTAAAAACATCTTTTCTAAAAAAGAAAGAAAGGCGGATAACTTTTTAGTGTCTGGCTCGGTTACTTTTGTAGAGGATAAAAAAGTCATTATTGAAGGTGACATAATTGATGACGATCGAGACTTTGCCAAAAGTAAAACGGGCTTTATCGCTCTCATTCCAGAAAACTTAGATGATCAAGTTAAGAACTGTGAAGATGCCGAAATAGTTTTAAAAAAATCATCAACTTCAAGTCTATTCGTCAAAGATTTTATTTGTCACGATGACTTCTAAGTAAAGCCTCATTTTCATGGCGGATCATTTCTTAATACTTCGTTCTAACTAGTCGAATTTAAGGGATAAGTGAGTTAAATATTGAGGCGGAAATTCTTCTCCCTGATACTAGTCTTATGAAAAAGTTAAAGTATCAAATGCTACGCCTGTTACGACCTCTCGATGTTTATTCATTTAGAATGTTTTTCATTCCATTGTTGGTTGTTTTACTGTTAATAAATCTAGTATTTTTCAGCTTCTTAAATGGGCCAAGCCTCCACTGGAAAGAGCTCGCCTTACTCGCGGGTATAAATTTTCTCTTACAACTTATTTTAATCCCTGTGATATTCAAAAGAGTTTTATATGTTATCGATGGAAAATGGAGAGTCATGACATCACTTTCTGTCTTTCTCGTAAGTATGGTTTTTCCGCTCTTTTCACTTTTTATTTGCGTACTATGCCTTAAAGATACGGACTACAAAAAATTCTCTTCTCGAAGAATTCTTTGGCACCCGCTAGGATTAAGTTTATGCCTAGTTTTAATCTCCCTTATTAGCCTGGGGAGAGATTCCGCTATTGTAAAAATACAAATGGGTTCTACGGCCAATTATGTTTCAAATGTCTTAATTGATTTTGGAACAGTACTTTACTTCAAAAATAAAAAAGAGTCTCAGTGTATCGAAGCATTAAATACCAAGTGTGTCGTTGATTGGTATTTTAAAAGTGAGTCTCGTTCAACCAACACCGGTATTATTCTTGCCACAGCAGTTGATGCTCTTGTTTTATTTAAAATCAAAAAAGAAATGAAAAAACATACACAAAATAAAAAAGCTCTCAGTAAGAAAATAGCCTTAGAGCTTATCGATAATAATACTTATTATTTAAAAGAAAATAACTGTCGTCGAATAGAGCCTTTCGCTCTTTCTAATCCTATAGATTTCATGACGGGGATGGGCTCGACTTATATTTTTCAAGCCTTTGATGAGAAAGCATCAAAGCAGTTTAATCGCGCTGCTGGATCAAAGTTAGGTGAAATATTAGATTCGATACCAAGAGAGAGAAAAAGCGAAAATAAAAGGGATATTGCGAGCCTGAAGACGAAATTAGAAAGTTTGAACGGCGGCGGTTGTCCACCACGGCCGTTCAAAAGCTAGTTTATTTTTGGATAACAAAACCTTTAATGTCAGATGGCATAATGATTCTATTGTCTACTTCTAAACTTTCTACGTTGTTCCAAACAAAGTTGTTTGGTTTGTTAGGCTTAAATTCTACGCGGTTTACTTTATGAGCTGAATAAACTTCTCTAGCACCAACATAGTACTTAACTTTTCCAAGCCTAAGTTTCTTCTCAAGGTTAGGTCTTTTCACTCTAATATCTAAACCTTGCTGACCAAAGCTATTAACATCAATATTATTATCGAGAAGGATTTGAGTAAGTCCCGCACCTGTTACTTCACCTGCATACAATGAAGCCGAAAATAAAGTGGTAACAAATAAGAGGATTAAATTTTTCATTGTAAAGCTCCTTCGCTCAGCTCTGGTACTAAAGTATCACAAACCTGAACTGTAAAATAAGGGATATCTCCCTCGTAAAAAGGCGATTGCATAACTTGATAAGTTTTTTGAACCGCTTCTTTTTGTATTTCTTTAATTTTTTGAATTCCTTCCTCGCTGATTGACTCTGAAAGCGAGTAGAACATATTCTTTTTCATCTCAATTTGAGATGGTTTGTAGTATTTCATTAATTCTGGAAGATGTTTCGCTGCAATTTTTACGTCTAGTGAGAAGTTTCCTTCTTTTGCGTAATAAGACTCATCTTTTGCTTCGATTAGCTCTAGCTCTAATAATTGCTCTATCTTTTGAAGACCAACTTTTCCGAAGATTTCTTTGATCACTTCGTGAGAGATTCCCGTTCTATTTGAACAAAGTTTGTAAACAAAATAGGCCGTTGGCTCGCTGAGAACAGCACTTAATTGCTGATCGTAGCTGGCATCGATACCTTCGTCTGCAAAGGCAGAGAAATTACTTTTTAAAAGATCACCAAGCTCACCATCGAACATGGTTAAAAGCTTACCTAGGCGCTTTTCTTTAGAAATAGAGCTCACAAGGTTTAGTACGGTATGAGGAGCAATACTTTTTTTGGTTTCTTGATTGATAAGACGACGGATCGTAGTCGCGGCCACACCAGAACGCTTAGCAAGTCCGTTGATGCTAATATTAGGGTGGGTATCTAAGTAATCGCAGACCATTTCCTGCAATTGTTCTGTCACGCTCATTTGTTTCGTCCAAGAAAAACTTCGTGTATGTTCTGAAGCTACCTTGGTTATATACGACATATCCAGAGCAAGTGCTGCACTCATGAAATTATTACCTTGTTTGTAAGAAATTATTAAAAATAGAGATGTCCCCGCCCATGGCGAGGACAAATTGATACCGAAAAGGGGATGCGTATTTTTCGGTGATCACCTCTATCTCCTCCACCATGGCAGCTTTGGTCTCTTAGGCTTTTTAACCGGCTTTACAGCGGGTTGTGAGCCAGAAGAGCCATTGCAAGGTCTTGTATTTACACGGAAATTAAGCTTCCCTCCCATATCCTGCGAGTCGATAGTTGAGAAAGCAAAACCGTCTCCTCCTCCACGGCGTTTGTTGATAAACGCCATTAGACGGTTTTCCATTTTAAAGACCACCTTGTTTCTATTTCTTTGACAGCCAGTTCTGACAGGAATTTCAACTTGCCTAGAAATGGTCCATTCTTCTTCCATATTAAGGGCATGCCAGTTTTGCTTAGCAATGAGTTTACCCCCTCGTCGATCTTTGAAGCTCTTGGAGTTGCCTTTCCACTCCGTTAAGAGCGCCATAAAACGAATGAAGGCATTATCTTCGATATAAGCGGAACCTCGAATATCAAAATCAAAAGTGACACTTTCTATAGTATGGCCAACCGGAACATCAGTATTAATGGTGATGAAACATTTTTTATGATCGAGGTTTTCGTCAAAGTTGGTTCCCGGGCGGTCACTATTATTATCGTTATCACCATCATACTGAGGAACTTCAACTGAGAAATCGTCAAAGAGGATTGATAATGTTTGCCCATCTGGTGAAACAATAGTTGATGTTGTTCCTTTTTTACAACCAGTTCCTCTAAATTTGGTTTGATCAAATTTAAAAGCTCTTGCAAACGTATCTGCTGTTATTAAGAGTAAGATTATCATTAGTAGGTTTTTCATTTGTTTGTTCTCCTTTCATTTTCCTTAATCCTTTTATTCATTTTTTTTTTATCTTTTAAAAGTGGATTTTGTGAAATGCATAAGAAACTAAACCAAGTGGTGCAGAGAAAAGATGAGGCCGCGCCAGATGGCGCACAAAGAACACCCTTTTCTTTTTTTTTATATTTTTTTCGTTTTTCTTATTTCACATTAGTTCTTGTGAAAACGTTGGGAAGGTTTTCATTAATAAAAGGAGAAAAAATGAAAAAACTATTTTTACTATTAACACTCATGACTCTTACGTCGACAATGGCCCAAAACAAAAATGACATCTATCTTGGTGAACCTGGATATGGTGGTAACGGATGTCCTCAAGGATCCGCCTCTGCGATTCTTAGTCCTGATCAAAAATCATTATCAATTCTTTTTGATGAGTACTATGTAGAAGCTGGTGGGGGAAAAAACTCAAAGAAGTTAGCAAGAAAGTCTTGTAACGTAGCCATTCCAGTTCACGTACCTCAAGGGTTTAGTGTTTCAATCGTTGATGTTGATTATCGTGGATACTTATCACTTCCAAGAGGAGCGAGAGCAACTTTTAGTGCAGAGTATTTCTTCGCAGGAAGAAGAGGACCAAAATTGAGAGAGTCTTTCCGTGGTGAGATGGATGATGAGTATATGATCGAAGATAAGCTAGGGCTAGCAGCACTAGTATGGTCAAACTGTGGAGCTGACGTAAACCTTCGTGTTAACACAAGCTTAATGGTGAGAACAAATCGTAAAAAAGAAGAGGCCCTAGGAACAGTTGATTCAGCTGATTTTAGCGCGGGACTAGTCTACCACTTAAAGTGGAAGAGATGTCGTCAATAATCTTTCGTTTTCCTTGCAAAAGGCCATCCTCCCCGGGTGGCCTTTTCTCGTTTGGGCGGTGTATATTCTCCTAAAACATTGTTTAGGAGCAGTATGAAGGCCTTATTCTTTTTCGTTTCATTACTTTTGTCATGTCATTCACTGGCCGCCGTTCCCGGTGTAAATTGGTTTAAAGGCAGTGTTGAAGAAGCCATGAAAGAGGCCAAGAATAAAAATAAGCCGATGTTTCTCTATTGGGGAGCTGTTTGGTGTCCTCCTTGTAATCAAATTAAAAAAACAATTTTCACGAAACCACTTTTTCATAAAGAAACAAAAAACTATGTCAGTGTTTATCTCGATGGGGATAATCCCAATGCTCAAAAATGGGGAGAACATTTCGGAACTGTTGGTTATCCCACGATGATGATTCTTAATTCATCTGGGGAAGAAATAAGTCGTATGCCGTTTGGATTAAATGTAAAAGAGTACGTCGCTCTCATGCAAAAAACGAGAGAAAATCAATTAACAATTCCAGAGATATTTGAACTGGTAAAACAAGATAAAGCAGCTCTTAGTCATTATGAAAGGCTGGCCGGTTATAGTTGGGGTCAAGATGTAACGATGAAAAAGACACTTCTATCTAATAAGAATAAAGCAAATACTTTTTTCACTATTTATAAAAATGCCGTTAATAATCCTTCGTATATCAAAGCACAGTTCTTTCTTCGCTATCACTTAGCAAAACTTGAAGCAGACGAAAAATATAGTGCAAATGAGGACGATACTAAAATGTTTGTGCGTATTTTAAATGATGATAATGCAATTATGGCAAACGTTGGTACGCTTACTTATTATCCTGGGGAGTATAAAAAACTTTTTAGTAAAAGATTAGGGCTCAAAAAATTTAAAATGCTTTATCTCGCGGCCATGAACAAAATAATGAATAACGAGTCTCTCGATAATAATGATCGCTTTACTGCGGTTTATCCTGAAATTTATCTCAATACAAAAAACAAGAAGACTCCTAAGGCGATACAGGCCAAAGTTAAAAAATGGGCGGAAAAAGTTGATAAGGAGTCTCTCGATAAGTTCTCAAGGCAATCTAATATCACCACTGCTATTTGGATTATGAAGACGGCCAATCTTATTGAAGAGGCCAAAAGTATTGCTCTAAAGGAATTAGATAAATCCATATCTCCATTTTATATCATGAGATATCTTGCCAGTATTGAATTAGATCTTGGTAATAAAGAAGAGGCAATGAAATGGTCTAAAAAAGCTTGGCAAACGTCAAAAGGAAATGCCACTCGCTTTGAATGGGGAACTTCTTACTTATTAAACCTGATTAAGCATACGCCTAAATCTGAAAAAGAGATCATCAACACAACAGAGGTGGTTTTTAACGAGTTGATGTCAGGAAGTGCTGATGCTTTTGAAGGTCGAAATAAAAAACGGCTTGGCCGCCTTAAAAAGTCATTCAAAGAGTGGAAAAAAGAGCACAAAGACGCTTTCTTTGCTCTCAGTGCAAATCTCAATAATAAGTGCCGTACTTCAGTAAATAAGGACATCCAAAAACGTTGTGTGAAGTGGGTGAGGAAGCTTTAGACTCATTTATTACCTATAAAATCTTCCCTTCATATTGTATCTCGTCCAGATTGCTATATAGTGCAACTACATGAAAGTATTTAGCATCATCTTATTTTTAATGACGGGAATTTTGATTGCCAATGAGGGGATCGAAAATAAAATTCTATCGGAAATTGCGGAGGCAAAGACTCTTGTTGAGCAGGCCATTGAGTCTGAGTATTTTATAGAAAAACTTTCTGATGGACTCGAGGCTGAACAGTACAATCATGATTTAGTTTTTACCCGCGGAATTGTAGATGTCGTTTCTAATCGTATTGTAAAAGCTTTTGGAGTGGATTGGTATGAGGCCCAAAATAGTTATCATGAAAGTATCAATGATTATACACCGACGACACTAGGGCGACTTGCTAATAATCAATACTTCATTGAGAAGCTTAGTCATTTTGCTTGTCCGGTTTTTGCTAATCAGATTTCAAACTTAGATCAAGTTAAACAAGAGAGATTGAAAGCAAGCTTAATACTTTTTGAGAAGCTTACAAACCTTGATCCACGTGATGAAAAAAATCATTATTTAATAGCGAAAGACTTTAATCTTTTTAGAGCTGATTTTGCTTCCTTTATCGAGGTGATCCAAAACCCGAGAACAGATAAAGTGAATCGTGAAATCTATCGAAGAATAAAAGAAAATGTCGATCCTACCTTTACTCAAATTTTAGCCTTTGTGATCAGAAGAATTGTCTCTCATGAAAAAACAGGCCTTTCTAAGGATCATTATAATGAATTAATGGGGCTTTATAGAAAGTGCTCTGAAACGCTAATGTCTAAACTTTAAACATCACTTGTAACTCTTACAAAGCCGACTCAAAGACATTCAAAAATACGCTAAGATACTGATATGAGACTATTTATTTTGCTCTTACTTAGCATACAATTGCACGCCAGTGAGGACTTTCTTTCAAGCTGTAGAACCAAAGAATTTGGCTCTTATTTTCAAGTGAACTGCCAGTTAGAGAAAGGTCATAAAAAGTACGATATTAATTTTGTTATCTCTCAGTACCGTATGGTGCGAGCAGATCAAGCGAAGAGATTTTGTGAAAGTCATTTCCTATCTCTCGACACCGCGTTTTTATATTTAAGCATGGAACAGATGATTTATTTCAGCGAAGATCTTATGAATCATCTCGATGGCGTCAATATATTAGATCGCGGAAGGACACACTTAACTTGGGCCGCCCATGGTGGTTTCTATCGTGCTGATTATGATCGAAAAGGAGAGGTCGATCATTTTCAGGGCGATGACCAAAAACTTTTTGCAATTTGTTCAGACACCCCTCCGGGCATTTTTCTTGATATGAAAATTTAGTTTGAAAATTTAACGATAAAGCTCATCACACCAAGGCCTATGGCCATGAGACTTCCAAGTTTTATTGTGAGTTTATGAACAGCTAGATCAATTTTATGATCAAGTTTTGCAATATCTTCTCTCATATCATTTTTGAATTCATTCATTTCAGTCTTAAATAAAAGACTTTGCTTCTTTAGATCATCTTTAGTCGCTAACGACTCAAAGACCATATCAGATAAATTTTTTGTAAATGTCTCAGCCTGCTCTCTTGTCATTCCTGTCGCCTCAAGTTCTTTTGCAAATTTTAACGTATTAAACATATTCTATTCCTCCGTTTTTAACTTTGGAAACTCAGTGCATAAAGATACAGAAAGAAAATATTCAAGATACCGAAATCACTTATCATCTATGCTATTCAATTAATAATATGTTAAGATAAGTCTCTTAAAGTAAATGGGGGTGCACTGGTTTCGACAGGGCACACTGACTTACTTACGGGCACGTCTGGGTTGGTCGGAAGGCCCAGTAAAAATCCGACCAAAAAATAATTGCTGACTCTTATGAGCCAGTTGCTCTAGCTGCTTAATTGCAATCCTAGACATGAGGGGATGACATCCAAGAAACAGAAGTCATCACAGCTGGGGTAACTACAGTCTAACTAGTTACTGGAACTGCCGGGCCATTCCACAAAAACTCACCGGGGTTTGCCTGTTTCACAAAATAGGATTGCCTTGTCTGCTGGCGAGAACCGCAGACTAAACGTGTAGGCCGAGTAAAGACGGTGTTCTGGACGCGAGTTCGATTCTCGCCACCTCCACCAAAATTCGCAAGGGTTTTGGTGGCATCCCTTCCTTTCAATCCATAAGTGATTACAATCGTTTCAATTAGGTTTCAGTAGGTTAGATCAAGTTCTCCGTGGCCAACATTACTCGAAATGTCTCGACGTTTCTCTCGTTGGCTTAGTCATGGCTTCGTTTTGGCTTACCCCAAGATTTTAGTCGTTATCTGTTAGGTTACACGTGTAGGAAAAAGGTTCGAAAAGTAACTTATCCCTATGAATTTAATGGGACTACACGTGTAACTAGATGAGGGCATCTTCACAATTTTTTTATGGAGGTGTTTATGAAAACAAAAAAGAAGAAGATGAGAAGAAGTGATTACAAGATCATGACAAAAGAAGCAGTAGTTTTAAAATATTTAAGAGAGACAAGAAAACTTTCGGTGAGAAACGCTGCAAAAGTTGTGGGTCTATCTGATACTAAAATAAATCATGCTGAGAATGGCAGATGTGATTTGAACCCTTCTTTGATTTTGAAGGTGTTAAATGGTTATGAATATTCTTACGAAGAATTTATGAGCCTTGTTCTGGGCAAAAAAGAGATGCCATCGGAAATTTTTAATGAATGTGTTGAAATTTTAAAAAGACTTAACAAAGAAAAACTACGTACAGTAAAAACGATTCTTGAAAGCTTTTAGAATAGACTTAAGCTCCTATACGAAAGATGTTCACCATGATTAAAACAAACGAATGGTTTTTCTTTGATGTGAATTTCTCTCTTATGTATATACCCTCTGACACCAAACTGGGGGAATGCTGGGGTGCGCCGTTTTTGAAAATGGCAGCCTTGGTCCTATGCGTTTTTATATTGAGCCTAAAAATTACAAAAAGTAGTTTAGATTAAGTGTTAGAATAAAGAATTAGAAAATTAGGTTTTGTAAATGACTGAAAAATTACCATTGATCAAAATAAAAAAAATATTAGAAGAAGGTTTTAAAGTTGAAAGAGATCGTAGGAAATCAGGAGTAGGAGGTAATGAGCTCCCAAGTTCCTTTTCTGTAATTTTTGATTTATTTAATCAAGACATCAAAAACATAGATAAGGTATCTGAAGATTTTCTTAGAGAGATATTTGAAGAAGTTATAAATACTGAAAAAAAAAGAATGAAAATAATTAAAGAAAATAGTTCGTTATTCGGTCAATCAATAGTTCAAAATATTATAGATATTGATAAAATTGAGAGTGAGAAATTAAAAGTATTAAAAAAAGACGAACGGGAAAGTTGAAGAATTAGTTTATTCTAATTTGGACTACGATGTTTTGTTTCTATTTAAATTAACTTCTCGATGTTAGAATTGTTATAAACAAATTAAAGGCTTACTGTTAGAATATGAATAAAATGCTGACCACATTGCTGTTTCTTTTTATCTCCTCAATAACTTTTCAGTCATGTCCTGGCGAGAATGAACAAGATATAAAAAACTTAGTTAGATCGTGTGAAATCGGTTTAGACAAAGACTCATGCTTCCTTTTGGGGAAATATTACTTCCATGAAAAAGATAATAAAGCTAAAGGGCGAATATATTTGGATAAGGGGTGTTCCCTCGGTGATAGTGAATCCTGCGAACTTTTGGCAAATTTATTTTATAAAGAAGGCCAATGGAGAGATGCTGAGGAGTATTTATTATTAATGTGTAATAAGTATGGAGTAGGTGAATATTGTTACAAACTCTATCAAAGTAAAAACAGTAGTGAAGTTTCCGAAAAGAATAAACTCTTGCTTCTTTCATGCAAATACAAGTTTGGAGAAGCTTGCTTTGACATTGGATTGTCGGTACTAAATGAGATAAACCAGAGGAATAATGGATCGACTGAGGACATATTATCTGCAATCGAATATTTTTCTAAAGGTTGCAAAAACGGATTTGAAAAATCATGTGAGGGAGTGAGTATTACTAAAGAGTGGTATGAATTATTGATTACAAGCCGTAAAAAGATTAATGAATTGAGAAGAAAATGTGAAAATCGAAAAGAGGAGTGTCGGGAATACGGTGAATGGGTGCTATCTCAAGAGATTGATCAAAAACAATACGAAGATGAAGCAATTCCATTATTGAAAATTGCGTGTGAAAATGGTGAAGCTAGTTCTTGTAAGTTATTGGGGGATTTGTTTGACATTAGTAAGGAGAACCTTTCGACAGATAAGTCGCTTTATTATTACAACTCTGCATGTATAAATGGAGATAATGAAGCATGTTTAATTCATTCATTTAAAATAGCAAATAATTATTCATTTGATCTTGAAAAAAAGAAAAATGCAATTAAATACATTGCAGATGAATGTAGCAAGAATAATAATTGCTTCTATTATGGTATGTATGAGTTATATAGGGACTCTAACAAGGCCATTAAAATCCTAAATAGGATATGCAATAAAAATATTGAAGCGGCATCATGTGGTGCTCTTGGTAATCTATATGAAAGCAAGGGAAGTCGAAAAGAATCAGTTAAATATTATAAAAAGGCTTGTTTTGATAAAATTAATGGTTCTATTTATTGTGAAGAACTTTTAAGAATTACAAAAAATAGTATTAAAGATACTGAGCTAATTGAGCTTGTGTGCAATGAAAAGCCTGATACGAAAGGTTGCATACTGTTATCTAAATTAAATTTTAAAAGAGCAGGAAACTATTCAAGCATTGTAAAGAGACTTAAAAGTTACTGGGTTTTTGTAATCATAGTTCTAATTTTTATAGTTACAGTTGCTCTTGGTATTAAGCTATACAGGCTTAAAGGATATGTAGAAAGTCGTGATAAAGATGCGATAGAAGCTGAACTGGAGGAGATTAGTAAAAATATAGATAATTCTTAAGTTTGTAATACATATTCCGTAACGTAACACATGAATGATTTGAAACCAGTTTCTGTTCGTTTGACAGATCAACAAAAACAGAGGCTTAGAGAATTGGGAAATGGCTCCATTGCGAAAGGGGTGGTGTATCTATTAGAAAACTTTAAAGAAAGTCCAAAGGCTGAAAAAGTATACCAAGACCTGGAACAAGTTCGTAAAAAGCTTGAGTCTATGAAAAAGTCGAAGATAAGTTTCGATAAAAAAGTGATAAGAGATCTAGAGAAAAAATATGAAAATGCTCTTAATGCCCTGAAATCAAAAGAAATTTCTGATTTAGATTCCAATATTGAACAAATTCTAAAGGTAATTTCCTAACAAATGTATAATTTTTTCAATATGTAACACATCGTCGATATTTGTGTTACAAGAAGTGCAACTATCTTGATGGAGTTGTACATATGGAATGGAAATTTGCCTTATTAATTATTCTAGGTGTTTTTGTTATTGAATACCTACATGTAAAGATTGATTCATTTTTTAAATCTAAAGCAGCAGATAAGGAGCTGTCTTATTATATTTATTTATACACTACAGCTTTGGAGAAATTGAGATCATCAGAAGAGATATGGGCCATTGAAATGGAATATGAGTCATGCTGCGAACTAGATTCAAAACTGGGAGAATGTGTAGATAAATATAGTAGCATGAAAAATGTTTATCTACACGAGTTGAAATCATATAAACAGTTTAAAGAAGTATATTTTCAGGAAAGCCATGTACTGAAGAAGTACAAGTTTATTTATCAAAACAAATTAAAAAAAATATTTTTAACAAAGGACATGAGTGATCTTGCTTGGATACTTAGACAAGAGGAGGGCGACGGGTTATTCAATTTACTTTTGAAACTACTTGTTCAATCACTTCCTCATGTAAAAAGTGAAATGCCGGGTGTATATGTTTGTGACGCTATTAAAAATAGGTGCTCAGCTCATCAGGAAAATATTACAGTTGGCCTACTCCTACTAGGGGGAGTGGCGATTTCTTTCAGCACAGATTCACAATCTACGGGAGCTTTTTTTGCAACTTATAAGATTAATGTGAATAACGTTCCGTTTGTGGCCTACAACTCTAGAAGAGGAATATCTGGACGTTTTTATGGAAAGACTAGACACGATGATCAGCTTAGCGAGTTTATTCAATTTATGAAAGAACTAGTCTCTGTTAACGAGGGATGGAATATTTCTGTAAAATGGCGAGAGTCATCTATTTCTTATGGCTTAGACAAGGGTACCCAGGCTAAGAGTTTTGTTGAAGTAATAAGTGATATGTCAGATAGAATTCAGCAAAAAGTGAGGCTTACCGTATGAGGGTGATAGTATTAATAGCGGCACTAGTTGTGAACTTTGCTACAGGTAATGATGAAAGTCGTAACCCTATTAAAATATTGAGTGAAGCTTCAGAAGCAATAGATACGAAAGTAATCGGTAGAAGTAAATTGGTAGGATTTGAAAATATTAATCCAGTAGATACTGCAACCGGAATTGAAGAAGAGAATGATGGGGGGACTGATTTCTATAGCTATATTGGAATTAAATGTAATGAATCAAGGGACGAAAGTAGCTGTTTTTGTAGAATTGGTGATGTTCTAAAATCAAGATCAATGGATATAAAGTATTTATTAGATCAAGTTAAGACGATTGAAGATGAGTGCTTTAGTGATGATAAAGATGAGAGTGGGGGCAGTTTTTCAGATAAGCTTATGGAAATTAAACTAATTGGTGCAATGGTAAATGAAGATGATAGTTATGTCAGAGAGCTTGGTATTGACTTGTGTGGTGAAGGACTAATAGATTCCTGCCTCGTAATTTCCAATTATGTTAATACGCACTTGTACTTGTTAGATGAGTTTAGGGGAATAGCTCATGATGCTTGCATATCTGGGAAGTCGAATTTATGTAATTTGATAGGATTCTTGGAGCTCTCAGAGGAAAATAAAGAACAAGGAAAAAGGTTTTTCGAAATTGCTTGTAACATGAAAAATTATCATGGTTGTGCATTTGCTGGTGAGGAAAATATTGAAAACGGTGAGATTATTAAGGGAAGCGATCAAATTTTTAAAAGTTGCTCTGGTGGCTCAAAATTTGGATGTGAGATGCTTGATGGTACATTATCTTTACACGTTAAATGTGATTTAAAAAAAGATGGTACTCGTAATATTGTTGAAAGGATAAAGGATTTGGGAATAAACATGGTGGAGATTGAGGGGGGAGAAAGTATCTTCGCTCTGCATTTTAATTCTTATGATAAAGTAAAAGAATTTCTTAACTCAAATTTCACAATCGAGGAAGATGTCTGTTTCGAAATAGTAGAGTTAGAGTATGAATAATGTAATGGTGCTACA
Source organism: bacterium (assembly GCA_030425045.1). Lineage (GTDB taxonomy): Bacteria > Bdellovibrionota > Bacteriovoracia > Bacteriovoracales > Bacteriovoracaceae > JAUHVL01. The sequence goes on from JAUHVL010000007.1 coordinate 90,537, forward strand.
TCTTGTATATTTAATTTTTTTTGGTAGTGATCTTTTTGCTCATCCAGGAAGAACTTCTAGAGATGGATGTCATGTTTGTAAAACGAATTGTTTGAAGTATGGTGTTAGAGAGGGGGTAAGACATTCGCACGATGGAAAAACGTGCATTGGGAAGAAATCAGGTAGTTCTAAAGTTCCGACAACCGAGAAAAGATTAGAAAAAAAACGATACTCCCGAAAGTATTTCAAGCACTGGATAGACGTAGATGGCGATTGCCAAAATACTAGAGATGAATTGCTTCTTTCGTGGAGTGAAGCTCCGGTGAAATTTCAGACAAAAAGAAGATGTAAGGTTGTTTCAGGAAGATGGAAAGATTTTTATTATAACGAAGTGATTCTAGATGCTTCGTTGATTGACGTAGATCATATAGTTCCATTGAAAAATGCTTGGGAGTCTGGGGCAAACAAGTGGTCAGATAGGATAAGAATCGATTTTGCGAATGATTATGATAATTTAGTTGTTACAAATAGATCATATAACAGATCGAAGGGGTCGCAAACGCCTTTAACTTGGAGTCCTATTGATCGTAGTTATTATTGTAAATATCTAAATAGATGGATAGAAATAAAGAAAAAATACGAGTTAGAAATTGATCCTAAAATTATTAAATTTTATAAATTAGCCAAATGCAGAACACAAATTAAGATTGATTTATAGAGTGAATTTAAAATAGCTAATATATCAATTGTAAAATTAGAGTTTTAAATGAATTTCTTGGGTAACAATTATGCTTTCAAAAGGTATAGGGCCTATCACGGTTATGTCTATGGTGGGCTGGAAAAATTTGAAAATGATGCAGATTTAAATCAGAAAGCCGGGTATCCATATATAAGGTTTTACAGAGAAATTAAACTTTTTATAACTTAGGTTTTTAAGTAATCTTGACACTAATTTACTAAATGGATAGCCTGAGATGGGTTGGACAGAAGCCTTGCGTCTGCGCACTAAAACTTTCGATCGAGTACTGTCGCTGAGCTAGTATTTACTAATTCATGATAAACTAAACATCACTCATAGATGTTTTGGAGCAGGCGACGAAACATAGGTGAGTAAAAATGTGAGGTTTATATGAACAATTCATCCCTTGTTTCACCATCTTTTCTTAAGCAAAAAGCGCGACAAATTAAAAGGGAACATTCCTTAACTCAGAGTCAAGCCCTTGACGAAGCAGCCAAGGAGATTGGTTTCATCAATTACAAAAACTATCTCAATATTTTAGAGAAGAATCGCAAGAAAGCTAAGTTAACAAGAAATGATCTTTTGGAGAGTATAATTTCTGAGACTGAAAATTCAAAAAAATTGGGCTTAATAACTACTTTTTTGGAAAATTACGAATTTTCAATGAATGAATTATTAGAAATACTTAGCCAATTTCAGCAATCAAGTGAGCTAGTACAAGTTATATGTGAAAAAGCATCCTTAAATTACAAAATACAATCTTCACTTTTAAATTATTTTATTGAGTGCAAAACAGATGTACAGGCTCTTCCATTAAGAGAACACTTCGTTGCAAAAGAAGTAACAGTAAAAAATTTAATATATAGCTTAAATGGTAAAAAAATCCATGTAGAAGGTGATTATGATATAGCCTTTGAATTCGAGTTTGAAGTACCTGAAGAACATAAGCAACTTCCTCATTTTTATCGTGATCCCATGTTTGGTGAATTTGAAGCAACAGTTGATGTAGATGATAATGTCATTATTGATGATCCAAGTATTGGTGAGGAGCTTGATAATACATTGTTTGTGGGTAGCTTTAAGTTAGTTGATAAATGAACTTGAAACTTTTTAAAGCTTGTTGGTTGGAGTTGTATCTGATTCTTTATTTTTGTACCGATTTTTTGAAGTCGTAACATCAACTACTTCAATGCTTAGGCTTAAAGAAGCATTTGAAAAATCAAATCTAAAGTATCGTTCATTGCATTGTTGTAGACATAGCAGAGGGACGTTCCTGCATAAAAAACTGGAGATAAGGAGCTTACGATGCAATGGCTTGGATACGCTAGTGAAAAAGTGCATAATAAATATATTCATACTTATGAAAGATTGATGAGAGAGATTAAGGCAAAGGATATGAACTGGGATGAATAGAATAATTGTTTTATATGTATCCAGTACTAATAATAGTAAAAAGATTTTGGAAAAAGAATGCCGAAAATATATAAGCTAGAAGATTTACAAGCGGTTGCAAAGAGTAGACAGGGTAAATGCATTTCTAAAAAATATTTAGGTGCGAGAGAGAAACATAGATGGGAGTGTGTTGAAGGGCATGTTTGGGAGGCAACACCAAGCCCGATAATTAACAAAGGTGTTTGGTGTCCTGAGTGTGCAAAAGAGATTCGAAGACAGAAAAAGAAAAAGTATAGTATCGAAGACATGAAAAAAATTGCCTTAGAAAGGGGAGGAAAATGTCTATCCAAAAAAATGTTAAATACCCAAGAAAAACTATTTTGGATATGTTCTAAGGGCCATAAGTGGAAAACTTCATCAAGCAGTATTTTACGAGGCTCTTGGTGTAAGAAATGCTTTTATGAAGGTGTTGCCGGCCAATATCATAAAAAAGATATAGAAGATGCACATCTTTTGGCAAAAGAAATGAAAGGGGTCTGTCTATCAAAAGAGTATATAAACTCGAAAGGGTTGCTGCATTGGAAATGTCAAATGGGGCATACATGGGAAGCATCCTATGGGGCAATTTCATCGGGTCGTTGGTGCCCAGCATGCGCGAATCTAAAAAAGTCGAAAAAACAAATAAAATACACCATTCGAGACATGAACGATCTTGCATCTAATCGAGGAGGATGTTGTGTTTCTAAAAGATATATTAACTCTAGAACAAAGTTAAGTTGGATGTGTTCAAATGGTCACACATGGGAGGCAACACCAGCAAATATTAAAACAGGTTATTGGTGTCCTTACTGTAACGATTTAATTGGTGAAACACTTTGTCGAGTAATTCTGGAAAAAATATTTAAGAAGAATTTTATAAAAACTAAACCAACATGGTTAGTAAATAGTCGTTCAAATAGAATGGAACTAGATGGCTTCTGTGAAGAGTTGGGCTTGGCATTTGAGCACCATGGAAGACAGCATTATATAAAATCATATTATGCCAAGACCGATCGTGAACTAGAATTGCGAAAAAAAGAGGATAAGTTAAAAGAAAAAATATGCAAAAAGAATAATGTAATATTACTGATTATACCAGAGGTTGGTCATCTTATTGAGATTGATTCACTATATGATTATATTGTAAATGCTCTGAAGGCTTTTGATGTAAAAATTCCCAAGCATGATAATTTTAAATATTCCAAGTTGGATGTATATAAAAATGCTCAAATAATGGAAGCTCAAGGTGTTGCGGTTGAAAGAGGTGGAAAATTTATTTCTACTATCTATATGGGAAGTTCTCGAAAGCATGAATGGGAATGTGGCGAAGGGCATAGATGGGAAGCCACTCCATCAAAAATTAAAATGGGACGTTGGTGTCCTAAGTGTGCTGGTAAAGCACCAATAAAGATAGAGGAAATTAAAGAAGTTGCCAGGCTGAAGGGCGGTGAATGCCTATCGAACTCTATAGTAAATATCAAGAGCAAACTGATTTGGAGATGTGGTAAGGGGCATGAATGGAAAGCCTCAGCAAGTCCTATAATTTATAAAGATACTTGGTGTCCTGTTTGTAGTCGAGAGCGACAAGCTGAGCGTCAGCGTGGTTCTATTAAAGAAATGAAAAAAATTGCAAAAGCACATGGCGGTAAGTGCCTCTCGAAAGAATATGTTACAGCGAGAGTTAAGCTTAGTTGGCAATGTAAAGTTGGCCATACTTGGAGCGCAACTCCAAGTGGAATTAAACAAGGAAAATGGTGTCCTAAATGTCGAGGTTTGGGGTTTTCTCAGAAAGAAATGCTGGGACAGATGCAAGAGTTAGCAAAAAAATATAGTGGAAAATGTTTGTCTAAAAAATATGTAAATAATATAACTCCTTTGAAGTGGACTTGTGAGAGTGGCCATGTTTGGAAGGCTAACCCTAAGAATATAAAGAAAGGTTCATGGTGTCCGACATGTGCAAAAAATAAAGCAATAAAAAGAAGTTAGGGGAACAATGATAGAGATATGTAGTGATTTATAGGTAAATATAAAGTTGGTGATAACATAAATTACAATTGTGAGATCCTAAGACCTTTTCTAATTGTATCTAAGGAGGTCGATTGTTCAGATATTGATGTGATTATTAATGAATTGTTAGAGCTTAGAAGACAATAAAAATTTGTGGCTTCTTATTAATTTGAATTAAGGTACCATGCAGGTTGTCTTTTTGTTGCTTTTCCTCCATTTTCTGCGAATTTGAAAAAGATGTTTCTCTTTTTTAATGAGTCAATAAATTTATCATTTTTTGGGCTTTTTAAAACCCAAAGACAGCCTCCTTTGTCACTCTTGTCAGTATAGCTAATGTCAAATGAATCAAGAGCTTTCTTTGCAGCTTCTATAATTGGCAACTGAGAACTTTTTTCTTTTTCCTCTACAAGCCATCGAACTACTTTTTCGTAAACATCTTTAACTTCGTTTGCACGATTTTCAATAGGATTCTCACTTATGTAATTTTGGTAGGCCATTTCTTGCATGAGCCTGATTGAGTCAGCGTTTAGATTCTCAAATGTAAAATGGTAGCGTTTCATAACCTCGGATAATATGGATGGATCAAACTCCACTTGTGCTGTATTACTCCCTTCGATTTTATTTTTTATATCTTTTACTTTAAGTTTAGAGTAAGTTTTATACTGGCTGTCGCTGATGTAATTTCTGTTTCGTAACTTTACGAGCATTGCTGAATAGCTCACGGCAAACTTGTCCGAAAGCTTATAGGCTTCTATTTCGGAAATTCCAGACTTAATAAAATTGCCAATTTCTATATCAAGAAATTCATTTGGTATTAGAATTTCAGAAGCAAAGCTATCAGCGTCTTTTTCAATTGGTGAAACGTGGCGACCTAGCATTGAAACTGCACTTTTATTATTGGGGTAATGACTTAAATAGAAATGTGCAATCTCATGGGCAAGACTAAATCGAATTCTATTGTCAGGTTGGTTGGAGTTTAGAAGGATACCAGCTCCGTTTTCATTATTTGGATGAATTAAAGCTCCTGATAAATTATTTAGAACTGAAAACTTCACGAAAATATTCATTCTTGAAGCGATATCAAATACATCAACTGGTGCTTTTGTAATACCCATCTTCGTCAGTAGCTCTTGCGCGGCAAGTGTAATCACCTCAGTGCTTGATTTATCGGTGATTGTAGATTTAAAAAATTGTTTCTTTTTCTTGAGTAGTTTTAACTCTTCAAGAAAAAAATTAAGTTCCAGAATATCATTGTTATCCATTTCTTTATTGCTATTTGTGGCTCGCGTATTGAGGTCCGCATACAATTCGAAATTTTTGGGAGAGGAGTTGAGCAATTCATCTGGTGTACAAAAAAATAGTTTGCATAAGTTTACAAGTTCGCTGACTTCTATACTTCTTTTACTATCTTGGGATTCAAGAGCGGACATTGCACTTTTTGATATTCCCAAAAAGGAAGCAACCGAAGTTTGACTCAACCGAAGCCATTTTCTTCGTTCAGTAATTTTGGATTTTACAATCTCCATGTCCATTGTGTGTCTACTCCTTAGATAATTAGGCCGACAAGGAATGTCGGTCATAATGTAATTTTAGCAACTTCCAATAAAATAGTCAAAATTAATGCATTTTTTATATTTTTTATTCCAGAAAATCAGGAATAAAAAGTTGTTTTACTTTTGTTTTTATGTTTATAATTTTATATTAGCTTCTGAGAGTATGGAAAGTGATTGATTTTTAAAGCTGGATATACTGTGGAAGTAAAAGAGAAAATAAACCCTCTCCGCAAGAGAAGAGGGCTTTGCCTCGAAACAAATTGCTCTGAAGGTCTAATTGAGAACTATATCTTCACAAAGAGCACGAGTTTCGTCAAGGCCATTTTTCAACTCAGGAAGAGGTTACAAACTAACCCGACCACAAAAGGTCCCTAAGCCGAGGAGGAAAAATGGCTTGTAAGAAATTTGAAGTATCTGTTAACTCAACCAAGGTTTTATTTGAAGATCGTTTTGTAACGGCGGCACAAATCATTTCGGCAAGTGGTCAAGATTATGCAGTCATTGAGCAGGTTTTTTCTGGTGGTGAAAGAAAAATCATTCTAAAGGATGAGCAAGTCGACTTGGGTGCTCCCGGGGTAGAAAGATTTGAAGCTTACTCTGAATGTGATGTTCATTATTTTAATTTGAATAATGAGTTGCGCGCTATCGGAGAGAGGAATGCCAATGTTCAAGAAATTATTGAGCGCGGTGGAAAATTTCCAGCAAAAGATTTTGCACTTGTTGAAACGATAAGTGATATCGAGAGCATCCTGATTGACTCAAAAGAAAAAGTAACTTTTGAAAAAGGTTGCAAGAGAAACTTTTTCACTTTTCCAAAAGACCAAGTCTATACCTTCAAAGTAGATAAAGGAAAATTTGTGACAGAAAAGACTTCTCTTACTGGGGAAGAAATTTTACTCACTGCTGGTCTCACACCTGTTAATGAGTATGAATTGATTCAGAAGTTCTGTGGCAAAAAAAGAGAGAGGATTGAACTTGGGGACGTCGTTGACCTAACGGTACCAGGAATTGAAAAATTCGTTTCCATTCCACTGGATCAGCGTGAGGGTTAGCAATGAGAAGAGAGTTTGAATTACCGGAGTCCGACAAGGCCTTCTTAGAAGGCTTGGGCCATAAATGGGAAACCGTAAGAGAAGGTAATGTTAACCGCCTAGTGTTAAGGGAGTATCCAGTCTGTGAAGGTTATAATCACAGATTGGTTGACCTATATTTTAGGCTGCTTCCCACTTATCCTGATACTCAGATTGATATGGTGTACTTCAACCCTCATCTCGTTCGTGTTGATGGTAAACAGATTAAAGCTCTGGCAAATGAAGCTTTCGATGGTATCAATTGGCAGCGGTGGTCACGCCATCGTACGCCCAAAAACCCTTGGCGTCCTGGAATTGATTGCGTTGAAACTCAACTTGCACTTGTTGATCATTGGTTAAGGAGGGAGTTCAAGCAATGAAAAATAAAATCGCTAAAATTTCTATTCCAGAGATTCATTTCAATCATATAAAAGAGCATTTGGTTGACCACGATGGGAAAGAAGCTCTCTGCTTTGCTCTCTGTGGAATAGCAAAGCGGCCTCGTGGAACCTATCTGTTTATTAAGAGAGTAATTAAAGTTCCATATGAAGTTTGTAGACGATCAGAGAACGGTATTACTTGGTCTTCCCGTGTCTTACTGAATGTTGTTAAAGCTTCACTACAAGAAGACTTAGCAATTCTGAAGATCCATTCACACCCGGCAGGTGCAAGGTACTTCTCAGCAGTCGATGACAAGTCTGACAGCGAACTTTTTCCGAGGTTATATGATTTAACTTCAAATGAGTTCATCCATGGAAGTGTCGTAATAACAAAGGATTTGGAAATTTTAGGCAGGACTGTTGATGAAAATGGCAGTTTCTCCATGATTCCTAAAATTATAGTTGCTGGCGATGACATTTCAATTCATTTTGGAGAGGATTGTTCCAAAGACATTCCGCCTAGTAAAATGAGAATATCTCAATTGTTTGGTGAAGGGACCACCGCAATATTATCAAGATTAAAGGTTGGAGTTGTGGGGGCATCTGGTACAGGAAGTCCATCCATTACCCAGCTTGAGAGAAATGGAGTTGGAGAAATAGTCTCAATTGACCCCAAAGTTTCAAGAGATGAGAATCTTAATCGAATAAGTCAGCTTAAAAAAAGTGATGTTGCTGCTGGCAGGTTTAAGGTTGAGGTAATAGCAGAAGATATTATTCGAAATGGTCTTGGCACTAAGGTGACTCCTTTAGCAAGTAATATTCTCGACGAGGAGTCGATTCTAGAGCTATCAACATGCGATATTATAGTAGGCTGTATGGACTCAGCATTGGGTCGCCACGTTGCCAACAAGATTTCTACCTTCTATGCGATTCCCCTAATTGACATTGGAGTGCAGCTTAAAGCCGACGGAAAAGGAGGTATCCGCTCTGCGTGGGGGAGCTATCATTACATAAAGCCAGGTGGGGAAAGTTTATTGAGCAAAAAAGTATATAGTTTGGAAGATGTTGAAGCTGAAATTATTAAAATGACTGACCCTGAACAATATGTAGATTTAGAGGCAAGAAAATACATTAAAGGAGCTGAGGAAAGCTCACCCGCAGTGATCTCCTTTAATATGAGAATATCAGCCGATGCCATTATTGATCTTCTAGCGAGAATTCATCCATTTAGGGATGAGGCAAATTCGGCTTTCAACACATATAGATACAATTTTTGTGAAGGTGAAGTTTACAAGGGCTCCGAAGGAGAAAGTTGTCCAGTCTTTTTGAAAGGGCTATCCAATGGAGACAAATCTCCTCTACTTGGACTAACTGGCCTAGTACAAAAGAAACAAAGGGATAAAAAGAATAATGATGCGAATATTTAAGAAATTTTTGTCGTGGGGAAGAAGACGATTTTTTCGAGATTCATACTTTGCATTTTGGTCTGAGGAAATCCCTGATGATATCCAACAAAATATTGTTTATATTGAAGGCAGCATTGATTCTGCCGACATTGCTGCTTTTGTTTGTCCGTGTGGGTGTAATGAAAAGATAAGCTTATCTCTACTAGAGTGTTCTAAGTCAAATTGGTCAGTATCAACTGATTTTTTCGGAAGAGTAAGTCTCAGTCCTTCTATTTGGAGAACTAAAGGTTGTAAGAGTCATTTTTTCTTAAGGAAAGGAAAGATAATCTGGACCTGAGAGTTATAGGATCAGCCCCCGCCCATGTCGCCACCATGTTTACCATAGATGTCCCCGATATCGAGAATAGTGCCATCCATAAGAATGATGGTGTGAATGTCCATTTGGGTTGGCTTATTGAGGTCTAGGGTCGTATTAAGACGGTCTATTTTGATCCCATTGAATCTTTCAAATCCCTCTTGAATGTCAATCAAGCGAGAATAGACTCCATCTTGAGAAATGACGGCTTCAATGTTGTTGTTTGGTATGACAAGAGTTTTGCCTGCTTGAAGTGGGCTACTTCTGAGAGCTAAATTAGGAAGAACAAGTGATCGACCTCCACCCATGTCGCCACTAAATGGAAAGGTGCGTAATGAAGTAATGGCCAGTAGTAAAATTATGACAGCTTTCATTGAATAACCCCCTTATCTCTGGTGTTGAGATTAGAGTGCCTTGAAAGGCTATCCATGATTAATCCGGCCCAAGCGATATCTTTACCCTTGGACTCTGGTGCGTTCATTAATTCTCTTATTTCTTGATTTGTTTTAATTAAAATTTCCCTCAATCTAGGTAAAACAACTTCGAGATTGACTGACTCATACTGAATACTTAGCCAGTTCATGTGATCCCCGAATGAGTCTACATCATAGCTAAGTTTTACTAAGTTTTGAAGAAGCTTGTGAACCGTATCTTGCTTCGCGTTGACTGGCCCCTCAAGTGAAATTTTTTGATCTTCTTCTTTTAAAATTCCATCTTGTAAGAGTTTTTCTAGTATTGAAATGCCACGCTTACCAAACTCTTCAATTGTTTTCTCTCTAGTTAAGCCTGATGCTGTTGTGGCCATCATCATGAGTTCATAAGTTGTGGGGTCTTGAAAATAGATTTCAGCTTCTGGGGCTACAAAAGGAACGTCTTTATTTCCTGGGTATACGTTTGAAAAGTCCTCATACATTTTAGGATAGAACTTTTTAATAAAGCTTTGAATATTGTCTTCACCACAGACTTCTTGAACAATTTTTAAAGCATAGTTAAAAGAAGGTCTTTGTACTTCACATTTAGAGATTCGATCGAAAGTGGAGTTAGGTATTCCCAATTTTTTTGCAATTTGAAGGCTAGAAAAGCGTGGGTATGATTTTTTAATCTTGTCTACACAAGACCCTAAGAAATCAGGTAATTCGTCGTAATGACCAGCTTCCAACATTAAGTTGACCTTTAGAATACTCTGTTAATTGTATGCACTGATAGTCATACAAAAAGTGTTGAGAGATTGACAAATATTTTCTCTTTAATCGCTGGTTAAGTAATTGATAGTTTGAAGCATGACGTGAAAACAGGTGGTTAGAAAGAGCTTAAACGATATCTATGTCTTGTGACGGTAATTGGATTTAGTTATCTGTTTCCCAATTTATTTCCCATTAAACTTCCCACTCTGAATAAAATTTTAAACTTGTAAGAGCTTAGAGTTCCCACTCTGGGAAACTTCTTACCACGATAAGAAATATCATCTCCCGTCATGGGAATGTGTTGGCGGCCCTTTTCGCTAATCTGTAAATCATCAGCATTGAAAAACAAAACAATGGAGGTTCGACAATGGAAACATTGCGAGAAAATATTCGATGCTATTTAGGGCCAATAGATTCTGATGAATTTATCAAGAATGAAAGCTTGGCAGAGAAATTGGAAATAATGAGAGAACAACTAAATTGGGATTTCCTAGGTGAAGTATATCCTGATGAATTTAAACGTGAAAAATATCAGTGAGGGATGAATGAAGAAAATCATAATATTTATAAACGTACTCTTTGCTTTTGGTTGCAGCTTTAAAAAAGATGAAGCGAACTCAAGTGGGGGTACTCCTGAAAACAAAACAATTACAATAAATGAAAACGACTTGTTGGATGATGACGGAGATTTAATCAGCAATGGAGAAGAAAGGAAAAGGGGACTTAATCCAAAAGTAGCAAATATTCCTTCCATGGATATTAACTTTGCCAAAGATTACATTATTAAAATTAATTATAAGAACAAAAGTGACGACTTTATAAAAAGCTTTGTTATTGATACTAGAAATGAAAAGGAGGTAAATGGCGTTGAGGTGAAAACAGGAAAGCATTTTCTCTATGATTTTAGTAAGGCCATATCAGCTAGAAATTTCAAAGTGTCGAATTATTCGTCTGCTAATATGCCAATAGCATACTTTAGACGTTTTACATCATCAAAATTGCCATTTGATATTATAAAAAAGCAGGAGCTAGAGTTTTATTCAGAATTTGATCCCGAAGTAGATGAAATCGAGAGCATAGAAGTTGAGATATTCAACCTTGCTAATTTGAAAAGTTCATACCTTCCTGCGGGAATTTCCGAGTTGGAGCTATCATATTTACTTTTTGATGATACCACAGATGAATATCGAGAAGTGAGTAGAGGTATCGTTACTTCAGAAATAGGGTATGACAGTACTACTAGTTTTAATGTCAAATTAGATAATATCCCAATCGAAATGTTTTTGAAGAGCTATTTTTCAAGAGGGGAGTTTCTCACAACTCAAGTTGAAAATTATAAATTTAATGACAAAGATTTATATTATAAAGATTTGATTTCAAGTGTTGAAAAAAAGTCTATACCCGTTGCCTTTTTTTATCCTGGAAAATCTGACTTGAAATATATTTCTGTAATGGATGGGCTGAATCATTTTAGTGAGATTATCGCGAAAGGCTTTAGTAAAAATCTAATATTTTCGGGCGACGTATTGGTCGGTGTTAATGAATCACTTTCTGGATTAGATGAGATTGACTCTCTAAGTGATTTAGCTGGCGAATATACTAATGGCCAATGGTTTGTCCAAACCAATCTATTAGACTCTCACTATACCGAACACCAGTATAAGCCCAGTGATAGCATTATAATGAGTTACTACTTGGGTGATGAGCTTTCAAAGTCAGTTAAAGAAAACGTATTAATCGGACGAGAACTACAATCAACTGAAAAAGAACGTCTGTTCCTTGGAAACTTTACGAAAAACTCTTATCTGGAGATTTCTATTGTTCCAAGGAATGTGTATGGAGAAAGGTTCAGAACGGATGAAATTACATTTAATCGCTGTAGGGCCAAGATAAATCAGCCATATTCTTTTAGTGAAAGGATGGTATTTACTGATGAGCTTAATCTTTATGGAGAAAAAATCAAGCTTACTAACGGATCAAAATCGATTTCATTGAAGGAACTGGCAGATCAGGGACTCATTTCTTTAAGGCGAATTGGTAATACGATTGTTTTTGAAACAAAAGAACTAACTGAAATATTTCATATTGATTCTATCTTTTCATCACCTTTATATCTTAAGGCAGAGCCTATCGTTACAAATGATCTGAAGGGTTATGGAATAACGGAAGTAAGTCAATACAGTGTTGATGATTGCGTAAGTGAAATCAGAACTTATGACGATGATTTACCATTTTATCTAACGCCACACCAAGTAGAGCAATATAAGAAATGGAGTAATAGCGACGATATTTATGGGAACGTCACGTACGATTACTATGACTACGCTCAACATTTCAATTTCTTGGTGTCGGGAAATCTAAAACAGTATTATTAGGAGAAAAAAATGATTAAAAAATATAGCCTTGTTGATGTCGCCTTATGGCCAACTTCAATTATTATAAGTTTATTTGGGATGGGGATTTTATTATCTACACCCACATATGCTTTCACAAAGTTAAAAAATGGTTTTGATAATTTAACCGAAACCTATTTGATTCCATTGTCGGCGGCTGTTGCTGGAACATCTTTTGTTCTTTACGCGATATTGTCGTACTTTAGGCCGGAGGAAAATCAGAAGAGATGTGCCAATGTCTGTATTATGTCTATTCTGACATATTCGGGTTTGGAAATCATAAATACCATTTCTCAAAGTTTTAGCTAAGGAGTTCCGAATGCAAAAAGCAGTTTTTCCGAGCTTTTTAAGCTCGAAGGCAAAAATATATCTAAATTTCACGAGGATTGATTTTTTGATTTTGGGGGTTGGTTATTTAATACTTTCAAAGTTAAGTTCTAATACTCTTGTTTCGTTTGGAATAAATGCCATTATTCTTATTGTCTTCAAATTCTTAACCTCAAAAATGCCCAGAGGGTTTTTGAGATTTCTAAGAGAGCCTAAAAATATTGACTGGGCATATCAGATGGAGGGGAGAAATGAGTAACAACATATTTCCTGTCGTTGAGAATGGAAATGAGCTTTCCTCGGTCGATAAGGATCATTCCTACTTCTTTGAAATTATACCTCCCGATATCGAAATGATGGATGAAGAGGGTCTCGCTACCTTTAATTACAATAATGAGCATCTTTTGAAGAATTTTGATGAAGGGTGTTTTTATAAATTCTATAAGATTGGAAGAAGGAGCTTTTTAAATACAGATTCAGAACAAGTTGAATCATATAATGGAATAAGGTTTACTCCTTGTGAAAGTCCTTTGGGAATATTCTTTGGGGCCATTGATTTCTACAGTGATTTAAATATCTTTGATGATTATCTTGTTTATAATGGACAATATGTAAGAGTATTGTCCGTTAGGACATTTTCATCTGATATAGTTGATTATAATTTAATACCCTGTGATATTGATTATGTTCTCAATTTAAAAAAGAAAGCTGATGTCGACTCAGTTAAAAAACTCGACCGTATCAGAACATCCCACCTTTCAAGTTTTCTGAAACCCAAACGTGATATAGACAGCGAAAAGGCTTATTCGGAAGCAGAGGAGCTGCTTGAACAGGTAAAAATTGGAAACGAGAGTCTTTATGATGTGGAGATGTATTTTATCTTAAAAGATAGCTCCCTTGAAAAACTATGTACAAAGACCTTTGACGTCATCAAATACTTTAACCTGAATGGCTTTGAGTTATTCATTGAAGGACAATCAGCTCGTAAATGGAAAACAGGATTATTTTCTCTTTTTAGAGAACTTATTCCTGGAGTTAAACCAAAACTCTTTTTAAGGTCACATGTTGATAAGCTAAGTCATGTCGTCCAGCTTCTACCATTTAAGAGGTCATTTCTAATGAGAGATGGCCTAGACCTTTTTGATGTTTCAGATCAGGAGATATTTTTTGATCCGTTTGATAGCTCTATTGTGAATAAAAATACGCTTGTTAGCGGAATGAGCGGAGTCGGAAAGTCTGTCTTTGTTAATAAAATCGTCCATCATTATATCAATGAGCATCCGACAGTAATATTGGATAAGGGAGGATCGTTCAGAAAGTTGTGTTTATACCACGAAGGAGAGGTTTTAAATGATGGGTTTAACCCCATGCAGTTCAAAGACGCCGTCTATCTAAGGGAAATTATCCTATCGGTCGTTGATAAGAAGCGATTTTCTAAGCTTGATCGAGGGAAGCTATTGGCCTTGATAAAGGATATTTTAGAAAATGATATTGAAACTTTTTGGGAAGTTATCATCAAACTTGAAGATGAATTTGAGGGGATATCATATTATTTTGAAGATATTAAAAAGTATTTAACAAATGAATATCTTGATAATAGCTCAATACTGTATGTTGACCTAGATTCCTATCCTAAAAATATTGTATCCCCTTTAATTATCTTTCTTCTGGAATACTTTAAAAACATAAAGGCAAAAGAAAAAATTCTTGTTTTCGATGAGTGTTGGAGTTTTCTGAAAGATCATGGAGATTATATTGATGAATGTTTTAGGACATTTAGAAAGACGGGAGCATTTCCCATTGCTATCTCCCAATCTCTCTCAGATTTTGAAGCATCAAGTGAGCTGTCTTCATCTATTGTAAATAATAGCTATTTTAAAGTTTTGTTTCCTCAAAATGTCGATAAGAGCACACTACTTAATGAATTTGATAAGGGTAGGATTAAGGAGCTGAAATATCAGAAGAATGTCTATAGTGAATGTTATTTGAAAAGCTCTGATAATAAATATCGTAAGATTCTGAGGGTTAGGCTTTCCGATACAGAGTTAGAGCTATTCAATACCGAAGCAGATAGCTTTGAACGTTTTTATCAGTATCTAGATAATAACAGGCAATATTTCAAAACAAATAAGGACACAATTGATTCATACGTGAGGATGATTTATGCATAAATTTATATTTTTATTTCTAATGAGCTTTAAGCTACAGGCAAGCTCTCTTTTTATTCCAGACAGCGATTCGGCAGCACTTATTATGCTGGTTTCTAATACGGCATCTACTGTTACTAATACGCTTAAAATTTTAGAAGTGGCCAAGAAGACCAGTAATCAAATTGATAAATACAATTTTATGGCAATGAGACGCTTCTTCATCGCGAGAAGGATTGAGCAGCATGTAAGAGATATTGCCGAAACAAAAAAGATGAAGCCTAAAAGCCTTCAGGAAATCAATCGAGTGTTAGTCAGGCTGAAACACAATTTAAAAGGGTTAAAAAGTTCAATTGATTCTTTAGCATCAGACGTTGTGAAGGCCGATAACTTTTCGGACCGTGTCTTTGAAAAAATTGGTAATGCCTTTAATGATGAGCAGGAAGCTCATAATCAAGAAATTTCAAGTGCTGGCGAAGGACAAATGTCAAAGCATGTTCAAAATACAGCAATGAATACGGCGATCTCTAGTAAAATCCTTTCTAAAATTCGTAGAGATAATCTTGAATATCAAAAAGTTGATATTGATATAAAAAAGAACCGCTCTGTAGAGCAGTTAAGAAAGGATGAGTTTTATAGAGACTGGATAGGTCTTCCAAATGAAGATGAGTTATCTCCTATTATGGCATTAAGGTAATGAATAATAGTATTAAAGATTTACTTTTAATAAATAGCCTTAATATTTCTGATCTTGTTGAGCAGTATCGCATGTTCTTTTTGGGTATCATTCCTGGGATCTTCATTCTTGCTGTGATTATAGAGTATTTTGATCGCTTGGCTCCATTGGAGCTAATGAAAAGGGTGTTCGTCGCGATTATTATTTTGACCAGTATTACAAGCTTTTATGAGGTAAGCATTGATGCTTCGATGAGAGCAGCGGATGAGATTCTAAATCTTCAAAAATCAAAAAATGTTCTCTTGTCAAACTTTTTTGATGACATGTTAACGTGGAATCCAAAAGAGCCGACGTTGAAAGAATTTTTTAAAGATGAAACATCTCTTAAAGGGGCATTATCTTTTTTAAAATATCATCTTTTCAGCTCATACATAAACGATTTTTTCACGCTATCGGTTTATTTGATCACGAGCATTTGTTTTATCATTTTAAAGGTTGTTTATTCGCTTGTTTATTATATGGGCCATGCCTTGGTTGGTATCCCTTGTCTTTTATACATCTTTCCAACAATGGGAAATGTCCTGAGAGGAGGAATCCTTAGCTATGTATGGTGTCTCGTAATGCCTCATGTAGTAGCGATCATTGTTTCTATAATTGGAAGTGAAATCAATAAAGGCTATGTTTCAGGAGAAGTGATTGGAGGTTCCTTATCAGGAACAGCACTTTTAATCGTTTTTTCTTTGTTTTTAGCACTATCGCCGATGATTACAGCAATGATTTTAAATGGCTCCGGGATATCTCAAGCTGGAGGTATTATCGCCACTCTTGGTGCGAATAAGGTCTTGAGTATTCCCTCTAAGGCCTTAAATGTTGCAGCAACTATGACAAGTGGCGGAGTACTTGGGCCAAAGATGAAAGTTGCCTCAAATGTGATGAAGTTTGGCTCTCGTGCTTTTAGTAAAAGTAATACGATGAGTAGCGCGACGAAGCTCGCTGGAAGTGAAACAAGAGAGAAGTTCTCTTTTAGTTCTGGGAAAAGTGAGAAATCAACAAATAATTTCGCTTCGAAAAATGCGGGAGCTAGAGAGCAGCGTTCGAATCAGTTAACGAATAGTCCGAAGAATTCAAATCAATCAAATACAAAATTAAACCAACAAACAAAGGGACATCAAAGCATAACCAACGGATCAAAAAGTAATTCTATTAATAAAAATCCGATTTCTAATTCAGTTAAAAATAACTCAGAAAATAAAAACTTTAAAAACACCAATAATTCTGCAAAAGAATCAATTAGGGAGAATAAAAATGAAAAACTTTCAAACGATAGAAGGGCATATAGTAGAACTCAAAAAGAAAATGTTAATCGTTCTGACCCTCGCCATCATCGTACAATTACTAATACTTCTAGTCGGGTCATACGTCCAAGTGAAAAAAGAAAATAAGGTATATTCTACGATGGAGTCTTGTGTGTATGGAATGGAACAAATATTTTCACATAATCCTAATCCTGATCTCATTCACACCAAGATTATTGAGGATTTAAAAGGTCATAAGTTCAAAATTGAAGATATAACTCTTGTTAAAAAAATCAATGGGCTTAGCTGTGATGTCGTTGCAAAGGATGTACGAGGTTATAGAAGTTACAGGGTGGCATTAGAGAAAAATACCAGATTTCCCCATCTCTATAGAGTTTTGGATGTGAGTGAACAAAAGCTAATCTCAAAGTATCAATGGGAGAGATAAGATGATTTATTATATTTTCAAGTCTCAAATATTTTCACTTTTTCTTTCAGTGAATCATTTTAGTGCTGTGACATTTCAATCTAAGGTCTTTGATTATATAGGTGGAAAGCAAGGGGAGTTTAAGGTTTACGAATTAAACAAGAAAAAAACTCTGGTTTTTGAAACAAAGGAAAAGAATTTTAAGAATAATTTCTTGGTTTTTCTAAAAGATGAAAAATACCATTTTAATCTCATATATGATGAGTCCCATTCAAACAAAGACATTGAGATTAAAGAAGCTGAAAAATGCAGTTACTTTTCATTATTGCATGAAACAAGTAGTTACAAGCTTTTTGAATGCCCGAAGTCTCTTTATATTAAAAACAAGAAGAGCAAGCCTCTAAGGGCCAATGAGATCACTATTATTGATGACAATTATCTCTCTAAAGGGCCACCTCTTTATATTGATGGGAAGCTTATATATTACCAAGGAAGAGTTCTATGAAGCTATTGATCTTGGTAATTTTATGCAATTTTGTAAATGCTGGTTTTTCTGAGTTAAGCGAAAAGGATCGTTTTAGTTATGATAAACAAGAAGTAACTGTTAAAAGGCCTTCGAAAAATCATTCATCAATTCAAAAGAAAAAAACTGCTGATATAAACGTTAAAAAACTTGCTGATGAAATTCTGGAAAAAGATAAAGAGATTGAGGCTTTACTGAAGAAATCTCAAAAGACGCTAATTTTGAAGTCATCAAAAAATAAAGTGCTCGCACTTAGTCGGATTAAAGGAACCCTCTTAAATTCTGTAATAGCCATGAATGTAAAGCCTTCAAAGTTCATTGTTAAGATAACAGATGAACATGAAGATTTATCAGGAGGTGAGCTTAAGTGCTTCGGCCATAGTTTTCAAAAAAGGGTTATTTCAAAGTGTAATTTACTGGTATTGAATGGAGAGGAATATGAAGTAAGTATCGAGCTTTGGGATTTAGATGGCGCAGAGGGAATTATTTCAGATTACTTTTATTCTGGTGAAGAGAAAGCTTTTGTTACCTCATCATTTGCCTCATTCCTACAAGGAGTACTTGAAACTTCTAAAGAAAGGATAAGCTCACCTTACGGACAAATCTCTGACAATAGCTCAAGAAATATGATGCTTGGGGGATTGTCTGAGATCGCAGCAAATGCGAATAAAAAAATAGCAAGTTCGGGAGAAAGCGAACTTTCAATATCATTTATAAATTCAGGTAAGGAAGTGATCATTTTCTTTGATCAAACTCTTAATCTAAATAAGGATTCTAAAAAATGAAATATTTAATCATAATGTGTTTGATATTAAATCTATCAAGCTGTTCGACGTTAAAAAGAACATTAATTTATAGCTCATTAATAGGAGGATTCGCGGGGATGGCGTCGGGCGTCGCTTTGAGCCCAAACCGTGAAAGTCGAAAGGCCAATGCCCTTGTCTTTGGCGCAATTGGTGCGGTGGCCACTGGGCTAGTTGGTTACGCTCTTTATAAAGATGATCCTCGGAATTACGATCTAAAGCACATGCTTCTGGACAATAAGCAAAAGGAGGATATTGATCTTGATTTAGGCAATCTTAAAATTGATGCTAACCTAGATTCTTCTGAAATCTATGATGTTCCGATAAAAGAGCTACCTGAAAAACTGAAAAATAAAGTGAATAAACAATATCTCATAAAATACCAATCGAAGGAGAGATATATCAAAAAGGGAAGTAAGACCTATTACATTCCTGAGTTTGAAGTGTACGAACACGCGTATGAAAATCAATTAAATAACTAAAAGGAAGAAACATGAGTTCAAAGAAAAAAGACCAGGATGCTGGTCTAGGGGACTTTATTACCCCAATTGTCGACTTATTAAGCATTTTGTTGATTGAAGGAATTAAATTTGGTGGGAAAGGACTAGTTTTCATCTTCAATCGATTTATTTTTAACAATGAAAAGGAGCATGAATTGAAAAAGATAGAAAGAAAGCAACTCGATTGCAAAAAAATTACTTTGGATGACGATGCGTTAGGTTTTAGTGTGAATAAGAAAAAGAACTTCAAATACTCAAGTTTGGAGAAAAAGAAGCATACCATGATTGTAGGTGCTTCTGGTTTTGGAAAAACAGTTCTTTTGGATAATCTTATTTATGACGATTTAAAAAATGACAAGCCAGTCATTTTTATTGATCCAAAGGGTGATCACAAGTCACTAAGTCATTTTATTAATTTATGTAGGTTAACAGGAAGAGATTTTAATATCTTTTCTGAAAGCTACTCTGGAGCAGGGGCCATTTCCCTTAATCTGACAAAAGATGGAAGTGCAACGCATATAGCAGACCGTATTCATTATTCTTTTGATTGGTCAGAAGAACATTACGAAACTCTTTGCTATCGAGCACTAAAATCAGCTATCTCAAGTTTGAAAGCAGAGGACCAAAGAGTTGATTTTGAAACTATACTCTTAAAAGTTAAAGAGCTATGTGACCCAAAAAGCAAAGACAAGGAATTTTCAAGAAAAGATGTAGAGGGCCTTATCGCCAGACTTGAAAATATTGTTCAGTCCGACTTTGGAAAGAAACTTTCTGGAGAGGGACAATCAATTAGTGACATCTGGAATAATGGAAAATGTATTTATATTGGTATGCCAGTTCTTGGTTATCCCAAAATCGCGAGGGCCCTTGGTAAGATCGTTTTAGGTGACCTCTCTTATGCTGTTTATAATAAGTATTGTGATTTATCAGTAGAGTTTGAAAAAAAGCTAGTGCCTGTTGGTGTCTATATAGACGAGCTATCTGCCGTCATTACCAATGAGTTCATAGAGCTATTAAATAAGTGTCGAGGTGTAAAAATGGAGCTTACTTTTGCTTTTCAATCACCAAGTGACATTAATAAGGTTGACCCTGAGCTTTGTGAGCAGATACTAGAAAATAGCTCGAACTGGTTTATTCTCAAACAAAGAATGGAAAGGGGAGCAAATCTTTTTTCGTCTGCCATTGGTACTTCTGAGGGAAAGAAAAATACAATTAGAGTAAAGGATGGTGAAGAGCAAGACCAAGGTAGCCAACGAGCGGTGGAGGAGCTTCTTGTTCATGCTAATCTTATTAAAAATTTAAACCCAGGTCAGTGCATTTTACTTAGGCATGGACCCACAAGAATTGATCTACTTAATATTAAATATATTAAGCCCGAAATTGTTTCTCATAATATTGACCTACTTGAAAGTGAAGGAGTGCTTGAGAGCTTACCTATTGTCTCGACTAATAAAGTGATCGAAGAGGAGATTATTTCAAAGGGAGGAGCTTTGTGAATCAGCAGAGATTTATTCCGTATGGGCCTTATATTGATATTATTAATGCTGTTGGTAAGTGGAAAGTTGTTGATCTGAAGTCATTATCTGAGGTTTGTAATTATAAGCTCAATTATTCAAATCTCAGAAAGAAGGTCAAAAAACTCGAAAACACAGGATTGATTAAGTCTGTAAATTTGGGAAGGAAAAGAAAGCACATTTATCTAACTAACTCAGGGATTAAGTTTACTCAGTACGATAAAACGTATGAGCTTACTGACGAATCTTTAAATCATGATGTTATTACAGGAAATGTGTTGCGGGAACTCTTAGAGTTCCCCTCATTTTTTAATGGGAGAATGTTTCATGAAATTGATGACAATGGATTAGCTCCTGATGCTGCGTTATCAGGAAATAAAAATGGAAAGGAGTACGAGCTAGCAATCGAAGTTGAATTGACACAAAAATCAAGTACAAGAGTGAAGTCTAAGTATTCCAGATACCATAGGAGCAAATCATTTGATTATTGCATCTTTATAACAAACAAAGCAGGGCTGTTTCGTTCCTATAGGAGGTTCCTAGAAGAGATGAAAGGTGGTGTTCAAGAAAAAATAATCATTTTGTACGCACCAGATATGACCCCTTGTAAGTTTTCATATTTAGAGACCAATTGTTTTTTTAGAGGAAAAGAACAGAGCTTTAA
Organism: bacterium; assembly: GCA_030425045.1. Taxonomy (GTDB): domain Bacteria; phylum Bdellovibrionota; class Bacteriovoracia; order Bacteriovoracales; family Bacteriovoracaceae; genus JAUHVL01. The sequence continues at coordinate 111,910 of JAUHVL010000007.1, forward strand.
GGATGTGTTTGGAGATGATTGAACTTCCTAATACTTTCCTATTGAATCCGCAAAACTTTGCCCCTGCCGGAATTTTTCTTAAAAAACGGGTAATTACGTTCCTGACTTTTGACCCTCCCCCTCCCACCAGTGTGATGGGTAGGGTCACAAGATCAGTCACAATTACCCAGAAGATAAAATACCGGCAGGGGCAAAGGATAAAGCAATTAAGAGAAGGAGTTAATAAAAAATGGATAGTGTAGAAAATAAAATAAATAAAAGAGAAAAGAATAAAGAAGAAGGAGAAGAAAAAAAGCGAAGAGGAAGAAAAAGAATAAAAGAGAAGACGACAATCAACGATCAAAAGAAGTTTTTTGTTGATTATTCAACAGAGCCAGAAAAACATGAGCTGGTTGTTAAATTAATTACTCAAGCTAATCAAAAAAAACATGGTAGAGAGGTCGTCTTCAAAGATTTGGTTGATGTGGCTTTAACAAAGCTATCATCAAAAGATATCGAAAGAGTACAAGAAGAAACACTCGGCGAGATGGATAAGGTTCAGATGCTGCTCGAAAAACATAACGAAAAGCATGGAACAAGTCTCAACATGGGGGAGTTCTTAGTCAAGCAACTAAAGATTTAAAAATTAGGAGTAAATATATGAATACAGCAAAGTATGAAACATTTTTTGGAAAGCTTGGTAAAAATCCAAACTTAAAATATACGGCAAACAGAAAAGCTGTTTGTGATTTTACCGTGGCCATCTACCAAGGAGAAGATAAGGAACCCATTTGGAAAAATGTTCAGGTCTGGGAAAAGGATGCTGAACAATGTTCAGTTCATTTAAGAAAGGGGGATGATGTTTTTGTGCATGGCCTTATTGTAGAAAAGGAGTTTGAAACAAACGAAGGTAAGCTCAAGCGATATAAGCAAGTTAAGGCCCGGAGAATCGGATTTGCGAATATTTAGCAGGGGTTTGTCATGCATAAAAATAGAACTTGTGTGGATTACAATTTGAGAACTACACAGTATAGTGGGCGTGTCGAAGATTCTTATGAAAATTCGATGATGCTCTTTAACAATTTAGAATGGATGACGACTAACGAAGCTGCGGCTTATTTAAGAAAGTCTACTAATGCAATTCGGACGGCCGTATGTCGTGGACATATTAAGGCCCGAAAATTCAGAAGAAGACTTTATTTTAAACGGAGTGAACTTGATCGCCTTATTGAAACCTCAACAACCATTGGAGGTTAATATGGCAATTAAGTGTTATGAAAAAAATGGACAAAAACTTTATCAGGTCTATGTAAATGCGAGAAGCAAGGTAGATCCAAAGTTGAGAGTTCAAAAAACTGTTTCCGATTTAAAATCCCTTTCGTTAGCAAGACGAGAAGAGAATAGAATTCACCAAGAGCTTGGTAAAAAGCTACTTGAACTTGAAGGACGATGTGATACCTGGGAGTCTGTGATTTATAGGTGGGCAGAGGAAGCTAAATCAGGTTTTCTCGGAACCTATAATCCGGCTACTATTATGGATCATGTTGCGAGTTTGAGAAATTGGACTCGAAGTTGGCTTAAAATCCCTGCATCTGAACTTGGTAAAGCACACGGCCGTGATCTTGTTAAAAAGATGACTAATGAGGAAAAGTCTATCAGCTTCATTAAAAAGGTAAAGAACACTGTTAATGTGATCTACAACTTTGGAATTGAAGAAGGACTTATTAAAGGTGTACATCAGTCTCCCGTATATGGAATTAAACTTCATCAAAAACAGGAGAAAGTGCCTGATATCCTCTCACTTGAGGAAATCAAAAAGCTTTTACATGAAGCTAAAAGGCAAAAACATCCTTGGTATCCAATTTGGGCAACAGCACTTTTAACAGGAATGCGTAACGGTGAACTTTATGCCCTTGAGTGGGATGATTTAGATTTTGAAAATCAGATTGTTCGTGTTTCAAAGTCTTTCAATAAAAGAACAAATGAGATTAAAAGTACAAAAGCAGGATATTGGAGAAATGTCCCAATGTCGCCTGAACTTAATAACCTTTTTGTTTCTTTAAAATCATCAAACAAAGGGAAGTTTGTTTTACCAAGATTTCGAGATTGGCAAAGGGGTGATCAATCAAAAATTTTAAAGATGTTTTTGGTTGGTGTTGGCCTTCCTAAAATCAAGTTCCATGCTTTACGAGCTTGTTTTGCTACACAGCTTTTAGCTAAAGGCACACCGCCAGCAATTGTGATGAAAATTTGTGGTTGGAGAGATTTAAAGACCATGGAATTTTACATTCGTGTGGCCGGTGTGGACGAGAAGGGAGCTACCGATTGTCTTAATATCTTGCCCTCTGAGGCTGAGGTAATGGAGAACGTAGTGAGCCTTTTTCAGCATTGAAATTATCAAGGTAGGGGGAGCAATCCCTCTGCCTTTTTTATGACAAACAATATTAAACTTGATATGTTTACAGTTAATTTCTAATGCCCTTTAATTCCAGTAATTTCAGGTAGATGGGGCTCTGTTTTTGATTGTATTATAGGTACAGGATGATACTAAATAATACGGAGCAAATGATGACAAAAAGAAGAAAGATTTCAGAAATTTATAGCGAAATGGATGAAATTAATAAAAGAAAACCTACAGAAGAAGAATTGGATGAGTTAGCCGAAGTCTTAAATGAAGTAGAAGACATTAGTGAAAGCGATGATGATTTCACTTATGAAAAGGTTGCTATTGCTCATGTGAAAGAAGGGAATCTTGATGGCAACGAATCGCATAGGGTTCAATAAGTTTTTAAAGGACGTAGGAGAAGGTCAACAGATAAGGCTGATTGTTGACTCTAACTTACTCATTGCATTTTTTGACGAGGTTCATTCTAATCATGAATCAGTTAAAAAGTTTCTAGGTGATCTTGATTCTAAAGCTGATGTGACATTCTACACGACAGTAACTACAAAGGCTGAATTCCTTGATTATCAAAGAAGACGATTTTTAACTGAAGGAATAATTAGCCTTGTTCAAGAAAACAAAGATAAAGTTAAAATTTCAGATAATGCCAGCGCGAAGATAAATTCTTTGCGTGGGAATAGGGATAACCGCTTAAGGAAGGAAGAAACTAAGGACAAAGAACTAGAAGAATTTGATTCTAGCCTTAACTATTTCCGAGATAGTGAGTTGAAAGAAGTTAAAAAAGCTTTTAGAGCTAGAGATATTGAGAATGAAACAGGATGGCTTTCAATATGCAAGACATTCCTAGGGACGAAGCTTGCGGAACAGGAAAAACTACTGGATGAGTTTTGCGTTTATTTAACCACCAGAGATAATAAACAAAAAGAAAATATCTTTATTGTTGAAGAAGTTGACTGGGGGCAAGCCACCTTAATTTCATCGCAAACAGGGATGGGCTATTCGGATTCAATGATTTTGAATATGGCACTTGCAACAAATATCGAAAATATAGCAACGCTTGATTTTGATGTTATTTATGCGGGAGCGGTCTCTGCCTCTGGGAAAAAGATATTATTGCCAGATAGTAGAATATCTTCTTATAAAAAAATATTAAAAAAGGTGAACATTTCGAATTAATTTTTTTCGAAGAGGATAATATGGATAAAGAAGAATTAGTAAATTTCATGAAAGAAACAAAAGAGGAAAATGAAAAAAGTTTCAAAAACTTCTTAGAAAATAAAGCATTATACTCATCCACTGATTTTTATTTAGCCGAAGTTTTGGAACAGTTTAAATTTTTACCTCTACAGTTATTTTGTCCAGAGTGCCAAGGGGAGAGGACCTATTCATATAATGAAGAAAAGTCTGATATCAAATATGTTCCTGGGAGGAAGTCATTTACAACTTCAGATCAACTTAAATATTTTCAGGCTAATGGCGTCAGCAGAAGAGAGACTTTAAATAAGTTTGTAAATGGAAAAACTTATCACTTTTTATATGACTGCCAATCATGTAATGAGCATCAATATAATTTTTTGGTGACATTTTCATATGGTAAAATTCACAAAAGCGGCCAAGAGCCTAGTTTTGGTATTAATATTGAAAAAGGTATCTCAAAAAAATTGGGTGATGAACTTGCAAAACATTATAAAAATGGAAAAATATGTGAATTACATGGGTTAGGTATCGCTGCGATGGCTTACTATAGAAGAGTTGTAGAAGATAAAATATATTCACTACTTGAGGAGATAGCTACTTTTGTAGAAGAGAGTAGAAAAACTGATTATCTAAATGTTGTAGAAAAGGTTAGAAGTAGTCATAAGTTTGAAGAAAAAGCAGACCTTTTAAAAGACGTAATGCCACCTGTTTTAACATCGCCTGAAGGAAACTATGTTAAACTGCTTTTTTCTAAAGTGAGTGAAGGATTACACTCAAAGAGTGACGAGGAATGCTTGAAATCAGCTCATGACATTAGTCTTTTGCTTGAATCAATTATACATATCATTAACACTCAAGCTAATGCTCAAAAGAGTCTTGCTGAAATTTCTAAAAGATTAAAAAATTAGTTGAATTCTATCTCTTCTAGTCCAAGGACTACGGTCGTAGTCTATAGTTATCCTAATTGAACTTTGGCTTACCTTGGCTTTGTGCTAAGTTAAGTTATTGGTTTGACTGGCCGTCGGTTGTTTCCACCAACTGCAATGCTGGACGAACCCTCGGTCACAAGGGTTTCGATCTCAGCATTTTTTTTTGCCTTTTTTTCAGACCTTCCTCCACCAGACGCATTAGCTACGCCTAGTGTCCTTCCAGCTTTAAGAAAAGGGAGTATGACTCCTTTCTCATCACCAGTGTTTCTCTGGTCTTTATTCTTATTCTCCTGAGTCCAAACATTAATTTGAATCAGATTGTCAGGGCTAATATTGATGTTCTTTATGACGCTCTTGGCAACTAGACGCTTCTTTTGAAGCTTAAATTTTCTAAATCTCTCAGAGCTAAGCTGTTTAAGATTTTCGATAACAAAGTCTGGGTCAATTGTTTGAGGTTCTTCATTGGATGCCTTGATTTCAAGCTCAGCAATTTGTTCCTGAATATTTTGAAGCTCTTTCTCTGAGTCTTTTAACCTCTTAACAATGGCATCAACACTACCGGCCATATCTGAACTAGCAATAACATCAATGAGTTTGTTAATCTGCCCCTGTATTAGTTTTTCTTCTCTCTTTTTCGCTTTTAATTCCCCTTTATATTCAGGAGCTGAGTTTGTAGAGAGTTCCTTTAAGATGCTAATGAAATCATCTTTAAGGGCTTGATTGTTTAAAATACTAAATAGATGCTTCTTAATTCTTTGCTCTAATTCAATTGCAGGGTATCGCTTAACCTTGCATTCTGATTTTTTGCTGTGGCCATAATAGTAATGCTTGTTTGTTTTTCCTGTGGCTGATTGGCCAAATAAGGGCTGTCCACATTCATCACAGGTAAGTAGTCCAGAGAGGATAAAGTCATGTGTTGCAGTATGCTTTACAGCTTTGTTTGCCTCTAATATCTTTGAAGCTTTTTTGAAATCAGCCTCATTAATAATTTTTTCCCAAGAGGCATCAACGAAGTGGTATTTTTCTGTAGTTTTCAATGTAGATTGATCTAGTTCTTTGTTTTCCTTATTTACTTCTCTTTTTCCCATGTAAAACGGATTCGTAAGAAGTCTATAAACTGTGGAATGAGTAAAAGCTTTTCCTCCGTAGTTGTTTCCAGTTTTAGAAGTCCATGCTTTATTTTTGATATTCTTACTCTTTAAGTATTTTAGAACCTCAGAGATTTGTCCTGATTCTAAGAATACTTGGTACATCTTTTTTACAATTCTGGCTTCATCTTTGTTAATGACTAAAGAACCTGATTGAGTAGGGTGCTTATCAAACCCTAGAATAGGTGTCCCACCATTTAGAAGGCCTCTTAATGCTCTTGCGTGGAAATTGTTTTTGATACGTTCTGCCGTAAGCTCTCTTTCAAATTGCGCTAGTGCCATGATGATTGTCATAAAGACTTTTCCAGCAGGGCTAGTTGTATCGAAGTCATATTGTAAGCAGATAAAGTCTGCTCCTAAATCTTCAAGTTCTTGAACGAAATTTAAAAAGTCCGTGACTGAACGGCTAAGCCTTGATAGTTCGGTAACGATAACAGTATCAATTTTATTTCTTCTTACATCATCAAGGAGTTTTTGGTACTGAGGCCTATCGGTATTTTTTCCAGAATATGCTTCATCTTTATAAATACCAACAAGTTTTCCCCACTTATTATTCTCGTATCTATTCTTCTCTTCAATTTTTAGTTTTAGTCGTTGTATTTGAGACTTAATTGAGCCTTCTTTATTCTTGGCTTGCTCATCTGTACTTACACGACAATAAATTCCAACTTTTCTCATATAAAGTTCCTATTTATTTTTTATAATCAAATCAACTTTAAGTCCTATGCCATTGGCAATTCTTATCAATTGATTGATTGAAACCCCTCTTTCAGTACCTCGAAGGGTTTTATTTACATTCTTTCTATCCATACCGATCATTCGGCCAACTTCGCCTTGGGATAAGTTTTGATTGTCCATCTCACTAAGTATTTTCTTAATCAGCTTTTCTTTAATTTCTGGAACATCTGTTTCATCCCAATTAACCACTTATATCTCCTTATCGGTACAATTAAAGACTAGCGTGAATTATCACGCTAGTCAATATAGTAAAAAGTGTAAGTGATAACAGTAGGTTAGGGGTCTGTTGCAGATATATTTGGAAAAATTAATTGGCATAAATGCTTTATTCTTTCCTTGTTTTGATTATCTGATATTTCAACAGGGTTAATTTCAACTACAAACTCTTTTAGCCTAACTTGGCGTTTACGCTTCGAGGCTACTTTCTTGTTCTTCTTTGCTGACACGTTTTGACTTTGTTTTTCTAGGGGAGAGTTCCAGAAGTGTTGATTTCAAAATCGCCTCAATATCATCGTTATCATCAATATTTGAGACAACATTTTTTAGGTACTCCTTAGTGTTAAAATGCTCTTTAGATATTTTCTTTTTGTATCTAGTGAAATAGCTTTTATAAAACTCTGAGATTATCCAAGAGCCGAGTTTTGAGGGAGTAATTTTAATACACTTTTGATCTTTCATTTCTTCATACATAGAAGAAAGGGCCGAGATGGCCCCCTCATCTAAAATCAGCCGTCCTGATTTTAATTTTGTCATTTATTATCTTTTAATCCTTTTAAAGTGTGCAGTAACAAGATAGTCACGCACAATTTGATTTTTGTAAGTTCTGCTTGAAGTAGAACCCTCATGTCTAAAATGTCTTCGCCCTTTACCTTGGCAGGAGCCATATCCAAGAAAACCTGTTTTAACATTTCCTTTGTTTGTATCAGGCGTAATGGCTAAACTAACTTCATTGCTTTCTTGTAGCATTTCTTTTGAAACTGCAAACTCAGTTGTAATGACCATACCACCGTGATTTGTGATTTTACCTAATGGGTAAAGATTGTTACCAATTTTTACCCTTAGTTTTGAATTTTCAACTTTGTCTGAAAAAAGAATGTCTTGCTGAACTTGTCCATTATAGTTTCGATATTTTAAGTTACATTGACCTTTTCTAGGTATATCAAAGCATATTCTTTTAACAGTGAAACACATCGGACAAATAGGGTCGCGTTCACAGTGCCTATCATCCCAAAATGAACGATGTGATCTCTGATAGCTTGGACTAAACATAGGTACATTCATTTTTCCTGTAATCGTTAAAACAATTGTTTCTCCAACTTCAACATCTGTTAAAAATGTTTCGTCTGTGACTTTTTCTTTTTCTACTATTGGTTCATAGACTATCTGTGGACTCGTAGGAACTGGTGTCGTATGTACGTTTTCTGATTCTTCATCCCATTTTTCCCCACATGAAGCTAAGGAAAATAGTAGAACTACTAAGGAAAGTTGTTTAATCAACATTATTCCTTTCCCTTTTTGTTAGAAGGAATCCATTGTGGGTCTTCTGAGATAATCCAAACACGGTGTCCCTCAATTAATTTTTTGCCTTGGACTTGAGTATCGACCCACTGTGATTCAACTACTGGTTTTGAAAGGCCGGGGCCATTTTCCTGTGAATAGTTTTTCGGGTAATCAACTCCAAATTTATCGAGGTTAAAAAGTGTTTCTCTTCTAGTCTTCTCGTCTCTTTTCTTTAGACCCTTGTGGATAAAGTAAGACGCAATACCACTGATTGCACCGCCGACAAGTGCGCCTTTAAGAGCGCCTTGGCCTCTGTTCTTGCTTAGTGATGCTCCTGCTACAGCACCTGTTGCTGCACCAGTCGATACACCTAGAGTCAGTGATTCTCTCATTGTTGAACAACCCGTAGTCAATATGGCAATTGCCATAATCAAAATTGATACTTTATGCATAAATGCTCCTATGTCTGATTGAGTCTTATTATTCAGTTTAGAAACTAAATAATTTCGACAAGTTAAAAGAAACTGCATTACCTGTTACAGGTAACACAGAGGTAAGGTAGAAAATGGACACTAGAACTCTAGTTCATGTCCATTTCTGTTTTGAAAGGTGACTCCATCAATCATGCTTTGTTCACTTTCTAGCTTGTGAAAGTAAAACTTAGGTTCATGACCTTTATAATGAAGTTCTTCATAATGTTTAATCTCATTTATGATCGAGTTAGTTTTGCTAAAGTACAAAACCACATCTACATTTGAGCTAATGTAATAATCTATAACTAACTGTTCATACCTTTGAGATGCTTTTTCAGTACGTTCAAATTCAACTGCACCGTGATAGCGTTCATTATCAAAATTAATTAATACATATCCATCACAGTTAAGATCAACAAATTGCCTCGTGAGGTCATCATTGGTGAAATCCTCAAAACATTGAAGTTCGTTCTCCGAATAATGTTGGAGTATATTTTTTGAACTTTTTAATGCTTCTCCTATAATTACAAGAGGGAGGTCATGCTCAATACTTGAACTTTTAAGTTGCTTCCTTACAAGTGCCATAGGGGTTACTTCCTTTAGCTTTAGAAGCCCCTTGTCAGTAAGATGAAATACTTTTTTAAAGCTCTTTAAGCTATAATGAGATTTAAAAGAAATGAAATTGCTTTTCTCTAGCTTTTTTAGTCTTTTTCTTAGATTACAAAACTCACTTGTTGGGTAACAAAAATGTTGAATCTGCTTAACGTCAGCCACTTTATACTTAAATAAAAATTCAAACAGCTTAAAATCTCTTTCAGTTAATTTTGTGTTTTTAATTCATCATCTCCTTTGCTTTCTCGTTGCTAGATGCCTTTCGGATTACTTTTTTCTTATCTCCTTCAACTTTTTCGAGGGACACCATTGGGCCATGAAATGTCTTTTCTTTTTCTTCAAAGTTTTTGGCAATGAGACTTAGCTCACTTTCTAGCTCATCCTCCGAAAGAAATGGTGCTTGAACTTCAATAAACTTGTTACCAGTTGCCCAAATCCCACGTCCTTTAACATCTGGAAGGTTTAAAGCCATTTTATTTCCCAGAACTGTCATTGAGCCTTGAAGTGTATTCATTCTAAAACACATTCGACCACCAATGTTCTCTTGAACTTTTGTATCAATAGTTTCCTTTGTGACCTTTTGAGTCGCTAGAATTAAGTGAATACCTGCGGCCCTTGAAAGCTTTGATAATTCATCTGTAAGCTCTCTGGCTTCCTCGATGAATTTCTTTTTAGCAGAATTGGTTTTCGTCTTTGTATAAAGAACTGATGCCTCATCAACGCCGATAATTATCTTATCCATCTTGTCCCTTACAGGATCAATTTCTTTCAACTTATTTTTCTCAAGGTAGTTAAATCTTCTATCCATTTCAGTTTTAAGATTTTTAAGAACTGTAACAGCATCTTTTTCTGTTTTGATGACCTGTACGTTAGGAAGGTCTTCAAAAGGACGCATTTCAACACCTTTTTTTAAGTCTAAAAGGTATAGCTGAAGATTATCACTTGATTTCAAGAGCGAAATTAAAGTCTGCTTGAAGAAAACACTTTTACCACCACCAGTTGTTCCAGCGATTAACATATGTGGCAAACTGGAAATATCTTGAGATAAATATCCACCAAGAGACTCACCAATTGAAAAGCTATAAGGCTTTTCATTTTCCTCTGGTAGCTCATAGTAACTCACTTTTTCTGCCAATCTTTTCTTCGTTAAATTGAATTGAGTATATTTAGGGTTCTTACATGGCTTAATCTCTTCCACGATTTGGCCAAGAGCCGAAGTTAAATCATTGATCTTAGTCTCATAACGATCAGCTCCTATTCCCTCTGATTTAACTATTACCCTTGATTTATACTCATCAAGTTCAATTACCTGTACGACTTTGGGTGCGACACCATTACCGGCCTTGATGGACAAGAAATCAAAATCTTTTTGATATGACTTAATTTTCTTATATTCTCTTAGTCCCAATGCTGGAAATATAAGAACAATTCCACTTGATAAGAACAGGAAGAAATAGGTAAGCCAAGGAACCTTTACAAGCAATTCAAGAACTCCGTCAGTAAACCAAAATGGCATTAACTTATGAAACAGAATCAAGAAGTCATAGTTATAGGTCGCTGTGAAGCACGACATCGTGAAAAAGAACAAGTAAAACCATGTTTGCATTGATTTAAACTTAATTCTTTTTAGGCCATAGTGAGAAATACTAAAATAGAGTTGAAATAACTTACCAAAAGCCAAAAATAGCTTTTCTGCCGCCTGATTAGAGTTTTGTTTTTTCATTTTAATCTTCTTTGATTTTTAAAGGTGCGATTAGCGAAACAATAAGGTCGCTTCCAGCATCTACAGTGACATAGGCCTTTTCATTGGATAGTTCACCGGCTTGTCTATTTGCTTCCATTTCAGAAACTTTAGATACGCCATGATAAAAGGCATTTTTCATAGTTGCTTTAGGAGTAACAGCACCGCTTTCGCCTAATGCTTGTTTTTCTGTTAATACTTCTGTCATTCCAGAAACCATGCTTAGACCTAGAGTTGTTGCAATTCTAACTGTAGCCGTTCCATGATAGTCCCCAAGTATTCCAGTGGAATAATCTTGAGGGTTTAAAGCTTGAGCATTAATTTCAAATTCTTTACCATCGGGGAAAATTGCTTTTACAAAAGTAATATAAACTTTCTCACCAGTTCCTTGGTAATTGACACTTCCAAGTAAAATTGTGTCTTTTGGAATCTTGTTCTTGCCTTTAAACGAACCACCATAAGGTAATAGAACTTTTATGAACTGCTTTTGATCTCTAGTATCAATGGTGCTAATTAATTTCCCAATGAAATTTGTTCCCGTAGGAAGGGAGCCTTCTGAGGATGGAAGATCACTTCTGGAAATTATCTGCTTTGCCATTAATTTGATTTCTGGGGCAGGTATATGCCTTGCTCTTTTCACTTTGGACTTAACATCACTTCTATTTTTGATACCTCCTTGGATATTTGAATCTCCTTTTGTTGTAGTGAGATCATTTTCATTATGAAATCTATCATTATTGATTAAATTTCTATCAACCTTTTTTACAATCGCTGTGTTCTCTGAAGACCCATATATTTGCGAAATAGCTATTGCTGTTACAACAAAACAACCTCCTGCAATAGCAAAGTTCTTTTTATTTAGAGTCGATTTTCCATCAATTTCATTAAAAAAAGTGGATTTAAACCATTCCTTAATTTTCTTAACTATAAAAAGTGCCTTGAGATAATTGTTTTTTGGCTTTCACTACTATTAAGTAAGTGAAGACTAAATCCTTCCTTCTTAACAAGTTTAAAAAAGATTCGGCCTTCAATTCCTAGGCCTTTCTCAACTTTGTCACTAGAAAAAATTAATCTTTGATTAGGCAGTTTTACCTTCGATCTTGTGAAAAAAAGATCAATGTCTTTTATTTTTACTTCTTTCTTACCTTGGTTAATGATTTTAAAGTCTAGAACATAAACACTTGGTTTAATCTCCGTGATACTTTTAGTTTCACAAATTATTTTGGACTTTAGCGAAATTTTCTTTCTTACGTTCTTTTGAGACAGTTTTCTTTCCTTCGTCAATCGTAAGCGTGGAGATTTCCACCGTACATTAACTAAATCGTCATACTGACTGTAGCTTCCTGCATTTAAGATAAAACCAAAAGTATGAAATTCACCATAAACAAAGAGATTTGTTTTAACAGCTCCTTGGGGTTGAACTGTAATATCATTTCCAATGAACTCTACATTAAAATAGTTTTGATTTCCTACAACAACTTTTTTAGGAGTTTCTCTAAACCTTAGTACAGTTGATTGACCCAGCTTTAAATAGATAGGTTCCATTCTTTTTGATGAAACTTCTATCGTTCTTATTTTTCCAGCAAATGCACTTACAGAAATAAAGGAGGAACAAACCAAGAATATAAATAACTTCATTTACTTAACCTCGTGTTCTATTAAACCATTAACGTATAGACCCAAGGGGTTCCATTTGTTTGGCGAATCTTTCAATATCTGTAGTGAAATTTGAGTTACTGATATTAGAGGAAGGCCTTTAAGTCGAATTACTCGATCAAATTGTGCTACAACTTCTTTATCTGTCACTGATACGTTTATTTCTCCTACATATTGAGAGAATTTGTCTTCACCGTCTGGCTTCGCTACTTTTTTCTTAGAATTTTTTGAAACGAGACTATAAAAGTCATCAGTTACAAACGGCCTAATATTAAATAGCATTGTCTTACGTTCAAATTTCTTCCATTCATAATTTGCTTTGATAAATGTCTTAACAAAGCGTTTAATCTCATTCTTACCAATGGGATTATTCTTTCTAGTTGAGTGGTAACGTATAACCTCATTATTGCCTTTTTCGACTACCACGGGAGGTAAAGACGCTACATAGGCCAAAATTGAGAGTGTTATAATTAAGCATCCACCTAGAATAAGGCAAGTAATCCGATATGTATTAGCAAGCCTGTTGAGGGCCAACCACTGGCCCTTTGCTGATAATTTGCTCATGTTTTTCTCCGATTTTTAAAGTCAACTTTGATGACGTTATTTGGAAGTGGTTTTGGTGTGTTTCTCACCTGTGATCTCATCTTGTTTGAAAAACTATTCTTCGCATGATGAAGACCTGTTTTCATTCCAGTTCCCATTCTGTTAAACCCATTTTTTGTTCCTTGAACAGTTCCTGTTGTTAGTCTTTTTCCTTGTCTCTTAGCAACTTCTTTAACAACTTTCCCTGTCGCTAATGTAGGTGCTGCGGCAAGAGCTGAAGCGGCACTAGACATTCCATCACTGATTAGTGATTTTGTAGTAAATGGAATAAACAACATGGATAAACCAATGCAAAGATTAACTAGTATGGTAGTTAAAAAATTGTCCCAACTACCGACAGCAGGACTCGTTGCTAACTTTAAAAGCATTACCCCTAAGATTGACCAAAGTATTTTCCAAGTAACAACATTTATTAGCCCTTTATAGAGGTTAGTTGTAACAAATGAAGTCCCTCTGGAGATATACATTAAGATCATCAATGGGGAACAAACGTAAAGGACTGACCAAACAAAATGAACAAGAACATTAGCAACAAAGACACCTACATAAGCGATCACATAAGATAAGAGGTTGAGCACGAAAATTACGGCCTCTCTGAACTTGAGCCAGCTAACCTCAGTGTCCTGATAGTTCTCTTCTAAGTGCTTCATTAAGTCTTGAAGCTTGGTGATCCCTTGGATCTTTTCAGTTACTCCATCGCCAACCATAGAAATGGTATTGATAACAAAGTCAAAAGATATTAAGAGCAAAATTGATATTACAACTCTTTTCAAAATATCAGATACATTTGGATTCCTGTCAGGGATTTTAAAAAACTCTAATATGATTATTAGAAGTGTAAAAGGGATAATTAATATCCAGTACAGTTCCTTAATATTAGCATTTAACTCCCTACATACCTCTGGTAGGTATTCAAACATTAGAATTTTGGCAGATTAAAACTTCCATCAAAGCGTTTTAAGTTCTTCTTTATATCGCTATTGATTTTATTGAAGTGTCCAACACTATCTTTTCCTTGTTTGTTCATCATTGCCAAGTTCTCACCTTGGAGCTTTAAAATCTGTCCATTAATACGGAGTAATTGATTTAAAGTGTGGAGAATCTTTGCGTTTGTTTCTGCATTCATCCTCGCAGCTCCTTTAGGTGAAGCATTTCTACTTTGAATAGAAATCTTTGTTGCGTTTTCCTCCTGTTTTTCAGCATAGCTTTTGATGTTACTGGCCATTTTAATACTTTCTGCTACGGTTTGATCGTGAAGCATTTGAAGCGCTGATTCTCCTGACTTTGGAATTTTGCCATAAACATCCTGAATAGTATTGTAGGCCTTTTGAAAATTCTTTAGCTCTGATAAAATCTTCTCATCTTTTATCGGGAGTGAGTTTAATAGACCTATTGAGTTTTCAAGGCCTGAATTAATCAACCTAATATAATCATTCCCATGCTTGGCCGTATCTATCGCCATTTTTAACTGCTGGTATCGTTTAATGTTCTCGGCCAAAATTTTAACCAAGTAAGGAATTTGTGCCCAACCAGCACCTCCATCACCCCAAAAGGCAAAAGTTGGAGAAGTGTTTAACATCAAAGTAAGGCTAACAACCATTACTTTAATCTTTCTTATGATGCCTCCAATTCGCCATAGGCGATCTTTTTTAGTACATCTATTGTTTTAAGCTCTGGATATTTAATCTTCATTTTGTCGATCATAGCTTTGTCACTTCCATCGGTTGTGCATATCCAATAGCTAAGAGGGTCAGGAATAAGTCGTAAGATAACTTTTCTTTCATCTTGCATATAGAGAAATTCAGAATATTCTCCTTTTACAAGCTCTAAGCTTTTAATTACTTCAGTCTCATCCTCTGAGAAATCCATTGTTTTTTGAAAGTCTTCCCAGTCAATTTTTCTTTGCCTCAAGATAAAAACACTACTGGTATTTGGAAATACAGCGTTTTTAATATCTTGATTGCTCAAAAAGTCTTTATAGTTCTGACTAATGCACCAAATACCACCATTAAACTTTCTAAAGGTTCGATATGCTTCAAGCGTAAAACTCAGGCCACTTTGAGTTTCAAAAAGTTTCCAAGCTTCATCTATAATTAAAAGATAAGGCTTTGATGTATCTTTTGAGGCCTCATTCTTAATAAAGTCTGTAAACAACAAAAGAAAAACATTTTGAAGGTCTGGATAAGTGTCTAAGCCTTTCATCTCTATAGTAATGAGGTCTTTATTTAGAGTGACATTACTTTGACCATCAAGCATTCGTCCAAAAGCTGTGTTTCCTGTCCATGAATAGAGAATTTCAGAATACTTTTTCATTTCTGAATGATGATGATTTTCCAAAACTGACTTTAGATCACTTAAAACAGGAATTCTCTTTTTCACTTTGTCATAAGTCATAAAAATTGCTTCTTCCAGCAATGCTTTATCTCTTTTTGGTAGTCCACGTCTATCCTCATCTTTTAGAATAGATTCAAGAGCTGCTAAAATAAGCTTTACTTTAGAAGTTGATGGGGCATCTTCACCATTAAGATCGAACATATTGAGACATATCTTAGAATCAATATTGAGGTCAATAAATTCGCCATCAAGAACTTCGAGTAGACGCTGAGAGGAAGCTCCATTGTCAATCCATACAATTTTTGGTGTCGGATTTTGACCATAAAATTGGAGCATTAACTGGCAAATCGAAAAACTTTTACCTGCACCAGAACCTCCAAAGATTAAACCGTTCCAGTTCGGTAACTCTTTAGCAAATGGGTCTAAAGAAAATAGTGAATAATCTCTTGTTGGCAACAAGCAAACTGCCTCATTGTTTCCTTTCCAATTTCCATAGATAGGACACAAATGACTAGCGTTGGAGCTTTTTACTTTTTTATTCCGCAATCCCTTACAAACTCCCGGCCCAGAACCAAGAAAAGCGTCAAGAGAGGGATAGGTTTCAAGTAATCCTTCGCTTTGATTTAAACCTTTAAATGCTTTTAGAACCATGTCAGTCTTATTGTCCAACTCTTCAAGACTTTCGTCCCAGATCGTTAAACTCATATTCATGGAAACTAATTTCTCTGAACCATCAAGTAACTCTTTGATTAATTCTTCAATTTGACCAAGCTTGCTCTCTGATTCGATATCTGACACATTTTTACTTCCAGATGCCATAGAATGTGCAATTCTTCTTTGTAGCTGTAGTCTTTCTAGTTCTTTCTTTTGATCTTCAATCTTGACGCCTTGAGATAGCCAAAAGTGAAAAGGCAGTTTTGTGAAATTATGAATCATTGCTGCATGAGTAACACCTTCGGGCAATAAGCCTAGTGTGATTACACGAAACTTTTTCTTTCCTATTTCAAGATGATCTTTTAAGAAACTAACATCTGTTAAGGATATTTGCTCTTTAAAGTCAGGTGAAAGATAGAAACTCTCGTCTCGATACTTTGGTGAACCTAGATTTTGTTTTCTTTCAAGGTTGAAATATTCAAAACAAACATTATGCCAGTCAACTGCATTCAACTTTTTAGGTGATAAGTCGCAGTGATTTAAAGCATTTTCAACTTGCTTGTTTGTTCTTAAAAACTTCTTTTTAAAGGCATCATATTCAGTTTTAAATATAGGCTCATATTTTTTTAATGATTCCCAAAACTTTTGCTTAGAATACTTATGTTTTTCACTTCTGATGAACAGATAAACATCACTTTTAAAGTAATTATGGTATTCCATATTAGTCTTTAAAAACTCAGTTCTTGCCTCTGTGACATCTTGGTAGATAGCTGGCGCATTGATTGAAATGTTCTCGTGTTCATTTATCTTTTCTTGGTAGTCTGAGCTAACCTTGTAAAAGAATTGAATACTTAAACCTTCTTCAATTCCTGTCAGCAAATGCTCTAAATTTGTTGAGAGTTGATTGATCTTTTCACTTGTTGTGCAGTTAATATCAAAACCCTCAAGCTTATATCCAAAGCCTAAACTTCCATCCTCAAATACCATAATGTCATTATCAAAATGCCAATAAGGTAATTTATCTTTTAAACTTTGACTCATTGATCCTCACTTTAGTTTGTTTGAAGAACATTCCTTTGTTTCCTGCTGAGAACCTTCCATCATTCATGTAGTATCGAATTAGGTGAACAAGAAAACCATCTGGCTTATTTCTTTTTGCGATAAAAAGAATTACTGCCATAATTGCAGGTACAACGAAGACGAGGTAAAAACCTAATACTGTCTGACCGAAAATAAGATTCATTATTGCCGCAAATAAAAGTACAAAGAGAAGATCGTGGACTTCTAGGCCCACGATCTTGAGTTTTGAATCTAATTTTCTATGTACGATAGATTGATCTAGCTTCACTTATTGCCCTGCTGCTGATTGGAACCAACCAATAATGTGAGGGGCCATAAAGCCAACAATACTACATACAATTACCATGATGATTCGACCTTTAGCTGCACCATCTCCAGTTAATGCAAGGATAACGGCATAAACAAGACCAAGGACGCTTACTAACGGTAAAATTACCGTAATAAGTTTAGTAGTAAGTCCTTGCATTTTTGATTCAAAGCCGCCACCCATAACCTGTGCAAATGCCGACTCAGGAAAGAGGGCCATAACTCCAATTAATCCAACCATAAAAAATACTGAAAAAGCTGTAGATTTATTCATTACTGTTTTGCTCCTAAAAGAAGTTTTCTTGAGTAAGGCCCAAGGTTCATTACAATGTCGCCGTTTGTATCTGGGCTACTAAAGCCTTCACCAATAGGTCTTCGTTGATGAAACTTTCCATTTCTCTTAATCACGACTTCAACACGGAAATTGATGTGACCATTAGTAGAATCCATAGGTTTTAGGTAATATTGGTTCTCTGGGTGCATATCAATTTTTAATCTATATTCGCCAAATTGCTCATCATGAAATGCAACACCGGCTGGGTAGTATTTGTTTGTTTGCTGGTCGTACCACCAAAGTTGAAAAGTTTCGTTTTTTGTTGTTTTATTTGTTTCCATTTTTATCTCCAAAATTTATTAATAATTTACTCACCATTTCACCTTCCAAGTTCTAATTTAAGCGATACATAACTCCCTTGGGTTTTCTTCAGCCATTAGCTCTTTTAATCTGAGTAAGGCTTTTTCTTTAATGTTGATAACTTTTGATACTGTTGTTCTAATTTCTTTAGCGATTTCGTATTCGCAAAGGTTTTCCCAGAAAGTTAGATAGATAACCACTAATTGCTCTGATGGAAGCTCTGTTACTTTTTCTCTAACAAGGTTTTGCATCTGATGTGGATATTTCGGCTGCTTAATCATTTTTGAATTAATTTTGCTCAAATATCTCTGTGCCTCTTTAGCATCAAGATGTTTTTTCATTCTTTCTGGTGTCCATGTGATTTCTTTAACGTCCATTGTTTTCCCCTTAAAGCTTTAAATTTGTGTAGTATTGAATCTTTCTTTGTTCTTCTTTGATCTCTTCCAATCTCTTTGTGTTAATTGGTCGATTCATATAACGCCAAAACGATTTAGCTTTTGAAAATGTAGAGCCAAAGATTTTCCTGCCGATGTTTTTAATTTTTGATAAAGCCATTTTTTTCTCCCTGAAGTGTTCAGTTTGTTTCTGGCTTTATGTATTGCTGGTGACGTGCCAACTTTTAGAAAAAGATTATTTCTAAAGAAAATAGATACTTATGCATATGTTGTTTGAATAAGAGCATAAAAAAATATCGCATGAAAATGTCGCGCGATATTTTAGAATCGCAGGCTTGCTATATTTAATCTCACATTATTTCTTGTTCATAACATTTTGATCTACTAAACTTAGATAAAAGGAATTTTATGAGCCAGTTGCCAGAAATTTTACGTTTAACTCGAAATGATTTAAGCAATACCCTTATACACTTTACTCGTAGAACTGATTCTCAATCTGCATTTGATGTTTTGAAAACAATGATTACTGAAAAGGAGATTAAGGGAGGAACAGGATATGTTCGAGGCGGTAATGCTAATAGATGTGTCTGCTTTACTGAATCACCAATAAATGAAGTATCCTCTTATTTTAATCTTGAGACACTTTTACATGATCTACAGGACAGTATTAGATATGAGCCTTATGGGATTGCATTTAAAAAGAATTATCTTTTTGGCCAAGGAGCAAGGCCTGTTATATACCAACCTTCGGCAGAGTATAATCTTTTACCGGATGAACTGAAGTATCGTCATGTCACATTCGACCCAGTTAATAAAATTGATCTCACTTGGGAAAGAGAATGGCGTTTAAAGCAAGATTCTCTTAATATTGATTCAAATGAAGCAATAGTTATTGTTCCAACATTTGAAGACGCTTACGAGCTAATACAGATGCTTCAAGAAGGTGAAACGGAGTATGACGTTGACCGTGATGGCGATGGTGAATACACTGCTGTCCCTTGCGGGATAACTTATTATTGTGACTGGAAGATTGTTTCACTTGAGTTATTTGGTCTTGAATAGTTTATTTTCTTGCTTTGATCTCAAGTAGAATAGCAATAATGAACAGCCATAAATGACAATGTTCCATTTATTGATAAACACCCATCCAAACTGTGCAATTGCATATCCTAAATACATAGGGTGATTAACAAAGGCATATATACCTTTTGTTTGTTTTTTTCCTCGCTTAGCTGGAGAAACCCCAAGCTTTGTACCAAGGTCAATCGTGGCCAATGTAACAATCAAGAAGCCTATGATTGTGAGCAAGTCAGCTACTAATCTGTAGGCCCTAATTTCTAAACCAAATGGTGCTGAAAAATAAAGCAAAGGCAAGGCACTTGAAAGATAAGCAATCATCGCCATTGCTTTTTTCGACTTAATTTCAGCATTTTCTCTTCTGGCAAGGAAGTATGAAGCGATCAAGTCCCTAAACGAGAGAACGAGGAAAAATAATTCTCCTGATTGTGTCCACCTCGTAATAGAAATAATAGCAAAGCCAAGCATAATGAGGCTTCCTAAGTATTTCTTATAATCTGTTTTGACCGCTTCAACTGTTTGCATATTAGATTCCTGGGTTTTGTCGCCCTTCTAAAATTCCACTAAT
Organism: bacterium; assembly: GCA_030425045.1. Taxonomy (GTDB): domain Bacteria; phylum Bdellovibrionota; class Bacteriovoracia; order Bacteriovoracales; family Bacteriovoracaceae; genus JAUHVL01. The sequence goes on from JAUHVL010000007.1 coordinate 131,938, forward strand.
GTCGAGGTCAGGGAATTGCTGTCTTCTAAGTTCTTCTAGTAAGACCTCTTTTCCTTCTATTAATCTAATGTAATGAACCATGTTCTTGATGATTAACTCTTTTTTCTCTTCTTCAGTTAGAACTTCTCTTGAGTCATCTTTACTTGTAAGCTCAGTTTTATGAGCATTAAGAAGATCAACCAATACAGCTTCTTGCTCTAAAATTAACTCAGGCAGATTAGCCATATCATCAGCATAACTTTTGATTGTTTGAGCAGATGCTCCTATTGCCAACAATAGTGCAATCACTTTTAAAGTTGTTTTCATTTAATTCCTCCCATCTTGGACAGATAATCCTTTATTACGTTCATTGTTTCTTTTGGACATTCGTAATGAGCAAAGTGCCCAGCATTTTCTATAACCTCTAAGTTAAAGCCACCCAGATCAGCCTCATATTTAGCTGAATTTGGCGGTAGAATCTTATCAACCTCACCAGTTATAAAAAGTTTCAAGATGTTTTTTGATTTAAGAGCTTTTAAGCAGTCTTCTTTAGTCGAGCTTTCCATAATTGCAGAGCTGTAGCTTTTTACGCATACATTATCATCTGTGATTACAGAAATAGTCTCACTTGAAGTTGCTGGGTTAAAATAAAAGTCTCTATAAGCAAAAAACCAATCTTTGTATGTTGCATCAGTCGGAGCATCATGTAGTTTTTTAGATAGCTCCATTTGTTCTTGAGTCAATTCCACATCAAAGTTTTTATTTAAAACTTTGAAAGCATTTTGTGAAACAGGAGAGCCAATTGCTATTACTCCTAAAATATTTGAGTTGTCCTTACTGGCAACCTCAATAGCTTGAATCCCACCAAAGGAATGCCCACAAAGAATCACATTAGGTATATCTTGAATATAGTTCTCAATTTCATTCAAAAGATTTTGATAAGTCGGTTCAACTCTTAGTTCAGTATTAGTGCCCATTGGGTCTAAGAAATGTAGGTTAAAACTACTTTCAAGTTCCTTTATTGGCATAAAAGACAGAGAACTAAGACCCGGCCCACCAGATAAAAACACCAAGTTTATTTTTGAAGATTCATTTCTCATTACTTGTGCTTTCATATAACTCCTGCTTGAGTTGAAGATGGTCGTCCGCGACTAATATGGGGAATTAATTCTTCAAGATTGTACTTCTTTATCCATCTATGCAGTGTTGATATATGAACACCGAGAACCTTTGCACCCTCAACTTTATTTCCTTTTACTGCGTTTAGTGCGTCAATGATGCTAGACTTTATTTCAGCTTCCTTTAGCCTCTCGTAATCAAACTTAGGCTTAATATCTTCAACTATTTTTGGTGCTGATATATTTAATGCTTTATAAATAATCACATCATCTATTGTTCTACGATCAGTGTATATAAGGGCACGTTCAATGATATTTCTAAGCTCTCTGACATTCCCCGGCCAGTGATATTCTTTTAACGCCTGATAAGCAGATGGAACCACATTAAAATACTCACCATTTGAAATTTCATTTATAAACATTGTTGCATAATAATCAATGTCTTCAGGTCTATTCCTCAAGGCAGGAAGCCTGAATATAAATGTATTTAATCTTTGCTGAAGGTCTAATCGAAATTTTCCTTCCGCAACCAATTTATCAAGGTCGTGGTGTGTAGCTGCAATAAACCTTAGATTAACTTTCCTTGGAACAGTAGAGCCAACAGGCATTACTTCCTTTTCTTGGATAGCTCTTAAAAGTTTTGCTTGTATCTCAGGAGAGCAATCTCCAATCTCATCAAGAAAGAAAACTCCATTGTGTGCTTGTTCAAGTAATCCAACCTTGTTTGAAGTTGCACCAGTAAATGCACCTTTGACGTGACCAAATAATTCAGACTCAGCCGTTTCTCTAGTAATACTTGCCATATTTGCTGCAACAAGACGCTTTCCAAGATAGTTTGCAATATACTTGGCCATATATTCTTTACCTGTACCAGATTCTCCATTAATCAAGATCGAAGCATTACTATTGCTTGATAGCAGTTTATCAACGCTTCTAAACAGCTTCTTAATTTCTGTTGATTTGGTTTTAAACTGAAAGCTACTGTTTTTGATACTATCAAGCTCACGCTTTTTAATAATACCTTTTCGTATTGCAAGCCTAAGTGTTTCATCATGATCGCCATCTTTAGTTACAAATTCAATCAATGGCCTTTTCATGGCCTCTACAACACGCTTAGTATCCTTGTCTCCACTAAGTACAATGAAAGGTATCTGATGGTATTCTTTGAGTATGTGATCTATAAGTGATAGTCCATCTTGCTCGTGTCCTTCAAAGTTGAGATCAATAACCGCTAATTGAATATCACTGTCTTTAAGAGCTTCTTTCGCCTCAGATACGCTTGAAGCCGTATAGATTTCAAATTCATCTGATAGCAAAATCTCACTACTTTCTAAAATACCTCTGTCATCGTCCACTAAGAGAATTAATTCTTTTTTCATAATTACCCCTGTAACCTTATGTCAAAACAAGCACCGCCCAAATGAGATTTTCTGTAAATGATTTTTCCCCCGTGGAGTCTCACAATGTGGTTAGCACCTGATAGGCCTAATCCTAGACCATTTTTCTTTTTTGATTTTCCTCGCCCTTGTAAAAAAAGTGATACCATCTCTTCTTCGATACCTTCACCATCATCTGATACAGAAATAGAGATTCCTTCTTCTAGTTTTTGAACAGCAACCTCAACAATGTTTCTACTAGCTTCGATCGCATTAACGACTAAATTACTAATTGCGCGCCCAAGCATCATGTTGTCGTGTGCAAGTTCCGTTATTGCTGGTTCATATTTTTCTACAATTTCGATGTTTTCATAATCTGCCATTGCCATTTGAGCTTGTCCTGTTGCTCTTTTCACTGATTCATTTATATTCAGATCACTTGGGGTTATTTCAATTTTAAGGTTTCCTTTTGAAGCTTTAACTTGAAATAGTATCTGTTCAGCAATTTCTGCAACCCTGTTCTTAGCAAAATCCTTCTTGTCTTCAGGGACACCATCTTTGTTAATAATTTTTATCATCTGTTTAAGAGCTGCAACTGGTGTATGCAAATCGTGAATCAACTTTTTATAAGCTTCTACTGCTAGTTCTTTACCCTTAGCTTCGGCTAGCTTTTCATTACTGACCCTAAGCTGAGAATTTGTGGTTAGAATGGCACTGTAGATGTTTTCTAGTTCTTCAATTCTCAAATAGCTATTTAGATTAACCTCTCCAAACTTTTTTAACTCATGGATGCTATTCTCTAAGTCTTTGATTGGTTCAATAGATTTCTGTGCAGTTGAGATAATCTTTGTTGCAAGCACATTTAACAGAATAAAACTGAGAATAAACACAATGATTGTGACAGCTATAACCAGAGAGAATAAATCCAGAGTTGGATTTAATAAGTAAATCTCCCCATTGATAGCAGATGGCCCACCATCTCTTTTAGTTAATGCTTTAGAGATTAAAAACTTTGAAGATAAGTCACTTTCAATTCCTAAAACTCTAATCCCATCAACAAAGTATGGCTTTCCAATTAGTGTATTATCATTACTTGAAGCAATTACTTCATCATCTTTGATGACATTAATAATGACCTTTTTCTCATCTGCAATAGAAGTGATGAATCTTTGCAGTTCTGGGCCATCTTGAGTTTCAACTAATGTCGAAATATGTGGAGCAATAGCCTTCACAAATGATCTGTCATTTTCTGAGTAAAAGACCAACAGGGCGTATGCAGCAAAAAAGGCAGTTACAATGGATAAAGTCACTGGTAACGCGATCTTATACGGAACTAACTTTTTTGATAAATACTCCTTGAAGGTTAAAGTTCTTCTTATCACTTTTTCCCTCCAAGTAGGCATTTTGAATCAAATTCAACTTTTCGATAATCAATATATGCAACCGCTAATAGGTTTGGTTCAAAGTTTCTTACACATTTATGAATCCAATAATGTGGCCTTGAGTGAAACAGATTTGCAGATAAAGCAAGCTCATTAACTCTGTTGGCTAACTTTTCATACACCTTATAACGCTTTATACGATCTTGTAGCTTTCGGGCACTGATAAGAAGTTCATCTATTATTGAATCTTTAACACCGCTATAGTTGTCAGGATTATTTGAAGCAAAATTATTAAGCAAAAACTCTGTATCTGGATAATCTACAATCATTGAGACTAGAAAAGCATGAAGTGTTTTTTCTTCATATCTTTTCATCATTTCAGTCCAATCCAAAACTTCGGTCTTTATATTCCATCCTTTTTCTTTCAGATCTTTTTCAAAGAAAGCCGCTATCTCTACTGTTTTCTCAAGACCAAAAGGAATAGTTATTGTAATTTCAGAGTGTGGCGGAACAATTACTTTGCTTTTTTTCTTTGATTGTTCTTCGACATGGCCCGGAAAACCTTGTGGTACATACCCATAAGCAGGAGCAGCACTTGGATAAAATGTTTTTCTGAACTTTTCATTGTCTATGCTTGCCTGTAACGCTTTTCTAACTTTCAGATCATTCAATGGAGCAATTCTTGAGTTAAACCCAATAATCCATGTGTCGGCAACTACAGTGCTGATGTCTTGGCCATTTTTAAAAACATCTTCTAATCCATTTAGGGGCCAGCTTGATAAGTCATGGAGCTTTCCATTCTTTGCCTGTTTCATTGCTGAATCTTGATCTATAGCTCGAAGAATTAATGTGCTTAATTTAGGACTTTCACCGTGATATTTATCAAATTTCGCTAAAGTAATGTCAGTTTTACTTTCTGAAACAACTTTAAACGGCCCAGCTCCAATAGGTTTTTTAAAAAAGTCTTTGTTCTTTACCTTATTTGCAGGAAGTATTTTTGCAGTTCCCCCGGCCAATACATAAAGAATTGGTGGGAATGGACTCTTTAGTTCTACTGTAACAGTCTTTTCATCAATTGCTTTGATACCAGAAAGGGTTTTTGTTTTTCCTGCATGGTATTCATCAGCGCCTTTTATCATGTCATAGTATTTAAAAACTTTGCTTTCAGGTGCTAGTACACGGCTAAGAGACACAACAACGTCGCTAGCATTTATTTTTTCATCATTATGAAATTTTGCTTTAGGATTAATACTGAAGGTAATTGTTTTTCCATCTTCACTTGTTTCCCATGATTCTGCTATTCCGGCCTTAATCCCATAGTTTTCAGTAAAGCGTAGCAGACCCTCATAAACAAGTTCTGAGAATATTAATGAAGCACCATCATTCATCTGTGCTGGGTCATAAGACACTGGCTTAGAATACACAGCCTTGATGTAGGGAATTTCTACACGCTTAGTATTCGACTGTTTTTGATTGTGATAAATTCCTCCAATCAAAATCAGTGCTGTGAATGTTGTTCCTAGAACAATCTTCTTCAATTAATCCCCCTCGTGGATTGATAAACCTGCTTTTCCCTTGAGCAAGAGGTATGCCAAAGCCTGAAGACATGACTCAGCAGGCTATAGAAGCTTTATTTATGCGGATAGGCAAATCACCCATGTAATAATTTCAGTGAATTAAAGGTTTTAAGGTCAAAGAGACACCGTTCTGTTATGTGGCCAGTCCGAAAACTGCGAATTAAATATCGCAAGGCCGCTATATTTAAAATTATCGCGTGCGATATTTTATGCGATATTTTTCAGCAGATTTTCCTTTGATTTCCACCTAAAGACGATGTTTTACGCCGAATTATTTTTGGCCAAGAAGTTGCTCTATAGACCTGAGTATAGGCCTCTCAATTAAGAAATCTTAATTGTCAGTTTGTTTGTATTTGTTTGTCATTGTATGACCTAGATGGTTATAATTTATGCTCAAATACTTGAAATTTCAGGGGAATAAAAAATGTCTGAAACAGAACGGTGGTTGTCCGTTGAAGAAATCGCCACCCACTTAGGTGTATCAAGAGAAACGATTTACCGATGGCTAGAAAAGAAGAAAATTCCAGCTCATCGTGTGGGCAAATTATGGAAGTTTCAAACTTCTGAAGTTGATGATTGGGTTCGTAGTGAAGAGTCCACAAGAATTGATGACAAAAATAAGTAGAGAGAATTATGGCAAAGAAGAAAGCAGCAAAAAAAGTTACTAAAAAGAAAACAAGCACCAAAAAAACATCTGCACCTAAAAAGAAGCAGACGCTAGAAGATATTGAAAAAACTCTTTGGAAAGCAGCAGATAAGCTTAGAGTCAATATGGATGCCGCCGAATACAAGCACGTTGTACTTGGTCTAATCTTTTTAAAATATGTATCAGATAGCTTCGATGAGTTTAGAGAAAACTTAAAAAAGGAACTCACTGACCCTAAACACGATCACTACTACGAAGGTGCAAGTGAGGAAGATATTGAAGCAGAGCTTGAAGATCGTGACTACTATAAATCAAATAATATCTTTTGGGTTCCTCAAAATGCTAGATGGCATGGGAACAAAGTTACTGGCTATCAAGGCATTCAAGACAAAGCTAAGCAGTCTGATATTGGTAAAACAATTGATGATGCAATGGAAGCGATTGAAAAAGATAATTCAAAACTTAAAAATGTACTTCCTAAAGACTTTGCTAGAAGACAGCCCAACATCAGACTTGGTGAACTTGTCGATTTAATATCTACAATTGGTTTCAACGATTCAGAACATCATTCTAAAGATGTACTTGGTCATGTTTATGAATATTTCTTAGGTCAATTTGCTAGTGCTGAAGGAAAAAAAGGTGGCCAGTTCTATACACCTAAATCTGTTGTTAATTTAATTGTTGAGTGCCTTGAGCCATATGAAGGCCGTGTCTATGATCCTGCGATGGGGTCAGGTGGATTCTTTGTATCTAGTGAAAAATTTATTGAAGCTCATACTGACAAAGATCATATAGAAGAAGCGAAAAGAAAAATTTCACTCTATGGTCAGGAGTCAAACCCAACCACTTGGCGATTGTCTGCAATGAATATGGCAATTAGAGGAATTGATTTTAACTTTGGAAAAAGACCAGCAGACACATTCGGTCAAAATCAACATCCAGATTTGAAAGCAGATTTTATAATGGCTAATCCTCCTTTTAATATTAGTGATTGGGGCGGAGATAAATTAACTGAAGATAGACGTTGGAAATATGGAGTTCCTCCTGAAAATAATGCTAACTATGCTTGGCTTCAGCATATGATTTATCATTTATCTCCAAGAGGATATGCAGGCATTGTATTAGCGAAAGGATCAATGAGTTCAAATCAATCATTTGAAAAGGACATTAGAAAAAATTTGATAACTGAAGACTGTATTGACTGTATGATCACATTGCCTGGCCAGCTCTTTTTCAATACTCAAATACCTGCATGTATTTGGATTTTAGCTAAGGATAAGTCTGGAGTAGATGGAAAGCAAGATAGAAGAAAGAAAACTCTTTTTATCGACGCTAGAAAATTAGGAGTTATGACAGGTAGAACTCAACGTGAGCTAGATAAAGAATCTATTGATTTAGTTGCGAGCACATACCATGAATGGAGAAATGGCTCTGATATTTATAAAAACGTAAAAGGCTTTTGTCATTCCGCAACCATTGATGAAATTAAAGAACATGATTATGTCCTTGTTCCGGGCAGATATACTGGTGCATCTGAAATTGAAGATGAAGATGAAAACTTTCATGAAATATTATCTAGTCTTCAGCAAAGGTTTTTAGAGCTAGACGAAAAAGGTAAAACTATAAGCAAAGAAATTATAAAACAATTTAAAGGTATTGTGATTAATGAATAAGCTACTTGATATTGTAAACTTCAATCCTATACGAAAGGTTAATAAGGGAGAAATTGTCCAGTTTGTGGATATGTCTTCATTGCCAGAAGATGCTAGAGATATACTTAATGTGCAAAATAAAAAATACACTGGTGGAGGTGCTAGATTCAAAAATGGAGATACATTAGTCGCAAGGATTACTCCATGCCTTGAAAATGGAAAAGGGGCAAAGGTTGATGGTATTGAAGGGGTAGCTTTTGGTTCAACTGAATTTATTGTTCTGGAACCAAAAAACAAATCCGTTGATGAAGATTTTATTTACTATTTAACCCGCTGGAAGAAATTTAAGAATTTTGCTGAGTCAAGGCTTCAGGGTACATCTGGAAGGCAAAGAGTTTCTTGGCAGGCATTGAGTGATTTTGAATACAGTTTTCCCGATGATGACACTAGGAAGAGTATCGGACAATACCTTAAAAATTATGATGATCAGATATACATTAATACACAAGAAAATATAAATTTGGAGTTAGTTGCTAACAAACTCTTTAGTTATTTTTTTGTTACTTTCGATGCGGTCATTATAAAAAAAGAATCAATAAAAAGCGGACTTACAAATGAGGAAGCATCTATTGTAGCCTTAGCTGACTTTGTTGGACTAGTCGACGAAGAAAACTCTTCAAAAAAGATAGACACTACTAAAGAAGAAATACAAAGAAAGTTAGGAGATAAGTTCGAGAAGTGGTTTAAAATTTTCTCCATTCTTCCTTCTGATACGGAAAAAGTAGCTGGTTCGATAGTACCTAAGAACTGGAAGTCTTGTAATGCCTCGGAGCTGATTGAATTTAATCCTAAACTTAGTATAAAAAAAGGAACTCCAAGCAAGTATGTTGACATGAGGAGCCTTCCTACATTTGGGCATAGGATTGAAAATGTTATCGAGAGAGAATATACATCTGGCGTCAGGTTTCAAAATAATGATGTCTTAATAGCTCGAATAACTCCATGTTTAGAAAATGGAAAAACAGCATTCGTTGACTGTTTGGAGGGAGACGAAATTGGTTGGGGTTCTACAGAGTTTATCAATATGAGAGCAAAAAACTCAGTTGATAGCTTATGGGTATATTTATTAAGCCGAAGCCCTAAGTTTGTTGCATATGCTGTAGCAAATATGACTGGAACAAGCGGCAGACAACGTGTTCCTTCTGAAGTGCTTGCTCAATTTACGGTTTCTTTGCCTCAAGATAGTTTGTTATTAGAAGTTTTTAGTGATCTTGTGACTCCAATTTTTGAAAAAATAAAAAACAATTCATTAGAGAACAGTACTTTAGCAAAAATTAGAGATTTGTTGATACCAAGTCTTTTTGAGAAAGGGTCAACAATAAATAAGGCAGAATTATGATTACAGAAGATCAATTAGAGCAACTATGTATCGACTGGTTAAAAGAACTAGGCTGGGAATATGAATGCGGCTATGATATTGGCCCAGATACGGATAGACCCTTTCGGAAAGACTATAAAGAAGTCGTAATTGTTGATCGACTAAAAGACTCACTCGTAAGAATAAACCCTAATATCCCCCAAGATAAAATAGATGAAGTTGTTAAAAGATTATCTAGGCCAGAGTCACCAATTCTTGAAGTAAACAATCGACAATTTCACCGCTTTTTAAATGATGGTGTTCCTATTGAGGCTAGAGTTGATGGAAGACTTAAAGGAGACTTTGTTAAAGTAATCGACTTTAACAACGTAAAGAATAATGACTTTCTTATTGTTAATCAGTTTACCATTCACGGGAATAATGGAAATAGAAGACCAGATGTAATTGCTTTTATCAATGGACTCCCAATTGCTGTATTAGAACTTAAAAATCCTGCTGATGAAAATGCTGATATATGGAAAGCTTTTGAACAAATAAAGACATACAAGGAAGAACTGCCTGACTTATTCACCTATAACGTCGCTTCAATTATTTCTGATGGCATCAATGCTCGTATTGGCTCTATAACAGCAGGAAAAGAGCGTTACGGATATTGGCGTACACTTAGAAATGAAAAAGATATTCCGAAGTTTGAATTTGAACTTGAGACAATGACTAAAGGCTTTTTTAACAAAGAGCTTTTACTAGACTTCATTAGATATTTTGTCATTTTTGAAGAAAATGGTGGAAACATTATTAAAAAGATTGCTGGTTATCACCAGTTTCATGCTGTCCGTGAAGCAGTTAATAGTACAATTGCGGCCACTCAAGACGTGAAAGATGGAAAATGCGGAGTTGTTTGGCACACTCAAGGAAGTGGAAAGTCGATTTCAATGAGTTGTTATGCTGCTAAGTTAATGAATCATCCTAGAATGAACAATCCAACCTTAGTTGTTGTTACTGATAGGAATGATCTTGATGGCCAACTCTACCAGACATTTTCAAATGTAAAAGAGCTTCTTCGTGAAGAACCTGAACAAGCTGATAACAGAGATGAGCTAAGAAAACTTTTAAACCGCCCGTCTGGTGGGATTATTTTTACAACCATCCAGAAGTTTTCTCTTATGGATGGAGAAAATAGCTTTCCTGAACTAACAGATAGATCAAATGTTGTCGTTATTTCTGATGAAGCACACAGAAGTCAGTATGGTTTAAAGGCTAAGGTTCGTGAAGCTGATGGTAAGATGACATACGGTTATGCCAAACATTTAAGAGATGCACTACCTAATGCTGGTTTTATTGGGTTTACTGGTACACCTGTTGCCCAAGAAGACAGAGACACTAAGGCTGTCTTTGGTGATTATGTTTCTGTCTATGATATTGAACAAGCTGTAAAAGATGGTGCAACTGTTCCAATCTATTACGAATCAAGACTTGCTGAACTTCAAATGTCATCTGAAGAGTCTGAGATTGATGCTGAGATAGATGAAGTGATGGAGCAATCAGAAGATAGTTCAGATTCTTACGTTAATGAACAAAAAACAAAATGGGCAGCCCTAGAGAAACTAGTGACTGCTGACTCCCGTGTAAAACAAGTTGCAAAGAATCTAGTTGAACACTGGGAAGATCGCCTTAAATCTATTGATGGTAAGGCAATGATCGTTTGTATTTCCAGAGAAGCTTGCGTTCAGATGTATAACGAGATTGTTGCTCTTAGACCTGATTGGGCCGGAACTCTTGATGATAACGGAAGACCTAGTTTAGATGATGGTGCGGTCAGAATTGTAATGACTGGAAGTGCATCAGATAAAAAAGAGTTGCGAAATCATGTATATGATAAGAAAGGCCGTAAAAAACTTGAAAAGCGTTGTAAGGATTCAGAGGACTCATTAAAAATAGTTGTTGTTCGAGATATGTGGCTAACTGGTTTTGATGCTCCAATGATGCATACAATGTATATTGATAAGCCTATGCGAGGTGCAAACCTTATGCAGGCCATCGCTCGTGTAAACAGAGTTTTTAAAGATAAGCCCGGCGGCTTAGTTGTTGATTACCTTGGTATTACAAATGAACTAAGAGATGCCCTTAAAACTTATACTCAAAGTAATGGTCAAGGTCAGCCTACGATAGACATTTATGAAGCGTTGTCAGTTCTTTTAGGTAAAGTTGATTACGCTAGAGATATGCTTAAAGGTGTTGACTATAGTGGTTTTAAAGACCCTAAAAAGCTTTTTCCTATTATCGCTGCTGCTTGCGATCATATTCTTGGTTTAGAAGATGGGAAAAAGACGTTCTGTGACATTGCTCTGGCCATTACAAAAGCAAACGCATTATGTGGAACAACACCAGAAGCGGTTGAACTGAGGGAAGAAATTGCATTCTTTCAGGCAATTAAGGCAGCTCTTACTAAAAGAGACAATGCCGATAAGAAAATATCAGATGACCAAGTTCAAAACGCTTTGAGGCAAGTTGTATCTAAGGCCCTAGTCTCAGATAAAATTGTAGATATTTTTGAAGCTGCTGGCCTTGAAAGCCCTGATATATCTATTTTGAGTGATAGCTTCTTGGAAGAAGTAAAAAATATGAAGCAGAAGAATTTAGCTGTTGAGATGCTATCTCGATTACTTAAAGGTGAAGTTAAATCTAAAACTGCAACAAATATTATTCAGGCTAAGAAATATTCAGAACTTTTAACGAATGCATTACTTAAATATCGTAATCGCTCTATTGAAACGGCTCAAGTAATCGAAGAGTTAATTCAAATGGCAAAAGACTTCAAAAAAGAAATGAGCCGTGGCGAAGACCTTGGCTTAAATGAAGATGAATTAGCTTTTTATGATGCCCTTGCTGATAATGAGCCTGCTGTTAGAGAACTAGGTGATGAAATTCTCAAGGCTATTGCCCATGAATTAACCGATCAACTCAGAAAGACTGTTACCGTTGACTGGGCCAAGCGTGAAAGTGTTAGAGCCAGTATTAGAATTAAAATTAAAAGATTATTGAGGAAATATAAGTACCCACCAGAAAAAACAGAAGAAGCAATCGCTTTAGTTTTAAAACAAGCTGAAACTCTTTCTGAAAGTTGGGTAAGTTGAGGTTAAATGTCTGAGATCGTCCCAATCCCTAAATTAAGAAAAGAGATAAAGGATGCTGCTGAGAATAAAGAATTAGCTATTTTTATCGGGGCAGGAGTTTCTCGTTTATATAACTGCGATGGCTGGGATGAACTCGCTACACGTCTAGTTAAGTCCTGCTTTAACTCAAAAAACAAAAAAGGTGAAAGCCTAATTACTTTTAAAGAGAAAGAGTACCTTTTAGGTGAAAGAAATCGAAAAAAAGTAATAACAATCTGTAAAAACTTACTTTATGAAGCGGGCTTTAAAGATGTTTATCATAACACTTTAAAAAAAGGGCTTCGTCATAACGAAGCAATTCCAAGTGATAATATTTATGATTATTTGTTTAAAATGGGGTTCGGTGGAGTTTATTTAACAACAAATGCAGACGCACATTTTTCAAACAAATTTGAAAACCGTTTGTCTTATAAATTAAGCCAACTAACTAAGAACAAAATAGACCGTTCAAGATTATACCACTTACATGGCTATATTGAGGATATAGATTCATTAATTTTCACAGTTCCTGAGTATTTACGCCACTACAATAGTGACAACAAAGAATATCTAAGATTTCTAAAAGAAATATTTTTGAAGTACACAGTTCTATTTGTTGGATATGGTTTAGACGAACTTGAGATTCTTGAGTTTATGGCAGCGAAATCAGACCTTGATGGAAACAATAAAAATAAAAGAAGATTTCTGTTATTTCCACTCTATAAGGGTGAAGAAAACATATTAAGGAATGAAAAGTCATATTTTGATTCATTTGGTATTGAAGTAATTGCCTATGAAAAAGATCAAAATGGCTATAACCAGTTAATTGATGTCATTAAAACATGGGCAAATGAAATAGATCAGACTTCATCTGTTTTGGTAGATAACTATAGAGAGATTGAAGATATCGCAAATAATTTCTCTGATGAAAATTCAGAGAGACTTCTTCACTTAATTTCTCATGACGAATCGAGGAAATTACATTTTTTCAAAACAGTGGCAGAAAGCAGTACGCCGTCAGACTGGCTAGAGTTCTTAAAAAGGAATGGATACTTCAATCCTGCTGACTCACCAGAGCCAGTCGAGTCACCAGATAATAAAGGATACTTTAGTATTCCCCACTGGTACGTTTTAGATTATTTAGATTCAGTTGCATCAGAGAATGAGTTAAATCCGAAGAAGAAAATATCTAAGCTCCTGAAGCAGGTAATTAAAGAAAATTGTGCATATATCAAGGAACAAGATAGTCAGAAAAGGAACTATAGAACCCAATGGGTATTAATAAAAATCATAGCAAAATTACCTATTGATGAAATTACTGTTACACATGCGAATAACATAGCTTTGCTTGTGAAATCTTATTGGAACAATACATTGATGTCTTCAGAGTTGGCCAAGTCGGCGACTCAAAAGCTATTAATGACAGGGAACAAAAACATTGTTGTTAAGCTTTTCAAAATTATAATTTCTGAAGAATTAAAAGAAAACTCATTCGGCGGCGAGTATCACTCATTATTAGATGACCACTGGCTAAAGGATTTACTTGAAAATAATTTAGAGTTTCTAACATCTAGCTTTCCGCTAGAATGCTTAGAGGTTTTAATTAAACATATTAATACACTATACAGTAAAAAAAGTTCCATGTTTGGAACGGTTTGGATTCCCGACATTGAAGGAAAAAAGAACAACTTTCCAGATAAGTATCAAGTGCAACTTGTTCATATAGGTAAATGCTTAATAGATTCAATCGAAGACAAAGAGAAGGTAAAGGAAGTAATTGAACTGTTGGAGAAGCGAAAGGCTCCAATATTAAAGAGACTCCTCTTTTACACATACACTATTAACTTTTCCAAGTTGAAATCTTATATTTGGGAAAAAATAAAACAGAAAAATCCTCTTAAGTTTATTGATGGAAAGCGAGAGGTCTATACATTCTTCTCTGAAAATGCAGATCAGTTTAAGAAGAGCCATATCAAACTTATATTGGAGTGGATAGAAAAGATTAACTACTCTGATTTAAAAGAAAAATCTAGAAAAGAAAAAGTAGAAGCTTACGCAAAAAAAGAATGGCTAAGCTCTCTTCTTTCATCAAAAGATGAATCAGTTTTAAAACTATACAAGAGTTATGATTTAATAAACCCATCAGAGCTTGAACATCCCGGCTATAGTTCTTGGATGGAGTCTGGATGGGTTTCGCATACAAGTCCATATAGGATAGAAGACTTAAAAGGCCTTACAGTTGAAGAGCTTATTAGTAAGACAAAGGAATTTAAGGAAGAAAAAAACTGGAGAAGAAATGCCCCTTCAAAAGAGGGCCTTGCTGATGCACTGGAATTATTGGTTGAAGATGAACCTGCAAAATTTATAAATAATATAGAAGCGTTTCTTTCTCTAGACCCTTACTATATTTATCATCTATTTCTAGGTGTGAAAAAGGCTTCCTCTGAAAAACTAATATTTTCTTGGCATGATTTTTTAGACTGTATTTTGAATCATATAAAAACTGGTTTTAAGTGGAACCATGAAGATGATGACTCCTATTCGTATTCTCATGCGTATTTAAAAGAGTTTCTCTCTTTTTTATCTAATCAAATTAGAGATGAATCTTCTGGTGTTGAAAACTCCCTTATCCCCAAAATAGATGATTTGTTAATCTATACATTCGCAAATTATAAAATCAAAGATAATGCTGATAGAGATGATGTCGTAACATTATCCATAAACACACTTCCCGGCCTTTTAATGGAAACAACAATTACATATTTGCTTTGGGTTGCGCGAGATACAAAAAAAGAAAGTGATATAAAATGGGATGATCGCTTTAAAGAACTATTTACAGAGAAATTAACTTCCCCAAAGAGGGATAGAGAGTTCTCTGCAACATTAGGAAAGTTCATCCGAAATATACTATTTTTAGACTCAAACTGGGTCTGGGACAACTTCGACAAGATTTTCCCACAAGATAACGAGCTGTTTTGGAAAGATACAATAAGTGCATTATTATTTTATATGAATAATGTATATGATGAAATTTATAAAAAACTAAAGGATTTGGGACACTACTCAAAAGCATTAAAAACAGAGTTTTACTCTGATGACATTGGTTCGCGAGTTATCGAGCATGTCTGTGTCGCTTATTTGTTTGGATTAGAAGAGTATCAAGATAGCTTGCTTAAAGATGTAATTGATGATGATAACTTTTCTTATATCATGAAAGCCATTTGGTTTTTTTCTCGCAGAGATATTAAGGATGATGAGGAAAAAAGAAATAGAATCTCTGTTTTTTGGTCAGCTATTTTCAACAAGTTTAAAGACTTAGAAGATAATGAATCTAAAAAAATTATTCTTGAACTTGCATCTCTTCAAAAGCACTTCAACTCCCTCACAACTAATTTTGAAATGCTTAAGGTTTCATTTAGTCGATGCTCATTAGATCACTACCCATTTGAACCATTTGAGATAATACGAAAGTATGTAGACAATGAAGCTGGTCTTGTTGGGGATCTAATAATTTCCTCTATAGATGGTGGATTTTACTTTTCATACAAAGAAGATGTCTTGCAGGCAGTTATTGAAAAAATGTATGAAGCTAATGAAAAAGAACGTGCTGACAAAATTTGCATAGCATATTTACATAAGGGAATCGGATGGCCGAGAGAGATTTATGACAAATACAATTCATAATATAGATAAAACATATTTTCTTAAAAAAAATATATTACTGATCCTTTTTCTGATTGTTGTGGAATTTAGCTTGGTATTTTTTAGAGAGTCCTATTATCAAAACCTCAAAGAAATATCGTCTTGGCTTTTTGCGATAAACTTTTCTTTTGCAGTATTTTCTATCAACTTTACTTTCTTTGGTACTGAGTTCTCAAAATATAGAATACTTAAAAATGATATTAAACCGAGACAGTGGTTTAATATTTGGCTATGCTTAGTTCTTCCTTTGCTTCTTCCTGTAATCTATTTAGTGAATGTTAAATATTTCCACTTTTTTAGTCTTTGGCTTTTGCCTGTGGTGTTGTTTTCATCTTTAGATAACGCGTGGAGGACATGGAAAGAACTTAATCCTCGCGAATATATTGCGAAAAGCTTTTCAAGTGAAATATTTAGTAGTTATTTACAGAGACTTTTTACTCAAATGGAAATTGAAGTTAAGGAATTTGAATCATATATAAAAAATGAAAGAAGTGATGCTAGTCCATTTTCTACATTTAGATTTTCACCAACTAGTATTGGCTTAAAGAATGAGGATATTTGGGATAAATTAATTGAGCTGTTAAATACTGCTCGTACAAACCAAGATCACATAACATTTACAAAAACATTTAATAAAATTCTAGAGTTAGCAGAACTATCATTTAATACAAAACTTGGTAGTAACGATCAGTATAATGAAAGAGCAGGCTTAGGGACAATTTCTCGTAAAAGAATCCAATCTATCGTTATTTCAACTTATAAAGACGATTCAGGAGGTATGTTTACAGAGGTAATTAGCACTGTTCTGATAAAGGAAATGATGTCTGATAAGTGTAGAGCTAATCCGTTAAGTGATTACTCTTCTTTGATTTCATCAAATCTTTTTTGGCTCAGCTCAAGGTATTTAGAAGATCATAGCGAATCATTACCGCTAAACGTGTTGAGATGTTTCCATTCTTTTGCTGAGCTTTCAATTAAAAAGATTAAAGAAGGAAACTCTGACATGGCTGTAGTTGATGAACACAACATTTCATCTTATGCGCTTTACATTAAATCACTATGTCAAAAGGCCATTGAAGTTAGAGAAGAACATTATATCTATAGATGTATTGAAGCTCTAGGCTTTCTTGGCTGTAATTCTGCCAAACAAGACAGTGCTCCTACAACATTAGCCTGTCTTGAGTCATTAGCTCAAATAGGAAGAGAGACTCGTGCAAATAGCCTAAATTGCTTTGATAGAAAGTGCATAATACCTTTTCATTCACATGCAGAGGAAAATATTGGACATATAGCGACTTGGGCCGTCGGAAAGAATTCAAATCCGACTATTTTTGGGGGTATTATTCAAGCTGTTTCTAGACTTAGAGGTGTAGTCTGTAAAGTCGATCCCAAGAAAGGCGGAAATCCTGTATTTTGGATAAGTGAAGAAGTTAAGGACGATAAAAAAGTTCCACACATAGAATCACTAGGTGGAATGTATGGATATTCAGGCAAGATTGATTACTCTGATTTAAATAATTTAGCCGAATATAAATTAGAAGGCTTTATGGGTGAAAAGTTTTATTCCACACCTGTACCAATTTCTTAATTTTAGACTCAAGGTAAAGTGTTGATTATGATAAACTCTACAACTTGTTCTTCTTTCTCATTTTTTTGACTCGACTTCTTGAGCCGCAAGTCTTGGAACACCACTTTACATTTGAGCGACCAATAAAAAATTTCTGACATTCTTGACTTTGACATCTTTTAAGTCCGTCAAGCCAGCCAAGAGAGGCCATGCTTGAAAATAGATAACAAGCAAAAACTCCGGGGGCTGGGTGATGTTTAAGATGTGCTACATAAGTTGTTATAAGTTTTTGATTTTTTCTTCCAATAAAACATTGGTGTTTAACGGGTTCGAGGAATTTATTTAGTTCATCAATTAATTGATTAGTAGGCCCATCTTTTTCATATGAACTCATTAAATTAAACAAAGATTTAGAAAGTGCAACTTTGCTTTTTGGCCCTTCTTCTCCTTCTTCAAGATAGCAATTAGCACCATCAATTAAAAACTCCACGGAGTCTTTATCGTATCTCTGAGGCTCTTTACCGTCTTTTATGACAAGTACGCAGTCATGTAACGCTTTTTCCATGTGTTTCCTATCTTGAAGGTGTTACGGGTTTTGTGGTTATATACCGTTACATTGAAAATATCAAACTCAAGGGGAAAATATGAAATTTGCACTAATTAACGGGTCTAAAGAGCTTCCTACACCAAAGGCAGAAGGTATTTGCCCTTGCTGCGAAGCAAAAGTTATTTCAAAATGTGGGGATATAAAGCTTTGGCATTGGGCACATTACTCAAAACGTAACTGTGATACATGGTGGGAAAACGAGACTCAATGGCATAGAGATTGGAAAAATTTCTTTCCTATTGAATGGCAAGAGGTAATTCATCAGGCAGATGATGGAGAGAAACATATTGCTGACGTTAAAACTGAACATAACTGTGTTTTAGAATTTCAACACTCCTTTATTAGCAAAGAAGAGAGAGAGTCACGAAATGACTTTTACTCGAATATTGTTTGGGTAGTTGATGGTCTTAGAAGAAAAAGAGATAAAGATCAATTCTTCAAAGCCTTGGCTGGAGGTGTTCAGGTTATGCCAAGCCCATTATTAGTTAAAATTTATATTGATGAAAGTCGAATCATTCAGGAATGGAGTGATAGTAAGGAATCAGTTTTTATTGATTTTGGAGATGAACAAAGGATATGGTGGTTGCTTCCTATAAAAGATGATAGCTGGTCTTATGTTGTTCCTTTTTCTCGCCAAGAGTTTATCAACTTTAATCTGGGTAAGGTGAATGTTGATTTTGTATCTTTTCTAAAGAACTGTTTAAGAGAATATGCTCTCTTGTTCCAACAGAGGCACAAAACTAGAAGTAGAGAGCTTTTTCCAATTTCTCATATTAAACCCAAAATCTATTATCGTTACCAACCCAGAAGGAGGTCAAGAAGGCTGTAAACTATGAACTCAAAATTACTGTTTAGCTAAGAACTTGAGATTATAAGCATTATCATTAGTAATCTATGTTTTTGTTGAATTATGCTGGAAGATAACATACCCTATGGGGGTATATGGAGGTTTTAATGAAAACATTAAATATTGAAGTTGAAGGTATGAGTTGTGGTGGCTGTGTAAAAAAAATTTCAAATCATTTTCAAAATATAGACGGTATCTCGGAGACGAAAGTAAGTCTTGAGGGACAAACAGTTACGATTATTGCAGATGATGATCTTTCAAATATGAAGGTTAGAAATGATCTAATCGAACTTGGTTTTAGCGTTAAGAGTATCAAAAAGGCTTAAAATGGAAACGGTTTCTCTTAAAATTGAGGGAATGAGTTGTGCTAGTTGTGCCAGTACAATTGAGAAGGAAGTGGCTTTACTAGATGGGGTAAACAGCTCAAGTGTTAATTTTGCAGTTGAAACCGGCCGGTTTGAAGTTCAAGACCTTAGCATTAAAGATAAAATTACTGAAAAGATAAAATCTCTTGGTTACTCAGTAATAGGTGATGAAATAGTAAACAATGAAGCAGGAAAAATTGATGAAAACTTTTCTAAGTTTGTGATCTCAATTGTTCTGGCTCTCATGATATTCGCTCTGGCCATGTGGCCTTTGAAAGGATGGCCATCTAAGAGTATTAACTGGTATTTACAATTAGTCTTATGTGCCCCAATTTGGGGATGGGTTGGTTTAAAGTTCCAAAAGTCACTTCTTCATTTTCTTCGATCTGGTATGTCTAATATGAATACTTTAATTGGGCTTGGAACTACAGCAGCTTTTCTTTACAGTCTTTTTATAACAATATTCACAGACTTTTCAATTCAGGCTGGACTCACTCAAAAGGTTTACTTTGAAGCTGTCGGATTCATCATTTCATTTGTTTATTTAGGTCAATACTTTGAAGAGAAGGCGAAGAGAAAGACTACAGAAGCTCTAAATTCACTTTTTCAGTTAAGTTCTAAAAATGCAACGATTATAGTTAATGGGGAGTTAAAAGAAGTTAAAATAGAAAATGTAAAAGTTGGTGACTTAATTAGGGTTAAACCTGGAGAGAAGTTTCCTGTTGATGGCAAAATTGTCAAAGGTGAATCTGCAATTGATGAGTCAATGATTTCAGGAGAACCAATTCCAGTATCTAAAGAAATTGGAGATCAAGTTTTTACGGGAACAATAAATGGTGACAGCATTATTGAATATAGGGCGACTAAAGTAGGTAATGATACTTTCTTGTCTCAAATCATAAACTTTGTAGAGCAAGCGCAAAACTCAAAGCCTAAAATTCAGAAATATGCGGATAAAATAAGCTCAGTTTTTACTCCTGTAGTTATAGTAATTTCAATTATTACATTTCTAGCTTGGTTCTTTGCAGGGCCTTCGCCTATTTGGGGCACTTCTGTTTCTAATTTTATCGCAGTCCTTGTAATTGCTTGTCCTTGCGCTTTAGGACTTGCTACGCCTACCGCTGTTGTTGTAGCAACAGGTCGCGCATCGCTAAAAGGTTTATTAATTGGCGGTGGAGATATTATTGAAAAGGCGGTGGGTATTGATACGATTATTTTCGATAAAACTGGAACTATTACTGAAGGAAAGCCTTCTGTTATTGAAGTAAATATTAAAGATCATGATGATTCTATTTTAAAAGACGTTGCATCTATAGAACAATTCTCAGAGCATCCTCTTTCAAAAGCAATTGTTAAATATGCTAAAGAAAAAGGCTTAGCATTAAATGAACCAGATAGTTTTGAAATAGTTAAAGGTAAAGGCTTAAAAGCAGAAATAGATGGAAAAGATTATCTTATAGGTAATGAAAAGCTGCTGAATGAAAATGGTGTAGTCCTTGACGAGAGCCTTACGTTAAAACAAGTTGGAAGTTTTGTTTTTATATCATTGAGTGGTAAACATATTGGTTCAATAATTATCGGTGACAAGATTAAAGTCTCTTCTAAGGAAACAATTAATCATCTAAAAAAGCGTGGAATTGAAACATGGATGATTACAGGTGATAACGAAATCATTGCTGAATCTGTTTCTAAAGAGCTAGGTATAGACCATTTTATTGCAAATGCACTTCCTCTTGAAAAATCAACTCGGTTAGAAAAGCTACAAGCTGATGGGAAAATTGTCGCAATGGTTGGTGATGGAGTTAATGATGCTCCAGCTCTAGCAAAGGCAAATCTTTCTATGGCAATGGGAACTGGTACTGATGTGGCGATAAACGCTTCAGACGTTACAATTGTCAAAGGTGATCTTTCAAAAGCTTTGGAGTTTATTGAATTATCTGAAGGGACAATGAAGATTATTAAACAAAATCTTTTTCTCTCTATGATTTACAACACTCTACTAATTCCAATTGCAGCAGGAGTTCTAGTTATCTTTGGTGGCCCAATGATGCCACCTGTATTAGCAAGTGTAGCTATGGCCCTGAGTAGTATTTCTGTTGTTTCAAATAGCCTTAGAATTAAGAATTTGATATGATTTTTGGCAGTTTCACAGTTATAGGTTTTTAGATATGGCAAAAGATATAAAGGGCGCAGACCACAAATCACACTTATCAAGAGTAAATAGAATTGAAGGTCAAGTTAGAGGCGTTAAAAATATGATTGAAGAGGGAAAGTATTGTGTTGATATACTGACTCAAATAAAGGCGATCAGAAGTGCGCTAAAAGGACTTGAGCTACAAATACTAGAAGGTCATGCCAATCATTGCTTAATGAATGCGGTTAGCTCTGGTTCAAAAAAAGAAGCTAAAGAAAAGATCAACGAAGTTATGGAGCTAATTAAAAAGTCTTCTAAGTCTTAGTAATTGAATACTTCTTTTCTAGGGGCTGTTGCCAATTTGTCACAGGGCCGTATGTAGAAAAGTAAGCAAATCCTTATACTTGTAATGCTAAAAACAAAATTAAAGGATTTGCTTATG